>DAME01000034.1:11913-46147 GCA_002499545.1 Euryarchaeota archaeon UBA88
GCTACCGTGGTGGCGGCGGTGGCGGTCGAGGAAATTCAGGCGGCGGTCGTGGTGGCGGAGGCTACCGTGGTGGCGGCGGTGGCGGTCGAAACAACAACGGCCAATCCGGAGGCTCGAGCGGGGGTTCATACCGCGGAGAAGCCAGGGGCCAAGGATACAAGCCCAGCAACAAATCAAGCAAAGGGTACCAAGGTGGAAAAAAACCTCAAGGTAATCGATTTGGTGGGAAAAAGAGTGGATATTCGAGAGACAGAAAGTGAGCATCACTCTTCTTCACTCTTGATTGCTTTGACTGGACTGAAGACGCCCACGTCTTCGATAATGTCACAAGCGCCGGGAAGTACTGAAAGTACATCGTCGGTCATCAAACCGGTGTTCTTGTAAATTCTGTTCGCAAGTTGTTCTTTCTTTGTCATGCCCGGTCGGAGAACTGCATAACGGTTGCAAAGGCTGCGGATGGTGTCCGGAAGCCCTCCCATCAAAAGTGGAACTCCGTTCACAGCCACAATTCCTACAGCCAATTGAACATCGAGGTCCTTGAACCACTGACGTTGTCCTCGTACGATGAACGCCCCTTTTCCAACGAATTCTCCTGTTTGTGCAGTTTTCGACACCTGTGCTGGCTTGACTGAATACACAGTTCCGTGTGCACCGCCACCTGCCCACGCACGGCTCCAACACAGGGCCAATGTGGCCGCTTCCTCGAGTTTTTCGTCGGTGATTCGCTCATCGCCAAGTTTGTCGATCAAGCGAAACGCAGGGACGTCTTCAGGGATATGTGCTGGCTTGTGTTGGTCAATCGCAAATCCCTGCGCAGCACGTAAACTGCAACTCGGGGCACCGTGAAGGTCAGCGTGCAGGTAGCGGTCAGAGCCTGAGAGGTGTTTTTTGACAATGGCATCGTTGCCCTTTGCATCTCGTCCACCCACTAAGAGATGGCCACCAGAAATCATGCTCCATCGGTGATTTTCAAACCACAATCGCTTGCTGCGTTTCACCTTGTTTAACTTCCCACTGGCCTGTTGCTTTCGTTCTTTCTTCACGGCTCGTTGCAGCTGGAGAACCGTGTCTTCTAAAGCTTCAACAGCTCCCTTAGTTTTGTCTTTCTGTTTACGGGCCGCTTCGAAATGGCGTTGCGCATTCTGATGAACGGTTTCATCAAGTGAAAGTGTTGCTTGAGGCCCTTTAGGCTCCTCGTTTTCGTTCGGTAACACGGTTACAAATGTTCGCTCGGCAGCATTAAGCGAGACGATCCACGGTACCTGTTTTGAGTCCTTCTTGACTTGTTTCCAGCCTTTCTGTTCGATGGCTTGATTCATTTGGGTTAACAAACTTTCAACGTGCGTCCAATTGTTTTGGATGGTGTGGCCAAGCAGTTGCTGCTTCTCGATTTTTTTGGAAAAGCCTTCCAGAGCTTTTTCTTGCTGGTTTTTTCTTCGTTCCAATCGTTCCACATCGGTTGAATGTCCTCTACCGGGAGCAGCGATGTCCAATTTCTCAGCTTCACGACGTGCAAGTGCCATTGCATCATGCGCTCCTTTCCACGCATCAACAGCAAAGCACAGACTTGGGAATTCAACCGTTGCCATCCCGGTATGTGACGGCAACAAGGTTGGTGTTGCTTCAGCAGCATGCTGTTCATAGAAGCGGTCCCGTAGGCCATCTGGTGCGAACTCACTGGCCTGTTGCTCAAGCGATTCAACGTCCATCTGGTCATTCTTTTTCAGCACTATGTAGCCGTTCTGGCTTGCGTCAAGGTCGTTCAGCAGCGTGTTGAGTGCTTGGTGTATCTTCGAAGCATCGGCATTTTGAGTGTCAATGTTTGGCTCAATCCCTGCCAGTGAACAAACAGCATTGGCGTGTGTTGCACCAAGATTGACCTTGCCACCAAGCGTTGAAACGAGGTCTCTGTCTGAATGTTCGAACATCTGCTGCAATGCTTCGACGGTGAGTTGGTAGGGGTCGACTGCTTCAGGTGGTGGCTGATAGACGATTCCCTTTTTCAAAGTCCGGCCGGCGTATGATGCGTGGGTCAATGGTTGTATTATGACGTTCTCGGCATCGGTGAGGATGATGTTTCCATCACGAAAAACTTCGACATAGAGGTGGTATTCGCCAAACTTTGTGTCGAAATCGAAACACAGGACTCGATCAAAGCCGAGTTGATGGACGCCAGTGAATCGGGCATTCTTCAAGTGCTTGCGTAAAACCATTGCAAACGGGGGAGGCGTCATGGGCATTGGACGGTCACGGTTCGAGGTGTAGATGCGAGAACCTCGAACAAGTACGAGGTCAAATTGATCGATTTCTTTTGGATTGATTCGCAGTACAATTTGTTCATAGTGAGGCATGTAGGCCTTTTTCACGTATGCACTGGAAAACGAACCCAGTTCACGGGCGACTGCTCGAAGGTCAAAACTCGACATGCTCGCTTTCATAGGTTCGCCCTCCAAACCGGACCATTGGTTGACGCCTCTTGAATCCTACTTGAACCGAAGCAGCACCTTTCCGGTATTTTTCCCATCATGGATGTACTGGTGCGCATCAGCAATGTCTTCGGCATCAAAGACCGAATCGATAATCGGCGCTAATGTCCCACTCTTGATGCCTTTCAGTATGCTGTTGAGTTGTTCAACCATCACCTCTTGATTTTTCCATGTACCCATGTGAACTCCAAACACACCTCGGTTACGAGACATTAGGCGCAGGGGGTCGAAGCGAGGAGTTTTCCGCCATGCGAGGAAACTTTTCAGCCATGAACGTTTTGAATGCGGCGCAACTGCCGACATTCCAAACGTGTAGAGTCGTCCACCCTCTTTGAGCACAGAAAGGGAGCGTGTGAGATGCTCTCCACCGATTGGGTCAAGAATATGGTCCACGCCTTGTCCATCGGTTTCATTTTTGATAATCTGCACAAAATCTTCTGAATGTCGGTCGATTGCACGCCCGCCAAGTTTTTCGATAACAGCGTGTTTCGCACCCGAGGAAGTGGCCCACACTTTGGTCACGCCTGCAAGTTGGCACAATTGTAGTGCCGCCGTTCCAACGCCTCCAGCCCCACCGTGAATGAGCACAGAATCATCCTTGTTCATGTGGCCAAGGTAGTGTAACATGTGATGGGCGGTTAGGTAGGTCACTGGAATTGACGCCGCAACATCCAATGGGACCTCGTCTGGAAGGACCATTACCCTCTCGTGGTTGGATACAACATGGCTTGCTTGTCCACCATTGGACATCGCAGCAACGACCCGTTGACCAACTTTCATATTCGATACATCTGCACCAACAGCATCGATTGTCCCACTGATCTCGTAACCCGGTGTGAACGGATAGGGTGGCTTTGGATTGTAGAATCCAAGGCGCATCAAGAGGTCGGCGAAATTAATTCCCGCATACTCGACCTTGATTCGAACCTCATCCGCATTTGGTACGGGCATTTCCATTTCGACCAATTTCATGACCGAGGGTGAACCGGCACGGGTGATGATGATGCGGCGAGGCATAGCCGTTCCAATCGATAGTTGGCTTCAAGTGTTCTCTATGAAACAGTCCAGCAGTCGAGTTGTTGCTTCAAAGTTCCAGCTCGCTCGTGGGACATCAAATGCGAGAGGGTTTGATCCATTGCCAAGCCAGGATGAGCATTTGGAGTATCAGCATAGGCGATTTCGGTAATATCTGCGAGTGATTGCTTTCCAGATTGAACGGCGTCAAATACGGCTTGGTGCCGCGAAGAGCGGTGGTTGATGTAGTGGTCGAATACTTTACTCGGTAGTGCGATAACGGGGCCGTGACTTGGAAACAGGAGGTGGGCATTGAGTGCCTTGAGACGCTGCAATTGTTCAATGTAGACGTTCATGTCGCCGGTATGTGGCGGAATCAAAATGGTTCCAATCCCAGCAACCATGTCTCCTGCAATAATGCCAGCTTCACCAAACAAGCAGACATGTCCCGGATGATGGCCGGGGGTAATCAGCACCTGCCAGTCTTGATTGCCGAGTTGGAGAACTTCTCCGTCTTCGAGAATGCGGTCACATGGGACGCTCTTTGCCGTGTATTCACTCGCCCAAATAGGGACATCAAACGCTTCGCGAAGCAGACCGATATCGCCAACATGATCAGGATGTGAATGGGTGAATATCATTGCGATAAGCGAGCCTTTGTGACGGTCAACGGCGTTAGCAAGTTCTTCCATATCTTCGCGCAGGTGCGCCGCAGGATCGACCAACACGAAGTCGCCTTCAGGGTCGCCAACCATGTAGCAATTGGTATGATCGGCAGGTGGAATGGTGGCGGTCTTGATTGGAATAACTTCGACGCCGTGGGCGAAAAGAATCGAACGGCGACCGGGTTGGCGTTCACTGATGTCTTCGGCAGCAGCATTCATGTCGCGCTGCTTTCGAATCAAGGTCCGCTCGATTTCCATCAACAGCGTTACAACCGGAGGTGCAACTTTCATCTCATACTTTGACCATCGGTGCAAAATCTCTTGAGGTGTGGCCCAAAGAACCTCCGTGAATTCAGTTTGAGGTTCCAAATCGATGTCTGGAACCGTGTGCGCATCTCCGGCATGGAGGTGGAGGAAGGCGTTATCGAATTGAATCGGACCAAAAGGAGGTGTAATTCGATGGCTGAGAACCCGTATTGCTGTTCGTTCGATGGGGAACGTGTCTTTGATGGCAAGCGGAAGGTAGCGCTTTTTATCCGCCACGATTTCGTTTCGAGCTGCAACGGGAATCGCTACAAGACCATTTTTTGAAGGACTTAGCCCCAGTTCTTCAGACATTTCTCTCAAGATACAGGCGACAGCTACCGCTTCAGGTCCTTCGAGTTGAGGAAGTTCCTCTACCGCTGCAGTATCGACACGAGACAAGCCACCGCCTGGAAACGCCCAGTATCCAGGGAAAGCAGCCATTGTTTCTGAACGAAGGCCGAGCAACACTTCAACGCCGTTTACTCCATCACGGGTCATGGTCATGGTTGCTGTAGGTCGCGGGGGTTTTCGCTCAACAGCCGCGAGTTTCACACCATCCGGCAGTTCACTCATGTTTTTCGCTGTTCATGGTGGCTTTCAAGTCTTTGTTTGCAAACGGTAAGCAGCCGTGAATATCTTGTAGGTCCCCGCACTGGGTGTGTGCATGGCTGCACAATCAGTGGAGGAAGAACTGCAAGAACTTGCTGCTCTTGTGCGAGAGGCTGAGAGCCTCGGAATCGACATTTGGCCACCAGACAAGCCTGACCGACCGTGGGGTCGATGGGCGCTCGGTTCCTTCATGATCGTGCTCATGCTCAGTGCTGTGTCCAAGGTACTGTTCCGCTTCGTGTGACAGTGCTCTCACTTCAGCAAAGCCCAACGGCCACGCTGTTTGGAACTCAAACGGTTTCAGTCTCTGCGGCCAGCAAGCATTGCAGCACCGAGCATTGCAAGAACGCCCAGTCCAGCAGTGAATCCTGGTAGGAGTCCTTCGCTGTCTTGAGTTGTAATGTCTGAGAGGTCGATGCTTCCGTCACCGGTCGCAATCACCGTCAAGTTTCCACTTTCAGAATGGTATCCGTCAGTCCAAGCAACTCCAAAGGTGACGTTTCCGCCAGTTCCCGCTGGTAGTTTGAATGAGACGTATCCCATTGCGTGTCCAATGCTTGTGTTGGAACTGTTTCCAAGTGGGCTGGTGATGTCAACGGTCATTTCGCCGCCTTCAGGGTCCCAGCAGGAGACAAAGATGTCGTACGATGCATTGTCAGCAAGGGTCATCATATAGTCGCCGCTAACTGGAGCTTCTTCCATCCACTGGTCTTCCATCATTGAGCCGTTTGCAAAGGTAACTGCGTAGTACCAGTCACAGATAGGGAGCATGTTCATCTCTTCATCTTCCCATGTCCAATCATCTTCCTGAGTCGGAATCGTGCCGTTTTCAGCCTTTTTGAGCGTGAACGTCACAGTACCCGGTTCAGAGCAGTCATCGTTGATGTTGTACCACATGTTGTTGGTCTCATCATAGACGAATTCGAGGGAACTTGCACTGTCTGAAACGGTGCTGATATCCCAAGTTTCGGAGTTGTGAATCCACACACCGGACTCTTCGTTACAATCAGTCATGGTGTCATTTGAGTCTTCGTCATCGTGAGTTTCTGGGGTGACCTTGAAAGTGCGCGTTGTTGCAGTTTCGTACGGAGTGGTCGGGAATTCCAGAACGGTACCGATTCGCAAGAATACAACATCTTCACCTTCGAGTAATCCATCAATTTCAACCCAGAAATCAACAGCAGTACCGTTTTGGCCATCAAGGGTCAAACCGTTTGCCACATCTTGTGGATTGAAGGATAGAGCGTACAATCCCATGAGCATCTCAACTTCAGATTCGTTCAAAATTGCGTCATTGTTGCCGTACATTTCGTCGGCTGTCATGACCAAGCGAGCAATTTCTTCTGGGTTGTCAATGACCGAGAGTTCAACGATCACCAGTTGCATGGTTTCGTCGTTCCACTGTTCAAACCAAACATCAGTGTCGTAGAATTCAATTCCTTCCTCTTCATCTGCATCGTGCTCATCGTGGTGGTCCTCGTCCGTGTCAGGTAGGTGGCAGTGGTCAGGGTAGACGTTGTTGTTTTCGTCAACTTCGTTGGTGTGGAATTCTCCACCGGCGGCAAGACATTCCTCTTCATTGAGGCCAACGACCATGTCACTGTTTCCATCATCCATATCTCCTTCATCTCCATCATCAGAATCCATAAAGAACATGATTTGCATGAATTCTTCCATATCGAGTAGTTGGTTACCGTCAGAGTCAGCCATCATGAATGCAATGGTAAAGTATTCTTCTTCAACAGCGGATAGGTTTTCACCATCTTCAGTTAGCATTGCCATCATTTCTGACATTGAGATGCTTCCATCTCCGTCAGTATCAGCTTGCATCATCATCACTTCCATGAGTTGCTCTTCTGTCGGTTCATAGTCCGAATCGTCGTTCATTTCATCCATGAAGCCAATCAGTTCAAACATGTCAAGTTCCATGTCGTCATTGTAGTCGTAGTAGTCAAAGACCCACCCATATATCACGAGTTCTTCATCGGATAGTTCCTCACCCATGCCCATTATTGCCATGACCTCTGTCATACTCAGTGTGCCACTGCCATCCGTGTCAGCCATTAGAATCATCAGTTCGATTCCAGTACCAACATCAAAGCAGAATTCGCCATCACTCGGTGCGGTGTCGCCAGGGTAAAGTTCAATCACGTCCCCATCAGCGTCTTCAAATTCTCCTTGATCCATGACTGTTTCTCCTTCCATGATATCGTAGCACTTCTCTGTGTCGAGCTCTTGCATGTGGTAGAATAATTCAGCGAATTCAAATTCATCGAGAAGTTCGTTTCCATCTTCATCGTGAATGTTGAACACGTTTGTGTAAACTGTGGTCCATTGAGTTGCTTCTTCTTGGCTCATCTCTTCATCAATGAACATGGAGAGCATCTCGCTGAGGGAAACATGACCGTCTTGGTTAACGTCAAGCATCATCATCAGTACATCAATATCGTTGGAGTCATCACTGTCGTCGTCATCGTCTTCAAATGCAGACATGAAGTTCATGAATTCATCTAGGTCAAGCTCACTGTCGTTGTTTAAATCAGAGCTCAAGAAGAGCATCTGCATCATCATCAATGTTTCATTGCTTGGGGCCTCGTCGGAACTGCTTACCATGAAGTCGAGGTATTCGCTCCATGAAACGTTTCCACTCGCATCGGTGTCAAACATCATGAACATGAATTCGAAGTCAGTATCATCGTCGTTATCTTCTTCACCGTCACCGTCGAGAAGTTCCATGAAATACATGAATTCATCTAAGTTGAGTTCGCTATCGTTGTTTGAATCAGAACTCATAAACAGAGATTGGAACAGTGCAATCGTTTGGTTATCAGGTCCTTCAGAATCGTTGTCTCCACCGATGTTAAGCATGTCCATGAATTCATCAAAGGACACGTTTCCACTTTCGTCAGCATCGTACATACCGAATATCATTTCATCTTGGTCCATCATTTCGCCGAGCATCGTTGAGTACATGGCAATCATGTATCCCTCTTCGTCATAGAATGTAATCATGACAGAGTAGTACATTCCGTCTTCAGCGCAGCAATCTGAACTTGTCCAATCATAAAATTCTCCGTCTTCGGATCCATTGTATGTTTCATTGACCAGTTCAACTCCGTTTTGGTCAAATACTTGAATCCAAACATAGTCGATTTCTTCGAAGTCATCGTGGATCTCAATCAGCAACATACCGTCTTCGAGATAAGCATCAGCGCCAGTAATCATGTATACGGAGAAGAACCAATCAGCGAATTCGTTGAATTCAAGCATACCATCGTACGCATCTTCCGTATTGCCCATACCGTCATCGTATCCGAAATCAAAGTCAGCAATCATATCAGCAACTTCCGCTTCTTCATCATCGGTCATGTTCGATGAGTTTGCGTCATCTGCATTTTCCCAGTTAAAGTAATCAATCATTTCTGAAGCGTTGACTGCATTATCGCCGTTTTCGTCCATGTCCTCGAAGAGTTTCGTTACCTCATCCATGTGGTCATCGACTTCGCAGACGCTTCCGTTTTCCATGCAGATTTCCATGTAGTCGCTACCGAGCCAGTTTTGGTATGAGTCGACAACTTCAGCGTTAACAGAGTACCATGTTCCTTCCTCTGCCATTGGACCGATGGTATCGTTTCCTTCAAAGAAAAGCGTGAGGTTGAACGAAGTATAGTGTGTATTCCAAGAGGTGTTATCTGATTCCATGACGAGGTCTTCAGTTGCGTTCCAGATTTCCGAACCAGCATCGTAGATGGTGAGCAATGCCGACATGGTGCCAACGGCACTTCCGTTATTGTATTGGTCGACGTATACGACCAGTGCATCGTAATCGATGGAAATCATTGTGTCGCTCATGTTGGAGTTTCCACCGTTTGTGGAACCGGCTCCACTGCCATCTGCAGGATCTGCATACGTTACTCCAGCAAAGGTCGTGGTAATCAAAGCGAGTGCCATCAAGACAGCTGCGCTGGGCTTCATTTTGAGAGATATCGAATCTTTCATAAAACCCACCTGCGATGCTCTCCCTTATAATTAATAGGGTGGCACAATAATTAGCTACATTTTTTCAGTTATTTGACCGTTTTTGAGGGTTTTTGAGGAGGTTGAATCTTTATGTTAACGATTGTCAACTCTTGATTCAAGTTTCATCGTAAATTATTGTGATGATTCCAAATAGAACCGAGGATTGTGAGAACCATGACCGACCCAGTGTACAGCCCAGATGGAAAATTTATGTGGACTGGTACAGCATGGATCCCAGCACCCCCCACTGCTCTTCAAGCAGCGGATTCCTCATCGAAACAAGTGGTCAATTTACAAGATTCAGTCATTGGTGGAGATGTCGTACACAGTACGGTGATCAACAACGATCCAGAGGCGGTGACGTCCGCAGTGATAGCAGCATTGCAGCAGATGGGAATGGTCAATCAGGCGCCATCCGTACCCGCAGCACTTCCACCATTGGCTGAAGTTGAATTACCGGCTTCGTTCAGCGTCGGTGACCATGTAGAGTACCACAGTCCTACCAATGCTCGATGGTTGGACCGATGTAAGATCGTCGCTATCAATGACGATGGGACCTATCGAATCGAAGTCCCTAAGGACGCGAGAGTCGAAATCAAGCATGCTGTTGTCATCGGTTCTTCTCCCGGGACTATTCGTCCTTCCAGTCCACCCTTCAACACTGGAGATCGGGTTTTTGTCGATTGGAAGGGATACGGACATTTCTACCCTGGGCGAATTGCTTCAGAGCATGATAATCACACGTTCATGATTCATTTCGATGATGGAGATGTTGAAGATAATGTGGAATGGGGGCGAATTGAACCCCTACAAGAGAATTCCACGGAGGTCCAGGAATATGTCGAAAACGTCATGAAAGAGGAACAGGAACTGATCGATGCGTTCCAAGTGTTCGACTTAGAAGGAAGTGGGACTATTTCAGCAGGTAAATATTTTGAGATTCTGACTGAGATGGGTGATGAACCGATTTCTGTAGAGGATGTATTGGAAGAATTTGCTGAACTTGGAATTGCAATGGATTCAGAAATTGATTACCGTGCGCTAGCCAAATACATGGTTGGGTCAGAAGCGGGCGAGGTGTCCCAACACCACAAAACTGAGGTCATTGTTCGAGATGCTGAAATTGTTGATGGTGTACTCAAAGGTTATGCATACTCACATCCACGACTCGGTGAAGGTCCGGTAAGAACATCCAGTATTTTGGCAATTTCCTTCGATGAGAGGGCTACTGCACGAGTTGAAACTCGTAATACAATGTACGTCGTTGGTCCAACGGGATGGACCACTCCGCCTTCAGACCACCCCTTCAACAACCCTTTCTCTGCCGGAGAACAGGTCAAGGCTGAATGGAAGGGTGAATGGTGGGATTCGCTCATTCGCGAAGTGGTTGGTCAGAAGTATCTTATTCACTATGTTGGATTTGATTCAAGCTGGGATGAATGGGTCGGCCCGGAACGGATTCAGAAAAAGCCCTCACCCCCTTAGTGTTGAAACACAGTATTCATGCATCGAATAGCGATGGTGTGTATGCAGCGAATTTGGTGAAGTAGAGCGCTAAGGTGACCGTTGAGTTGAAGAGTTGGGTGATGTTGGACCGTCCATAGTCCCTTAGTGTAGCGGTCCATCATGGAGGATTCTGGTTCCCCCGACCTCGGTTCAAATCCGAGAGGGACTACCACTGTTCGGTGACGGAAGGTTTTGAATGTCTGCAGAACTGCGAAGCGTGTGGCGAAAGTTGAGATCTACACGGGGAAGCGCTGTGGCGCTTGCGTGAGCGCGAAACGTTTGCTTGATTCTAAATCAATTGAATATCAAGAGATTCGTCTGGGTTTATCTCGCCGAAGCGACGCCGAATTCCGTCTCCGAACGAACGGTGCAAAAACCGTTCCACAAATTTTCATCAACGATCAGTGGATTGGTGACAGTGAAGCGTTGCGCAAGTACGACCAAGCAGGGGAATTGGATTGGCGCCTCGGTCTTGAGCCGCAGCCAAAAATATCACTTGCTGAAAAAGCAAAACGGTTTTTGATGGGTGAAAAGTATTGAATCATTCGTTTGGGTCGATGATGGTGAAACTTGTGACCATTTGCATTGCTTGGCCGTATGTGATGCTACCAGCATAGTTTCTTGGAATTCCGTGAATCTTTACACGCAGGCGAAACTTGCATGTCGCTGTTGATTTTTTCCGCTTGTGGTGCTTGTAAAAGTGAACCCCAATCTTGTATTTGCCCAAAGGGGCATCCTCCGTCCACACGATGTTCTCGACTGGGTTCTTGCTGGTTGGACGGACGTTCATGTCAACGTCAAGTTCTCCACCGCACTCACTGTCTTTGTTGTTGAAGTATATCCGTTCACCTGACGGGCAGAACAGGTGTAAATCCAAATCGTTGAAGTCGTTCCAAGCAAGTGAAATCTGGACTTCACCATTCTTTCCACCCTCTCGCTTGATTCGCTTGTCTAAATCATCCTTTTTCGGATCAATTTTGTCAAGAATAATCATTCCACTTCCAATTTCTTCTTCTTGAATCAGGGAAGCGTGTTTATTGAGCGGTTGTTCGTTGTGCTCAATCCAATCGTTACGTTGTTGAGCATTTACAGCTGCATCGAATTCATTTTTTTGTGGGTCATCATCGTCATTGAACAAATCTTCTACCAGCAATCGAAGGAAGGTTATGTTTTGATTTCGAGCAAATTCACGCTCCTCATATTGATTCCTTTCTTCGGGGTCCAAATCGTTCACTTGGCGGCTTGAAAACGATACGGTGTCGCGATGAAGAAAAATGTCTGGGTTGTACTTTTCACGCAGTGCCCGATTGTATCCCTTGCCCGACCTTTTTGTTCTAGAGAGTATGAAGTGATACACGGCAAATCCCATGAAAAATGCCGCAACACCAAGAATGATGCCATTTTGATTCATGACAACACCCCATTGTAGTCTATCCATGCAGTGCGGCGTTGATGAGATCGAGTTTGTCGGTACTTGGGCGGAGTACTTCGTCAGGAACATCGATTAACGGTTGGTCAACCAGGCCTAAATCTTCGGCTAATGATGGTTTTGAGTTGTCGAAGTACAGCAATCCAGTGACGTGCTTTTGACTGTTTTCAGCATTGTGCAGAGCGGTTAAAGCAGCCACAGCGTCACCCGGGTCGTGTTCAGCAGAAATTGTCTCAAGACGGATGGTTGAACCGTCGTGCAACGTGATGTCGCGGAAGTGCCCCTCAGGAACTTCAACTTCAACAAGCGGGTTAAAGTGCGGGATATAATCTGCCATGTGGAGCGTTATTTCATTTTCTTTCACGTAGCCATATGAGCGCATGGATTCGTCGTTGTTGTTGAAGGTGACACAGGGGCTGATGACGTCAATGAGGGCGAAACCTTTGTGTGACATCGCGGCTTTGAGTAAGGCGTTAAGTTGTTTCTTCGAACCAGAGAATGAGCGTGCAACAAAAGTACAACCGAGGTTGATGGCCAGTGCGCACAGGTCAATGGGTTGAGTCATGTTGGTTGCACCCTTCTTTTTCTTTGATCCGATGTCGGCTGTTGCGGAATATTGGCCCTTCGTTAGTCCGTAAACACCGTTGTTTTCAACGATGTACACCATGTCCATGTTTCGACGAATGGCGTGAATGAGTTGCCCAATACCAATGGAAGCAGAATCACCGTCACCGGAGACGCCAATGTAGAGGAGGTCTTTGTTCACCGCATATGCGCCGGTCGTTACAGAAGGCATGCGGCCGTGTACGGTGTTGAATCCGTGAGATTGGCCCAGATAGTACGCAGGGGTTTTCGAGGAACAACCGATACCTGACATCTTAGCAACACGGTGCGGTTCGATTCCGTTCTCCCATGCGGCGGAAATAATCACATTCGAAATTTGGTCGTGACCGCAACCAGGACACAGTGATGATTTCCCACCAGTGTAACTGTCTTTCGGTTCGTTCAAGACGTTCAATTTAACGGCCCGTGCTGGTCGTTCTCTTCGTGCAGGTTTATCGCTCATGAGGATACCTCCTTCAATGTTGAAAGAATCAAATTAGCGTATATTTTTGCGCGTGGAGGGATGCCGTCGCTGTACGCAACGGAATGGATTTTCGGAATCAATTCTGTCGGTAACTCCTTTCGCAGAATACCGTACATTTGCCCGTCACGGTTGATTTCCAACACAACGGTTGTCTCATGCCTTCTGATGAACTCTTCGACTTCGCTGTGGTAGGGAAGGGCGCGAACACGGCACGTGCTGACCTTAACACCGGTTGCTTCGAGGAGGTCGTCGATTTCTTGAATCGTGTTTTCCATACTTCCAAGGTAAATGATGCCCAGTTGCAGTTCCTTTTCTTCACGAACTATTGGGGCAGGAAGATGGTCTCGTGAACCCTCAATCTTTCGCTTCAAACGGGCCATCAGGTCGTGATAATCGTGTGGCTTTTCAGAATAGACACCCTTGGTATTGTGTCCTGTTCCACGGTAGAGAATTGGGTCCATTCCCGAGCCTGGAAGGGTTCGGTACGGGATTCCATCTCCGTCAACATCGAGATAGCGTCCAAATTCTTCAAACGCTTCAAAGATGTCTCGGTCTCGAACAACTTTACCTCTGTCCATGTTGACTTCTGGATAATCAAACCCGTCACACGCCCAGCGATTCATACCGAGGTCAAGGTCACTTAATCCAAAAATAGGAGTCTGGAATCGTTCCGAGATATCGAAAGCACGCCATCCAAATTCGAAGCACTCTTGAACCGTACCTGGTATGAGGACGATATGTTGGGTGTCACCGTGGCTGCCTTCATAGCACAGTGTGATGTCTGATTGCTGGGTTCGAGTTGGTAATCCTGTTGAAGGTCCAACTCTGTTGACGTTCCAAAACACTGAAGGGATTTCAGCGAAGTAACCCAACCCGATGAATTCCTGCATTAATGAGATACCGGGGCCCGAGGTTGCAGTCATCCCCCTTCCGCCTGCCCAGCCCGCTCCGAGCACCATGCCCGCAGCAGCGAGTTCGTCTTCTGCCTGAATGACAGCACACGTCGTGTTTCCTTCCTCATCGAGACGGAGTTGCGGGATGTAATTGATGATTCCTTCAGCGAGTGAAGATGATGGGGTAATAGGGTACCATGCCAGCATTTGAACGCCACCGAAGATGCAACCTAGCGCAGCAGCTTCGTTTCCTTCGATGAAAAATTGTGGTGTCTCGATTGGTCGCTTCTCAACGATATACGGGTCGACTTTAGGATGGTTGTCACGGTAGTATTCACGACCGAGGTTGAGTGCAGAAACGTTGAGTTCGATAGCCGTTGCTTTGCCTTTGAATTGCTTGGCTACAGCGGCTTCAAGTTCCTCTTGGTCGATGCCTAACATTTCAGCAAGAACACCAACATAGATGATGTTGGTGACCAACTTGGCGAGTTTTGAGTTGATTGATTTAGCGAGTTTGGTCATTGGAACTGGATATGAAACGACGTCATCACGGGTCATTTCCATCTTCGCATTTTCGTTCCAGATGACCACGGAACCCGGTTCGAGGTCAGCCAAGTCTTCATCCCATGTGGCCGGATTAACCAGCACTTGGATGTGGACTCTGTTACCCGGCGCCTGATAGCCGTGGTCGGAAAGCCGGACGACATACCAAGTTGGGAGACCAGAAATGTTTGACGGAAACATGTTTTTCCCGCTGACAGGAACTCCCATCTCAAACAGTGATTGCAATAAAATGAGGTTTGCTGATTGGGAGCCTGTGCCGTTTGCTGTCGCAATATTGATGGTGAAATCGTTGGCGATGGTGTTCATGATGATAGTCCCCGGAAGAGTTCAGGCAATATTTTGCTTGGCTCTCTTTAGACCGGTCTCGCATGCACCCTTTGAACATGTTGTTGTACGGTTCCGGAATATTCATGTTGAATAAGGGGGGTATTCACTCGTTTTTCACGGTCTAATCGACCTTCTGCGAATGACTGAGCCGTTAAATGTCAAAAAATACTGACAAATCGATTCAGCCGTGATACTCAAAACCTCATCCGCTATCGGTGAACCATGGCAGACAACTCTGACAAAGCTGAAGATCCCCGCAAAGCTGCATGGTCCAAGGCAGAAAAAGACATTGCAAAGGGAAAGCCAGAAGGCGCTCTTCTAACCCTTCGAGACATCGATCCATCTGGTGACCACGACACAACGCTTCGCCTCGCCGGTGAAGCCACGTGGAAAATTGCTCAGCGAGGCAACTCTAAAGTCGATTATCGCAAGGCAGCATCTCTGTTGAGGGACGCAGTCAAGAAGAATCCAAAGAACAAGCAAAGTAATACACTTTACAACAATCTTCTCAACGAAATGCAGGACAAGCGAATCAGCGAAAGTACCATTCCTCGTCTTGTCAATGACGGAACTCCAACTGTTGCTGGGGCATTTGCGTTTCTTACCGCCCTGATTTTGCTTTTAGCAGGACTTTCACTTGTTGCAAATTCTTCGAATTCCGATTTACCTACCGAAGCGTATTTCCGCGTCACTTGGACAGATACCAGCGGTGAATTTCACGACGAGGTAATCACGGTTGAATTATTCAGAAACGATGCTCCATTGCATGTTGAGAATCTTCAACTGCATGCGGAATCCGGAAATTATGATGGCAGCCCATTTCATCGAATCATCGACAACTTCATGATTCAGGGCGGTGATTTTGAATCTGGAACAGGCTCTGGAGGCTATGCTGCGAAGTGGTTTGGATTCTGCAACGGTGTTCAGATGGCAGATTCAAGTGGATGTGATCGTTCGGATTGGGCTGTTCCTCAAGAGCATGCGAATGGTAAATCTCACGTACCCGGTGCATTGGCTGCAGCCCATGCAGGCGTCAACACAGACGGCTCTCAGTTCTATATTGTTCCCGAGGACTCGAACCCATCTCATCTCGATTACACCCCCGGCAAAGATTGTTCTTCGCAATCGTGTCATACAGTATATGGTGTTGTGACCGATGGCTTGGAATTTGTTACTGCCATTTCAGAAGTAAATGCGTCAAGTTCCAGTCCTGAGTATCCAGTTACGCTTGTCAGCTTAACCACCAATTCAGAAAGCAGCCCTCCGTGGTTCCAATTCTGGTGAACTTAACCAATCAGGCCAAGCTTTGTTGAACCCTTGGAAGGGTTGTGTTCATAATCATGGCCTGTTTAGGTTGTTACATGACGACTCTTGACCCCTACAGTGCTCGCCGTTCTTTGTCGGTTGGAGGTGAATATTTTGCTCTCGACGGTCTTGATGAAAACGGCATCGATACCTCGAGCCTTCCCTACACCATTCGCATTCTTCTTGAAGGTGCACTGCGAGGTCACGATGGTTTTTTGGTCAGGAATGAAGACATCCTAAATATTGCTGGATGGACTCCGAATGGAGAACGGGGAGAGATACCTTTTCGTCCATCTCGAGTAATCCTTCAAGACTTCACAGGTGTTCCGGCAGTCGTTGACCTTGCGGCGCTTCGAGATGCGATGGTCGAGATGGGCGGAGACCCTGAAAAAGTCAATCCACAAGTTCCGGTTGACCTCGTTATTGACCATTCGGTGCAAGTGGATGTTGATGGCGGTCACAGTAATGCACTGCAACTCAATCTCGATATTGAATACCATCGGAACATGGAACGTTACACGTTTCTCAAGTGGGGCCAACAATCGCTGGATAATTTCCAAGCAGTCCCCCCTTCACGAGGTATTGTTCATCAGGTAAATCTCGAATACCTGGCTAGCGTTGCTCGCCAAGAAAACGGAATTTGGTTAGCCGATACACTGGTTGGTACCGATTCCCACACGACCATGATCAACGGTCTTGGCGTTCTTGGATGGGGAGTGGGTGGAATTGAAGCCGAAGCGGTCATGCTTGGCCAACCGATTTACATGCTTGCACCAGACGTCGTTGGTGTTCGTCTCACCGGTTCACTCCACCCTGGAGTGACCGCAACTGACATGACTCTTCGAATTGTAGAAATGTTGCGCGAACACGGTGTTGTTGGAAAGTTTGTTGAATTTTTCGGCCCCGGAATGGTTGCTCTCACGCTTGCCGACCGTGCAACTATCGCCAACATGGCACCTGAATACGGTGCTACGTGTGGATTTTTCCCAGTCGATGAGCGCACATTGGAATACATGCGATTGAGCGGCCGAGATACCAAAGCCATCGAAGGTGTTGAAGCATACTCTCGTGCCCAAGGATTGTGGTATTCACCCGGTGATGAAGAGAAATCCTATTCTGCAACCCTTGAACTTGATCTTACGACCGTTCTACCTGCTCTAGCAGGCCCTAAAAGACCTCAAGACCGCGTTGACCTTTCAGCCATGAAGGCCCATTTCCAAGAATCTTTGACCGCTGAATTAGGCCATCACGGGCACGGCCTAGCCAAAGAAGACCTTTCGAATTCCGAACTTGTCACTTCAAACGGTACGACGTTTGAACTCAATCATGGCGATGTCGTGATTGCTGCAATTACTTCATGTACGAACACTTCAAACCCTGGAGTCATGCTCGCAGCTGGTCTTATCGCTCGCAATGCTCGAAAGTACGGGCTGGAAGTTAAACCGTGGGTAAAGACATCCTTAGCACCGGGCAGCCGAGTCGTGACTGAATACTACGAAGTATCCGGTTTGCAAGACGACTTGAACGCTCTTGGTTTCAATGTCGTAGGATACGGGTGCACGACTTGTATTGGAAACTCTGGTCCATTACCTGAAGACATCGATTCAGCCATCGACGCCTCAAAACTCATCGTCGGTTCCGTGATTTCAGGCAATCGAAACTTCGAAGGGCGCGTTCATGGGAATGTCAAAGCATCCTACTTAGCAAGCCCGCCTCTGGTCGTTGCTTACGCCCTTGCAGGAACGTTGGAAATCGATATGTCAACCGAACCGGTAGGCCATGCTACTGACGGCACACCGGTCATGCTGAGCGATCTGTGGCCATCCGAGGAACAACTTGCTGAGGCGCTTTCTGTCATCACCCCGGACATGTTCCGTCAACGGTACGCTGACGCCATGAATGAACCTCGTTGGGACAGCATTCCCTCTGAACCTAGCCCACTGTATCCTTGGCAGGACGATTCGACCTACATTCGCCTCCCTTCGTTCTTTTCGGGCCTTTCACCAGTGCCAGAGCCAATTTCAAGTATCGAAGATGCGGTTGTTTTGCTTAAACTCGGTGACTCCATTACGACCGATCACATCTCTCCAGCTGGTTCGTTTCCCGCAGACGGACCTGCTGGTAAATGGCTAATTGAGCGAGGAATCTCTCACGCCGATTTCAATTCCTTTGGAAGCCGCAGGGGTAACCATGAAATCATGATGCGTGGGACGTTCGCAAACGTACGTATTCGTAACCAAATGGCACCAGGTACCGAAGGAGGATTCGCCCTTGACTCAACGACAGGTGAAGTGGTCTCAGTGTACGATGCAGCCAATTCATATGCGGGGCCTAAAGTCGTGCTCGCGGGAAGTCAATACGGCACGGGTTCTTCCAGGGATTGGGCTGCTAAAGGAACCTATTTACTTGGAGTAAAAGCCGTTATCGCCACCTCTTTTGAACGAATCCACCGCTCAAATCTTGTCGGTATGGGCGTGCTTCCAATGACTTTTGTTGATGGAGATACGCACTCTACGCTCGGTTTGGATGGGACTGAAAAATATTCGATACCGGTGACTGATGCGGTAGAACCACTTCAGATGCTGACCGTTACTGCCGTACATCCAAGTGGGACAACAACGCAATTTGAAGCTCAAGTGCGCCTCGACACACCGGTTGAGGTCGAGTACTATCGCAACGGTGGAATCCTTCATACCGTGCTACGTCAACTCGCTCAGTCAGAGTAGAATCGCCATCTTGAAGAGGTAGACGGATACAGGTGACTTTCATGGCGGAACTGCGTGGTCAAGTTCGTTACAGGTTTCGCTCTGACGAGCATGACGTCAAAGTTCTGATTGAAGGTTCTTCTTCATGGGTGAAAAAAACCGTTGCTGAACTCGGACTCGAGGGCGTTGGGTGGATGATGCCCATTGCCTCTGAAATGCGAGCGACGAACACTTCTGGGATTGAAATTCCAGACTATGAAGACGCCGAAAGCGAGGACTTCGACGAAACAAAACTTGACCAAAAACCCCTCGATATGGGGCCCACACCTGACCCTTCTCGAATCCCCATCGTTCGCCGTCCAATCGGGCAACTGAATCTCGTCGAAGAATTGGAAAAAATCGGCCTTCAAGTTCCTGTTCGACCCGATCCAATTGAGTTGATGGAAGCGCTTGAAGAAATGGAAACTCCACTACCTGTTCAAGGTACGATGAGCGTCGATCCAATGGCCGAAGCATGGTTGCGAGAGTTACTGCACTTGGTTGTTCGAGAGCATGGAATCACTGCGCTGAAGACCGAAGATATCGAAGAAATCGCAAGTAAACGACTGGGTGGACGAGAGGGTACCAAACTCGAAGTTTGGCTTGAGTCTCTGTTTTCTGCTGGAAAACTGGTTAAAGTTCACGGCGGAGACGCAACTGGGTGGGGTCCTTCACCTCGATGGCTGATTGGAAAAATGTAAATTCTACTCGCAATATTTACCAATTTCATCCCCGGGCTTGATTGCCAGTTAAACGATGCTTGAATTTCAAATTTCGGTGTACTGCGTTAATGTTCACGTGTTCTATTCGAGAACTTGAAAGCAAAGGCATTAAAGTGCATCAGACTCTCGGAATCAATAGTGATGTTGATGTCAAACAAGAACAACCTCCAAACTGGCCGCGCTTTAAGCATATTTCTAGTAATGCTGATGCTTCTTTCGACAACCCTTGCACTTGCGACAACCGCAAGCGCATCCATTGCTCGTTCCTACACGACCAACCGTGACCCGCTCGACATTGCAATCGGTGATTTCAACTGTGACGGGTTCAATGATTTGGCTGTTGCAACTGAAGGTACGCACACCATCACTGTTTTGATGAACGATGGAAATGGCGACTTCAGCGAACGTCAAGACATTTGGGTGTCAAAGAACACCAGTCGAAACGCTGATTGGGATGAGTTCTCAAACGTTCAATTCATTGAAACCGGTGACTTCAACGGCGATGGTGTCGACGATATTGTTATCTTTCAACGAAACAATCCGTTCAAGACCGATGACAACGGCGCACCTGCTGGTGAGCCCGGCAACGTCACTATCATCGAAAACGACGGCTGCACATCTGGCAGCTGGTCAATCGGTGAACGCTTCACTCACTTCTGGGTCTGGGACCTCGCAGTTGGTGACGCAAATCAAGATGGTAACGATGACATCTTCGTTCTCGACCTCTTGAACGACATCTCGACTCAGCGAGCGGTCACCTACCGCGGACCGATTACATCCAACACTCAACCCGTCATCACAAACTTGGGTCCAGCGAACCAAAACGCCTACCGTAGCATCGAAGTCGGTGATTGGGGCGAATCAGAAAACAGCATTTCTGGAACCTGTACCGACGATGACATCTGGCTCTTGCGCTCAGAAGGACTCGACTATGCAACCGGTCAGACAACCAACCCTGGTAACGATGACAACATTACCATCATTGAATACTCCTGCTTAACCAATACCTATCCTGCAACTTACAGCTACAATCCTTCAACGCCTCAAACTGCAACCACCATCATCAACATGGCGACCGTCTTTTCATCGGACTTCGACATCTCAGATATTGATAACAACGGTGAAATCGATACCCTTGTACTGAACGACGGAAACATCGAGAATGTCACCTACGTCACATCTTCCGCTGTAGGAACATGGTCTTCACCAACCTTGGCCTACTTCGGCCCGTACATCTCGTATTCCGTCACAGCAACCGATCTCAACAACGATGGAGAACCTGACTTCGTGAACCCTACCGTTGCATACCAGTTGAACAGCAGTGACTCCGCAGGCGGTACTTCATCGTCCTACTATCTCAACTTCCCCACCACAGTGCAAGTCACCCTTTCTGATGGAAATGGTGGACACCTCACGCCGCTCTCTTACGAGGCAGGCCGCCGACCGAGCATGGTCGAGGTTGGTCAACTTGCCGGACTTTCAACCTCTGCCCTTGACATTGTCGTTGGACATACCAGCTATGATTTTGGAAGTTGGGTTGATAACTTCGGCTGGGAAGGTCAGTACGATACAATCACTGTTGTTGAAATGGACAGCAAAGATTTGGCTGTAACCTCGCTTGAAATCAATCCAGTCGACAAGTTCTACGGAATTGTCGGTGAAGGTACCCGTGACATCAATGTCACAGTCACCAACACTGGAATGGATGTCCTCAACGGCCAGACCGCTACCCTTGACCTCGAACTCAAGATTGTTGATGAAGCGAATTCTACGAACAACACCGTGTACCAAATGGACTGGGACAATCCAGAAGATGCGTCTGGCTGCGGTACCGGGTGCTCATGGGAATTCGAAGAATACATTGACCAAGCCACTGCATGGCATGAAGAGACCAACCATTCTATCGGTGCTACCTCAGGAAACAACGATGCAAACGTTTCAGCAAACTATCAAAACCCCACAGATTTCATGTGGGCTGGTTACTATGACACCAACTCAACCGGCGACCTTTGGTCGGGATATGCCAAGAATTGGGACGATGCAATGGTCCTAAAAGACGTGGACTTGACTGGCTCTGATCGTGCTTTCATGAGCGTCGAACTTTTCCAACACTTGGGCCACGGCGTTCTTGGTAGCCTCGATGCATCCGGAAACTACCTCGCCGGTGACGTCTGGGACGATATTGCTATGATTGAAATTGGAAGTGAAGAAACGGGGTGGGATATTCTCTCTTGCCCGCAAGAAGCTTTCATTTCAGGGGCGTGTATCTCTGGAGACTCAATCTGGGGAGGATTCGACATTGATCGCCAGTACAAGCAAAACATTGGCGGTGTTGCAGAAGGTATCTACTACTACGGAATTGTTTCCTCCGGAACGTACTATGGTTGGAACAACTTTACCGAAGAAGGCGTTGGTTCCTTTGACCTCAGTCCTTGGGCTGGCGAGACCATCGACCTTCGATTCCGCTTCCGAACTGGCTTCACCGGTTCAATCTCTGATGACAATGAGAGCCGTTGGAGTGGACGCGACGGATATGCAGTAGACAACCTCACCATTTGGAAGCAAAACACAGCTTTCCTTCCGAATTCACAGGTTCAACAAACTGCCATCAACCTCAACAACCTTGGACCCGGACAGGAATACACCGCTTCTATCACCGCAGATTTGCTCAACGACACAACTTACCGAATCTCTGCAAGCCTATCCGGTAACAATTGGGATGAGCAATCGCAGAACGATGAATTGGTCGGGTATATTACCCCGTTAAATCTGTACGATCCGATGGTTGAAAGTCTCGAGTACTTCAATCCCGGTGGATTGTACGCTGAAGGTGTATTTGACATTGAAGTGAACACCAACAATTGGGGAAACACTGCTGTTGACTTTGATATCAAAGCAACCGTGTTCTCAGCAACTCCTTCTGACATCTACTGTGGAACGCCGTCTGCTCTGTGTGAAGAGACCTTTGAAGGCGGAGCGGCCGGATACCTGTACGAGGAAAGCCAAAATCCTCAGGGTGCAGTTTATGCAGAAGCAACCTGCCAAGACAAGATTTTCAACAACGCTGCGTATTGGTTTGGACACCCTTGTGACACCGGATCAAGTGGATACGGCGATGCATGGGCCAACGAAACATTGACCATTCCTGGAATCGACCTAACTGCTCTTAGCGGTGATTTCGTTTCGCTCAATTTCGAATACTATGCAGATACATTCTACGGCATTGACTCCGATGGTATCACCATCGTTGACGTTAACGATTACGCTGCAATGACGATTGACATCCTCCGAGATGGTGCTTCATACAGCAGCGTTGTTATGGGGCAATGGAACGATTACAACGAAGACGGCACTTGCCGAAACGATGACAATGGCGACAACATTGTTAACGCCTCTGAATCGATTGACTTCCCGGAGATTTCCTACATTGGCGATGATGCATCGACCGATGGTTCAACTGGAAATTACAACGTGTTCTTCAACACAAACGACCTTGTATCCACTGCAAGCCTCGACTTGACGCACCTGTACGTCCTCAACACTTCGGATGCAAGTTCGACCAACTGGGGATATGAATGCATTTCTCTTGCAGGTTCAACTGTCGACATTAACTTCGAGTTCCAATCGGACGATGACGGTCGAAACGGAGTCAATGACGGTTTCAAGGGCGTTGCTTTCAACAACATAAGCCTCCAAGAGTTCACGTTCATTGAAGACAACTCATACACCGTGAGCCGAACCAACGTCGACGCTGAACAATCAGCCAAGAACTTGGTTGCAAGTCACGAATTCTTTGCCGGTGTCTACAAGATTGAGGTCGAAACAATTTTCGACAACACAACGGTTGGAACACCGTGGTTTAACGACAACGAAATTTCGATATCGAACAACCGTGAGACCGTGATTTTCAACGTTGAATCGGTTGATATCACCCTGGGTAAGCCCAACACGCTTGCATGTCTCAACGACCAAAACCTCGAGTGTGTTATGCCGATTGACAGTGCTCTAACCCACGATTGGACCGTGAAAGCAACCAACGGTGTATTGGCGGGAGATTACATCTTCAACATGGACATCTTCGACATGACGTCCAATTCAATGGCGCATACGACTACCGCAGGTCCAGCTCAAACCCTCGAGTCCCACCAACTCATTGACGTGACGTTCACGCCGTGGAATGGCTGGCAAGACGGTCACGAATACAACATCAGTATCAATGCGGAACTCTCAGACGGTTCTTCGTCAGGAAACGTTCGCTACTTCCATGCAACGTTTGTTGATTCAGTTGATGTCGCTATTCTTTCAGATACTTCGACTCGAACCACGACCATCAAGGAAGACCTTGCACTTCTTGGAATGACCTACACTCAGTTTGAGATCAATGACTGGGACACATACTTCCTCAGCGGATGGTTCACGCACTACGACAAGATTGTCCTCCCTTGGCAAACCGATATCGCAGCCAAGGATATTTCCAATGGTGGCCGAGGCTACTACGAAAAGATTGGAACTACGGCCAACAAGAACACCCTCGAAGGGTTCATGTTTGCTGGAGGTACCGTACAAGCTCACCTTGGACCACAAGGCAGCCAAGTGTACGGGGTAGGCTCTGGACTCCAAGGCCGACTGCCGTTTGGCCTTGACATTAAGGGAGATGCAGACAGTAAACTCTCTTTTGCTGACACCGAGTTTGCAGACCCTTACCACCCGTTCATGGAAGACGTTGACATTGCTGCCTTCCAAGGGTTCGATGCAGACTCGACGGTTGCACGTGCATGGATCAACACGAACTCGCAAAGTGCGAACAACGTTCCAGAACGATGCGGTGGATTCAGTGAAAGTAAGAAATCCGGAACCTTCCAGCGAGTTATTCGCCAGGCAGGATCCCAAGCCGATAATCGAAACACGACGCTCGCTGTATGCAGTTACCAATCCGGTGGACTCATCGTTTCAACCATCGACGTTGCGACCCACTCAGAACGCGCTGACAGCACAACGCTGCCACTTCTTGGAAACATGCTTTCCTACCAAGTGACACCGTATCCAGCCGGTTTCGGAATTCTTGGCGATGGCTTGAACCTACAAATCAACGGCGTGACTCCGGATAACGATCCGAGTACAGACGGTTACAAGGTTCGTTACATGAAGAGCGATGCAGAATTGACCTTCTCCTTCGTCACTGATACCACTGAAGTTCTCTCGACCGATTGGATTCTTGACGGTCCGACCTCTTGGACCGGAGCTTCGATGGCTTCTGGAACCGACCATGTCGAAACCACAAACCCAATGATGAAGTTCTGTAAGGTCGACCTTTCGTCCGCTACTGGATGTGCTCAAGGTGAGCAATGGGTCGTTACACTGATGCTTCACGACGATGCTGGACACTCTCGAGTGATTTCGGTCACTGTCGAGACGAACGACGTCTTCGCTGATGAATTCCGCCCAACTGCGGATGCTGAAATCGATCTTCGAGATGAATATTCTGAACAGGTCGAGTACATTGGTACCAACACCATCAGCGGCAAAGACTGGGACGTTCATCGAATCATCCTTGACGAAGATGGCGAAGTCACCATCTTCTTCGACGCAAGTAATTCTTCGGATGAGGATTCCCTGGAAGGAAACGGTATCGAGCGATACGAATGGAAGATTCTGTTCGATGCACCGTACGGTGATGATGATTTCGATATTGAAGGGCACTCTTTCACGCAATCTGCAGCCAGCGATGGCTCCTTTGCATACACCTTCAGAAACGAAACAATCGATGAATCCGGTTCATCTAGTACGGAGATTCGAATCGAACTCGTCGTCTTTGATGGAGCCGAAAAGTTCTCTGAAAAGCATCGAATGTACTTCGTTGTCGTTCCAGAAGGTTTCGGCGATCAAGAACCAGTGGTTCAACTCGATACCTCGTTGAATGCTTCTCGTGTCGACTCTGACACCATCACCATTTCTGGAAGTGTTCTTTCTGGAGCTGAAGACGGACAAAACGACGTCTACATTGAAGCGGCGTTTATGGAAGAGAGTTTCGATGCAAGTGCCATTGAGAAGTACAACATGAAGGGCGACATGACGTGGGCTAAGGTTGAGACCGGTCTGGGTGATTCCGATACCTTTGAACTGACCCTTTCGCTCGAAGGAATGTACACTAACAAGTCCGAGAGTCAACGTATTTTCATCAAGATTTACGAAGGTGAAAGTCCGAATGAACGCTGGACTACCATCAAGTGGATTGAAATTCAATTGCCTGCATGTCAGGGACTTGAAGCCGATGTTGATGCAGAAGCAGCAGGCGGAGAGTTTGTACTCGACGCTGATGGACAGTGCCAGTGGTCCGGCGTTTGGACCTTCGAAAACGGTGTGTGGACTGAACCTCAATCCAACACAGACGGTGACGGTGTTTCTGCGGGACTTGATACTACAATGATCGGAATCGTAGCAGGTATTGTTCTCGTGATCGTTGTGCTCACACTCTTCCTCATGCGAAGAGGTGGTGATGATGAAGGAATCAAAGACTTTGCTTCAGCAGCAAGTGGATTTGGAGGGGTCATGGACCAAACCGAACAATACGTTCAGCAACTGATTGCTCAAGGATATCCTGAGGAAACTGCGAGAGCCTATGCCCAACAGTATGCAGCCCAAGCGGGCGCAGCAGCACCTGCAGCGGCACCAGCAGCCGCACCAGCGGCCGATAATGCAGTGTACCAGCAGTACTACCAGCAATTCGTTTCCCAGGGCTATGATGAGCAAACTGCAGCGACCTACGCCCAGCAGTATGCGGCTCAATATGCGCAGCAACAGCAGTGAACCATTGCAACGTATGGCAGCACGCCACTGAGCGTGAGCAAGGTCTAGTTAGCACCTAGTTAAGGGCTATTACAGCGGAGAGTGATGAAGATTATCAGATTCATCAATGAGCAACTGCTGCTGCTGTTCAGTCGTGATTTTATATCCAATACCCGTAGCCTAACTGTGGAACAAAGCAAGTATGCGCTGGTTGTGTTGTTGCTTTTGGGTTCGTGTCTTTCTGGGTGTCTATCAGAATCACCATCAAAAGCGAGCATTTCGCTGAACGTTTCCGCAGACTCGTACAACGGTACGCTGTTTGAATCATACGCAGATGGAGAGAAAATCTCATCCACGAACCTCACTGTTGAGTTCGATTTTTCTCTGACGAGTTCGTCGTCTCAGCTGGTCACCTTTGGACTGGATACGATGGACGGCCGAGAACCTGTTACGATCAATGCCATGAATGATTCTTTGATTCAAGTTGAATTTTTTAATCACGGAATCTATGATGTAACTGCATTTGCAATCGATGAACAGAATGTTCAAAAAAATCAGACCATTTCCATTCACGTTGAACTCAGCATCGATTGGGTTGAATCAAATACATACGAACCTAAAGCACTGGCTTTCGACCCCATTCCATTGAATGGTGGCCCAAACCCGTCGATGATCGAAGTGAATTCGGTCGTGGAAAATCCTAGCCTTCTCGAAGAGTTTGAAACCGGTGCTCAATCAGTGCAAATCACGTGGAACATCGTCGACGAACAAAACGATGTGTGTCAGAAGAAAACGACTCAGATTCAAGACGGTGATTCAGGGGATTGGTATACAATTCATTTCAACACCTACCAAGCTCATCAACTAACGATTTCGTACGATGACGGTCAAGATTCCATCAACGTACATCACTCGCTCACCCTTCTGTATGAGGATTAATGTCCGACATGACCAGTCTTACGGTTGCTTTTGCTGAATTAATTACGCCGGGAAGACCTGCACCGGGATGAGTCCCAGCACCAACGAAATACAGTCCCGGAATTTTACCGTCTTTGTTGTGTGGTCGAAAGTAAGCGCTCTGAGTAAGTTTAGGCGCAACTGAAAAGGCAGAGCCTTGGAATGCTGCTAATTCACTTTGAAACATTTTAGGGGTAAAGTGTCTTCTTGTTACGATGTGCTTGCTCAAGTCGGGAAGTTCTACTTCCAAAGCCTTGATGATTTTGTCAGCATAGTCTTCCGAGATTGTCTCCCAATCAACATCTGCTCTGCCTAGGTGAGGTACTGGAGCAAGTACGTATCCTGCACTGCAACCCTTTGGTGCGAGTTGAGGGTCGGTCACGGTCGGCACGTGAAGGTAAAGACTGAAGTCTTCAGGGAGGTTTTTACCCTTGAAAATCTCATTCAGCAGTTCTTTGTAACGGGGGCCAAATAGAATCGTGTGATGTGCTACATCCTTGTATTCGATATCAGTCCCGAAATGAAGGACGAAAAGCGACATGGACCAATCCATTTTTTCTAATTTTGCAGTCCGCTTACGAGCCACTGGATGATCGGCGTAAATGTGCTGGTAAGTATGATGAATGTCGGCATTTGAAACGACGACATCGTAGGTCTGCTTTACCCCATTATGGTCGGTTATAATATGTTGATTTCCAGATGAGTTACTCGTCAGTTTGGCTTGTTTTACCGGGGTGTTTAGACGAATCTCACCACCGAGTTCTTCAAACAATTGAACCAAGGCTTGTACCAAGGCGTGCGTGCCACCACGTGGGAAGTACACTCCCCACTGCCGCTCTAGGAAGTGAATCAATGTGTAAATTGATGAGGTCTGAAACGGATTACCCCCTACCAGAAGAGAATGAAAACTCATTGCTTGGCGTAGATGCTCGTCTTTGACATACTTGGCTACGGTCTTGTAGACTGAGCGCTCGGCGCGTAATTTCATCAAATCAGGCGTGACTTTTAGCATATCAGAAAATCGCAGAAACGGACGGTCAACCAAATCGGTATAACCTATGTCAAATACCTTTTTTGAGTACGCAAAGAATCGCTGATATCCTTCGGCATCTGCTTCGCTACGCTGTCGGATTTGTTCGAGCATCTTTCCTTCATCGCGCACGTAATCAAACCGGTCACCATCACTCCAAATCAGCCGATACATCGGGCCTACTTCCAACAATTCAACGTAATCCTCGAGTTTTTTATCGGTTAATTCAAACAGTTCCTCGAGGGTATGAGGTGCAGTGATTACTGTCGGCCCTGCATCGAAGGTGTAACCGTCATCGTGGTAGACGTAAGCACGCCCTCCCGGCTTATCCCTCGCTTCATACAGAACGGTGTCTACACCGGCACTTTGCAGTCGAATAGCAGCTGCTAAACCACCAAATCCGCTACCGATAACCGCAGCCGTTTTGTTTTCACTCTTTTTAGCCGCCATATTTGTACGGCTGAGACGAAGGTAAATAAAAATCCGTTTTCCAAACTTTACCTACAAATAGGGGTTTTGAGAGTTCGACTAAACAGTTATTTAAAAACGCGCAAATGGGTGGGTACCAATTAGAGGCCGCAGTAAACATCGGTTTTGAGTTGAACATAATGTCAAATGAGAGCCTTACCCCCGATGAATCACTTGCTGTAAATGGCGAGAGTTTCCATTGGGCTAAGCGTTTCTTGGGTAAGAAGATGGGTTCCGAGGCTGCAAAGTTGTACGCCTTTTGCCGCTTATTAGACGACATGGCCGACGGTGATATTGAAAATGGACCGGCCAGACTCGTGAACATCAGATCCGCATTGATTGAAGGCACCACTGACGCTGACCCAGCTCTGGAATCATTCAGTCCGTTGATGGAGAATAAACAGTTTCCCTTACCGGTACTGATTGCATTAATCGACGGGCTACTTGATGACCAGCGAGAACAAGTAATCTTTACTGATGAAGCAGAATTATTGCGATACGCCTACAGAGTTGCTGGAACTGTTGGACTGCTCATGTGCCATGTTCTTGACTGCCATGATTCTGATGCCAAAGCCCATGCGATCGACTTGGGTATTGCAATGCAGTTGACAAACATCGCAAGAGATGTGCTTGAAGATGCTCACATGGGGCGAAGATACTTGCCTGCCACTTGGACTGGTGATATCAGTCCACAGCAAATTGTGGACGCAGCCAGTAACCCATCAAGTCAACACGGCCAAATCATCACGCAGTCAGTTGAGCGTTTACTTGCATTGGCTGAGCAGTTTTATGCTAGTGGTTCCAAAGGTTTCCCGCAATTGCACTGGCGAGCTCACATGTCGATTGCTATTGCATCCAAAGTCTACCGGCAAATCGGGGTACAACTAGCCAGTAAAGGCTACGTATGGGACGAAGGAAGGCAAGTCACCTCACGCTCGAGGAAATTACGTTGCACACTCAAAGCCATTGCCGGGTTATCCAAACGCATAGTTGGGAAGAAACACGAACACAATTCAAACCTCCATAATTCCCTGGGGGGGCTACCCTATGTCTCATGACATCGGAATACTTGGTGATGGATGTGCTGCACTATCTCTAGCCGCAAAGGCTGAGCAACTTCCCGGCCATACCATCACGTTAATCCGTCCAAACGGTGCACCAAAGCCTAAAGATCACGTGTGGGGTTTTTGGAGTGATGATGTTCTTGCAGATGCGGCACAATTAGCCAAAGGCACTTGGCACAAATGGGCCGTTCTCACACCAAAGAGAAGCGTCACAATGTCCTCAACATCAATGCCGTATAATGCGATGAAACGAAGTGACTGGACTGCCCACTGTCAAAGCTTGGCTCAATCATCTGGCGTGAAGTTCATTGACCAAGATGATGGGCAGTTGGAGCAACATTCAACATTATTTGACACAAGACCACCAGTTGCCCCTGATGATTGCATCCTCCAACATTTCCATGGTTTAGAAATCAAAACCACAACTCCTGTTTTTGAAGCGGAAACGGCGATATTGATGGACTTTAGAGTCGACCAATCGAAGGGCATGCATTTCATCTATTTACTTCCATATTCAAGTACTGAAGCCCTCATTGAATCGACTATATTCTCAACCAAATTAGCCGATGAGCAGTTTTACCTCTCTGCTATTGACAATTATTTAGCAGAACATTACCACGTTGAGCAGTATGAAATAACCCATCGTGAGAAAGGCGTCATTCCACTTGGAAAATTAGCCCCGCATGATGACAATATACCCGGCTTTGGAGCGAATGGTGGTGCGACTAGGCCGGCGAGTGGCTATGCTTTTTTGTTCATTCAGCGACAAATTTCATCAGCGATTGAGCGAGTTAATGCGGGTCAAGAACTTACGTTCTTGAATCCGCATAAGCGGCTAGACTTGTGGATGGACTCGGTATTGCTAACCGTTCTACGACATTGGCCAGAACACGGACCAAACCTGTTCTCAAACATGGCTAGAGCGCTCACTGGCGATCAATTCGTTCAATTTTTGAGTGGTGATGCTGGTTGGTGGATTCGCTTGAAAGTCATTTTTTCAATGCCAAAAATTCCGTTTATCAAAGCCCTAACTAAACGCGCTTTTACCCGCACGAGAGTGAGTACTGCGGTGGTGGGATAGTGGACCTAATTGCTGGATTGATTGACCTAGGTGTGTGGAATTTAATCGGCTTAGCCGGTATTGTGTTTATTGGTTTACCACATGGTGCGCTGGATGGTGCTGTTGCAATGCACTTGGGTCTGGTCAATAAATTCTCGACCATGGCAAGATTTGTCATTGTCTATGTTGGATTAGCAGGACTGGTTGTCGGTGCTTGGATTATTGCCCCGTCACTGAGTTTAATCGTTTTTCTAACCATTAGTATGTTGCATTTTGGTGCTGGTGATGCAAAACACGGCAAAGGAATACTACGGTTTGCTGAAACTCTAGCCCACGGGGGTCTGGCAATAGTTGGTATCAGTCAATTTCACCGAAGCGAAGTTGATGAGATTTTCTACTATTTAATTAACCAAGATACTGCAGTGGTTTGGCTGGCCATCAACGTGCTGACTGTAGCGGTAATAGTCGCTATTTTGGCTTGCGTAAGTCAAGCAGTGAGCGATGTTCGATGGTCTGCTACATCCTTCGAATTGCTGGTATTAGGTATCGTCTATTCACTGGTTCCTCCATTACTCGGATTTGCGATATACTTCTGTCTCGTTCACTCCGCACGACACTTCAAGCGAATAGTGTCGACAATCAAAGCCACTGTTGATGTGTCGAATATCAAAACTCAAGCAATATTGTTTACCACAGCGAGTTGGATTGCTGCAGGAATAGCATTCTGGATGCTTGCTGATTTTACTGACCCTGGCCCAACGGTCATGCGCGTCACTTTCATCGGACTCGCTGCTCTTACAGTACCGCACATGGTATTGATTGATGGCATCATGAAATCAAAAGAAGTCTCTGCGGTCTAACTACGTTCACCGCATCGAGGTGCGGGATTGATTTCTCTCTCGCTTCAGGTTATTCATATTGAACCGTACCGCAATGATGCATACGTCGCGAAGGGGTTGCAAACCACGGATTAGAGTTCATTTGGCACCGGTGTTTGGTCCATATGCAAGAATGCATAGACCGCCCACCATGTGACAATGTCCCATGAATGAACGAGATTGTTAATTCCTGTGGAATTATCTGTGCCCATGTAGTCAATCATGGTCTCCATTGTATCGCATTCACGGTGGTAACACGGATACCCATCTACCAAACCATTCCATCCAAGGGTTGCAACACCGATGTTTTGGAACGAGTTGTGGTCACTTCGAGCGGTTGGTGATTCGTAAATTGCAACGGTATCTTCGTAAATATCGCCCCATAATGGACTCTCTCCACCCTCAAGCCAGGCTTCTCTTCCACGATCAATTTCGTAACCTAGATCCAGTGCATCTCCACCGATCCATTCCGCCAAGTAATACATACCTGCTTGGTCAATCGCTTCCTGGGTTCCATCTGGACCAAGGTATACGGAGAGTGCATAATCACCTGGATAATTGACACCAGCCATGTCGAGGTTCAGATAATTGCTCACTGTAATTCCATCTGGGAGGTCGTTAGCGAACGAACGTGAACCCCACAATCCCTCTTCTTCAGAAGACCACAAACAGAAGACCATTGTTCGGCGAGCATCGAATTCTGCAAGAACGCTAGCAGTGGTTAATACCATGCTCGATCCTGCTGCATTGTCGTAAGCGCCGTGTCTGGTCCCATAACCTGGAATTCCGATTTCAGCTCCAGGAGTGTAAGCCACAGGAGGTGCAATGTCAAAATGTGCGCCAAAGACGAGCCATTCATCTGGATAGACTGATCCATCTTTGTATCCGCAGATGTTGACCGCCCAGGCTGTATTCGATTGGAAACGATGGACTTCAACCCTATCCAATCCGTAGCCCTGCATTACGCCTTCGAAATAAGTAATTGCGTGCTCATACGAAGGGTTTGCATTTCCAATCCAGCGATCGAGATAGCCAACTGCTCCATCTGCACCGCATGTAGCACAAGGTGTATCGTCGGTAATGAAATCGACCCAGTCATAGACATCTCTACCATTGACCCAACCATCACTTGCACCAACTCCGTTTTCTTCAGTCAGGTCAGCACGGTTCGGCCGGCTTGTTTCCAGAACAAGAGAAATGACATCGCCGCCGGATTGGTTTCCTGAAATCAACCAAGGCCACATCCCTCCTGCATCTTGATTTTCAACTGCTTGTACAGCAGAACCGGTATTCGGATTTTCAAGCCATGTGGTCCAAGACTCGTCTGCTTCTCGAATTGGCCAATCGACTCGGCCATTCTCTCCAACGAAGAAGACGACCTTATCGTTTCTTGGAGGCAGTAGGATGTTGATACTCACCTGCTCGCCAGAGTTCATATCAAGCACGGTACCGTTTTGAGCGCGCATCGAACCAGGATCTTGTATGAAGTACGGAATGAAGACCGCTAGGTCATCATTTGCATCGAGGGTTATAGTTTGCCACATTCCAGCCTCTAGCGAATCAGACTCAACAACTGTTAGAGACGATTCTCCAAGAAATTGTACTTCGTTTTCCCCAAAGCAACCTGAGAGTGGTGCAAGGACCATCAAAAACATAAGGCCAACAGCCTGTACAGGAATGCGCATGTCGAAACCCAACCACCGCTTATGTTTGAATTCAGTGGTCTTGGCGAAGACGTTTGAACCTCTTGGACACAGATGGCTTGCGTACAAGGGTAAGAGGCGGTATGAATTGTTAAGTGATTGAAAAATAATTTCATAGTTCAGGAACAATCTTCTCCAGGGAAGCCCCAACAACCACAGAACATATCTTGTATGACATATTCGATGAATATTACAGTAGAGATTACTATGATAATCCCAGTAAGTATACTCCAAAAAAATACATGGCCTGAATCAATATTCGACCTAAACAACGATACCAACCAAAATATTGGACTGATTGGAAAGCAGTAGAAACTTATGGCAAATAATGCGACCCCAATCGTTTCGAAGATTGTGTCATCCCCCGAAGCGCATGATTCTGGAGCAAGAACGTATCCTATGTATGCGAAAATTCCTCCAACAATCGACATTAGAATGAAAGCTTTACAGAGTTTTTCGTGAAACCGATTTACACTGCTAAGATATTTTTCTTCTTTGATTTCTACTGACAAATTCTGCTTTTTTGACATGTCAACGGTTTTAATGATATAGGGATTTAATTTAACCCTTTACCCGGCGAAAAATACCAATACATGGGCTCGCAGTGGGCT
>DAME01000014.1:0-2016 GCA_002499545.1 Euryarchaeota archaeon UBA88
TCGCAGGGTATAGATGTATAGGGGGTTCGGTGGGCGAAAATAGTTGACTGCGGGGACAAAACTCTCCTCCAAAGCACCTAAAAAAGCGTCCATTTCCCGCTCCCGAAAAACCCCAATCTTACGGCCCTCCGGAGAAGTACATATGTCAGACGAATATAGCGCATCCAGCATCCAAGTTCTTGAAGGCCTCGAGGCAGTACGAAAGCGCCCGGGAATGTACCTTGGCGACCCTCACGACGGAACGGCCCTCCACCACTGTATTTGGGAGGTCGTGGACAACTCCGTAGACGAGCACTTGGCCGGTCACACTCCGCGTATTGAAATCACGCTCAATCCTGACGACTCACTCTCCGTTCAAGATTTCGGCAGAGGTATTCCCGTCGGTATTCACGAAGAGTACGACGTATCTGCCGCTGAAGTGATCATGACGAAACTCCACGCCGGTGGAAAGTTCGACAACAGTTCCTACAAGGTATCCGGTGGCCTTCACGGCGTTGGTGTTTCGGCTGTGAACGCAGTCTCGCAGTGGATGGACGTCACGATTCATCGAGACGGTAATACGCATTTTCAACGTTTTGAAGCGGGTGTACCCGTAGCACCACTCGCCATCACCGGAACGTGTGAAGGCACGGGAACTATCATTTCATTCAAACCCGATTTGTCGATCTTCACGGAAGTGACGGAATTCGATTTCGAGCAAATCAATACGCGCCTTAAGGAAACATCGTTCCTCAATGCAGGATTGGAGATTGCCATTTTCGACAACCGCTCAGAAGAGCCCCATGAAGTCGTCCATCATTACGAAGGCGGGTTGAGCGAGTTCGTCACCCAGTTGAATGAGCGCAGAGAAGTCATGCACGCCGAAGTGATCACCATTGCAGGCGAAAAAGAAACAGAAAAAGGCCCTGTGTCGGTAGAATTAGCCCTTCAATGGTCCGATGCATTTAGCGAATCAATCCTCTGCTATACGAACATCATTCGGAACAAAGACGGCGGTACGCACATGTCGGGGCTTCGAACCGCTTTGACCAGTTGCGTTAACGGCTATGCAAAGAAGCGCAACCTGCTCAAAGGCGATGCCCTCTCTGGTGAAGACGTGCGGGAAGGTCTCGCTGCAGTCGTCAGCGTCAAGCACCCTGACCCGTCATTCTCCTCACAAACCAAAGACAAACTCGTTAGCAGTGAAGTCACGGGTATTGTTCAAACGATTGTCTATGAGAAGTTGGGTGAGTTCTTCGAAGAAAACCCAGCAGTTGCGAAGCAAGTCGTCGACAAGGCACTGCTTGCTTCCAAAGCCCGCGAGGCTGCACGCAAGGCTCGCGACCTAACTCGACGCAAGGGCGTTCTCGAAGGCGGCGGCCTGCCAGGTAAGTTGGCTGATTGCCAATCCCGCGATCCGAGAGAGTGCGAAGTGTATCTGGTCGAAGGTGACTCAGCCGGCGGTTCAGCAAAGACCGGACGTGACCGACGTATCCAAGCGATTCTTCCGCTCCGAGGCAAGATTCTGAACGTCGAACGGCAGAAGCACAATGTTGCGAAGGTCTTCCAAAACCAAGAAATTCAAACCATGATTCGTGCGTTCGGGGCTGGAGTTGGCAACAATCCAGAAGATGAAGGCGGATTCAACCCAGAAAAACTACGCTATCATAAACTCATTATCATGACTGACGCTGACGTCGATGGAGCTCACATTCGGACACTAATGCTGACGTTCTTGTGGCGATTCATGCGACCAGCTATCACTGGTGGCCACGTCTTCATTGCCCAACCACCTCTCTATCAATTGTCAAAAGGCAGAATCAGCAAGTATGCCTTTTCCGATGAGGAGCGAGACGTCATTATCGCTGAATTACGAGGCGATAATCCGAACGTGAAAATCGGGGTGCAGCGCTACAAAGGTCTGGGCGAAATGAATCCTGAACAGTTGTGGGAGACGACCATGGACCCCGCAACACGAACCATGCTCAAAGTGACCGTTAAAGATGCTGAAGAAACCGATCGAATGTTTGACATCCT
>DAME01000014.1:2420-21448 GCA_002499545.1 Euryarchaeota archaeon UBA88
GAAGAATTTGTAGAAGAAGTCGACGAAACGATTTCAACCGAAAACGTACTCAACCACCCTTTGAACGATGAAATGAAAACGTCGTACATCAATTATGCAATGTCCGTCATCATTGGAAGAGCTCTTCCAGATGCACGAGACGGGCTCAAACCAGTCCATCGCCGTGTTCTTTACGGAATGTACGAGGGTGGCCATACTTCTGACAAGAAGTTCAGTAAATCTGCTCGCTCAGTCGGAGAGGTCATGGGTAAATACCACCCTCACGGAGACCAGTCGATTTACGATACAATGGTCCGAATGGCCCAAGAATTTTCTCTACGCTATCCGTTGGTTGACGGTCAAGGTAACTTTGGATCTATTGACGGCGATCCCCCGGCTGCCATGCGTTACACGGAAAGTCGACTCGACAGAATAGCGAAGCATATGCTTGAAGATATCGAGAAAAAAACCGTTGATTTCCAACCGAACTTCGACGATTCAGAAGATGAACCATCGGTTCTTCCAGCGCGCTTACCCAACCTTTTGCTCAACGGAAGCGATGGAATTGCCGTCGGTATGGCGACCAGAATCCCCCCTCACAACCTCACCGAAGTCGCTGGTGCAGTCCACCTCCATGTTGCACGAATTCTCGAAGAGGGTGAAGCCAATATGGGTATGCCAGATATTTCTATAGACGAGTATATGGAGCACGTAAAAGGGCCAGATTTCCCGACCGGTGCTTCCATCCACGGCATTGATGGAATCTACGACATGTACAAGAACGGAAAAGGCCGATTCCACATCCGTTCTCAGTGTGAAGTGCTCGACGATTCGAAGGGCAAGCGAATCATCATTCATGAGATTCCTTACCAAGTCAAGAAGGCCGACATGCTGGTTCATATCGCTGAATTGGTCACGAAAGGCACCGTTATCGGAATTCGTGATATCCGTGATGAATCTTCCAAAGAAGGTATTCGAGTCGTCATTGAAGTCAAGAACAATGCCGACCCACACGCCGTGTTGAATCAACTGTTCAAGTCAAGCCGTTTACAAGAGTCCTATTCAGCTAACATGATGGGGATTCTGGACGGTCGTCCCGTTCTTCTAACCCTCCCAGTTATGCTGCATACCTACGTAGATCACCGCGAGTCTGTCATTGAACGGCGTGCACAGTTCGACATCGATAAAGCACAGGCAAGAGCCCACATTCTTGAGGGATTGGTCAAGGCACAAGACCGCATTGATGACGTGGTTGCAGTCGGTAAAGCCAGTGCTAGCCGAGAACAATTTGAAGCAGTCCTTCGGGGGACTGAATTAATGCCAGGAATTGCAGCGTTCGACTTCACAGAAGCTCAAGCCAAAGCCATTGCAGAGCGCCGTTTATACCAACTAAGCCGACTCGATGTTGAGAAAGTTCAAAACGAATATTCAGAATTGCAGTTGAAGATTGCAGACCTGCAAGACATCATAGCTTCCCGTTCACGTCGACTTGGAATTCTCCTGTCGGAACTGGATGAAATGTTGGAACGTCACGGCGATGAGCGTCGCTCAACCATCGACCCAATGCCGCTTTCAATGGACCGCGAGGACCTCATCGAAGAACGAGCAATTGCCATTACACTGAGTGAAGATAACTACATTCGCCACATGCCTGTTGAGATGTTCAAAGTGCAAAATCGAGGCGGTAAAGGTCTCAAGGGAGTTGCGACGAAGAACGAAGATACCCCGCAGCTCATCGTCACATGCTTCAGCAAGGACCGCCTTCTGATCTTCACTGACAAAGGTCGTGTTTATGGTCTCAAAGCATGGGAGACTCCTCTTGGAAGTCGGCACGCACGAGGAAGCCACATTCGAAACGTAATTGAAAAGATTCAGGATGATGAAAACATTGTCACTATCTTACCTATCACCCGAGAATTGCTTGAATCTCCTGAAGGGCACTTTTTGCTGTTTGCAACTCGAATGGGTCTCATCAAAAAGACAAAGTTGGAAGAATATGTTCGCATTAACAGAAACGGTAAATTCGCTCTCCGTTTCAAGCTCGAAGGGGACAGTTTAGTCAATGTGCGGACCGGTACCAATGATTCAGCGGTCGTCATGATCTCAAGCACTGGCTTTGCCAGCCGCTTTGCCTGCTCCGATATTCGGTCATCTGGTCGAGTGTCTGCAGGTGTGTACGGAATCAAGACAGGAAACCGAAAAGGGGCCGACGGTGGTCACGTCGTTGGAATGATGTCAACTGAGAATACCGACACACAAATCTTGACCATCACACGTAATGGAATGGCGAAGCGAAGCCGATTAGGAACCTCTCTCAAGGTCCCTGATCTCGATGCAGATGGTGTTCAAAAGGTAGACCAAGATACCGGTGAAGGAAAGTTGCGCACTGATGGATACCGCAGAACCAAGCCAGGTGCGAAGGGAGCATTCACGATGAATCTCGACCACGAAAATGGAGATGTCATCATCAGTGCTCGTCAAATTCCGAATTTGGAGGACAATGTATTCTTGCTCACCAAGAAAGGAATGATGATTCGGATCAGTGCTGGTCAAACCAAGGAAACCAAGAACAAGAAATCCAAGGGTACTCGCGTTATGGAATTGCGAAATCAAGCCAAAACAGGCTTTGTAGACCACATTATCTTCGCTGCACGTCTTCCAGCAGAATTGGTAGAAACCGATGTTTACGATGATGAAACCGGTGACAATTCTGAAGAGGAATGAATTCTCAACCCATCGACGGCTTCAAAGAGAACTCGCCTCTGTGGTACACTGTACCCGACCATTTGTTTGGTGCTGTGATTGTTATGGATGAGCGCTCTTTGATTTACGATTGGAACTCAGTCGATTACGAAATTCATCGCAACCCTGCGAACCATCCCCATGAAATCTGGTTTGACGATGAGACACTTCGCGATGGTCTTCAAAGCCCGAGCGCCCGCAACCCAACCATCGAGCAAAAAATTGAATTGCTCACCTTTATGGAAAAGCTTGGAATTCAAAAAGTGGACCTCGGTTTGCCCGGAGCAGGTCCACACCACCTTTCACACATCGATGCAATGATGACTCACATCACTGAGAACGACTTCAAAATACGCCCAGGTGCTGCAGTTCGTACATTGATGAACGACATCGAACCCCTTGTTGAACTTCAGGCTAAGCACGGCGTTGAGATTCAAGCCAGTGCATTTCTCGGAACCAGTCCGATCCGTCAGTATACTGAGGGATGGACCATGGACAAACTCGTATCGACGATGGAAAAAGCAGTGTCGTTCGCAATCGACAACGATGTCCCAGTGATGTTTGTCACCGAAGACACGACTCGATCGAAACCCGATGACATCAAACTCATCTATCAAAGAGCCATGGAACTTGGTGCAACACGCCTGTGTGTTTGTGATACCTGCGGACACGTGACTCCGAACGGCGTTCGAAAACTCCTCCAATTCATCGACGAGGAAGTCATCAAGGACGGCGGTTTTGACCGCTCCGCTATTGAAGTCAACTGGCACGGGCATCAAGACCGTGGTCTTGGTGTTGCTAACAATATCGCCGCTCTAGAAGCAGGAGCCGACGTGATTCACGGTACTGCCCTTGGTGTAGGTGAGCGCGCTGGAAACGCTCCAATCGACCAAACGCTGGTTAACCTCCAACTCCTCGGCGTCATCGATAACGACCTCACGCTACTCGACGAATACATGCGTAAAGCTAACCAATACATCGAAGTCCCTCTCCCTCGCAATTACCCCGTGTTCGGAACAGATGCCTTTGAAACCGGTACAGGTGTTCACGCCTCTGCGGTCATCAAAGCCATGCGCAAGGGCGATAATTGGCTTGCAGACAGAGTCTATTCGGGCGTGCCAGCAGGAGACTTTGGTCTCAAGCAAGTGATTCGAATTGGACACATGTCGGGTCGATCGAACATCATTTGGTGGCTTGAACAGAACGGGTATGAAGTCAATGATGAACTCGTATCGCACCTCTTTGAAATCGCTAAAAGCCAGCGTCGAAACATGGAAGATGAAGAAGTCAAGTCAGCAGTCAATGCTTTCTTGAACAACGGTTAAGCCTCAGCTTCCTCTTCTTCTTCATCGTTGAACGTATCGCCCGCAGCGTTCCCACCTTCCTTGTTCTCGTTCCATTCAGAATCAATGAGTCCTCCGTTCCAATCGCCGTCAACCGCTATTTCATCGACATCGACTTCTTCTCTCCATACCGGGTCAGATTGAGAACCGCATACCAAGAAGCGTCCATTCGAATTGATTTGGTCCTCCAAGAGGGCAATGTGCTTTGAAACTGGAAGAAAGTGTCCAACAGGCATTCCAGCTGCGGTGAAAGGATTACTCGCAGCACCTATGAGCAGACCGTCTTCTGGTGCGACGATATCGACGGTGAATCCAGGGTTTGCAGGGTCAGAAATCGTTGCAATGACGTCACCTTCTCGCATCACTGAACCTGCAGAGACAAACATGTCCAACAGTCCCCCTTCACCAGCACGCAGCCAGTGCGAACCGCTCGCTAGCATTCGGAACCGAGGACGGTGTGGATTGCCGGGAATCATTCTCAGGGAGCGCAGCACATTTAACACGCCATGAATCGCAACCTTGACCGATTCATGATCAAGCAGGTTTGCCCCGCCGCCTTCGTAGGTGACCACGGGTATGTCGTTTCGGATTGCATGTTTGCGAAGTGAACCGGATGGAGGTTTGGAATCAAGAATGATTTCGATTCCAAACGCTTTGGCTAAAATGTTTGAACCTGCGTGTGCCAAATCGGCTCGAAGTTGTGGCATGTTTGCGCGCCCTTTCCCAGCACTATGCAAATCAACAATTGCATCAGCATCAGAAAACAAGTACTTCCATACTTGCGCTGCTACTCGCTTGGTCGTAGAACCTTTGAAGTCGCCCGGGAAGTTTCGATTGAGGTCTCGACCGTCAGGGAAATAACGGGACTTTGCTCGATATCCGGGGAGGTTGACAATTGGTACAATGCGAAGTGTTCCAGCCATTTGGATGGGATCAAGAGGCTTGCCATCTTCAGTGAATATGTTCGAAAGTAAATGGGTGCATGTGGCAGGGCCAGTCAATTCATCGCCGTGCATGCCACCGAGCACGGTGATGGTTGGACCCGGTCGAGTGCCGTGGATTATGGTCACAGGAATCGGCCATGAATCGCCGAGTTCAATTTCCAGTAAGGGAAGGTTGATTGTTCGCATCGTTCCGGGTTTGATGGTCTTGCGGTAGAACCGAGTTGGACCCCATTCAGCAGTCCTGTCCCATTCGGGCCGATCTTCGAGTTTGTGAGCAGCCATTGCCTCTTGAATGAGGCTTTTTCGACGTTTGGGCAGTTCATGTGCGACACGAATTTTAGGCTTCGTCCGCTTCTTCTTTGCTGCCATGCTCCCGCCACATCTTCCGCAGTCATAAGAATGCGCATTTTCGAACTCAATCAAGCAAAGAAAAGAAGTGCCTGAGGGAAATCGTTGGACATGGATGACGAAGGTGTTCAGCTGCAATATGCACCAAATTCGATTTGCTTCGGATGTGGACCTGCGAACGATCAAGGTTTGAAAATCAACAGTGTGCGAATTGAAAACGGACTTTCGCTTGAATTCCTTCCCGACCAACATCACCAAGCATTTCCAGGTATGATTAACGGCGGAATCATCGGTACACTACTCGACTGCCACGGTAATTGGACTGCAGCGGTTGCTCTGATGGACGCGCAAGGGTTGGCCGAGCCTCCATGTACCGTTACCGCCTCATATACGGTTCAACTTCGCCGACCTACGCCGCTTGGTGCTGTACTGCACGTGACCAGCCAAGTCAAAGAGTTGAGTGATGATCGGGCGGAAATTGAACTGTTGTTGGAGGCTGGCGGGAAGGTTTGTGCTACGGGGTCAGGTCTCTTTGTGGCGGTGAAAGAAGGTCATCCCGCCTATCACCGCTGGAGTTGAGCCTTCATGGCAAAACCCAGTAAAGAACAGAGTGTGCACTTGCAAGAGTTGCGAGATTTTGTCGTCGATGTCATGAAGGATATGCCCGTTTGGGCAGACATGGATGTTGAACTACTTCGCTCCATTCCGTTGGGTGTACTGCGAAAAAATGCTACGCAACGGCACGGTGTGACCCGTTGGAAGCGAGGTGTCGATGTTCATTCCCTCACGCTTCATACCATTGAGACCATCGATTTGCACCCGCAACTGCTCACGCAACGCTGGCGAGCATACTCTGCATTTGTTCTGCACCATGAATACATTCACGCCTTGGGTTTTCGCGAACACAACAGCCTTTTTCGCCAACTTGAACACACGTGGCCTGGTCGTAGTGCATCGTCACAAGGACTTGAATTCACAGAGTTTTTGCGCCGTTCAAAGGCGCTTTGGCTGTGGTGCTGTTCAACGTGCGGCAAAGAGTTCCCAAGACAAAAGCCATCACGCCGCCGTTACAGATGCAGGACGTGCAATACACTTCTTGTTGACAAGAAAAATCCAAGCCGTCTGAATCATTTGCCGCCATCGATTTGAAGCACTGGTGTTCCGTGCGAGGAATGATGATGGCTGAAAGGGTAATTCCGAACCGGCCTTTTTTTGTCGCTGTGCTTCTTCTCGCGGTGGTGTTAATGTCGTCCCTCCCTCTAGGCCAAGCAAACTTAAGTGACGATTTAACCCCTAATACGCTCTATCTTTCCTGCATCCAAGACGATGAATGCAATCTCACTACAGCAGCAGCAGGTGAAGAGATCATATCGAACAACGTCTTTGCATCTCCTGCACAACCTGACACTGTCACGCTTGAGTTTGACATGACGCCTTCGCAAAACGAACTGGCTCTGCTTCCCAATCTCCTCGAAAAGATGGTCGTCGACCTTCGATTCACGGGCGATACTACTGGAACGAGTAAACCCGAATTGCAGATTTCCTTGATTCTAGGCTCGACGGTCACTGACTGGGAGTTTGATGCACAAATTCTACCTTCAAACGCAGCGAATACGCCCTACACGCTTGAGGATGAAGCATTGAACCTCAATGGAAACAGACTTCTATGGCCAGATCAGCAAGTCCGGCTTCGCCTGACATTCGTCTTGGACCGGCCGGGTACGTGGGAGTTATACCTACGTGGAAATTCCTATCTTGACCTTGATATTCCTTGGTCGGAAGACGTGAATGCACGTAACGTCGATGAACCATCAAGTTCAACCCAACCTCGGGAAACTGAGTTTGAAACCGCCCATTATGGTGCACTTCTGGAGAACGACCGAGATTGTTGGACTTTCCCGATTGAACAAAATGAGGTCGTAAACATCTATGTTGAATGGGAAAGTGTTCCAATTGAACTGGAGCAAACTCACGGATTACCGGACTTGTTCAAACCCACTGGACGACTCACTGAAACGCCCAATGTAGTTGTGAGAGAAGACGAGACCTCGACACGGATCACCTACCGATGGCGTGCCCTCGACATCGGAGAATACACGTTGTGCTTTGACGGAGTAGCCGGAAAGTTCCAGCCTTATATTTGGACGGGTCAACTTGCTTTTGAAAGCCTTGGACCGATTAATCCTGATGGATTCTCTGGGAAATCGTTCTATCCCGCTGGGACTGCAATTTTGGGAGACCAATCCGATGCAGTTTCTCTTGAAACACAAGGCAGCAGTATACTGATTATATCACTCGTGGTTCTGGTCTTATTCGGTATTGATGGATTGAGGAATTCTACCTCGGCTTCTCTCCGATTTGGTATCTTTGTCCCGGGAGTTGTTTTGCTGTTAATCGGTGGAATATTGAATCCAATTTGGGGGCTTGCCGATGAGGTACAAACCGAATCTGAAATCACATTGGAGCAGATGGTGGATATGCGATTACAGCAATTGTGGGACGTGTCCTATCCTGGCGTTCCAGAACAAGTTCTTGTCACGCACACAGGTTCTACCTGGGGCATGTTGGACGGTGACCGGTTGGAATTGCGTTTACAAGTTGACGAGGTAGTCCCTACTGGCGACGGTCGGTGGCAATTGGTTGTTCCTGAATTACAAGATTTCAGACTCGATCAAGCTATTTTCTCACAAGTGGCTCGAGGTGGAGCCCAGACTACAAATGAAGGAATGCTGGAAGAACAAACGGTTCGATTTATTTTGCTGGCAGGACGTTCTTTACTGCTTGATTTCTTGATGCTTGAAGCCTTGATGGTGGTCGATGAGGAACCAGAATCCTCGGTATTCCATGTTGATTTTGAGATGGTTGATGCACCCGCCTCTGGTTCTGTCAGCGTACCTGCTTGGGGTACTCGGCCTACATCAGTGAGCGAGTACGATTGGGTTTTGCTTCAACAAGCATTGTTCCCTGATCAAATCTCAGTCTCGCTATGTGATTGCGACTTGGATTTACTCGATGTGCGCTTCAGTGCTTCCAGCGGCTATGATTTTAGAGATGTTCCGACGCAAATCAGCATCGAAAACGCATCGGATATGATTCCATTCGCATCGCCGCTGGTCATTCTTGGGATTCTGTTGTGTGCATGCTCATCGAGGTTCGAGTACCTTCGACGCAACAATGCACGTAATCTCGCACATCAGATGCTTCATCAAACAAAGTGGAAGTAATCACTTCTTCTTGCCTTTGGCCTTTTTCTTAGCTTCTTCGACAACTTCTTCAGAGTCCACGCCAGCTTTTTCTGCTGCGGCCTTGATTTGTTCGGTTTCTTCATCAGAGATATCGCCATCTTTTGAAGCAGACTTTACCACTGCATCGACGTTCATCTTTGCAGCCTCTTCGTCAGTGATACCAAGAGCTTCTTGGAACGATTTGAGTTCTTCGAGCTCTTCTTCGGTGATGATCCCGTCTTCCCATGCTGCTTCGTATGATTCGAGAAGGAATGATTTGTAGGCATCTGGATTGAGTAACACGTCTCGAATAAGACCGTGGTTCGGGCCATCGTCCATCTGTGACATGTCAAGGATTGCTATGGAACGTCGGACTTCCTTGACTGCCATATCCTTTAGTCCGTGTCCAGCCCATACAGCACCGGATGCAATAACAGCTGCTGCGAACCATCGCATGATGTCTTCATTGACGAAATCCCACGGCTCAACCAAGTGGAAAATACCGAGTACAGCCATCGCAGCACCACACATAACTTCGACCCAGTCATTCAAGTCTGGTTCGTCATCAAACACTGCAAGTCGCTCTTCAACCATGGATTCTACATCGTCGGACATATGCTAGGACACGAGAAGGAGGGTATTATGGATGTCGGATTGAACTTAATCAAGCGTTGTCCTTTTGGACTGTTGGCGTAACTCACGTACTATGGAGGCGGGAGAGCGTGCGGTAAGTCGGCTCAATTTGCCCTCGGATGCACTGAATTTTTTCACCAACCAGTGGGGTATTGAGGAACTTCATCCGCCTCAACATGAGGCGATGGGGAGTATTTTTTCCGGCACCAATACATTGCTGGCAATTCCAACTGCAAGCGGTAAGTCGCTTGTTGCTTACATTGGAATTCTCAATCGATTATTGGTCCATGAACCTGGCTCGAAAGCGATTTACATTGTGCCGCTCAAGGCGTTGGCTAATGAAAAGCATGAGGAGTTGGTCGAACTCGGTTCTGCGGTTGGATTATCGGTCGGACTCGGAATAGGTGATTCATCAAGCGAGGCTAAGAAAATCGATGATTGTGATGTGTTGGTATGTACTTCGGAAAAACTCGACTCGTTGATGCGAAATCGCTCGGAATTGATGTCGAATGTTTCCATCGTGGTCGCCGATGAATTTCACCTCATGAATGACTCTACACGTGGTCCAACCTTGGAAATCAATCTTACTCGTTTACGATACCTTCGCCCGAAAGCACAAATCATCGCGCTTTCTGCAACTGTAGGGAATTGTGAAGACCTTGCAGAATGGCTTGACGCCGACCTAGTTCTTTCAACTTGGAGGCCTGTAGCCTTGGAGTACAGCACATTTCACGATCATCACCTTGAACCTCGGTTGGTTCAATCCTCGGCAATGTCAACTCAGGCCGATGTTCTTCAACCCCCCCGTGACCTTGAAGGACCAAAATCGCATCCATCGTGGGCGGTTGTGAGTGATTCAATCGACCAAGACGGGCAGGTTTTGATTTTTGTAGGTACTCGCCGAAGTGCTCAGTCAGAAGCTCTCAAACTATCAGCAAGAGTTCTCAAACGGCTCAAGAAAGAAAACCCTGAGCGTTTGCAGCGACTGGAGGCCTTTGCATCCTCGTTGGAAGGCCGTAGTCAAACAGCAATGGCCGAACGACTTGCAGAATCAATTCGTGGCGGAGTGGCGTTTCATCATGCAGGTTTGACTCATGGTCAACGAAAAGCGATTGAAGGGGCTTTCAAAGACGGTTTGCTCGTGTGCCTAACTGCAACCCCAACCCTTGCAGCAGGCGTGAATCTCCCAGCTCGGCGGGTCCTGGTTCGTGATCTCAAACGGTGGGACGATGGAATGAGCCGTCCTCTTCCCGTGATGGAGGTACGTCAAATGCTCGGCCGTGCAGGCCGTCCAAAATACGATGCATTTGGAGAAGCATGGGTCTTGTGCAAAGGTACCGACGGGTGGGGTGTCGCAGACGATGTGAGTGAGCGTTATTTCTTCGGACCGGTAGAATCCATCACCTCCAAGTTGGCCAGTGAACCGGCTTTGCGTTCACATCTTTTAGCAGCGATTGCGACCGGTGGCTTTCGTCACAGAGGCGAAATCGGTGATTTTTTCTCTGCCACCTTCCTTGGGGCCTCAGTACCGAACATGATTCTCAACGAACGACTTGATGAAATGCTCAATTGGTTGGTTGAAGAACGGTTTATTCGACGGGTAGGTGTCGATGAAGGTTACGCAACGCGACGTGCCGATGCTGAAGCAAACCAATCCAGTGATGAGGATTGGGACGATGACTTGCCAGTTTGGGCTTCAATTGCTCAATCGACCGGTGGTGTAGAATTACGTTCACCTACTGCTGCTGAACCTTCTCACAGCCATATTCGGACTTCCTCAGCGTTCACTAAAGCATCGCTCGGCTTTACTTCAGCGTCAAATTTAGCGAACGTGGGTGGTTGGTCGGTTGATTCGAAAAATGACCACGCTGCGATGGAATACGAAGCGACGCTGATGGGTGAGCGAATCACCCAACTCTACCTCGACCCGCTCTCTGCATCCGTTTTACGAACTGGGATGCGCCGTGCGGTTCGCCGAAAGGTTCGGGGGAACGGACCGGTCACGGATTTTGGTTTGATGCACCTCGCATCGTCAACTCCAGATTTTCAACCTCTTTGGGCAAAGAACTCAGACATGGAAAAGAGTTCACCGTTGTGGCTCAAAACCAATTCCGTCGAGGATGAATTACTCAGCGATGATGCCTTAGATGAGCGCTTACTTAGCAAGGTCAAGTCTGCTTGGATGCTTGAAAAATGGATTCAAGAAGACACGCTTCGTGATATTGAAAGCGATCTTGATGTAAGTCCAGGAGACGTGAATTATCGAGTGGATTTGATGGGGTGGTTGCTTGCAGCCTCTCAGCAAGTTCTGCTCACTGATGACGTTTTTTCAGAAGATCACCTACCTTTAATCGGTGAACTTGCATCAACGCTTGATACACTTAAGCAACGCATTCGCCACGGATGTAAGAAAGATTTACTGCAACTTGTCAACATCAAACACGTTGGTCGCGCCCGTGCTCGGGAATTGGCTCAATTTGGCATCAGAACGCCGAATGACGTTCTTGCGATGGGGCGTGAAAATCGCAATAAGCTGTTGGCAAAGCGAGGCTGGGGTCCAATGTTGTTGGATAAAATCATCGTCGAAGTTGAGAAAGTACTTCGTACACAATCTAGCCGAAATGCTCCACGTCCACCAAAGTCTCGAGATGATGACATCCCGCTTTCAGACGAATTCCAATCAAATGATTGAAAGTTCATCCCGTGTTGGGAGACCCATGCCTCAGCAACAATTTCCGTGCTTTGGTTGGTCTTCAACTACGCCAGTGTCTTCCAAAAAGATGCTTGCGGCTTTCCTCAGTCGTCGACCCGATTCACAATGGGTGATGGTTGGTCAGGGGTGTGCTCAAAGCGCCATTCAGTTGTGGACTGCATGGCAGTGTGCTTCACGAAGGTGGACTCGCTCAACGTCTCTCGCGAATTCATTGGATGCAGAATTTTTGCGCTACCTTTCGGGGACTCATCACGTTTCAGAAGCATTCAAGCGAGCAGGTGTGAATGATGGCGACACGTCCGGATACCTCATTTGGTTACCGCTCGTCCAACCGGTTGACGGACCGTTCACTGACCTCGAGGTTCTACCGTTTGATGCCGAGTTAGTTCAGAGCGAAGCGGTTGAATTTTTCAATCACCTCGGTGTAGCGGTAAATTCTGAACCATTGCAGATTTCTTCTGAAGGGATGCAGCGTCTCGGTTTCGTGTTCAATGAGTCTGAATCATGTGTGAATGAAAACGCTCTTATCGGCCATATCCTTTCTGCAGATTTGAATTCGTAACGGTGCCAAATGGAGTAGACTTCAAACACCGTGACCTCCTCGGACTGTCATGGTGATGAGTGCCACTCCCAACGACGGACATAGACCGACAACAGGTCGATACCTCAATCAATCGAAGATTCAAGGTGCTTTGGACCATGCTCAAGAACTTGGTGCGACCTATGCAGAAGTTCGCTTAATGGCTATCACTGATTCCAGCGTCACCATGCGTGATGCTAAGCTTGAGCGAGCAATTCCCGGACAAGAGGTCGGCGTCACCCTTCGGATTTTGGCCGACGGTGCATGGGGTGTACATTCAACCACTGACCTCGTATCATTGCCCGGTCAAATTGAATCGACTGTTCGCCTCGCTAGAGCCGTTGCAGCACGTCGTTCACCTGCCGATCGTTCGGTGAGTCTTGCAGAAGTTCCAATCATCCAAGATGAAATACACTGGACTCCAAAAAAGGACGTTCGTAACACTGATTTACAGACCAAGATGGAATACCTCAATGCAATTCAGGCGAGTGCTGCAGATGATGAACGAATTATTTCAGTCACCTGCGGGTGGAGTGACGAGCACCTCCATACTGAACTGATGACAAGTGAGGGAATGGATCGTACATGGTCGTTTCAACGCTCGCTTGTTAACGCAACCGTGACCGGACGTGACGGAGGAGAAGTCGTGTCCTACCGCACACGTCATGGAGGCGAAGGCGGACTTGAACTCATCGAGCAGTGCGACCTCGGTAAACTTGGCGACGATGCACGAATTGCGACCCTCCGTCTCCTCAAAGCAGAGCGTTCCCCCTCAGGAAAAATTCCTTTGATTGCAGACCGGGATTTGACCGGCGTTTACATCCATGAAGCCCTCGGTCATCCGTGTGAGGCCGACTTAGTTGCAGCAGGTGATTCCTGTTTGGATGGTAAACTCGGTCACACCATTGGTAACGAGATTGTCACCGTGGTTGACGATCCAACTATCCGGGGCGGATACGGGGCCCATCCTGTCGATGACGAAGGGCTGGATACTCGTGAAAAATGCCTTATCAAGAACGGCGTGCTGACCGAATACCTCAATCATCGAGAGACGGCAGAACACTTCGGAATTACTCCTAACGCTGGAGCGAGGGCTCAAGACGGACTTCATCACCCCTTGGTTCGAATGTCCAATACCTTGATTCAAGGCGGCACTCACAACGACATGGACGAATTGATGGAAGATATTCAGTACGGTGTGTATGCCTGTGGCTCCCGAGGTGGGCAAGTCGATACTGGTCGTGGCTCGTTCCAATTCGCAGCACAAGAAGCTTGGTTAATTGAGAACGGAGAATTGACCCGTCCTTTGAAGGATGTCAGTGTGAGTGGATTGACCCTTCAAATTCTCAAAGATGTAGATGGCCTTACTCGCGACGCTCGTCTCGCAGCCCCCGGTTTCTGTGGCAAGGGTCAAACCGTTCCAGTTGGTGACGGCGGCCCAATCATGCGAATTTCACAAGCATTGGTGGGATGAACGTGCTTCCTGACGATGCGGTTGATAGAATTGCGGAAGGCTGCCGAACCATCGGCCAGCTTTGCTCTGCTCAAGGCGTTCAGCAGTGGGAAGTTGTGGCCACGCAATCGTACGGCCACAGCATCGACATTGAAGCTGGAAAGATTTCGTTGGCCGCCGGAGGTGGCGAAGGTGGCTACGGTATACGCGTCGTAGAAGACGGTCGTTTCGGGTATGCTTACCTCGTTGATCTTGGCTCTGCTCAATCCGCCATTGAACAAGCACGAGCCATTGCTAAAGCCTCTCCTTCGATTGAGAATTTCGTACTCCCAAGTCAACAAGCAGCCAAAGAAGTCGCCGGTTTGTGCGACAAAAGTATTCTCAGTATTGGACCCGAAGACCTGCTCGAACAAGCCGATGCAATCCTCCACGAGGTATCATCCCTCGATAAGCGAGCGACCGTAGTCGGGGGAGGGCTAGGTGTTGGCGCAAGTGCCAGCGCTTTGCTTTCAAGCGAAGGTATCGAATCCAGCGGCATCACGACTTCACATGGCGTCGGAGTGCAAGTCTCAATCGATGCTGATGGTGAGATGACCAGTTCTTACGAAGGTGATTCTGGTCGCAAAAAACTTGCTCAGGTGCCCGAATGTGTTTCTATGGCGGTCGACTGGGCGCAAAAAACGAGAGGACCTATCGAGGTTTCATCGAATGCTCATGATGCTCCAGTTTTGATGACGAGTGAAGGTTTTTCTCCACTGTTTTCTATGGTTGTACCCACCGCAGTTCGAGGTGACCGATTGGCACGAAATGAATCTTTTTGGTCCGGCAAGCAGGGTGAAGTAGTCTTGGCGGACGACTTGACACTGATCGATGATGGACGCTTAGAAGGCGGAAAAGCCGCTGGAGCACGTGATGGAGAAGGTGTGCCAACCCGTCGCCAAACACTGGTAGAAGCCGGTCGCCTTGTCGGCTCGCTTTGGTCCACCCGTGACGCGGCTCAACAAGTGGCTGAGGGCAGAATCGAGCATGCTGAATCAAACGGATGTGCGGTTCGTGGCGGACATCAAAGCCCACCACATACTGGATGCAGTGATTTGTTGATGTCTTCTTCCAAGGGTGGGTCTTCTCAAGAAGCGTTGCTTGAACGAATGGATGACGGTTACATCGTTCACAGCGTCATGGGGGCCCACACTGCTAACCCAACCAGCGGTGACTTTTCAGTGACGACGAGTACAATTCTACGCGTTGAAGCAGGTCAGATACTTGGCCCGGTCAAACAAGCCGGTCTTTCTGGAAATCTTGCGAAAGCACTCGCTCACGATGTCCATCTCGGTGACAGTGTTCGAGTTCAGGGATCCTACTCATCCGGGAGCATGCATTTGCCTGACGTGCTCTTGATGCAAGGTCTCCGGGTTAACCCCGCATGAGTTTGCAGTCTCTTGTTTTGTCAAATGAACTTCACGAGTTTCTCGTTAGGCATTCTTTATGGTCTGTCGTCTATCCTGCATTGTTCCATGGAGGTCAAGGGAGTGTACATACTCAACCCAAACGCACGAAAGCCCGCAGCCTGTTCTCCGCACAGGCCACAAAGGAAAACGCCTGGCGGAGGTCATTGCTATGTCTGAAAAATACGAATCGCATGTCAAAGCCGTCATGGCTGAATGCCCAGATGCAAAGGCAGACGAAGTCGCTGAAGCGTTTGCTAAGTATGAAACTGAATTCTTCATCCCTCCTCAGGATGCTATGCGTTCGATCATTCGCAGATTCAAAGGCGAATCGGCTACACCCACACCCTCGAGGACCGGTTCATCCGCAGCGCCAAAAGTCACCCGTAAGGTCAGTCGGTTGTCAGAACTCAAAGGCGATGACAAAGACATCGAAATTGAAGTTGAAATTGTGTCCCATAATATCCGGGATCAAACAATTCGCGGTGAGCAAAAGCAAATCGCCTTTGGACTCATTGAAGATAATCCGTGGGAAGAAAACGGTGAGAAAACCCGCTGGGAATACAAAGACTGGGGACCAAATACAAACATTACTCCAGGTTCAGTGGTCCGAATAGAAGGCGCTTCTGTAAACGAATACCAAGGTCGAATGTCGCTCAATATTAACCAATCCACTCGCATTGCAGTGGTTCGCGAAGGTACTCGCCCAGTCGTTGCGCCTGGCGACCCTCAAGACATCACCTCGTTGCCTTCAGAAGGTTACGTCTGCGTTGTAGGGAGGGTTCTGTCGTCCCGAGCTGATGAAATTCATCGGAAGGATGGTTCTGGTTCAATTCCGATAGTGCGTGGACGCATTGCTGACGGATCAGGAACCATTGGTTTTCTCTCGTGGGAGCCTTTCGAACACGATGTTGGTACTTTGTTGAAAATTGAAGGGGCACAAGTTCGTACTTTCAGAGATACGCCAGAACTGAATTTCGGACGAACGACAAAGGTAGAGATATTCCATGACAATAACTTCGCAGATCTTGATGCATTGAACGAACAGACCGTGTTGACACTTTCACAACTCCGAGATGGAGCGCGCGATGTTGATGCAGTAGTACAGATCACTGAATGGGCAAAGCGCTCCTTCACCAGGGATGGTGAAGAACGATTTTTGTGGTCCGGCCAGATTGCTGACCCAACAGGTCGTTGCAGAATGAGTGCTTGGAGTGAACTTCCAATAACAGAAGACCAGCTTCCAGTTACAGTTCGCCTCAAAGGAGTTCGAGTCCGAGCATGGCAAGGAGTTCCAGATATCACAGTTGACACTATCGAGCAAGTTGAGATCTTAGATTCGCCTCCCTGGGACAGTGAATTGGACCTTTCAACGCATACTGCCGAAGTTGAGTTGAACCTACTGACAACCGGTGCAAGTAGGGTCGGTATTTCGACGACAGGTACCATTGTCAGCGTCCGAGAGGATTCAGGTTTCATACAGCGATGCACAGAATGTCGAAGAGTTATCCGAGACGGAGTGTGTGCTGAGCACGGTCCAAATGATGGAAACAACGACGTTCGTTTGCGCTTGGCACTTGATGATGGTATCGCAAGTATGTCATTACTAACAAACAAGGATGCGACGCTATCTTTGCTCGGTTTTACTGAAGAAAGTATGCGGGATTCGTTCAATGACCTCGGCCAGGTTGCATTTGTGCAATCGCTCCGTTCAAAGTTACTCGGTCGTAAGGTGAGCGCCTCGGGACGTACAATCGTCGATGAGCAAGGTGCCATGATGTTAGCCGACGGTGCTCAACTTGTCGAAGAAGACGCTGGTTTACGTGCCACTGAACTTCGCGCCCAATGGAGGGTTGCTTGATGCAGGCTGGACCTCGAGCAAAACGCCAACCTGCTTGGCACATGCTTGCTTCAGAATTCAGCGAAGCAACTCTCAACGAGAAGGGTTCGGGGGAATACGATCCTTCGTTTGTCATCACGAAATTAGGTGCCAAAGTGAACCGAGTTGTTGTTGCTGGTCTCCTTGAACGGCTTGAAGTTCGTGAGACGAGCAACGGTTCATCGCTCTACCAAGGACAAATGAGAGATCCTTCGGGATTGCACTACTTCTCAGTGGGTGATTATGCCTCAGAAACGATGCGAGAATTGACCCTTCGTTTGGTTGAAAAGACCGAAGTTGGCGAACCAGTTCTTTTGCTCATGGTTGCAAAATCTCGTTGGTATCAAACCGATGAAGGAGCAGTTTACACCTCGCTACGTCCTGAAGAGGCGTGTGAAATCGATGCGCAACAGTACGCACTTTGGCTCACTCGAGCCTGCGAAGATACGCTGCAACGGATGAAGTTCTTCAATGACTCACAGAGTGCTGAGCCAACGCGTGAGGCCCTTCTTGCATCGGGTGTACCCGAACACATGGCTGATGGCTTGTTACTCGCACGCAACCACTACGGTGAAATCGATTTAGAACACTACACCCTCAACATTATGCAAGCTCTCGACATTGCTGAGGGTCGAATGGATGCAGCCAGTCAACCTGTCGCCACACCGGCTCGGTCAGCTGACGATGGTAAGGGCGATTCACCCGCAGATGCGCCAGGCGGCGATGAGGAAGTCAAGGACACTCTTCTTTCAGTAATCAAACAGCTCGACCAAGGAGACGGCGTGGATTTCGAGACGGTATTAACCAATGCTGTTGCACGCGGTTTTGACCGAGGACTTGCTGAAGAAAAGCTTGACGAACTTTCCAATGAGGGTACACTGCATGAACCTCGATTCGGTTGGTTTCGAATCGTTGCTTAATCCAATTCATCCCCAACATTGAATACCTCTGCTCCTATGGGTTAAGTGAGGGTAAGATATGGCTGGCATGGATTTCTTTATTCGACCTGCAACAGGCACAAACAGCGCAGATTGGGTCCGAATCTCAAATTGTGATATTCAAGTTCGACTGACACGGCGACTCACACGAACAATCGTTCGAGGTGAAGAAGGTGATAACCTCCATGATGAAGGTTCAGAATCAACTGTGTACACTGTACGTGGCGACCTTACGCTTGATGAATACAAGCGGGTACTCTCCATGTTCAGGACTGGACAGCCCTACATTCATGACCCCTTCGAAGAACGCGATGTCAAAGTCGTTTTTGCAGTGATGGAATACGATGGGTCGAACGAATCGTTCATGTTTGAACTGATTGAGGACATAGTTTGAGGTGTAAGAATGCGGAAGTTGGATGAACAGAGAGAAGTTCTCTATGTCATCCGAACTCTCGACGTTTTGATGGCTTCCGGTGTTGGTTTAGAAGCAGCAATTAACACAATCGCCAGCGGTGGCTACGGGATTATTTCAGAGGATTTCTCATCTCTCATGAACCGGCTTCGTAAAGGGCAGTCGCGTGGTTTGGGTCCTGAACTTAAGGGACTGATGAACAAGGCAGATTCTGAAGGATATCGCCGTTTGATCAATACGCTGTACACCAACGTCACTCAAAACACCGATGTTTTGGAAACTCTACGCAAGCAGGGAACTCGAATGGAAAACGAGCGTTCGGAGTCGGTTAAGAAATACATCGAAGAATTAGGTGCAGTCCCTGAAACCCTTCTTTCAATTGGAATGATCGGGCC
>DAME01000014.1:21828-48880 GCA_002499545.1 Euryarchaeota archaeon UBA88
ATTATCGGAACCATTGACCAAGGCATGATTAACTCGGTGGTTAATGGTGGGCTTGTTTTCACGCTCATTGGTATGATTCTCATCGGCGTGAAAGCGCATACGAAGGACCCAGGGTTGTGATTTTATGCTCTATGGACTGATTGAAACATTCAACGACAACACGTTGTTGTTGATTCTCAGCGTCGTAGGTGTTGCGTGTGCTGCTGGAGGTATTCCCCCAATGCTTGAACGAAGAAGAAGGCGTTCTATAGAGAACACACTCCCTTCACTTCTCGAGTCACTTTCTGATTCAGTGGGTGCTGGAAGAGGTATTCAAGAAGCCATGAATGAGCAGGCCAAAACGATTCCAGGAGTTCTCGGAAAGTTGCTGAGTGAAACCCTTGAAGAGAGCCACTCCTCGACCTTCGCTGCTGCACTGTCTTCGTTTTCAGCAAAGACGCGCTCCTCTCAAGTTCAGCGGGCGATGGTTCTCATTGAGACTGCCATTGAACAAGACGCACCATTGCAAGGCATTCTTTCAGACTTGGCTATGGATTATGAACGTCTGAACGATTTGATGAATCAGCGTGAATCAGAACTCCTCGGCCGTGGTATGCTGATCGTCATTTTCGTCTCAGTTGGACTTCCCGTTCTCATCGCTTTCATTGTTGGACTGTTTGCTCCAGCAAGCAAAGGGTTCCAAATTGACGATTTCAATCGAACCTTTTCACTGTTTTTCGGTGCTGCATCTGCAGTTGCTCTTGGTGTATCGGGACGAATGCTTGGTCGATTCAAAGACGCTCTTTGGTGGATGCCTGGGTGGATTGCACTTTCCATGGGCCTTTATTTGGGCGCAGTAATTATGGTTGGTGGATGAAAAATGAGTCAAAAAGTTCTAGCTGAATATCAAACGCAAAACCCAGAACAAACCGAAGCATACGGTGTTACTGTGTACACTGAAGCGAACCACCCATCTCCAATTTACCACGTCGACGGTAATGCTGCACCGAACCCTTACGGAGACCTTTCCGCCTTACTATCGGACGATGCGCTTGAAGAAGTGATGTACAACGGTGGTAATCAATGCGTGAAAGTCGCTCACCGAGATTTTGGAATATGCAGAACCAACGTATGGATTGATGATGATTCGGGAATTCAAATTTCTAAAAATATTGCAGCCTTCACCAATGTGCCGTTGGGTGATGGTCCGGGCATGGTGCCAATTTTTGATGGCCGATTGCCTGACGGTTCCCGTGTCAATGGAACCATCCCTCCAGTCTCTCCAGATGGCCCAACGCTCACTATCCGTAAATTCCGTGAAGACCCACTCACGATGATTGACCTCGTCAAGTTTGGAACCGTGAATTCTCGGCTTGCAGCAATGATGTGGATGTGGATTGAAGGTCTCGATAGCCGTCCTGCGAATTTTGTTATTGCAGGAGGGACAGGTTCCGGTAAGACAACCACACTCAATTGCCTCGGCATGTTCATCCCCTGGCATCGCAGACTTCTCACCGTTGAAGACACGGCAGAATTGCAGGTCTACCACGACCACTGGCTGCGAATGGAGACTCGACGGGAACGCCCTGACGGTACTCCAGAAGTCGACATGAACGACTGCCTCAAATCCAGTCTCCGCATGCGCCCAGACCGTATCATTGTTGGAGAAGTTCGAGGTCCAGAGGCCGCAACGCTTCTCACGGCTATGAACACCGGTCACGACGGCTCATTCGGTTCACTGCACGCTAATACTGCTCAAGAAACAGTAACTCGAATGATCAACCCGCCAATGAGCGTTCCTCCCATTATGTTGAGCGGTCTTGACCTCATCATTATTCAGGCTCGTCTTCACGTGAACGGCAAAACCGCCCGTAAGATTACCGAAGTAGCGGAAATTGCTGGAATGGAAGGTGACAAACCCCGCTTGAACATCATCTGGAAGTACAACGCTAGCACTGACCGTATCGAAGAAACGGGAATCCCTTCCAAATTAAGAGAAATCATTTGCACTGCTGCGGGGGTTACTCCGGATGTCTTTGAGCAACACGTCGCTCAACGGCAAGCCATCATCAAAGATTTAGTCAACCGTGACATTAACGACATTAACACGGTGACGCAGGTAATCCAGAACTTCTACGCTAGCCGTTGAGGTTAGCCTCGGAGCCGCGCAAGCAAATCATCGATTTGGTCGATTTTACTGCGCGCTGCGGTCAAGTTATCGGCGGCATCACTCACCGATTCAGCGATTTCGGTTTCCTCATCGACAATGGAATCAGATTGTGGCTTGAATGCTTGTGCCAGTGCTTTGAGCTCGGTCACGATTGCGTCAACTTGTGTGTCAGAAATCATGATTCCAGGTGCTATGCGCGGGATTTCAGAAGGTGAGATAAATCCGAGTTCAGCACCGATAATACCCGCACATGCTAACACTCTGGGTCGTAAGTCGGCTGTGTTAACTTCGTAGCCCCTGGTCTCAAGGAATCGAATCACTAAGGCTTGCTGTGGTTGTGAGAACGTCCCTTCGCTTGATTCAAGAACGGTCTCGACCAGTTCTTCGAATGCGGCAATGTTTCGCTCGAGTCGGTCGACCGTCTTCCGCTCACTATCAGTGAGGTGAACCGCACCGTGTTGAAGGACGCGCAGGATACGGTTACGACGAGCGATAGAAGGGTCTTGGAGGGCCTCTGCTTGATGTATTTCGATATGGAGGTCAAACAGTGCATGGAGTCTTCCTGAAATACTTGGAATCTTCAAATCAAGTCCCATTTCATGACCGATTTGTTCAAACGCCATTCGGGCACGAACCAAATCTCCATCCGATGCTGCCAATGTGTTGTTGAGTTGATCTCGTAATCCGTCTCTTGAAACTTCGAAGACTCGCAAGGCTTCTCGCTCTCTCCAAGAATTTGGAAGAGCGAACAGTGCGTCTTTTTCTGACTGCGAACGGAATTCAAGTTCCATCAGCGTGCTTCGGATTGAGTCACGTACAGCGTCGACCTCTACTGAGAAACCGTGGCCGGAAAGACTTCCAATGAATGCCTCAAGGTCGTCCGAATCACTTGTCGAACTCACCGCTAAGAAATCCCTTCCTGCGGCTTCAATTTCAGGTGCTCGTGCTTGAAGTTCGATTAATGCAGCCTCGACTTCGAGACTGTGTTCCTGTTGTTCAGGGATTTGTGCACTTTGGACCATGACTGGATGTTCCTCTTCTTCCTTGTTTTGTCCCGCACGAAGTGCATCATCAATGGAAGTTGCTAACGGAGCTCTGGATATTTCAAATCCATCTTGGGCTAATTCTGTTCGCATTTCCGTCTCTTCTTCAAAGGTCCATCCCTCTGGGTGGTTGGAAACGAAAGATTCAACCGCTTCTCTGACGACTTCTTCTTCTTGCGTGTGCTCTTCAACTTGCACTGTTGAATCAATGGATTCCTCACTTGGTGATGGGATTGCAATGCTTGAACCAGAAGTTCGAGGTCGGCGAAGGCTCTTTTTCACTTTACCCCAGCCACCTTGCTGGTAGGCTAGTACTCCTGCTACCCGCACCAACAGCGCCTGCTTTGTACCTGAAAGTGGAAGTTCCAAGATTTTACACAGTTCGTGCAGTTGATCTCTGCTCATTGAATCAAGAGATTCAGGGACCATTTGCTTTTGATCGTGGTTGAGGTGGAGGTACAATCGCTGTCGACGGGCTCGAATGGAACCAGATTTTTTCACTCCAAACACGCCGAGAATTTCGCCCATCTCTGCATTCATGAGGTTCTTGATGCCTTCAGGAGAAAGGTCCCATTCATCGAGAATTAAGTGCCGAATTAAACGAGCCCGAAGCACTTCGACAGAACCGTTTTTTGGTAATTGATAGGTGACAGCCAACTCCTTGAGTCCATCAAATCTCGCTTGATAGAGTTCAGTCAAAAGTTCGCCTTTGTCCGTCACTGGCTCACCTACCGTTGACTTTCGGTTCAAAGGGGTATATGTGTCTTCGCTGTGATACGATGCCCGAAAGGTCAGTTATGGGACTTTTTTTCTGCTCCCATTGTGTGAAATTAACTTGAATTAGCCAATGGTTTCAAGAATATGAAGTGTGTAATAGGGTCGATGGCGAGGTCCCTCAAGAGTGCGAAAAGTGGTTTGAAGGAGGCTCGGTTTCTCGCTGAATCTCTTCAAGAACTTGTTCAAACCGATATCAAGCGTCAGTTATCAGGATTTAATGAATCATTGTTCTCCCGAATTAATGAGGCAGAGGGTGCAATTTTGGACGCTACGAAGGGAAAGTTAGCTATTGTCGCTGGTATCGGTGTAATGCGTAAAGATATCGAGCGAGCCCATCGTCGATTCACTCGCAGTAACAACGTCGAGGAATTGCGAACCGCTTTGCAAGAAATAGCAGGACGACTCCTTCGTTTGCGCAAAGCCAATGACAACCTCATCCAATCACTGCATGCTATTATTCACCCGACCCTCACCGCAGTCGAAGTTGTCGAGAAATTCGCATCAGATTTGCAACGCTCGGCAGGTGCTTGGGAACGTAACGGGCGTGATATTGATGAAGCCGTATTGGAACTGTGTGATTTCAACGAGCCAGCAGAAATTGGAGAATTTGAACAGTATATTGTCAAGCAAGGCTACAGCGCCTTGTTCGATGAGGCAACGCTTCATTCTTCTTCTGAAGAAGAAGATGCTTGATTCGAATGCAGGTCGAGGAGCGCAGGTCGAGCATCACTGAATTCATCAGGAAGGCCTGGATATCGTCGAGGAATAGCCTCATGCGGCGCCTGCATTGTTTCAAGAAGAACTTCAAATTCCTTGAGAACATTGACCATTCCCATGTGGCTTTGTTCAATGGTACACACTCGTTCCACACTTGCAGTGACCGTTCCATGATAATTGACGGTCTCGACTTTCATCTCGAGACGAGGGGTTGTAGGAATTCCCTTTTTTGGGGATGATCGTTCCCACTTGGCCTTGCCAGTTTTGCCTCGAGCCATTGAGTCGTCCAACAACGTCTCGTTGGTGAAGTCGTCGTTTGATCGCTGGGCTTCTTTGAGGATTGTTTTGAACTTCCGTTGTTCGACAAGAATGCCCGTTACCGAGCGCAAATCTTCTCGAATTGAGTCGAGTAAGGCTGCTTCAATACGGTGTGACAATGATGCACCGTGATCGACAAATCCTTCGACAGTAACCTTTGGAAATCCATCGCGAGCCACCAACAAGGTGAATCCATGAAGAGGAGGAGGAACGAAATGCGTTCGTTCTGGGTTCTCTCTTTGAAGTCCAAGGGTGTGTCTGCGGGCTTTGAATTTGAGAGCCGCGTGTTCACCTCTCGAAACGATATACCCTTCCAAAAGCCCCTCTTGTCGGCACTCTTCAATCCAGTGAATGCGATCATCTTCATCCATGGCGATGAACAGCGGCTCCTTGCCAATCGAGGTGGCGAATTCCAACGACGTTACGATGTTCAAATCCGAACGCAACCTTCGCATTTGACGTCGAAGCAGTTCATTGTCGCATACTACGATGGCTTTGGAGACGAGATATTCTGGTTTGTCATCAGAAACCAAGACCCATGTTGGTTCCCTTCGTGGAAGTATTCCGATGATTGAAAGTCCATCGACGTTGTAATTTCGCCAGTCGTGCGCACTCATTGCAAGGAAGTCGGCCGTACCATCTCTGAGGGTTTCGACTGCGGTTTCCATGTGCGGTATCTGGCGAAGAAGGAAGTCGAATTCGTGGCGATTTTGCTCAATGGTTCGCTCTATTTGGAGCCGCACTCCATCGTTTTTTGAGGCAGTAGTCAAGACTTCGAGTCGAACTCTGTCTGTCATCAAATCACCTCGGCGAGGATGGCTCCTCACAATGCAAGGGCGGAGACTACCGGTTAAGAAGGGCACCCTTGTACGAGGTGTGTGGCGAGTGGAAAATTAGAGGCCAGCGACCGCCTCGAAACCATGCGTATGCTGGTTGATGCTGAATTGGAGGCGTTAATTGAGGCTGAGGTTAACAGCGGCTCAGGGCCGGTTGCAGAATTATGCGGCTCGGTTTTACTTGCAGGCGGTAAGAGACTTCGTCCATTGTTGATTCTTCTCGCTTACGAAATAGCGGGTGGCGAGGACGTTGAAGAAATAATGCCGCTGGCATTGGCGTTTGAACTCATTCACACCGCAACGTTGGTTCACGACGATATCAACGATGAAGCATCACACCGGCGAGGTGTCGAAACCATTCATCATCGCCAAGGGATTCCAAAAGCAGTCATTGCAGGTGACTGGTTGTTCGTTCAAGGTTTTGGTCTTGGAGGGATTTACCAAGAGCATATCGTGCGGATAATGGCGAAATGTTGCGCCGATATCGCAGTTTCAGAATTTGAGCAACTCGACCATGTTCTGAACCTCACCACTTCGCCAGAAGACTACCTCAGCATCGTTCGTGGTAAAACAGCTGGTCCGTTTTCATCGGGTTGCCATGCAGCGGGCCTTGTTGCAGGTTTGTCCGAAGAACGGGCTTCGTCGCTGAAGCGGTTCGGTATGGAATTGGGCATTGCATTCCAGTTGGTCGATGATTTACTCGATTTGCGAGGTGATGAGCGAATGGGTAAACCACGTGGTGCTGACGTACTGGAAGGGAAAATGACGCTTCCACTCATCCACGCACTCACCCTTTCTCATGGAAAAGAGCGGACTCGGTTAGCGCATCTCATCGAACATTTCCAAGACAATGATTTCGATGAATTGATGAAGTTACTGAACCATTCAGAAAGCCTCCACTATGCTGAGATTTTGGTTCGGAACCATCTTGAACGGGCCATCGCTGAACTCAATACCTTTCCACAAAGCGAGGCTAAAGAATTGATGCTTCATGTCACGCAGTATGTCATGAACCGCCACGCTTGATTTGTCCGCTATTGCCAGAATCATTGTCAAATTGAACGGTTGTTTCAAGTCCTATCGGTGCTACGTGGCACCATGCGCAACCTTCGCCGGTCGTCCAACAACGAGGCGGTGAGTCCCGTTATTGCGACCGTATTGTTGCTCGCCATCACCGTTATGCTTTCGAGCATGGTCTTCGTATTGATGCAAGGAGCGCTCACTACCACTGAGAAACCTGCAGCCCAAGCAACCGTCAGCGTTCGAGGTTTATCCAACGGATTTCACGTTATTCGAATGACAACGCTTGATCAAACCATTGACCCTGCTAAGATTCAGTACGATCTTTCACCCGATTCATCACTGGATGGCGACCCTATTCGGGGTAAGGTAAGCGATTCAGACGTGTACGGACTCATCGGTTCAAACGTCTCATTCCACGACCGAGATGCGGGGTATTCTGTTAGCCAAGGTGATTATTTCGTCATTGATTCAACCACCGTCGGTTCCGATAGCGGGACCTGGCGATTCAAATTGGTCGATTTGAGTACGAATTCTGTCATGGTCGATATCATTCTTCCGCCAATTGAAACTTAGTCATCCACCGATGAACGACATTTCGACCCGTTGTCGATGTTTTTTGGAAGAGGCCCGCTCCTCTGAATACTTGTCATTACGGTGAATCCAAATGTCCTGAATCGCGTATGCTATATCGTCGATATCCGCTTCAAAACGAAGCATGCCTCTCAAATCAAAGCCGTGGCTGGAAAAAAGGCACGTATACAGCGAACCGTGAGCAGAAAGACGTGCTCGCGAACAATCCCCGCAAAAGGGATTGGTGACCGATTCAATGAATCCGACCGTAGCGCCGTTTTCCATTTCCCACATCCGTGCTACGTCAGAGGGATGCTGTGGTTTCACTCGCTTGAGTGGTCCAAAGAAGTCTGTCAACTCGGTTCGCATTTCTTTTCCGCTCATCACGGCGTCGATGTTCCATTGGTTGGTTGTACCCACATCCATGAACTCGATGAATCGAACAGCAATATTTCGCTCGATGCAAGCGTTAGTGAGGGGAATAATTTGGTCTTCATTGACGCCTTTCTTTACCACACAGTTTACTTTCACCGGCAGTCCAGCCTCCTGTGCTGCATGAATTCCAGCAAAGACGTCCTCGGGAGTATTGCGGCTGTCGGTGATGGAGGCGAATTTGTCTTCCTCTACGGCATCGAGACTGACCGTGACTCGTGAGAGTCCGCTTTCTTTCATTGCCTCAGCGTAACGGGGGAGAAGAACGCCGTTGGTTGTCATGGCGATGTCCAAATTTTCGTCCAGTGCACGAAGCATCGAAATGAGAGTTGTCACGTCTCTGCGAAGCAGAGGCTCTCCTCCAGTGATGCGGACTTTGGCAAGCCCCAGTGGGAGGAGCGAGGAAACAACGGTAATGATTTCTTCATACGTCAGTATGTCGTCACGTGGGATGTAGGAATGATTTGAACTAAAATGCTCTCTTGGCATGCAGTAAGTGCATCGAAAGTTGCAACGATCGGTGATTGAAATACGCAGGTCCCGAAGTGGGCGTCCGTGCACATCAAGCATCGACATCAAGCGAGCCATGCCAATTCGGCTTTTTATTCTGTGTTGCACAAGGGTTGATGCGTGCAGGGAACTTCGCAGTCACATGGCGAGTGGTGGTTCAGAAGACGGCCTTCCCAATCCCTTGCCTCCTGAACTCGGCATTCACATCGAAGCGTACGCTTCTGTGACGCAGTATCCAACAATGAAATGGAGGCTTCCTCCCTCGAAAAGTCATTTGATTCGTGCAATGGCGCTGTACAGTCAATCCAATCAAGCGGTCAAACTCTTCAACGCCACTCAGTCAGGCGAAGATGCTCGTGCAATGCGCTCGTGCCTTGAACAGCTCGGCGTTTCCTTCAGCGACTTCAGCCAGGATGGAACACGCCTCTCATCGAATCACCCCCAGTCATCGTATTGGCTGATGCAAGGGGTAGGAATCAACGGTTTCCGTCTTCCGAAAGAACCTCTCAATGCAATGAATTCTGGTACCACACTTCGCATTCTTGCATGTTTAGCGGCCCGACTAAGCGGTCAAATCGTTTTGGATGGAGATGCATCGCTTCGCCGCAGAGATTCGAGTTTTTTATGGGATTCTCTCCGTCTTGCAGGAGTAAGGGTTTCCAGCCCTGAAGGAGACGAACACCTGCCGGTTACTGTTGAGGGTCCTTGGAGCCCGGAAAAGTTGGTAGAAGGTGTTGAACTGGACGTATCTGGTTCCAGTCAAGCGCTTTCATCGTGGATGCTTGCATCAGCAGCCCTTCCTCATCCAGTCGAATTGAAACTCCTTGGAGAAGGTGTTTCGAATCGGCACGCAGAATTAACTCGAAACATGGTCGAATCACTCGGTGGGCGTATCTCCTATCAAGATGAAGTGTGCCGATTGGAACCCTTTACGCTCTCCAGTGTCAGCGATTATACAGTGCCTGGTGATGCATCGATGGCTGCATTTGCCATGCTTGCCAGTCGATGCATGAACTTCGGGGTTGAACTCATTAATTGGCCAAACGAACGAGATTCAATCGGGCATGAGGTTCTCAAATCAAACTCTATAGAAGTAGGCGTACAGTGGTCTGAAGGGCATCTTCATCCACATGCAGACGGACACTATTTCCACATTGACCTCAAGGATGCGAATGACCTCCTGCCACCAATGGCTGCGCTGATGGCTCTTGCATCGGGTGGTCGGATATCGGGTGCATCGCATGCGGCATTGAAAGAGAGCAATCGCTTACAGAGAACGGTAGACGTGCTTGCTTGTTTTGGAGTGAAAGCAACCGTTCATGATGATGGTATCGAAGTAGTGTCGGGGCAGGAATTGCGTCGCCCACTGGCTCCAGTTGCCGTATACGGAGACCATCGTCTGTTCATGACTGCCGTTCTACTGGCATCCAAGACGGGAGGTGTCATTGCGGGTCCAGCCTTGCATACCGTTGCGGATGAAGGCTTTTTGAGTCGGCTTATTCAAGCGGGAATCCAGATTATGGACAGGGATTGAACCTGTTGATGCTCACGAGCGAAGCAAGGTATCAAATCCTCTTGCACGTTCGCACGTTCATGCTGAAGAAACAAGTCGGTCTCCTCCTTTTGAGTATCCTGCTCTTTTCGATACCCTCCCATGCTGTTGCATCAAAAGATACCGCACCAGTAGCACAGTTTGGTGAAGTGTTCACCGAGTTTGTTATCGCTGATTCATCGGACTCTCTTTCCGACCCTCGCGATTTGGAATTCCACCCAGGTCGTGCGAACGAACTGTGGGTCGCCAACCGCAACACGGACAGCATAACCATTGTTTCGAATACGGGTCTTGAAAACCAGACCACAGATACACGGTATGACTCGAATCGAAATCACTTTCTCGAAGAAGTGAGCTCGATAGCCTTCGGTGCCTATCATCCAGAGTTTGATTGGCAATGGGGTTCAGCACAAGAAACCCGAAACACCTACTGTGGTCAGGGTCAGCCGAATAATTTCATGGGGCCAACACTTTGGCCTTCATCTTTGAATCATTTTGCAGTCGAAAACCAAAACAATGGTAACGGTCTTTTGGGAAGCCACATCGACATGAATCATGAATCTCCTTACGGGGTTGGAATCGCACACGACTATGACAATGTCTACTGGTACAACGACGGATACTACGGGCAGTTGGTACGGTATGATTTCAAAGCAGATCACGATACTGGCGAAGATGACCATTCAGACAGTGTCGTTCGCCGATACTCAGACATCACGCTCACGCATTCGCTCGGCATACCAGGTCACATGATTTTGGACAAAGACTCTGGAATTCTCTATATCGCAGATGCTGGTGCCAATCGTGTCTTGTGGGTGAATACCGATGATACGACATATACGTCTCAGAACATTGAATCTGGATACAATGCAGGGTTCGAACCTCTTGCGGAGTATTCTTCAATTTCAGGAATAGAATGGGGTGTTCTAGCAACAGGATTGAACGCACCATCAGGCATTGCACTTGAGGGTGACCAACTGTTCGTATCACTCAACGGGAACGGTAAAATCATCGCGTATGAACTTGATTCAGACGGAAAGGGTGCGGTTGAGGCTGATTCGATTCAAACTTCAGCGGTCTCAATTATGGGTCTTGAAATCGGGCCGAACGGCCACTTGTATTACGTCGACAACGCCCGTGACCAAGTTGTCCGAATCGACCCATCGACCGATGACGACGGTGATGGAGTCGGAAACATCAACGACAACTGCCCGCTTCTTGCTAACCCTGACCAAGCGGACCATGATAGCGACGGTCGAGGAGATCTGTGCGATGAAGACGACGACGGTGATGGTATTTTGGACCTTGTCGATGATTGTTCACTTGGTAATCTCTCTTGGACGTCGACCAATTTAACCGATCACGACATGGATGGTTGTGCGGATGCCACTGAGGACGACGACGATGATAACGATGGTCTTGAAGACAGCTCAGACCGTTGTTCTACGGGCGATCTTGGATGGACTTCGATTGCTTCAACAGATTACGACCTTGACGGCTGTAGAGATGCTGGAGAAGACCTTGACGATGACGATGACCGAATCTGTGATGCAGGGCAATCCAGTGATGTTTGGGCTTGTACGCCCTCATCTACGGGCATGGACATGTGTCCTATGAGCGCTCCCTCATTCTTTTCAATCGCTGCAAACGATGCTGACAGAGATGGATGCGAAGATTCCAGCGAAGATTTGGATGACGATAATGACGGATTTGCGGATGTTAACGACGATTGTCCATCCAATGCCGGAGGGAGTGACTCCGGCTCGCTTATCGGCTGCGCTGACTTTGATGAGGACGGATATGCCGACAGCGATGACGCTTTCCCACTCGAACAGACTCAGTGGAGAGATACTGACATGGATGGTTACGGTGATGAAGTCAATGGTTTGAACGGCGATGCTTGCCCTGACAATGCTGGGACCTCGTCTGAAGACAGGTTCGGTTGCCTTGATTCTGACAGCGATGGTTGGTCTGACAGCGACGCTGCTTGGACTGTGAGCCTCGGTGCGGATGCATTCTCATCGGACCGAACCCAACATGCTGACAAAGATTCTGATGGATTTGGTGATTCTTCCACAGGTTTCCAGGCTGATGCCTGTCCAAATACTCCCGGTACATCGTTCGAAGATACGTTTGGATGCATTGATCGGGATGTTGATGGATGGTCAGACGAGGGCGATGCATTCCCTGATGATGCTACTCAGCATAGAGACACCGACATGGACGGATACGGCGACTCACTTGTGGGGAACTCTCCCGACGGCTGTCCAGGCTTATTTGGGACCTCAACAGAGCCGAATTTGGGTTGCCCAGATAGTGATGCTGATGGCTGGGAAAACAGCCAAGACGCTTTCCCTGGCGATGTTCGATTCTGGTCCGACATTGACCTTGACGGTCATCCAGATCAAGCAGGAACCAACCTTTCTGATGATTGCCCTGAAGTTGCAGGTGATTCGTCACAAGACCGCATAGGTTGCCTCGACTCGGATGGTGATGGCTGGTCAGACCTTGCTGATGCGTATCCGAATGATGCCGAACGCCATGCTCCAGTCTCGTCAGGTGCATCTCAATTACTCGTCTTCGGTGCCTCTGGAACTGTTGTGGCTGCGGTTTCGGTCTTAGCAATTCTCGGACTTGTCGGCGTGGTGCTGGTCGGCCGCCGTGGAAAAACTTCACACAAGGAGGCAATAATTCAACACCCCTCGCATCCCATGATGACTCCAGAGCAGCAGGTAGTACAAGTCGGCCCACCACTCCCTCCAGAAGGTCTCCCGGTCGGGTGGACAATGGACCAGTGGACTTGGTACGGTGAAGACTACCTCAAAAACCGTTGAGTGTGAATCTAAGCTTTCACTTGCCAACCACGTCAACCGTGTCGACCGAAGTGATGATCCAAAGAATTCAGCGGCAATCGAAGTGCAGTAGGCCGTCCATGGACGCATGCCCACGGATTTGGTATCCGGCGCATATCGTCCAACAACCTTCGCATTTCAGGTAATGTGAGTTTTTCATTCGCTTTCACGGCACCTCTGCAGGCATTGAGGAAAGCCAAGTGATCTCGACGTCTGTCAACCGTTTCGAGAGGCGCCCCATCCTCTGAAGTATCTTGCAGTATGTCGAGTAAGAATTCAACTACTTCCTTACCGTCCAGGAGATGAGGGGCTGAATGCAGTTTCCAGCCTTGTTCGTCGAGCTCGACTGAGAATCCAATTCCTTGAAGCCTTTCAGTTGCTGCTGACATGCGTGCTGACTGGCGCGGATCAAGGTCCAAATTGAGGGGTTCAAGCCTTGTTTGACTCTCCCATAGAGATTCATCGTGGCGCAAACGCTCGTATCGAATTCGCTCATGTAAAGCGTGTTGGTCGATGAGAAGTAATTCATCTTCTGCTTGTACCAAAATGTATGAGTCAGCGAATTGGGCAAGAGGTTCCATCGGTGGAAGTTCATTGATGACACCTTCCAATGGACGTTCGTCGTTTGGTGAAATTCGAATGCCGCATCCTGCGTGTCGATGAAGATCACGCTCTGCAGGTGAAAGTGCGGGTGCAGTCGGTTTTGCATCCATCCCCGGAAGGGTTTCTTGAGCCGCGGGTGCGGTAGATTGAGGTCGATGTTTCGGTTGAGATTCTGGTTCTTCTGCTTCACTTCCGTGGAGGTTCAACTGTGCTCCAGCAGCAACAGCCCAAGCAGGTGGTTGCGACGAAGTCTGATTCTTTGGAAGTACCACTGTCGGTGAGCCAGCCGCAGCCTCGAGAGGGCTCACTGATTCACTGATGACCGGAGTGAGCCGTTCTTGGATTGGAACAGCTTGTGTACTACCCAATCCTTGCAGAGCGGGAATACCTCCCGCAGCATCGGGTTCAGTTGGAACGGATTCCAGCGTGTGTGCAATAGCGCGTTCCAGTCGCTCCAAAACCCTCCACGAGTGTCGAAGACGAACTTCACGTTTCGTTGGGTGAACGTTCACGTCCACCTCGGAAGGAGGCAGCGTGAGAGAGAGAACAGCAATTGGGTGGCGACCCTGCATCAATCGTGTCCGATACCCTCGTCGGATGGCTTGAAGAAAGGGTCCGGCAGCAACAGGACGGTCGTTGATGAGTATGTGGATATCGTCACCCTTTCCTCGTGTAATGTCGGGAGTACTCACCCATCCAGTCCAGCGCTCTTCACCCGGTGCGCTGTCGTCGCTTGCGGGGTGTGACAGTTCCAACATGGATTCAACTTGTCCTCCAAGTAGGTCGAACAGTCGGTCCATCATCGAATCTGCAGGTGGTATGTCGAGCATGACACGTTCATCAACGACCAATCTGAATCCAGTCTTTTGATGGGCCATTGCGTGCGCAACAACGACGTCGACCACTCGTGCATTTTCAGTTGCTGGACGCCGTTGAAACGCAAGTCGAGCAGGGGTGTTTCGAAACAAGCTCGCTACATCAATTCGAGTCCCATTCGGCATACCAAAAGGCTTGATTTCGCCCTTGATTCCATCGTTCATGGTGATTGCTTTACCTTCCTTCTGTGCTGGTCGGCTGGCGATGGTAAGGTGCGACACCATGCCGATGCTCGCTAGAGCTTCACCTCTAAATCCGAGGGTGTGAATGGAGTTGAGGTCTTCAGGTTTCAACAACTTGGACGTTGCATGTCGGTCCAATGCCAACCGCAGGTCGCTTTCATCAATGCCACTTCCATCATCTTCAACTCGAATCATGTCAAATCCTCCTCGCTCAACGGTTATCACGATACGAGATGATTCTGCATCGAGGCTGTTTTCCAGTAATTCCTTGACCACTTGAGCTGGACGTTCGACCACTTCTCCTGCTGCGATGTGGCCGATGGTGGTTTCATCCAACTGAATGATCCGTTTTGGTTCAGTCATCTGCATTACCCCCCAAGAGTTTTTTCAGTCTATAGAGTGATTCATGTGCTTGCCTTGGAGAGAGTTCATCGATGTCAATCTCAGCAAGTAGTTCAAGGGTGCTGCTTTGCTCAGGAGAGAGTGTAGCGGCAGTTGTCGTTTCCTTATTGTTCAGAGCAGCAGCAGCGAAGTAACCCATGAGGCTTGACTGGCCTTGTGCTCTTGAAGTGGGTGCGCCAGACTCACCAGCCTTAGCCCCTTTGGCTTGCGATTCCAAAAATGCTAACAGATCGGTTGCTCGTTCGACAACGGGCCGTGGGAGGCCTGCTAAAGCTGCTACTTGGACACCGTATGAATCATCACACGGGCCGTCAGCAACCGTATGCATGAATCGAAGCTCACCGTCACTTTGAGCAACTTGAACATGAACATTCACCAGTCCGGGAACTTCGTCCTCCAAACCAATGAGTTGGTGGTAATGGGTTGCGAACAGGGTACGTGAACCAATTCGCTTGCAAATGTCTTCTGTTACCGACCACGCAATTGAAAGCCCGTCAAAGGTGGAAGTGCCTCGGCCAATTTCGTCGAGTAAAACCAGTGATTTACTCGTGGCACGTCGTAGAATGTGAGCCACTTCAATCATTTCCATCATGAACGTCGAACGCCCTCTTCGTAGGTCATCACTTGCACCCACGCGTGTGAATATTCGGTCAACCAGCCCAATCTTTGCTTTCTTTGCAGGGACGAAACTACCGCTTTGAGCTAGAATTGTCAGCAATGCGGTCGTTCGGAGGTAGGTCGATTTCCCACCCATGTTGGGGCCCGTGATGAGAAGGAAATTACGCTTATTTGACAACTGTATGTCGTTGGGTACGAAGCCAGACTGCAGCTCAAGAGATGGATGCCTTGCTCCATCCGCTTTGAGATGGTCTGCTTCACTCAATTCTGGACGGGTCCAAGAGCGGGTTCTAGCAATTGTGGCAAAACACTGCAATACGTCGATTGCTGCGACTCTTCCTGCGATTGTCGCAAGTGCTTGGGCATGAGTTCGGCATCGTTCACGCAGTGAGTTGAATTCTCTGTATTCTAATTCTTTGACTTTCGTATCTGCAGTGAGCAACACGTCATCCCGCTGTGAAAGTTCCTCAGTGACGTACCTTGAACCGTTGGTCATCTGCTGTTTACGCCGCCATGATTCAGGAGCTTTATGCTCGTGAGATTTTGTGATTTCAATAAACCAGCCGATTTGTCGGTTCATTCGAACTTTCAAGGAAGGAATTTCCAACTCTGTTCTCAATGAAGCCTCAAGGTCACTGAACCATGAATGGCCTGAGCGTGAGGTCGCACGCAACTCATCAACGGTCGAATTCACACCAGTTTGAATCAGGTTACCGTCTCGAATGCTCAACGGTGGTTCTTCGACCAGTGTTCTTCGGATGTCTTCGGCTAAATCCGCCAAACTGTCGAGATTATCTGAAAGGTGGTTCAACAACGGGTTTTCCGTTTCCAAACATAAATTGATGATCGCAGGCATTCGTTCCAACGCATCGGCTACCGCTTGTAAATCCCGACCGTTTGACCGGTTATAGGCCAGTTGGGTCGCCAGTCGTTCCATGTCTCGAAGCCCTCGGAGTGCTTCACGCAAGGCATCTAATCGACGGGCAGAGCGGGAAAGTACACCCACTGCTTCATGACGGGCTTCAATCGCTTCGATATTGCACAGTGGCCGTAGAATCCAGGTTTTGAGTAACCTTCGACCCATTGCGCTTCGACAGGCGTTTAAGCTGGCTAGAAGGCTTCCTTCGTATTCTCCTGCCAGCGTTGAAGTGAGTTCAAGATTTCTGAGTGTTGTCTGGTCGAGCACCAGATGTCCCGCTTCATCCATGACTTCGATGTCTCGAAGCGGCACATCCTCGGCGATGTGCATCGTTGCTAGATAGTCAGCGGCCAACCCTGCTGCTGCCAGTGCAAGAGGTGCATCATCAAGGTCCAAGTGTCCGAGGTCGGCGACCTTCAGAACTTGTTCAAGTCGGTCTCTGCGCTTCGTCTCACTTGCCCTATGTTGGCTAATCGTGACGTTGTCAAGGTGAGTGAACAGAGCGCACAATGCGGTGTCCTCTGCGTCACTTGGTGAAACAACGATTTCCGTAGGTCGCCAACGTAGGACCTCATCAAGTGCACGTGCAAATCGATCATCTCCGCTCAAATTCGATGCCCATGCTTGGCCGGTAGAGGCATCGACAATTCCGATTCCAATCTGAGTTTTATCGAGTGAAACTGCGATCAGCAGCGACCTGTCATCAGTTCCGAGAAGTGATTCTTCATACAAACTGCCCGGCGTGTAGACCCGTGTGACGATTCGTTCCAGCAATTTTGCTCCTTCTCGTAGTTCCTGCTCTTGTTCAGCAACCGTTACTTTGTGACCGGCTTTGAGCATTCCGCGAATGTTTTCTTCCAAAGCATGCCACGGGAAACCCGCCATCTTGATTGGTGAATCTGCCTTCTTGTCACGAGAGGTTAACGCTAATCCAAGTACTTCTGAACCGGTGACAGCATCTTCATGAAACAATTCGTAAAAATCACCCATTCGGAAAAAGAGAACGGTATCTGGATGCTCAGCCTTGATGTCCATAAATTGGTCCATCATACCTCGCTTAGCCATATTCAACACACTCCTTTGGTTCGCTGGAGTTACCTGTCGTTGCCGAGAGCAAATGAAGGTTCTCGCAAGCACTTCAAGAAATACTCAATTGGGCAAGGAAGAGTTGGCTCAATCAATGCGGAGCATTCGCTTGATGGCAGTCCAAAACATAACACCCATTACAATCGATGTTGTTGCAACATACAACATGCTCAAGAAACCTCGTCCGCTGTCTATAGAACCTTCTGCAGATACATCGATACTGTACGTTGCTGGGCTTCCTGATGGGTCCATCCCGTACGCCATGATGACTTCCCCGCTTAGAGCAACGGTTTCAATTTCAAGCGGTAACTGGAGGGCGAGTGGGATTTTTTCTGGCTGAGATTCTGTGAATCGAATCATCGATTCACTTCCAGTTATTCCAAAGAGCCAGCCGTCCCCCTCACTGTCTGCCACCGCTACCACGCTTCCATAGTTATGCTCAGTCATCGCACCACTTGAAGCGATGTGGACTGTTGTAGTTGTTCCAGCAGCAAGAACTGAACCGTCCTCTAATTTTAGCAGTGAGTGGAATTCACCAGAGGTGTATTCTTCGAATGTTGTGAGCGTTGGGGCTGCAGGGGCTTTTGACCACGAGATGATGCCGAGAACAGGGTGCTTGATTGGAGTGGCAGGGCTGACATCCTCGTTGCTGAAAGCATTGGTCGCAAGGCCACTAGCAACCCATCGCCCATCGCCTAATGATTCAACTGAGTTCCAGGTAATGTCGCCGTTATTGATCATTGCAGCAGTGAGTTGGGATTGTTGAACTGAAGTCGATAGAGAATCTGCGGTTTCGTCGATGGACCCAAATCCTCTGAAACTGGAGGTTCCCTCCTCGTTGGTTACCATGACCCATATCGATGAATCGTCACCGGATTGTTCTGCAAGGTCTTTAATCGAAAAGATGCCGTTGGATTGGTCGAGATCAATTCGAGTTTGTTCGACGGACTTTCCGTCATGTTCGATTACTTCGATGGTGTTGTCAGTCGGAGAAGTAGCGACGCTACCATCACTAAGTTGAGTCATGAAAGGTAACCCCATGAGGTCATCATAATTTCCACCAATGTTTTCTTCATATCCACTTCCATCATTGTAGACCATCACCGCACCATTCGTACCGTAAACGACTGCAACGTAGGCGTCGTTATCGTAAACGATGTTGAGAACTCTTCCGTCTTCTCCTCCTGTGTAATCAAGCCCGTAGCTTTGATAATCAACACCAGGGAGAGATGATGTGCCTTGAATCAATACTGCTCCAAGTAAAATAAATATGAAAAAGGTAGCCATGGCAATCCACTGATGTTCCGATTCCTCTTCAAGGAGACCCCGCCAACCCTTCGCCATGCACAGAGCACGATAAACGAGCACATGAAACCTTTTATCCAATTACAACTGATGTGAATTTTAGCAAATGCTCTCAAAAATCGCTCGGTGGCTAAGGCGGAGGGATGATAAAGGGAATATCGGTCGCAGGATTGCTTGGAGAGAACAATATGGCACGTAAACCAGCATCCATGTATCGCCGTCTGAAAGGACCCGCCTACACCCGTCGCAAGTTTATTGGCGGTGTTCCTAACAACAGAATCCATCAATTTCACGTTGGAAACCGTGTTGCTGCTGAAACTGGGCAGTTCCCAGTCGTTCTTGAGCTCCGCTCAGACAACAACGTCCAAATCCGCCACACTGCACTGGAAGCTGCCCGTGTTATCTCGAACTCCACCATTCGTAAGGAAGCAGGAACACAAGGATACGCACTTCGTATCCACACGTTCCCTCACCACGTACTCCGAGAGAACAAGCAAGCCACCGGTGCAGGTGCAGACCGTGTATCACAAGGTATGCGCTGTGCATTCGGAAAGAACGTGGGTACCGCTGCCCGAGTCAAGCGTGGTCAGCGTGTAATCTCGATTCAAGTACATCCAGAACACTACCTTACTGCACGAGATGCTCTTCGCAAGGCAACGATGAAATTCCCAACCCCTTGTACGGTCCGTTTGATTAAAGGGCACGAGCACCTCAAAGGTCTCATTTGAAATCCATTGGGCTTGGCCCAATGTCGGACAAACCTCTGTTTGTTGAGGCTTCCTGGGCGCGAGTTCCTTAAGTCAGAAGTACAACCACCAACAGAACAAACACCGGAGGTCATTGAATGCGAAGATTGCTAAGGTTCAAGTTCGTTCTCGCAGAATGCGTTTGTTCATTTAGTTGGAACGTCATTGGGGGTGTGGTCGATTGAGGGTTGCAATTTTACTTCAAGACCGCTGCAAGCCTAACAGCAACGCGTTCAAGTATTTGCAAAAGTATGCAGGACTGTGTGGTGCTGAGTGTATCCAAGTGAACGATGATGTGTGCAAAATCCTCGAATCTGCGTGCCCCCCGTGCCTGATTCGTGCAAAACTCTGTCCCGATGATGCTGTGAAAATTATCAACTTACCAGAAGAACTCGACACCGATCTTATCCATCAATTTTCGTTGAACGGCTTCCGACTGTTCCGCTTACCTGCTCCTCGCAAGCGGCAAGTTGTAGGTATTCTTGGCCCGAATGGCATCGGTAAATCAACCGCTATCAAACATCTTTCAGGCTCTTTACGACCTAATCTGGGTGATTGGGAAAGCCCACCGCCTGATTGGCAAGAAGTCATTGAGATGTTTCCTAGAGGGGAGTTGCGCGATTATCTCGGCTTGGTTTCTGAAGGGGGCGTGACTATTTCAGTGAAACCTCAACACATTGACAAATTACCAAAGGTATTCGACGGTGAAGTACGAGAATTACTTCAAAGAATCGATGACAGAAATGAACTCGATATGTATGCACAACAGCTCGGTATTACGCACATCCTTGGACGCAAAATGGGCGTCTTGTCAGGTGGTGAATTGCAGCGTGTAGCGATTTGTGCGACGCTGTTGAAAGAAGCCGATGTCTACTTTTTCGACGAACCATCCTCGTACCTTGACATCTTTGAACGGATGCGCATGGTTTTGATTCTTCAGGCACTCGCTGAAAAAGGAAAGCGAGTACTTGTGGTCGAACACGATTTGGCTATCCTCGATGTACTGTGTGATTTGGTGCACATCGTGTACGGAGAGAAGGCAGGCTACGGTATATTCACCCCTGCTCGTTCTACTCGAACTGCCGTTAATGCATACCTTGACGGATTCCTAGTTGAGGAAAACGTGCGAATTCGCGACAAACCGATTCGTTTCCTAAAGCATTACGAACGAGCCAGTGAGAAGGGTAATACGGTACTAGAATGGGGCGAATTAGAAAAGAAATTGGGAGACTTTTCGTTGACTACCGGTAAAGGTTCAGTCCACCGGTCAGAAGTCGTAGGCGTGGTCGGTCCTAACGCTACGGGTAAATCAACCATGATCAAAATTCTTGCAGGAGAATTGGACTATGATTCGGGATGGATTTCTGAGGGTGCTTCAATCTCTTACAAGCCGCAACATATTCCTGCAGACTTTGAAGGAAGCGTTCAACTTTGGCTCGATACCGAAATTGGACCCAAGTGGCGTTCAGGAGAATTCAATGTCAATGTTGTTCGCGCCCTTGGTGTCGACCAACTGCTCCCGAAAAGAGTCAAGAAACTCTCCGGTGGTGAACGTCAAGCCGTAGCTATCACTATTTGCCTAGGCCGTGAAGCAGACTTGTATTTGTTTGACGAGCCATCGGCTCATCTTGATGCCAACGCTCGAATGGTCGCTGCGAAATCCATTCGGAAAACCATGGAAACCAATGAGAAATCTGCCTTCGTCATCGACCATGATGTGTACTTCATTGACATTGTAAGTGATTCATTACTCGTCTTTGAAGGAGAAGGGGCAGTGCACGGTACTGCCAAAGGACCGTTTCGGCTCCGAGAAGGAATGAACCGTTTCCTCAAAGGCGTCAACATCACCTTCCGACGAGATCATGATTCCAAAAGGCCCCGTATCAATAAGCCTGAAAGCAGGAAAGATAGAGAACAACGATCGGCCGGCGACTTTTATTCGTTCGACCATTGAGGTGAAGAAGATGCCAGTTGGAACTCCACCTCTCGGCGGACCATTGGGACGCTCTCGCTCCCGGATTTCAGCGAGTGGCCTCACGACATTTCTACGCTGTAAACGCCAGTGGTTTCTCGGTTCAAAAGTCGGTATTTCAGGGCCACTTCGGCCAGCGCAGGTACTCGGTATCGTTCTTGAGGATGCCCTGTGCGGCCTTTTCATGCATCGACCGACAGGTGCCATTGGTACGTTTGAAGAATTGAAACAGTGGGCGAATGGCTTGGTACCTCAAGCAGCTCAAACCGTTCTTGAGAAAGGCCGAGAGTTGTGGGACGAGGGTATTTGGCATCAGCCAGAAACCTCGTGGGATGATGTTGAACTTGAATCGGTTATCGTTCGACTTCATTTCGGTCTTGAACTTTTTTTTGAAGAGGTACAAGCGTGCTATTCAACAGGTGGTGGACCGCATTTGGAATCGATGCGAGCAGGAAACCCTCCGTTCAAAGTTCCATCTCCTGCATGGGGGGATGAGCCTCATTTCCCTGTTCCTGAAAAAGTATCAGGTTTCGCTATGCGTTCATGGAAGACAGAAGGACAATCCATGCATTGGCAACCTTCAGGTAGCCCAGTGACGTGGAATGAGGCATGGGAAATCGCTCGACCTTGGACCAAAGATCCCCGCGTACATCAACCGCAACGGTTGTTTCATCCTGATTCATGGGCTGCTGGAGAATTGGATTTAGTCCTACGATGGGACGGCAGGATTCGCTTAGTCGATATCAAATCGGGCCACCCAAGTTCACGATTTGCCGACTCACTCCAGCACCAACTTCGTTTTTATGCATGGTTGTGGCATCAGACACACGATCTTCACGCCGTTGATGGATTGGAGGGCTGGTATCTGGATGGGCCACACAGAATCGAATTTGAACCACCGAAGGTTGACGATTACGCAACGATGACTGAAGAGTTCTTCGCCATCAATTCAGAGATGCAATCCATGGGTTCAGGCCCAGCATCGTTACCTGTTCGCCCCGATGAAGCCTGTGATGGCCAATCTGCAGGTTGCCATTGGTGCAGTCTCCAGCGTGATGAAAATGGAGTTTGGTACAACGATGAACTGTTATCAGGTATCACTCCATTGCGTTCAATTGAGTTGTCGTCGCAAAGCGCGCCGTTGGCCGATATTCCTGAAAGGGTCAGCGTTCAAGGTGCCTTTAGCAATGCTTGGGGTCCTCTTCCGAACCACTTTGGCGAACCCGTTCTCGGTGCAATGTTGGTCGCTGGGCGTTCGCAACTTTCGGTTGAAGAAAGTGAACCGGGAGCCTTTCCATTGCTTCACGACCAACCCAATGGTGACATCGTCATCTTTGATGCGCTTCCAGGTGTTTGGCGAGGTTCTCCGAGGCTTTATGTGGATAATAAAACGCGAATTATGCCACTTGAACAAGCCGTTGAGTTTCTCGAAGGCCGAGGCTCCTCGTTAACTGAATCAACCACTCGAATTGGATTACTACGAACCAGAGCCAACGTCGAAGGAATCATCCTGAGTGTTCGTAAAAGGTCCGGTGTACGGCTCGACGGAAAACCGTGGACTATGCTTACAGCCCACCTTTGGGACGGTGATTCAGTTGTAGAAGTCGCTGCGTTTGGTTCGAGTATTTCAGGGCAAATTGAGTCACTCAGACCAGGACATCACCTCAAGTTGATGGCTGCTGAAATAGGATGGAGAGCCGGTCTGCCCCAACTTCGAATCGATTCAAGAAAAACTCGCTTGGAAGTGAACCCTTCACCTTGACGGAGTAGGTTCAAGAACATTCGACAACAACTCGACGCTATGCCGGTGCACCTTTCAGTCCCATCTGAAGATTCCATCGGTCCGTTCAATCGCCTGTCGGCAAGCCAAGTCAATGCATATGCTTCGTGTCCTCGCTTGTGGTTTTATGAAAAAGTCAGACGGTTTCGGATGCCTCAAATCCCAGTTCTTTTTGTTGGCAGGGCTGTGGAAGAATCCTTCTGTAAGATGCTTATGGAGTCGCCGGCACTGTTGGTGACCAATGCAGCATCTGACACACTTGCGGCCATCCCTCTGGACGAACGAGGTGTGCCATCTCGATCCACTGAGGAGCGCTGGCCTGCCGACCGTCTGATGACCTTGCCTCCGGAGATGTGGCCCGAAAACCTGCATCAACTTCGCCATTGGGCCATTGGTCGATTGAAGAAGCATCTTCCAGTTTCGCTTAAAGCCATGAAAGAGGAATGGTCCGGAGATGAACGAAAAGCAGGAGATTGGCGTTCAGTGAATCCCGATTACTGTCTGGAAATGTGCATCAATGGACTCGATTTTCATCTCGCAGAAGTTCAGCGTTGCATGGATGCCGGTGGCGGTTCCGGTTTGCAGCAATGGCGAATCGGTCATCGACCAAAATGGCCTGCACCCGATGGCCGAAGTTATTCGTCACTTGAGCAGCATCCACTGGCGCAGAAAGGACCAATCTCTTTGATTGAAGCTTGGGAATTCACTCGCCCATGGTTTGTCGACCCCCATGCCGGGAAGTTTGCAATGAATGCGATTCATCCCGACCATTGGTTTCAGGGAGAGTACGACCTCGTCTATCGATGGGATGGCCGCATTAACATTGTTGACATTAAAGCCAGTATTGGCCGGGGAGACCGTTCTGGAGATTATGTTGAGCAGTTACGAATGTATGCGATGCTTTGGTGGGTGACCCACGGGAAAACGGAGTCGGTTGATTCGCTTGAAATATGGTACCTCGGCGCGAACGTCATCAAAACCATCGACGTGCCATCATCCGATGAAATGAGTTCCATGGAGCACGACCTCGAGGCAATGTGGCACAGGTTACGAGAACATACACCCTCCATGGATGAATGTCCGCCCGAGCCTCGGCCTCTACGCGGTTTTTCAAAGGGAGGAGTTGCAGAAACTGCTCCAAATGAATCACGCTGTACACAGTGCGATTGGTCTCAAATTTGCCCTGGCGGAGAGGGTGATGAGAATCTTCCACACGGTGGAGATATACAACTTCCTGGCTCATCTGGCCGTTTCACAATTACTCCCATTGAGTCTCTTGAACCACGAATGACATTGGTCGCTGATGTGTTCAGTGTCATGGGGGCTCGAGAGGGTCGCCGTCCACAGATCACCGTAGCCCAAGACAATCTTTTCGCCAAGGTCCAGTTGTTGGTCGACAACCATCAAGATGGTACACCTTCATGGCCAGAAAACATCGCAAAGGGAGACCGAGTGAAGCTTGATTCAGTTGTACCGACGGCGAATTGGAAGGGTGAATTGGAATTGAAGGTTGACCCCCACGCTTCAATTCTCCACGTGGCAGGTTCAGAACCAGAGGCACAAAGCCTCCTTGATTTTCGAGCCAGATGGAACGTTTCAGGACAACTTATTTATCGATTTGAAAAGAAAGGCGTTGGCCGTAACGGTAAGCAATGGCATCGAAAAGGTGCGATGATTATGGACTCTACAGGCGCAATGAAACTCGAAGGTTGGGCGAACGATTGGGGTCCTCAATTTGATTTAGCTGAAACCGGTGATACGGTGGTTGCAGTCAATGTGGGATTGGATGCGTGGGCAATACAGGTCCGTGGAAACGTGACACGAAACACGAAATTTCAGATTATAAATCGAGTTGAGCGTGATTAACCGCCGGATGAAATGGTCGTCACGAGCAGTTCGACAGATTGCGAGACGATGGTCGAATGAGGTATGATGACTCCATCGATGCTCACGATAACCGTCGATGCGAGAATTCCGGCTTGCGACAATGCTGCGCGTACAGTCAGGGGTTTCTTGGCCTCTAATTTGACGTCATAATCCCGGCCAGTGAGATGAATCTCCATGGTGCACCGACAAAGCATCATGCTTATGACGGTGGCGCTGAACCCGCATTCACGGCCGAGATCGCATAGCCCGGTATTGCGGTGGATTCGAAATCCACTGTCCTCGAGACGCGGGAGTTCAAATCTCTCTCTCGGCGCCTTCGTGACTGCGATAGACATTTGAGCAATCACCTTGAGCACTGCTTGACCCCAATGCAGCCTGCACCTCAGAATCAGACGGCGATGAACGACAGTGTCGTCGGTGGAAACCTGCACACAGGCCACGTGATCCACAATCATTACCACGCACCTGCTCAGCAGGTTATAACTCCTCAACCGGTGCAGCAGCAACCATCACCTGCAGTATATCATACCACATCGATGCCTCAACGCCCGTTTATTCAAAAGCCTCCGGCAAACGTGGCAACCGCCTATCTCCTGTGGTTTTTTTTAGGACTCTTTGGCGGACACCGTTTCTATCTGGGCCAGGCGCAGTTTGGTGTCGTTTATTTGCTCACTTTCGGGCTGTTCGGAATCGGTTGGATTTACGATTTGTTTTTCATTCCAGACATGGTGAACCGTCACAACTTCATGCTGCAGCAGTACACTTGATGCATTCGAATACATAATGAATTTTCCTTTGTAAATTTATTAGGGTTAATTATTAAAATAAGTCATTCGATGGCCAAGTATGGCAGATGGAATCCGGCTGGTTGGAAATATTGAATGGTGGCAGAGTGATGATGGTAGTTGGTACTTCCGTCAATCGGGAACCGAGCAATGGACCGTTGACTCATCGGGTACTGGGCCACAAATAGCTGCAATAGAGGGCAGTATGGTCGACCCGGGGGAACTTTTCACCGTAATTGAGTCTGCTACCGCTACGGATGGTACCAAGGTTGAGATTGTTGAATACAGTGAATTACTGGGTTCCAGTGATGTTCGGACATCTGAGGCACTCTACTACACGACCCGGGCAGGTTCCAAATTGAAGATGGTCCGAATCCAACTGAATAATTCCAAAGTTCGGGTTGAGCCAGGAGCACTTTACTTCATGAAGGGTCAATTGGAAATGAAAGTCTCAACAGGAGGCGGATTATTCAAAGGAATGAAACGAAAGATGCTTTCTGGAGAAACCTTTTTTGTGAATGAGATTCACGGATCAGGCGAGATATATCTTGAACCATCTTTCGGTCACTTTTTCCTTCAGAATATTATGGGCCCAGGTAGAGGAATTATTTGTGACAAAGGGATGTTTTTCGCTGGAGCAGGGCAACTCAACATCAGCGCTAAAATGCAGGGGACAATTTCATCCACGCTTTTTGGTGGAGAAGGTCTCTTTCAGTCGCACATTACCGGTTCGGGTATTGCAGTGCTGTACAGTCCAGTCCCGAAGCAAGAAATTGTGAAATACACTCTAAATGGTGATAAATTATTTGTTGACGGAAATTTCGCTCTTCTAAGACATGAATCAATCACATTCAAAGTTGAGAAATCAAGTAAGCGTCTCATTGGTTCTCTTGTCTCAGGTGAAGGTCTTCTACAGACCTTTAGCGGTCAGGGCGAAGTATGGATTGCTCCAACTCAAGGCGTCTATGAAAAACTCACTTCAAGCAGAGGAATGGCATCATTTGCAGATAACCCAACATCGTCTGGAACAAAGGTACGTTCCGGCTTGCGGCGTCGAAAGTGACGAGTAGATTCTGTGATTTGGAATCACCTTCGGCGTCGTCCACCGCCGC
>DAME01000014.1:49294-70005 GCA_002499545.1 Euryarchaeota archaeon UBA88
CCGCCGCCGCCTCGGCCGCCGCCACCTCTTCCTCTGCGAAGTCCTCGTGTACCGGTTCCAGATTTCTTTGGTCGGACTGTTTGAGGTGCGGACGGTCCTTGCTGTTGATTGGGCTGGTTGCCAACTCCTCCACCGCCTCCGGTGTAGATATTGGTCTCGTTGATGTTGGTAGAGTGACTTTGTCGGCCCCAGCCTCCTCCTCCACCGTAGTATCCCATCCCGTTTCCGTACCCGTTGCCGCCTCGGCCGAAACCTGAACGGAAAGCAAAGAATGCTACCAATACGAGGACAACTAGACATCCCATGCACATGAGACCTTCCTGGAGAGTCAATTCCTCGGCGGTCACACTCGGGTCTGTCGAGACTGGTGCAGGAATCAAACTTCCTGCATCGGAACTGGTATCATCGCATGCACCATCACACAACCACCAGTCGACCATTTCGGTCAGATCAGTGAGCAACAGCCGCATTCCAATGAACCAATCTTGTGAATCGAAGTAGGGATCGGCTTCTATTCCCATGTCGTTGAAATCCCCATTGTCCAGCCAGTATGTGCCTGTTTCAACAGCGAGACTCCAGTTTCCTGACTGATTTGTGGCCAGCACCATGAGTATTGCATCATCGTATTCTGATTCAAAGAGATTCCATTCATCGAACAGTCCAATCGTGAAGTCAACCAGCGTGGTATTGGTCGTATTTTCAGTTTCATAGTCCGCTGTTGAGTTGATGAGGACAAAGACAATTTCAGTACCCCAATCATCGTAAATTGCCCCAGATAGATCGTTCAAAATGGTCTCCTGGGAGACAGAAAGCAATTCAGCATCGTCAAGCGTAAATTCGTTTTCATCAACTGGATAATTGATTGCAGCACTGCCGTTAGCAGGCAGTAAAACGGTTAGGACGAGGAAGAAAACTGCGACAACTCGAAGAGAGAAACTACGTTGAAACATCTGTTCACCGGTCGTCGCTGGAATCAGCAGGGCATTAATGTTGTGCGAGAGGAACAAAAACTATGTGGGTTTGAGTTGCCAATCACAACACTGAACCATCACATGTAGAAGGCATCGGGTGATTCCGTTAATTCTGTAACGTAATCCGGTGCGGCATTCGGGGCGAGAGCTGCCAATTTCTCAGTTAATTTGGTTTGAATTCCGGTCGGCAATGCGATGCCGAGTTCAAACCATTCATCCAGTGCTTCAAGTAAGCGCTGTGAAGCGAATATGTCGCCACTCGAGCCTACGGTTGTGGCGATGGCACATGCTGAGTTGATGTTGAACAGTGGACCAATGGAGGCAATCAATGCAGCAAGACCGATTGCTCCAGATTTTGGTTCATCACGCCGAACATCAATTCCCATGGATTGCAAGTCAATCCGGTGCGATGCACTTGAAGCCACGACAAAGGTCTCTTTTCGAGTTGGAACGTCCATCAATCCTGCAAGTACAAACAACGTCTCAACATTCTGACCTTGGAGCCACTGCATGACTTCTCGAGCCATACCACCTTGATGTTCTGGTTCAAGAGGCTGGGATGTGCCTGTAAGAATGATGATACGTTTCCCAGTAACAGATTCTATAGAGGAAAGAGAGAGGTGAGGTGGAGCCAGTAAACCCTGCTCATCAAGTACGGCCAAAGGCGGTAGAGCTGTATGATGAAGCCGCGCAATTTCTGTGCATTGATGAGCGGATTTCAGTCCTTCAACTGCTACCTTCCCGACGTTACCGACGCCGGGAAGTGCAAACAGCATGAGTGCATGCTTACCTACAGAGCTGTGTCCTTCTCGCCATTCAATGTGCAATCCCATATCTCGCGCATCCTTGTAGGGCGCGCTATAATGTTTGAGATAGCATTCAGGATTTTGAGGTGGTTTACGGGGGGAAACAACGTACCCATCACTCTTCTTCAAGTGCAGTGTGATTCGCCTTCATTTCTTCAAGCGTATCAAGAGTTGCAAGACCAGCGGTCCATTCCGGAGATTCAACCTGGTACATCTTTCGTCGAATTCCAGCACGGTGATCTTCAGGAGACCATTTCAACGGAGCGGCAGCCTGTGCTGTTTTACCGCATGACGGACACGTGGTTGCCAAGGTCCAAGCCCCACATGTGAGACATTGTTGCAACAATTGTCGTGCCATGATACAACCGAGGTGCGGCTTGCTTATGAGTCGAGCGCTTCATTCGCGCAATGCAACTGCTTCTCCACCGGCGTTTCGTACGTGGTCAAGGGTTGCCTTGGTAGCGTTTTCCCACAGCGATTCAGCAGTTTTAAAATCAGGGGCTTTGAGTTCAATTCTGTACTCTGGTGCACCATTATAGTGGCATGATACTTCGATTTCTTCCTCAGGTGCCGAGAATTCCTCTGCAGCTACAAGGGCGTTTCGAATGATTTCGACTCCGTTCAACGCATTGATGCTTAACGTGAAAATCCCACGAATCTCAACGAACGGTGGGATGATGTTCTCGACCGAAATTTCGATGAACTCTGCCAACCATTCGCCTTCAAAGCCTGCGTCTTCTAAAGAACCCGGCGTCATTGCTGCTTCTTCGAACGCAGCATACAAGCCACCGAAGGCATCCGAGAGTTCATCCCCAGATGACTGAATTTCTTCAGCTGACCATCCGACTTTTTCGCCGAGTACTTTGAGCAATTGATGAGCTCGTTGTTCGTTTTTCCATTCTTGGAGTCGGTCACGACGGCGTTCTTCTGAAACGGACTTGAGTGAGAGTTCCAGCGACGATCCGTCTTTTCGAGTTCGCATAACTTTGCAGATAAGCCGCTGCCCCTCGCGGACAAATGCTCGGATATTTTTGACCCATCCACTGGCGATTTCACCGATAAAGATGAATCCTTCAACACCTTTGAATTCATCAAGTTCGACATAGGCACCGTTTTGCTTGACTGTTTTCACGGTGACAACGACAAGTTCGCCTTCACCGGGAACGGGCCGTGATGCTTCAGACATGGAGGCTCAGCCTCCTTACTCAAGCGCTTCGATAACGGTACATCCAACTAGGTCGGCTTTTCCACCGGATGGGTTGGTAAGGATGGCTCCGCACACAGTACATGGGATAGCGGAGGTGGCGCGGGAGAAAATTGTAGTTTCACTACCGCAATCTTTGCAGGTCACTCTTAAGAAATTTTGAGCCATGGTATTCATCTCACTTGTCTATTAGTTCGAACTTCTTCGACCGGCGGCATGGAGCGTAATGCGCTTTGCCGGTTTCGGTGCATCGGTATAGAATGTTTACTCGCTTGGTCGGCTTTTCACGACCATCGGGCTTTGGACGAGGGAAACCACGGTATCCAGCCATAACACGGCGGAAACGTCGCTGACCCCAGCGAAGTTCGGAGGCTCGCTTCTTCTTCACTCGCTCGATTGTATGCATTGTGTGCTTACCAGCAGTTGGGCTGTAACGCTTGACTTGACGTGGCATTTTCACCATAAGAGCACCTTGAGCATTCGGGCCACAAGAGTCGGGTATTTAGGAATGCCGCATACTGCTGGCATGTCAAACCGTGCGACTGAGCGTAAAAAAGGGGGAGATATAATGAACATAACTGCTCAGCATTGGAGCATGGACCCTATGCTTCAGGCGGTGATATTGTTTTGGGTTCCCGTCGCAATGCTGCCTTTGGGTGTATGGATTTCTCAATCTTCCAAGCGGCAAGGTCAGGTCAAATTTGGCCGAGTTGTGTCGCTGGTCGGTATCCTCATGGTGTGTGCCAGCCCATGGACCGTGCCGAGTTCACCGTCGACCGATGCGGGCCATCTTTTGGGCTCAATCATCGGGCCGTGCATGATGATGGTGATTGGAATGTATCTCATCGCTTTTTCCGGTAATGTACCCGTGGGGAAACTGCCACAAAGCGACCGACGCCTCGGCTTTCTTCTGGCCGCTGCAGGTTTTTCATGGCTCGCAGGCATGCACTGGTGGATCTTGACACCGCAGTTGTCTCCAGGTGTAGTGAATCCTTACTGGTATGTGTTCTGGCCGACTTTCCTGCTGCTCACCTCGTGCCTTGCCTCGTTCTCTGCAACGGCCTTGCTGTTGATTGGTGATGAACGAAAAACGGAAGCATCGCTCATGTACGGCCTTTCTGGGGTCTCGTTGCTCATGATGTTGGTGGGCTTGAATCTCGATGGTCCCGAAATGTCTTCTGAAGAGTTCCGAATCCATTTGGGCTTGGCAACAGCGGATTTACTCGGCATATTGCTTGGTTGTCTCCTCTCAATACTCGCTTTTGCGAGTGTCATATTCTTGTACGAACGCAGTCTTCCAAAACCACAAACGGTTGCCCCCCCTTCAAACGATGAACTCGAGTTCGCAGCTTCGGTCATTGCCAACCATATTGGAGGTGAAGAAGAATGAGTGCTTCAAACAGTTCATTCAATTGGCGAGTGATGATTCTGGCCTTGATCCTCCCGCCACTGCTGTTGGTCGCACTGGATTTGACGCTGTTCGGGAATGTTCCTTCTGTTGCAATGCCTGAAATCAATCCACGAATTGCTAATGCAACCCTCACAGCCTACACCTTGTGCTCGCTTGTTTTACTTGGCAACCTGTTTTTCTACGGTGAGTCCAGGAACCGTCCATTAGCGCCACTGGTTGGTATGGTCGCTGCAGTGAGTTTGGGTGTCCTCGCAACCATCTTCTTCATTGGTCAAGGGTCGATGCTTCTCGAAAACAACGGTTCAGTACGAGCGCAGGCGGTGTACAATGTGGTTCACACATTGGTGTCGACGGGTGCCATCATCTTGGCGGTACTTGTTGCAGTAGGCTCGACTTTTTCTTCCATTACCGCACAAAAAAACCGAAGTTTCTTTGACGATGAACAAGAGTAATCTCACTGCACTGCCGCAGAACCACCTCCGTCGATTTCATAAGGGGGAGGTAGGTGGGGCGGTTATACAGGTGTTTCTATGTCGAAAGGTACGCCATCTATGGGTAAGCGGCAAAAAACCGCTCACATTCGTTGCCGACGATGTGGTCGAAACGCATACCACAAGCAAAAGGGCGTCTGCGCTTCATGCGGCTACGGAGAAACTTCTCGTATGCGCAAACACAGTTGGTCCAAGAAGGCTCACCGCCCTAAGGCTTGAATCTGGAGTTGTTCTATTTGAGCCGCAATGGCTACAAAGCGTCAAGCACACGTAGGGGTTGAGGCAACGCTATGTGCGGTATCATAGGAATAGTCGGAAGAACCGGTGTTCACGTCAACCAATTGGTCTATGACGGCCTTACAGTACTGCAACACCGTGGTCAAGATGCAGCAGGAATCATGACCGAATTTGAAGGTCAGTTCCGACTACGCAAGTCCAATGGTCTGGTCTCGGATATTTTCTACACCCGACACATGCAACGTCTGCAGGGCAACATTGGAATCGGGCATGTACGGTATCCAACTGCCGGCTCCTCTTCAAGAGCCGAAGCACAGCCTTTCTACGTCAATTCACCTTACGGCTTAGGTTTAGCCCACAATGGAAACCTTACCAATGCAGCTGAATTACGCAGTCAACTCTCCGACAAGCATCATCGCCACATGAATACCAGCAGTGATTCAGAACTCTTACTCAACATGTTGGCAGTGGAACTTTCGACCAATGCAACCAATCTATCAATTGACGGTTCTCCTCATATGGACATCGAAACGGTGTTTGGTGCTGTCAAAAATCTCAATCAGCGCGTCACAGGTAGCTATGCCTGTGTTTCGATGATTTCTGGGTATGGTTTGCTCGCTTTCCGTGACCCTCACGGCATTCGCCCATTGGTCTTTGGTGTTCGAGAAACCGATGGTGGTTCCGAATGGGTTTTTGCCAGTGAATCGGTTGCAATCACGGCGCTAGGCTTCGATGTAGTTCGCGACGTGAAACCCGGTGAGGCCATTTTCATTTCGTCTTCAGGGCACATGTTCAACCGGCAGTGCTCAGAACCAGTAGAGCCTTCTCCGTGCATCTTTGAACACGTCTACTTTGCCCGTCCAGATTCGGTCATTGACGGAATTTCAGTGTATCATGCTCGACTAAACCAAGGTAACGTATTGGCCAAAAGAATTCTGGAGCAATGGTCAGACCATGACATTGATGCAGTGATCCCTGTTCCCGATTCTGGGCGAATTGCAGCACTACAAATGGCAGAAGTGTTGGGCGTTCCTTACCGAGAAGGCTTTGTTAAGAATCGGTATGTTGGTCGAACCTTTATCATGCCCGGACAAGCTTTGCGAGAGAAATCAGTTCGACGAAAACTCAACGCAATTGGGCATGAATTTGCAGGAAAAAATATCCTCTTAGTCGACGATTCAATCGTCCGCGGCACTACCAGCGCGCAAATCATTGACATGGCCAGAGACGTCGGTGCCAAAAAGGTGTACTTCGCCTCAGCCGCACCACCAGTTCGCTATCCGAACGTGTACGGTATCGACATGCCAGCGGTTAACGAATTCATTGCCAATGGGAAATCAATAGATGAAATTAACACCATCATTGGAAGCGACCGACTGTTCTATCAATCCCTCGAGGATTTGATTGAAGCAACTCAAATTGGTCAAAATCCTCCCAAGAGATTCGACACCAGTTGTTTCAACGGTGAATACGTAACCGGTGACATTGATGCTGCCTATCTGCGTAAACTCGATGACTCACGGAACGACTCAGCGAAACGTAACTCAAGCGATGATGATGAAATCATTGACATGCACAACGATTCAGCGTGAGTCTAATCGAATGCTGTCTGAAAGCACCCACCCAACGAGGGGATGGGATTAATTGTCAAGGGCTCATCATTGATGCATGGTCAGTTCACGAGAGGTGCATGCCGCCTTTCATCCAGAAGGGAAAGTCACCGCACTGGGACTCGATTCACAGGGGACCTTAGCGGCGTGGGCAGAAGGCAGCGGCTCGGTGTTTATCGCCGTGAAATCTAGAGATTCATTCATCGTTTCTGCAACGTGGATTGCTCCAGCGCGCGTTCGAGGTTTGGTGTTTCACGATGAAACCATCATCGTATTGGATGATGAAATTGGTTTGACTTGTTTGAATGCTGATGCCACAATCGTTTGGCAACAGACGGTTGGAGGTGGCGGATTCAGCCTCTTAAAATACAGCGACGGATTTTCTGTTATCGATGGCTTGGGTCGATTGCATTTGTTTGGTTTTGATGGTGTTCCAACGAACTTGAATGAAACGTTTGACGATATCCTTCTTCAACAGTCGGTGGGCCCATATCTTGTTCTCGGCTTTGAAAACGGTTCTGTTCAAGCACTCAACAATGGGTTGCTTACTTGGTCCCGACCAGTGCGAGGAGAAACTGGAGAGGCGATCACTTGCCTTGGCTCTACGGCTGACAATCACCTGGTGTTGGGCCGTGAAGGTTACGCGTTAGTCGCCGGAGATGAAGAAGCTCTGGAACTCGAGGTTTGGTCGATTCAGGACAACATGCTTCTCCATCGCGACGATCTCAATTCACGCCTTTTACATGCTGTACCTTCATTCAAAGGAGTCGCATGTGGATTTGATGACGGTAAGGTCTCGTACCTTGATGTATCAATGCCAACACCAACCTTTGTCACCGGATTTGATTGCACATACCCCGTTCGGTATCTGTGCAGTGTTGGTAAGGAAGTACTTGCTGCATCGTGGTTTTTCATACATGGAAATGATGCTGATGGGCGTATTTGGAAAATAGAACATCAAGGAATGCCTCAAATGGTGGTTGCAGCCGACGACGGCTCGGTGATTCTTTTTGCCGGTGAAGATCAAAACGACTGGACAGAGCCTGAACCAATTGGCTTGTTTTCACTTACTGCGGAGGTTGTTGAAATGGATGAAACCGAACTTAATCTCTGGTTCAATCGTCCGGAAGAACCGGTACATCTTTCTGCAGAAGAAATCTATAGAAGCGATTCTGAAATGGAATCATTTTTCTCAAAAGAAGAATTACTTTCCATGAATCAGGCACACGATTCAACGGTCGAAATCGATGTTCTTCAAGAAGCGCTCGGTTCTAAAGCAGTCATGGCACAACCGGTCGCTGAAGACGGGTCTTTGGAAATTGACACAGAGGCTTTACTGGAACACCTCGATGATGCAATCGCTCAAATGGCGCTTCTCCCTCAAGATGATTTGCTGGAGCAATTGAACGCTGAATCGGGGGAAATACTGCCTCCTCGAGCCATGTCTGGCGGAGACCAAACTCACGTGCCAGGTGACGATGGAACTGCTGTAATTACGCTTGATGGAAGTGATTCATACGACCCACAAGGACGGATTATCTCATGGTCCTGGGTCGATGAGTCCGGTAAAGAAATTGCAGATACTCCCAAAGTACGAGTTCGAATTGGTGTCGGGAATCATCGCTTTGAACTTCGAATTTGTGACCGTGAAGGACAGTGGTCGAGTGATTCTCTCCACGTTCTCATCGAGGCTTAGTCTCATGAAGGTGAAGCTGTTGGGATTTCTATGAGCGTCCAATCACCGTGGGTCGATTGCTTTATTTTAGGACCAATTCAGATGCGGTGTTCCGTCGTCACTGACCGAGCGACTGGAGATACGGTCATTATTGATGGTGGAGATGAACCTCAGCGTTTGATAGATTGGATCGACGGCTTCTCCGGCCAGGGGCCAGATTGGTCCAACGGTCCAATTTCGAAAGATCAAGCAGATTCTCAAGTTATCCCTGCACGCAGGATAGTCGCTTTGATTAACACGCATGCACATTTTGATCACAGCGGCCACGTTCCTACACTGTTGCAGCACTATCCAGTGAAGTGGTATCTTCATCCTGACGATACATTCCTTCAGACCCTTGCGCGTTCTTCCGCTCAACGCTACGGCCTTGAGATGCCAGAACCTGCTGTAGCAGATATCGATTTAGTGGATGGGGAAATCGTCACTGTAGGGTCACTTTCATTCGAGATACTTCACACCCCCGGACACAGTCTTGGCGGATGCTGCTTACGACTTCTTGTCGATGACGGACCCGACCATGTTTTCGTTGGCGACACCTTGTTTGCTGGTTCAGTCGGCCGAACAGATATCGCCAACTCGGGAGGCGATTTTACGGTACTCGCTCATTCGATTCACACCAAACTTTGGCCGCTCGACCCGGCGTCACTCGTGTACCCTGGCCATGGAGATACAACCACCATTGGTCATGAGAAAGCAACCAACCCATTTGTAGGAGACGCTGCAGGCGCAGGATCTTTCACAAGGGGTCGTTTTTCCTGATCATCCCATCATGGATGCAAAGGCAGACTGCAAGACTGGAAGTGCTTCTTCCCATGTTGCGACTATTCCATAATCAGCGTGTTGGAAAATCGGTGCATCTGCATCCTTGTTGATGGCTACAATGTACTTGGAAGAGCGCATTCCAGCAAGGTGTTGAATCGCTCCTGAGATTCCTACTGCGATGTAGAGATTGGGGTTGACCATTTTTCCAGTTTGTCCAACTTGCATTGCATGAGGGATGTCGTCCCAAGTATCGACTGCAGCGCGTGATGCGCCGACTGCGGCACCGATTGTGTCGGCAATGGCTTCAAGGTGAACGAAATTATCAGGTGAACCCATTCCTCTTCCACCGGATATGACAATGTTTGCTTCTGCAACATCCAATCGCTCAGTGGCTCGAGCCATGAACTCTTGAACTGCAGTTGCCATGTCACCGGTTGTATCGACGACAGCAACATCGCTGCCCCCATCTCCGCTTGAAGCTGCGAACACGTTCGGACGAACGGTGAGAATCGCATCACCTGAAAGCGAAACGGTTTGCATCGCTTTACCAGAGTAAATCGGTGAAGTCAAATTGTTCCCGTCGATTTTCACGACGTCTTGGACAACCGAAATGCCTCGGCGTGCAGCCAATCGAGCCGCTAAATCCTTTGATTGCGATGTTGCAGCAGCAACGATGGTACCTGCAGGAGTTACAGCATCGAGTGCCGACGCCCATCCGGCCGCATCGTAGTGCTCAAAAACGTTTGATTTTGCTGCAATGACTCGAGACACTCCAGCGATTCCCGCTGCTGCATCTGCAATTGAAGGGTCTGAGCACGGAACTACCACGACTGGTTGTCCGCCTAGAGCATGTGCTGCTGTGACGAGTTCTGCTGTTGTAGGATGCACTGCACCCTTGGCGATTTCTGCGATTACTATAGTTTCAGTCATTTTATTCACCTCAAATTACGTTTGCCTCGTCTCGTAAGAGTTGAGCGACTTCCGAGGCGGCTGCACCGCCTTCGTATGATTTTCCTGCTGGCTTTGCAGGAGGCATTGTGTGGTTCACTACAGTGACCGATGATGCGGGGTGATTCACAGAGCGAACATCGACTTGTGCTTTCTTGGCCTGCATGATTCCCTTGACGTTTGGCTTTCGAACTTTGAGTCCGCCTTTGTCGCATGAAATGACAGCCGGCATGGGTACTGCGTATCGTGTAGCACCTCCAGTCGAGGGGATTTCAGCGGTAATTTCACCACCAAATGAGACGTTGATGGCGTTCGAGACCGATGCCCATCCGAGACGTTCTGCTAATCCAGGGCCGGTGGAACCAGCGCCAGTATCGGCTGCGGATTTTCCGCAGTAGACGACTTCTGCTCCAAGTTCTGCTACGACAGAGGATAGAACGTTTTGCAGTGCATTGGAGTCAAGAGTGTCCTCGCAATCTATGCGAACAATGCTGTCAACCCCGATAGCTTTGGCGTCTTTGAGAACCTTGTCTGCACCAGATCCGCCAACAGTTAGGGCAGTGACTTCTCCGCCCGCTGCTTCTCGATGTTGCAGAGCCACTTCTACGGCAAATTCGTCATAAGGACTCATGACTTTCTTCACCGCAGAAAGGTCGACACGGTCGCCGTTAACGACGATTCGAGCATTGGTATCAGGCACTTGCTTAACGAGAACAACGATATTAGGCATTTTAGAGACTCCCTATTGTAAGTGGTCCAACGAAGGAACCTCTTGAACATTTCCAAGTTTATTCATGGTGAATTCTTCTGTGCGACAAATGAACAGAATCATATTCCTAAATCTCTAAGTGAGAATTAACTAACCATCCGTAAGTATTCTTAACCGTCGCAGTTCACCGTGAAAGTCCATGGGCCGAAAAGATGAAACTGAACCTAACGCTACCGACCAATCAATTCTTGAAGCCTGGCGTCTTCTGTTTGAGAGTGAGACATACTGCAGAGATATGGTTGCACCTCAAGATGAACCCGTATTCGGATTCGAAGTTGATTGGGATGATTTGAATTCTTACGAAGACCTTCTGGTGAATTTTACTGAAAACACCGACCATACGCTGGAATTGGGTAACTTGGTACTGAAGGAACAATTTGGATTACGCGACCTTCCTACACGCCCAGTGATTCGCGTCATCAACCTACCGGAGAGTCGGAACTATGAGGTCAGTGATTTGCGAATGCGAGACCGAAACCGCCTCCTACGTTTTGATGTGGTTGTCATGGATGTGAGCTTCCCGATGGGCTGGCTCAAGAAAACCACCTATGTGTGCAATGATTGTGACGCTAAATGGGTTGAAAACGAACGAATGGCTCGAGAACGCCGTAAAGTCAAGTACTGCCGCAAATGTCTGGACGCCATTATGGAAGATATGCGAAGCGATAACAAAAAACCGTTTTACAAAGACCCAAACGACTTTTCGATGGTCGCAGAGGAGAATTCTTACGAGGATGTCCAGTATCTCGAATTCGCTTCACCAAACATGCTCGTACACGGGGATGGTCCACTCGGTTCCAACACCTACCAAGCGGTTGTTTTCGACGAGTATGTGGGAATGTTTTCGAAAGGCGACACCCTTACGTTGAATGCGCTGGTACAAATCGACCCAATGCCCGGTCGTGATTTTGTTCGAGACACTCGGCGAATGATTGTGCTGAAAGTACACAGCGTTGAAGAGGGTTTGAGCCAGTCAGAAGGCTTCTCATTCAGTGAAGAAACTGGTTTCACATTCGAAGCGCTCGATGAGTGATTAGGATTTCAACGCAGTAACAGCATCCAAGGTTTCCGGATGCGCAGCGAAATGATCTGCAATGGCTTGCAATCCCCTGTGAATCCCGTCTGCAACGCCAAGTTTGGCATCAAGTGGGTGGAGCGTACCGTCTGCGACAGCAGCCTTGAACGCTTCGAGGTTTGTCCACGTCGAAGGTTGACCAAATTTCGGGTTCGGTGTCACGACGATTTCTCCCCATTCAGGTAGAACAACGTGCTGGGCAAGTTCGTACACGGGTGAATGCTCATCAACTGGATCGAGGTAAGCGTGTTTTTGCATTTTCTTTCGGAGCGGCTTTGCTTCATCGTGAAGTAAAATAGCACCTGATGGGTCTGACTTACTCATTTTGTGATCGAAACTTTCCATGCGTGTTCCAGTAGCCTTGAGTGAAGAGATGATCGGGGTGTGAATGCATGTCGCCTTTCGCCAGTTCCATTTTGTAGCAACGTCGCGCATGAACATGTGTGCTTTCCGTTGGTCCATACCTCCAAGCGCAACATCGATGTTAAGTTCGAAAATATCGCTGGCTTGCATGGCAGGGTAGAAGAACTTCGAAAGGTCATGGTCGGACGATGCTTCGTCTCTTCCCATAATGGTGAATGTTTTTCGAACCATTGCGAGTGTGGCTCCTTTGGAACAACGAAGCACTCTGGCCCAGTAATCTCCAGAATCCATGAGGCTTGAAGCCCACAAAAACCGAAGTTGTCCGGGGCCATCGCCCTCTTCTGGGTGGCCAAGAAGTGCTCTGAATGTCTCTTCCATGTATCGTGCAGTTGTTTGAATATCGTCCATGTTGCCATTGAATTTATCATTCACCCAAGCGTGCCAGTCGGCTAAGAAGATGAGGACATTAGCATCAGCTTTCAACATTCTACGGAGTTGCAGCGAGAGAACTTTCCAGCCGATGTGAGCCTTACCCGACGGCTCAAATCCAACGTAACATCGAATGATACCATCGCCTGCCATACTGGTTTTGTCGGCGATGCAATTCACCAAGTGTTCAATCCCTACAGTCTCATCTACGCTCCCTACCATCAAGGCGAGGCGTTGTCGCTGTTCTTGGTTGAGTTCCTGAATTCGGGGGCACTCATCCACGTAGGATTCGAGGGCTTTCTCCACATTCATGGTCTCACTTTTCCGATTCAAATTAAGTCATTGAGTTTCTTGACTTTTCCTTCTGAGGGGGGTGTTCCAGCATCAATCATAGCTTGCAGTTCATCAATCATGGCGTTGGCTTTTTCAACGGTCTCTTGAGAAACGGAAGAGCTCATTTCCATTGACTTCTTTGCCATTTTAATTGCGGACTTTGCTTTCGAGAATTTCTTCGCTTCTTCCTTTGCTTTGTCACCGCGTTGTTTGGCAGTGTATCCGGTGACTTCATCGAGGAAAGCAGACCATCGACGTCGAGATTCCATGGCTTGTTCTCTTCCTCCATCGGATTCCAAGAACGAACTCAAATCTTCTCCTTTCATCTGTACGACATCAACGACTAATTTTCCATCACTGCCAAAGTGACCGGTAATTTCTGAAAGGATTCCGTATGAGCCAGTGAAAACGCCCTCTGCGTTGACATTGATGTCGAGGAAGTGCGACGTGGCTATACGGGCCAAGCCTGCATTTCCACCAATACTTTTCTCCAAACCACGCTTAACTGCGAATCGCTCCATGGCCCTGCGAAGTGTCCCATCGCAATAAGGCTCACCGTTGAAGCGGCTGTGAATATCGTCTTCATTGAGTCCAAGGGGTTTTTTTGTAATCAGTCATCGCAGGACCATGCGAGCGGGAGTCACAGCGGCATTGCTGGTCTTTTTACTGATGGCTCCAACAGCATTGGCTGAACCTGATTCATTGATTCAACTTCAACTGGTCGACACCCTCCAAGACACCGATATTGGTATCATGGCGGGTGAAGTTTCACCCGACGGTATATCGGTACTTTTGGTAGGAAAAGACGGCTTTGCTCATCGTATTTCGGCCGTCAATGCGCAAGACCGCAGCGATGACATCGAAATCAATACCGGTCGGGTAGTTGATCTCACCGACGTGACCTGGCACCCTCGAGGGGAAACGGCGCTGATTGTCGGTGATATGGGGGTTGCTTTGCGCTATTCGACTCAAAATCATGCAATTACCACTGTCAACGGTACAGGTTCCATTATCGGGCTCAACATGACCACGGTAGACTGGAGGCCAGCAGGTGATTACGCATATCTGGGAGCCGCTGACGGTAGCATTTGGAAATTTTCAGAAGGAACAGGTATGGAAGCAATCGAGGGTACGGGTAGTTCGGAAGTCAGTGATATAGCCTGTCATCGAAATCAAAACATTTGCGTGGTTGCCACGCTCAACGATGGCTTGGCAGTCATTTCGTCCATGCATCAAATCACCTACCTTCCAGGTACTGCTGCGGAAACTTGGGTTGGGGTAGATTGTGCAGAGCCTTCTCTGACAGAGTGCGTTGGTTTTGCTAGCGGAATGCGCATGAAGGCGATTCGCCTTGACACCATCGACGCATCGAAGTCGACGACCAGAGAAACGTTTGGCTTAGAAACCCTTGATGGCGATTTCACTGGAGTTTCACGAGGTCATGATGGTTCCACGTTGGTCCACATGTCGCCGTTTGGGACCATTCGTCAACAGCCTTTGATTTCTCAAGCCTTTTCTCAAATCACACCCGCTGCCGTCCAAGAATGGGATTCAGTCATCGCAGGACGCTCGATTGAAGTGGTGTGGGAGAACGAGCACCAACGAGGCTTTATGTTGACTTCATTTGGTAACATCATTTCATTTGTCCCGATTGGAGAAGACGTCGAGATGGATTTGATGTCCATTGTCGTAATGGCAGCGGTTACTGTATCTGTTCCGGGTGTAGTCGTTGGCCTCATTTACATGAACAGTCCCTACCTTCAGAGAAAATACATGAAGTGGCGCAATCGCAAGAAATCTTCTTCCTGATGAGACCCTCAAAGGGTTAGGTTCTTGAAGCGCCTATGAAACCAAGTATTGAGACGGTACCATGGAAGGTTACGAGGGCGTCGATTTTTTCGACATCGAAAGTTTGCTTACGGAAGAAGAAATCATGATTCGCGACATGGTTCGCGACTGGGTTGATGAAGCCGTCTTGCCAAAGATTGAGCAAGCCTGCGAAGATGGTGTGTTCTTGGATGAATGGAGAGTTGCATTGGGCGAAATGGGCGTTCTTGGTGCACCGTTGAAGGGGTATGGATGCCCTGGTCTTTCCTACGTTGCTTACGGATTAATTTGTCAAGAACTCGAACGTGGCGACTCAGGTCTACGTTCATTTGCATCTGTCCAAGGCTCTCTCGCCATGTACCCAATTTGGGACTTTGGCTCTGAAGAACAAAAAAATTACTACCTTCCAAAGATGACATCTGGTGAATGGATTGGGTGCTTCGGTTTGACCGAACCCGACTACGGTTCCAACCCAGGTGACATGATTACCAAAGCCGAAGATAAGGGTGACCATTTCCTTCTCAACGGAGCTAAAATGTGGATTACTAACGGAACCATTGCTGATGTAGCCATCGTGTGGGCAAAGCTTGACGGCGTTATTCGCGGCTTCATTGTCGAAAAAGGCGATGAAGGTTTTTCTGCTCCTGAAATGAAGGGCAAGCATTCGCTGAAGGCTTCAGTTACAAGCGAACTTGTGTTCCAAGATTGCAAGATTCCCAAAGACCGTATTCTTCCAAATGTGAAAGGTCTGAAAGGTCCTTTTTCCTGCTTGAACAATGCTCGTTTCGGAATCTCTTGGGGCGCTCTCGGTGCTGCAATGGCCTGTTTCCACAGTGCGAAAACCTATTCTCTTTCACGCATTCAATTCGACCATCCAATTGCATCGTACCAACTGATTCAAAACAAGTTGGCGTGGATGCTGCGGGAGATCACCAAGGGTCAATTGCTCGCTTACCACCTTGGCAGGAAGAAAGACGAAGGCACGTGGTTCAATGAACAAATTTCTCTTGCAAAGATGAACAACGTCGATATTGCACTGCAAATTGCACGGGAATCGAGAGATATCCATGGTGCCAATGGTATTCTCGACGAATATCCAGTTATGCGCCACATGGCAAACCTTGAATCAGTCAAAACCTATGAGGGCACACACGACATTCACAATTTGATTCTTGGACGCTACATAACAGGCATCCAAGCCTTCACTCGGACGCTGTGAACCAACTTCGTTTCAAGCCGTTGCGGTGAGAGTTCACTTCTATGGTTAAATATCCGGGTGTCTACGCTTCTACATGCCTTTCTGCAGAGACTGCGGAGCCCAAGTGGACATCACTTGGAAGTTTTGTCCACAGTGCAACAGCGCGCAAGTGCACGCTGAGGAGAGCGGCTCAGTTCAAAGTGCCAACATCAACCTCACCGACGGCGTGATTGGGGGCGATGTTAATATCACCCAAAACAACACTGACGACATTTCCAAGGCACTTCTTCAGACGCTACAGTCCCTCGGTTTCACGGGAGAAAAATCTCCTGCTGAATTATCTCCACGACAAGAAATCGAAGTGGGCAAAGTGTTGGAAGTGTCAGAGAAACTGGTTGATTATGGTGTGGTGATGGACCCGTGGAACGATATTACCCTTGGAAATGCTGCGAAACTGTCTGGTCGAACTACAGTTGCCCACCAGCACTATTTACGAGCGCTTCAATCTTTCAAAGAAAGTAACAATATGGACGGTGAAGCCGCTGCAAAATCCAACCTCGGAGTGATTGCAAAATTACAGGGTAACATGGAAATGGCAAAGCAGTTCCTTGAAGAAAGTCTCGCCATTAATCGATTGATTGGTGATATGCAAGGAGTTGCAGTTGCACTCTCGAATTTGGGCTTAATCGCTCATACACGAGGTGATTTTCAAAAAGCCGAGAAGCTGCTGATGGAATCCAAACATATCTACCAAGACCTCGGGTCCATTGAAGGAGTCTCCAAACAACTTGGCAACCTCGGCAACATTTCAAAATCCCGTGGAGACCTTGTCCAAGCCGAACGTTTGTATCGAGAAAGTCTCAGTAATTATCAAGAAATTGGTGATAAACAAAGCGAAGCGATTGCCTTGAATAACCTCGGCGTACTGTCAAAGACCCGTGGTGACTTAGATGAAGCAAAGCGTTTGTATCAACAAAGTCTCTCCATTAACAAAGCCTTGGGCGACCGTCGGGGCGGATCGATTTCACTCGGAAACCTTGGCAACATTGCTCAGATTCAAGGCGACCTTTCGACTGCCAGAAGCCTGTACCATGAGAGTTTGTCAGTGAACAGAGAAATTGGAAATAAGGAGGGAGAAGCACTGTCATTGAACAATCTTGGTCATCTGGCCAAAACTCGCAGTGACCTTTCTGAGGCTGAATTGTTGTACCGCCGAAGCCTCGACATTTGCCGTTCAATTGGCGACAGGCAAAATGAAGCGATTTGTCTCGGCTATCTCGGCGTCATTGCAGAAGAGTTTGGAAAGACCGATGAAGCCGAACGCCTTCACCGTGAGAGTTTAGCTATAGAACGAGAGGTTGGAGACCGAAGAGGTGAATCCATTTCACTGCACCAACTCGGTACACTTGCGTTTTCGAGAGGTGACACTGCCGCACAGCATGAACTCTATACCGAAGCGGTTCGAATTCGTCGAGACATTGGATTGCCAGTGGATCAGTGGTTCATCGACAACGGATATTGAGCAAGGGTCGGATTACCCTCAATCGCAACTCAAGTAAGGGATTTCTCACTCAAACAGAGGGTAGCAATCCAATTCGTGCAAATGCTCCCCATAGAGGGTCAAGGAATGCAGGAAGGAGTCGATGGCGCATGTAAACTGCAGCAGCAAGACTGATTTTTTGCACCTTGTTCAACTTTACACGCTTGGTGAACACATCGCCTTGTTGTCGCTCGATTTGTCGAAGAATTTTGTCGTAAAATGCGATCATCGCAGCAGGAGAATAGCGGGTTCTTCGAGGAAGAAGCGGCAGCAGTTGTCGAGCTTCGTCGAGGTATGTTCGTGCGCGTCGTGCGTATTCTCTGCAGTAGGGTTCCCAATTCTTGTTGAGGACGACTTTTCCATCGAGTTCGTGCTCTACGATTCCGTTGGTTTCCAATTCATTGAGTGGAAGGTATACTCTGTCACGCTCAATGTCCTCACCTACATCTCGAAGGACGTTGGTTAATTGCATGAAAATACCCCATGATTCTGCAAATTTCTTAGCTCGAGGATCTTCATATCCGTAGATTTCGATGCACATCAATCCCACTACGGAGGCAACACGGTAGCAGTAAACATACAGTTCGTCAAAACTTCGGTAACGGTTGTTGTAGAGGTCGTCTTCCATCCCTGAAATCAAGTCATCAAAGACGTCTCGAGGAATTGTGTATTGTTCTACTGTCGCTTTGAGAGCCAAGAACACTGGGTCGGTTGAGTAGACTTCTGAGTAACATGTAGAAAGTTTCTTCCTGAAGAAAAACAGCTGTGTGATCTTGTTCAAATACGCTTCTGGGTCAAGAATTGTGCCTTGGTCTTGAAGACTTTCGAGTTGTTCTCGATATGCAGTGGCCTCAGGGTCCGATTCACCCATGCTACCTGGGAATCTGTCAGCCCAATCACCGTCCGCAATGTCGTCTGCACGTCGGCAGAATGCATAGACTGCGCACATTGCTTGGCGTTGTTCATCGGGTAAATACTTGAACGAATGGTAGAAATTTCCCGCCTCTCGCATGGTGAGTTCCTCACAGTATCGAAACGCCAATTTCATCAATTCTTGTGGTGGTCTTTCGGACCAGATTGGAGCGTCAAGATGTGCGAAGGGGTCGACAAGTTGATTGGTCTCACCAACGATTCCAATAAACGTAGCACCCTCTCGGAGTGCTTCCATCGCAGTAACACTCACCGCTTTGACTGCATCTCTGGCAAGCATAACACCTGCACGTAAGCGGTCAAGTGTAGTCAACTGTTCTCGGTCATCAACATCTGAACGACTGGTCGCGTTCCCCTTCAAGGGGAAAAGTAACTCCAGAGGTTTCCGGCGTTCGAGCATCGTAACCGTACGACCGTCGTACCTTACCCTTTTTGAGTTCTACCCTTACTTGCCCACTACAGATTTTTTCAGCGGTCTTTGTTCTTCTCTAGTAGACGGTTCACTCCGCCAGGTATAATCAGTGCACGCAGTAACTTTCGAGCATACGTCTTGATTTCATCTCTGGTGACTTTTATCCGTTCTTCTGAATTCAAAATGTTCCCAGTACGCAACAGTGTCACAGTCCTTTGGCCGATGAGTACGGGAAGCATGCACGATGCTTTGAGCCGGAGTTGCGTTTCAGGGAGCATTCGAATATAATCAACAGCAGCCTCGAGGTGTTCATTGGTCAAGTCCAAATATTCATTGTACAATGGTCGGAAAGTGTCGATGTTTTGTTCATCCATCAAGTCTTCTGGCTTGAGATTGTATCGATGAAGTGCATCGATGGGGATGTAACATCGGCCAAATCGCAGGTCTTCTGGAATGTCACGCAAGATGTTGATCATCTGCAGTGCTTTACCAAATCGGATACCCTTTTCGAAAAATTGTTCTTCTTTTTCACTGGGCAGAGTAAAGAGGTGCTCAAGTGACATTTTACTCCAAAATATGCCGACGCAACCCGCTACTCGAAACGTGTAATCGTCCATTTCTTCATCGGTTGATAACGCGGATATTTCTCCACCTTCATTCGCGGTTCCAAAGCGTTCCAAGTCAAGAATTTGGCCTCCGACAATGGTGTCTAAGCACTCGAGCATCAATGCTCTATCTACTGAACTATAGACTTGAAGGGCATCGACGACGTCTTGGATATTCAAGAGAAGTTTTGCCTCGTTTTCATTTGTTTGCATTTTTGAAAGTTCAGAAAAATCAGGAAGTGTTGAACTCTCACCCTGTGCGACTTGGTTGTACTGGCGAAGAAGTTGAAGAAGAACTTCAGTTTCCCCGTGCTTTGAATCGGCAATCGTATCGGCAACTCGTGCCAGCAAGTACAACAAGCCAATCTGTCCCCTGATCTTTTTCGGGAGGTATTTGAGCGTCGGATAAAATGAGCGAGATGTTGCTTCGAGTAACGCATCAATTTTTTCGTTGATGAGTACTGCCACACAATCCCCTCAGTACGACGGGATAGTTCACTGTTCTTGACCCCTTGGGATAATGAATTGTGAATTGGCATTTTCCTCGATGAACTCTCAATTTCATGGACGAGGATGATTTAATCTTTTTTTGTTCAATAATTAAGGTAATTCGTCGTAAGTCTTTAGAGAAGGTTCCGTGAGCAACCACTAACGGGGTGCTGATGCTATGGAGTGTGGTTCGTGCGGTGAAGTTATTCCGGATGACAGCATTTTTTGTCCAGAGTGTGGTTCACGACAAGAATTATCACGCGCTGGTAGTTTCACCAACCCGACCTCAATTGGCCTGAGTGGACAAGAAGTTTCAGGCGGTCGTAATTTCGGTGTTGTATCCGGAGAAGCAGTCCGCCAACAACGTGACATGAACATGGGTTCAGCCGCCCAAATACCTCCCGAAGTATTGCAACAGATAGCGATGGGTATTCAGCAAAACGGGGTGCCGCCAGGTCAATTTCCTCCACAACCTCTTCCAAATCAAATGGGTCAATTCCCTCCTCAACCTCTTCCAAACCAAATGGGTCAATTCCCACCACAGGGTATGCCTCCTCAGGGTATGC
>DAME01000014.1:70315-71273 GCA_002499545.1 Euryarchaeota archaeon UBA88
AGGGTATGCCTCCTCAGGGTATGCCGCCTCAGGGTATGCCGCCTCAGGGAATCCCCCAACAACGCATTCAACCTCAGGGCCTTCCTCAACTTCCTTCGGCGAACGTCCTCCCAACTACACAGTCTGACCTTCCACAACAAGCTCGTGGCCCTTCCCTCTCAAGCGGAGCGGTTCCGCAAATTGAACGCGGGAATGTTACTCCTTTCACTCCCGGAGGTACGATGGTGGCGAATAACCCTGCAGCCTCTCCTACCGATGCGATGGTGAACCGTCTTGCTGAGGCAGAACGTGCCATGAAAGACGAACGAAGAAGTCAGTGGCTCAACATGAACCAATCACCAGCTACCAACGTTTTAGCATCTCTGGGCGCTGAACTTCCCTCTCATTTACGAGGCCAAGATTCGGCTAATCCCGCCCAAGATCTCATTGCGGGTGCGCTGGGGCAAGGTTCGAAAGATGCTCCAAATGAAGCCCTTCTTCGAAGAATGTGTGAAGTCGCTGTTCGCCGCGTTGCTCGTAAGCGAGGCGTCGCTGTCGAAACCCCTCAAGCAAAGGTCGAAGGCGATCTTTTGCAAGTCAATGTCACGTATGTTGACGACGGGCGTGTCTTGGACACTCCAGAGGATTTGATGCAAGCCTTTGAGCACGCAATTCAAACTGAAGTCGCTTTGAAAGGCTTTGATCTTACTACTGAACTAAACATATTCCGTTCAAAGGATGGACAAGTAGAGAACCTCGGCGACGACTCATCTCAATCAGATGAAGAAATGTTCGCATGCGAGATTTGTGACGGGCTTGTCAAAGAAAGCGACAGTGAATGTCCGCATTGCGGAGCGGTGTTTGAAGATGAAGAAGAGGAAGAACCTGCATCAACTCCTCGTAGCGGCGGTCCGCCAAAGCGAAGCGGTCCACCCGGTCCTTCGAAAGGGGGTCCCCCGAAGAAAAGCGGCCCCCCTGG
>DAME01000038.1:0-49611 GCA_002499545.1 Euryarchaeota archaeon UBA88
ATGGAAATAACCGTCCAATTTGGCCCATACGGCTTCGTAACTGGAACAGTTGTCGATGATACAACAATTACCGTTACGACCCCGGTGGCTGGTCTAACTGCGAGTACGGTCGATATCACTCTCTTGGACAAAAATGATGATTCACATATCCTTTCTTCTGCATTCACCTTCATTTCTCCTGATGATGTTGATATGGATGGCGTACTTAACGTCAATGATGGTTGTCCAAATGTTGCAGGTACTTCCACACACGATGTGAGCGGCTGCCCCGATGCTGACGGCGATGGATACAGCGACGCAGGTGATGCATACCCGGATGATGCTACTGATTGGATGGACAGTGATGGTGATGGTGTGGGTGACAACGCAGATGCGTTCCCGAACGACGCCAGTGAAACCCTTGACAGCGATAATGACGGGGTTGGTGACAATGCTGATGCTTTCCCAAGTAACCCCAGTGAAACGCTTGATTCAGACGCAGATGGCGTCGGTGACAACGCCGATGCTTTCCCTCAAGACGCCAACGAAACACTCGACTCAGACGGTGATGGCGTTGGGGATAATGCTGATGCGTTTCCCAACAATGCAAGTGAAACGTTGGATACCGATGGCGATGGAATCGGTGACAACAGCGACCCGAATCCTACACAACACAGTGATGATGACAGCGATGGTGATTCAGTTGCAAACATCGATGATGCCTTCCCGAATGATGTAACGCAATGGCTTGATTCAGATAGCGATGGTTATGGTGATAACATATCGGGCAACAACCCGGATGCGTTCGTGAACCTCTCTACGCAATGGTCGGATACCGATGGTGATGGTTACGGTGATAATTGGGGTACTCCGTTATGGAATTCAACTCGTCTGTTCGTTTGGCCGGGGGAGTTCGTCGATGGAGCGGTCTTGGCTGATCATTGCCCAACTGAATCAGGTAATTCGACAGTGGATGGTTACTTTGGTTGCCTCGACATCGATGGGGACGGTATTGCAGACATTTACGATGACGATGTAGGTAATGATTCTGAGACCTCTTCGAACGAAACACATCAAACTGAGCCAGTGGATTCAGACAACGACGGCGTCGATGACCTGTACGACCTTTGCCCGGGAACGGTGGCCTTCGGTTTTGTCGATGCTGATGGATGCCTCATCGATGAAGACGGCGACGGAATTGATGACTTCAAAGACGATTGCCTTGGAACAGCGTCTGGGGCCTCTATTGACGAATATGGCTGCGCTGTAAGTGTTGATGAGCCGAGAAGTTTCTTTGAATCGTTGAGTTCGGGCGAACGAGGTGCGGTTGTCCAAACTGTTGGTTTCGGAGCCATCATCGTGGCAGTCTTTGCGTTCCTTCAGACAAACTTAGTAGCCGCATTGCTTCCAGAATCGATCCGCTGGATACGGGTTTTCCGCACGGGTTCTAAACTCAACACCGAGGAAATACGTGAATTGGAGTATCTGAAATCCCTTGTTCAAACTTATCACCAAGATTCTGAAGTCTTGCGCGATGAACTGTATCAGATGAAATCCGAACTGACAGCGCGATACACAAATAATGAAATCAAGAAGATCACCTTGGAGAAACTCAACACGCTCATTGCGGATTTGCTCGCAATGGAACCTTCAGATGTGAGTCGCATCGCACACAACGACGCTTATTTCGGCCTTGGTGGTGCCCTGAACACAGACATCCGAACGGAATACCTGTCGCAGGACGTGTTGATGCGTGAAAGTACAATTAGCAGACCACACGTCCAGAATGCTCTTGGAATCCAAACTACCAATGGCTCTCCTTCGAAGGAAATGAAAGGTGCTGTTAGCGAAAAGGATGGCCATGAATACCTTGAGTATCCATCTGGAAGCGGTGCGTGGTACTACCGCAATCACTCAACTGATGAGTGGCAGTCTTGGACTCAATAAGGTTCGATTTACCATGGTATTTGCGATAGTATCTCGTACGAGTATTGTCCTTCTTTCGGTTTCAAATCATGCGTTTGAAACCTAGTTTGACATCAATCTATACGTGCCTCCCGGTACGATTATTTTTTCATAAGGAGCGGTTGCTAGTCTTCGACACATTCGGAAAGTGGCTGTGGAATAGGTCTGATGATCGAGCATCTTCCGAAATTGAATATTCAAAACCATGTTCAGAGCTCGCTGTTGGTGTTCGAGCAACTAGGCCGTGCAGTTTGTTTAACAGTCGTTCAACTCGCATGGTGAGACTATAACTCTCATCTTGTTGGCCAAGCCGTGAAAGAAACCAAAAAACTGGGTCGTCTTGACAAACTGTCTCGAAAGGTGTTGATCGACACAAGTAAAATGCTCAAGGATGCGAAAACAGAGTTGTTTGAGGGGATTCACGGCCGAGTTCTTGAAGTTGGTGCAGGTATTGGTGTCAACGTGTATTTTTTCAACCGCCCAGAAGTTGAACACTGGGTGGCGGTTGAACCCGACCGAAAACTGGTCGATGAATGTCACAAAATGGTAGCGGAAATGGGTGAGCGGGTCACGGTTTTCCAAGGCTACCTTCACGAACTCGATGAGCCCCCAGAATCTTTCGATTATGTTGCGTTCACAACACTGTTGTGCAGTGTGCCGGATTCACATAAAATTGTCGCAGAGGCACATCGATTGCTCAAACCGGGTGGGAAGCTCTGCGTCATCGAACACACCGGTGACTCCTTTGGTTTCAGAGCAGGTTTCCAGATGTTGTTCAAGTATCCATGGAAGTTTGCTACGGGCTGTAATTGCAGAAACAATCCAGTCCCAGCATTATCTCAGCCTGGATTTTGGGAAGATGCTGACGGTGATGTCATTCTCAAGCCAGCCCCACTTCGGGTCAAACGCTTTTCACCCCTTCTTGAACTGACCAAACCCTTTGTGATGACAACCTTAACGAAAGCGAAAACCAAGAACCAACGTTGAACTACAGTGTCTTTAAAGTGAGGCGTTAACATTCCTTCACTTTCTTGAGTTGTGAACAAAACAGCACGATTGTATTTCTCAATCGTGTTTTACTCTATGGAACTTGCTACATCAAGCAGTCCGGCGTTGTTCCTCAGCAATGTGTTCTTTCCAATAGTTCAGTTGTTCTTTGGCCAGCACTTGGTCAAAGCATGTACGGCAAAGTTCTTTTTTGCGACCGGCTGACATACGATACTTATCTTTGAATCCGTCTCTTGCTTGATAATCAGGAGTCTCGTGGTAAAGGTTTGTTGCTGTGACTTTTTTACAGACACTGCACCTTCCAGTTTTCTCTCTTTCGACCATGATTTTCTTTACGCAGGTGGTCTATTTAATCATGAGTTTAATCTCTAAGTAAACCTGTACGCCATTGCCAATTTCCAAATCCATATCTTCCTTCATTGAGGCAATCCAGCGATTTTCGTGCGCTAGCTAAATCATGGCAAGATTACGCTGAAGCTAGAAAACTGATTCACGAGGGAATTGAAGCAAATCATGCAGGGGCAGTCATATTCCAAATGGTGATTGGTTTGTGCCAATCCCGGACTTGGTCGGTTTCAAGTCGCAGTTGAAGACCTTCTCCGACATCCATGTCGAGGTCATTGAATTCAAACTCAACGCTTTGCTCATTGGTTCGGAAGGTGTCGTCAAAGAGTACTTCCTGACTCACGACAGCACCGTCCAGTGTCCGCTCGAGAATGACCCGAACGTGACATTCTTGCAGCGGATTTCGAAGGGTGCATGATTCACTGCTTCCATCATGTTCGACCGTCACAATACCGTCATAGGAAGTAATTCCGACGGAGGGTTTGAGGTCGATGACGGTTGATTTAGCAGTGGGGGCGCAGACGCACTCCATGTTATCCGATTCGACATTTCCTTGCTGTTCAACAGTGATCTCAACCGAAGCGATTTGAACGGTACCACCAGAGGATGATGTCGCAGTAACAAGGTAGCGACCTGGGTTCGAGAATGAGTGGTTCGTCGAGGTTCCAGTAGCCGTATTTCCATCGCTGAAGTCCCACAGAACCACGCCGTTGGAATTTATGCTTTGAAACATAAATTCGTGGAGTCGTTCGGTAACGACCTCTTCTTCATCGTTGTCACCGTCGTCAACTTCCAGCATCGTGTACTGGTTCATGCCGTAGGTAACGGGGGCATCGATGGTTAACTGGCCTGAGGATGTGTTTGATGAAGTAAGTGAGTTGAGCGTGGCGCCGGTGGCGGCACTGAGCAACACAATGAGGACGATTGTTGCAGCAGAAATGGAATACTTCATGTAACGCATTAACCGCATCGCCTTATCAACATCTGTTTGAGAAACATCTTTCCAAACTCACGTTTCTCGCCGAGCAAACTTTTCGATGGCTACCCAATCACACAACGGATGGACTGGAACCAATCTCAAAGTTGGTGAATAATTCTACACCGTGTGTAGCGGTGTATGCGCTGAAATACACAGCATTTCCAGCAGAAGTAAGGTGCATGATGTTGGCGCTGGATGCGCCAACAGAAAGGTCGGTTACACTATGCGTTCCAATCGAACTACCGTCACTGACCCACAATTCATTGCCGTTGACCCCGTCGTTGGCGGTGAAGTACACCTTGGCACCAATCACTGTGAGTTGCGATAGACTGCTTGACCCCGAACCACTGTGAACATCGGCGACCATCAGTGTGTTGCTTGAACTTCCACTGGTAACCCACAGTTCCACACCGTTGCTTCCATCATTGGCAGTGAAGTAGAGCTTATCGTTCATTATGGCGAATGAATTTGGATTTCCATCGTAAACTCCGGTATTGATATCTTTCACCAATTCGGTTCCGCTTGCAGTTCCATCAGTGACCCACAATTCATACCCGAGTGGCGTGGTTTTTGATTTGAAGTAAAGGATGTTACCTACCGGAAACAGATTTGATGGGTGACTGCTGCACCCCGTGCAAATGTCGTACAGCATCTTTGTACCACCAGAGGTTCCGTCACTGACCCACAATTCTTCACCGTTCGAACCGTCATCGGCTCCAAAATACACCTTTCCGTTCAATGCAGTGATGTGTGTTGGGTTGCTTGATTGATTGCCTACTCGAATGTCGCTGACCATTTGTGTACCAAATTCTGTACCGTCAGTCACCCATAGTTCTACTCCATTGGAACCATCATCTGCAGAGAAATACACGGAGGATCCAGACGGATGAAGGCCTCCGACGAATCCGCCCGGTTCGCCAGGATTGATGTCCTTGATGCGCTGAGTTCCGCTGGATGTTCCGTCACTGGTCCACAGTTCGACTCCAGTTTCGCCATCATTAGCACAAAAGAACAGAATACCGTTGAGTCGTGTCATGCATTCGCTTGTCTTTGAGATACTGCTTCCGTCCAAAGCAATGTCATCGACCATAGAAGGATTCGTCTGGCTGATTTCAACATCGGTTTCGAACTTCCAAAGTTCGCGCCCGTTTTGGTCATTTTCAGCGCTGAAAAACAGCGTTTCACCGACTGCAATCAGGTTATCAGGTGCACTTCCTTCCACACCAGCGACCAAATCAGCCACCATTTGAGTACCGGAATTCAGTCCATTACTCATCCATAGTTCTGTTCCGTGAACACCATCATCCGATGCAAAATAGATTGCGGAGCCGATGCTGGTAAGGGCGTGAGGGGTTGAACTTGCTGAACCCTGTTGTATGTCGCGAAGCAATCGTACGTCTGGCTCTTGTTCAATTTGAAAATCGAAATTCTCATCAGGTGGTGCATCGTAAATATTGACCAGGTATGTCGAAAGAAGAATCACAGCAAGAAGTAAGGCAACTACACCGATGAGGGTGTTTTCATCAAGTCGGAACAGGGGGTTTTCGTCCCGTACTTTTGAACCAAGTCCGGCTTCAATACCCAACATTTTTTTGAACCGTTGGAATTGTTTGATTTCAGACCGAACACTGTTAGGCCCATCACCGTCAACTTCAGAATCGTGTTTGGGCTCATATTCTGGCTCAACGTTGAATTCAGGTGCCTCGGGCACAAACACATACTCAGTGTTTCTATCCTTGCCCATGGTTCGTGTTCATGCCCAAAGTAGATAGTATTTCTTCGAAATGAGTTCACTTCGAAAACGAGCATCATTGCACGATTGAACTGCTCTCTCGCGCATAGGTTTAACATGAAACCATTCATAGCAGGGGTATGTCATTCAGAGTGTGCATCGCTTGCAACGGGATTCGGGTCTATCCGTATGTAGGGTTCATGACCGGTCAGAGATACCAGTGCCAAGACTGCTTAGAGCTGATGGTTATTCCTCTTGAATTTGAAAATGAAAAGGATTACAAAGAGTATCTTTCGATTATGAACGAAAGTGAGTGAATCTCAGAAATTACCGGTTTAAACACAAATTTTCCCATCATTTCACGGGGAACATTGATAATAGAATCAAACAGCATTAGAGTCTGATGGGATGCGTATGACTGAGCGAAAGCAGGATGCATTAGGTATAAATTTCCTCGAAGGATTACTTGATTCAAACGAGCCGGACTTGACTGCTAAAGCCGCTGCAATCCACCTTGAAGTACGGCCGAAACCTGTTGTCAACAGCGACCAATCTCTCGGGCATCTCGCCAATCGAATTGAGGAAGAGGTTCGCGTCTCAACGCCTCGACAACTCGCCAAAAATGTTCTCATGGATGCGGGTATCCTGCAAAAAAAGCCGTCGCGGAAAATAGCAGTGAACAGCCACTTACGCCACGTAGGCCAGCGTTCGAAGAAAATCCCTTTACATCAGCAGACCAAGGTGCCAGTTCGACGCGTTAAGCGGCAGGTTGTCCACTCAAGACAACAACGCCGGACTGCACCTTCACAAACCCGAAACAGGCCGTCAGTTGGAATGGAATTTGAGACGCCGCGTACTCCACGAAAGCAATCAAAATCTGAACAAAAAAACCGCCGCCGAAAAAGTTTCTTTCGCCGGTGATTGATTCATCCTGCGACAAAGGGTGAAAAAGGAGAATCACTCCGGTCTTTTCAGTGAGCCCTATGGACATTGCAAATCCAAGCGAAGAACATGCCATGCTGCGAGAGATGGTTCGGAACTGGACCAACGAGTTCGTCGAGCCTCAAGCGCTTGAACACGACCGGGATGAAAAATTCAACCTCGACTTGCTTCGTTCGATGGGTGAACTTGGTTTGCTTGGGATAAGTGCTCCAGAGGAATTTGGTGGCGCAGGTCTCGACGCAACCGCTTGCGCTATTGTTCATGAAGAACTGTCTGCATCCGACCCAGGTTTCGCACTTGCCTATTTGGCACATTCCATGCTGTTTGTCAACAACCTCGCATTCAACGGTTCTGAGGAACAAAAAGCCCGTATTCTACCCAAGGTCTGCTCGGGTGAGTGGATTGGTGCCATGGCCATGTCAGAACCCGATGCGGGAACCGATGTTCTTGGTTTGTCGAGTACTGCCGTGCTTCAAGACGATGGAACTTGGTGCCTTAACGGGCGAAAGATGTGGATCACCAATGGATGCATTGATGAAACCGGAACTCCTGCTGATGTTGTTTGGGTATATGCGAAGACGGGCGTGGATGAAAAAGGCCGAGTGCAGATGTCCACCTTCCTTGTCGAAGCCGGTACTGAAGGATACGCAGTCGGCCAGAAAATTTACGATAAAACAGGAATGCGTGCCTCGAATACTGCTGAACTGGTGTTCGACAACTGCATGATACCCGCACACAATCTCGTTGGTCAACCGGGTCAGTCCCTGTTGCACATGATGGCCAACCTTGAAATTGAACGATTGACCCTCGCAGCCATGGCTTTGGGCATCGCTCGGCGTTCGCTTGACGACATGAATCGATATGCAACTGAGCGAACTGCATTCAAGTCTCAGATTAGGGACTTTGGACAAATGCAACGCTACATTGGTGAATCATGGGCGAAGTACCGTTCCATGCGCGCCTACATTTACGATACTGCGAATTCGATGACACTCGGAACTCCCGGTCACCGACTGGATTCTGACGGTGTGAAACTTTTCGCAACCACTGCTGCGAAAGAAATTGCTGATGCAGCAATGCAAGTGATGGGCGGCTATGGCTATGTTGGGGAATACACCGTCGAACGTCTATGGCGTGACTCTAAATTGTTGGAAATTGGTGGCGGGACGCTTGAATCGCATCAAAAGAACATCACGCGAGATCTTTCCAAGGACCCAGAAGCAATCAATCGATGATCTCGATTGTTTCCTTGATTCCGACGAGTCGCTTCGTCGATCTCCAAGCGGTTGTTAACATGCTGCTGGCAAGCAGCAATGCGATACTCAAAATCGTTCCCCATGTCCATACATTGGAGACTGTTGTCATCGAATCGTCGTTCAGCATAACACCCATTAGAGTCGTGATTCCAACCGCCAATGCAGCTTGTACTCGAATGAGCATCGGTATTCGAAGTCCTGATTTACCGAGCCGGAACAGCAGATAGAACACCCACGTGCATGACCCTACTGACCAAATCAATAATTCGGCAGGATATGCTTCAGTAATCATCAGTTCTCTGCCCGTTGCAAATTGGTCTAAACCCACCAACGCTACCAACCAAAGTAAGGAGGCTCCCAAAATATGCAACATCTCCCCAATCGCATTATTGGCAGCTATCGATTCGAGTTGATTTGAATCATTTGATGATGAACCATCGCTAGCAGTCGATACGATTTCATTTTGACGGCTGAGCGTTTCGATACTGCTTTGCTTTTTCTCAAGCGCATCAACTCGTGCTGACAGGCGTTGAAGTTCTTCAAGCATCAACAACTGGTTTTCATGCTGTTCGTTGACGACCACCATTCGCTCGTTTTCAAATTCAGGAAGCGTGACCATGGGGGGCACGTCATCGATGATTCCTTGAGAGGTTAATTCTATTTTCGTGTTCTGAATTTTCATGTCGCGCTTTTCTTCGCGTTTGGCTTTGTTGTCTTCGACAGCCTTTTTTACCGCCACATTTGTCTTTGAAACCGCTTTTTTGCTCGCTTCAGTGGCACTTTGTGCCGCTTCACGGCTCACCTCTGCGGTTTTCATCATTGCAGATTTCGTTGCTTCCGCAGCTTTTTTCGATAAATCAGCGAGTTTTGCTCCCGTGACATTGAGGCGCTGACCGAGTGTTTGTTGTTCTTCTTCGTCAGACATATTCCTCCCATATCACAGGAGGATGTCAATTCTTCGGAAGAAATCAAACATTAATACTCAACTGGAACCGGGTCGAGCATCCTCCACAAATACCAGCATGCGGCAGTTCTGTATGGGCTCCAACGCTTTGAAACGGCGAGGACCTTTTCCTTCGTATCGGCAGATGAGTCGAGGAGTTGAACTGCTTTAATCAGCCCGATATCCCCAATACTGAATACGTCTGGACGCATTAATGCAAAGATGAGAATCATTTCCGATGTCCAAGGTCCAATGCCGCGAAATGCGATAAAATGGCGATGTAATTCTTCATCAGTGAGAGCATCCCAATCGTGCAGCATCACCTCACGCTCTGCAAGAGCAAGTTCGTGAATATACCTCGCTCTCGGGCGTGATAAACCACATCCAGCTAATTCTTCGGGGGTATGTTCGAGGATGGAGTCAGGTTGAATGATTCCGACAAGTTCTACCAATCTACCCCACACTGCATCTGCTGCCAAGACTGATATTTGCTGACCGACAATCGAACGCACTAAGGTCGAAAAGACATCACCTTTTCCAGACAGACTTTCGCCGGGGTATGCTTTGACAATGGGTCCAAGCAATTCATCTTTCAACAGGAATTCCACCGCATCTTGCCACCAGGATGGGATTCCCGTCTTCATGGTGGTTGCTGATGGGTCGAGGTTTTGAGGTCTTGTCTCATAGCACAAGCATGCGCGACGGTCTCAAGGAGATTCTCGGATTGAAAAATGTTCCACGTACGGGATGGGTTCGTTCAAATGTCCCTTCTCCTGAAAGTGTAGCGGCTCACTCATGGGGCATGTCGATGTTGGCGCTCAAATTGTGCCCACCACATCTTGATCTCTTACGAGTGATTTCCCTGTGCGTCGTTCACGATGTGCCAGAGGTACGGGTAGGGGACCTGACACCACATGATGACTGTTCCACAAAGTCAGAAGACGAACATGCAGCCATGGTTTCATTGTCACCAGAATGGGTTCCGCTGTTGGAGGAATATGAATTGTGCCACACTGCGGAAGCGAAGTTTGTCAAACAACTCGACAAACTCGACATGGCACTTCAAGCATCCATCTATCAAGACATGAACGATGTGGACCTTTCAGAATTCATTGAAAGTGCGAAAAAAGCGATCACGGACAAGAATATTTTGCAGTTGCTCTAACGTTTTTTGGAGTGTTCTTCTCCGACAAGAACAAAAAGCATGCCGTTGACGGAGAATCATAGCCCGATAGTGTAGGGGTCCATCATAACGGGTTTTGGTCCCGTTGACCTCGGTTCAAATCCGAGTCGGGCTACCTCTAACTCCTTCGTAAGTGTCATGTAATGACGCTTCATGGGAGTGCTGAGTGAGTTCAATGACTATTCAGAAAATAGCGGTAATCGGTGCAGGACAAATGGGAAACGGAATTGCACAGGTTGCTGCGTGCGCTGGATACGATGTCGTCATGGTTGACATCGAGCAAGCCTACGTTGAACGGGGCGTGGGTGCAATTGAAAAGTCACTTGCGAAATTGGTTTCAAAAGAACGAATGACTCAAGAGGATTCGGATGCTTCTCGGGCTCGTATCACAACTTCAACTGACCGTTCAGAGTGCGCAGATTGCGACTTGGTAATCGAGGCAGTTCCAGAGATACTCGACTTGAAGCAAAGTATTTTTCAAGAACTCGATCGTATCTGCAAACCCGAGACTATTCTAGCATCAAACACGTCCTCGATTTCTATTTCTACAATTGCAGAAGCCACCAATCGCCCTGACAAGGTGATTGGGATGCATTTCATGAATCCCGTTCCAATCATGAAGTTGGTTGAAATCATCAACGGCAAAGCGACCAGCGAAGCCACAAATTCAGCCGTCATCGAAGCGTCGTCGACAATGGGGAAAACCGCCCTTTCGTGCAATGATTCTCCCGGTTTTGTTTCAAACCGGATTTTATGTCCAATGCTCAATGAAGCTATTCTCACGCTTCAAGAGGGTGTTGCTCAACCCGAAGCAATTGATGGAATTATGAAACTTGGAATGAATCATCCGATTGGGCCTCTCGCCTTGTGTGACTTAATTGGATTGGATACTGTACTTCACATCATGAAGGTCCTCCATGAGGGCCTTGGCGATGAGAAATATGCCCCTGCTCCACTTCTGATTGAAATGGTCGACGAAGGGAAATTGGGGCGTAAATCAGGACAAGGTTTCTACTCATATTGACGGTGTTGTAATTGGGACTGAAAGATTCGTTTCAGTTTTGGGCAATTGGTCAATTTTTGAACACGGTTATTCACTCACCTGAGCAAGCCATACCGGACCGATTAGAAGCGGATAAGCGACTGGACTTACTTGGTCGTTTAGCAGTACTCCGTGCAGGTCTTTCGGGTTTAATTTCTGGACTGATCGTCGTCGGTGTCGCATTTTTTCTCTCAGACTGGGAAGGCGCATCTGGCTTGAGTGGCTGGAGTTTTATTCTCATCCTAACCATCGCCAGCAGCCTCACCACTGTTTTTGAACTGATGTTCCTGTACCGAGATTCGCTTAGCACGGCCGCTCGAATGGCGAAAATACTCGACATCCCGCAGTCGGAGTTAGAGCAGGTGGACCTTGAAAATTCAATTTCTCATTGGTTGATACATGCCGCACTAGGTGCACCGGGATTCCACATCACAATGTTTGGAATCGACCCCTTGGCACGGATTGGCAAAGTCGGTATGTTGATACGGAAAACGTTGAAAAAATTCGGAGTTTTTGCCGGTGCTTCAATGTTTAAACTCATACTTCGCAGGATGTGGGTTCGATTGTTGGGGCGCGTCGCTACTCGTGCCGTCATCGAAATTGTTCAACTTCCAGTATTCATTGTCCTCAACATGCTCGGCATGCATACGATGATGAAAGACATGCGCTCACGTCTGGTTGGGCATGAATTCACTCCCCAACTGTTCGGTCATGCTTTCCCAGAAGGTCTTGATTCGATTGAACCGGGTCTCCTTTCTGCACTTCATGCAGGCATGGTCGAACAGATTACCGTGGCTCGCTTCATCCACCCAAATCAAATTCGTGTGCTCGATTTACTCGGACCAGTTCCATCGGAAACTCACGTTCCAACCGAGACTCAACTACGTCGAGCGAACCGTTTTTCCATGGCCGTTTTTTCAATGTCAGGTAAGAACTCACTTCGATGCCGTCGTTTTCTCCGGGATTTAGAACAGCAGTTGGGAAGTGAAGAAGGCCGGCGGGTTAAGCAAGAAATCGATGACGCAATTCATGACTTAACACCTCTTTCCCGTCCTTGGAATTAATTGCATGTTATCGATGGCCCATGAATTCTCTGCACTTCACTTCTTTCAACTGCTTTGACCTATCAAAACGATTGGAAAAAGAGCGAAGGGTGATAAGCCAGCACTGTGACAGCCCATTTAGAGGGATTCTATGCCAGGAACCGACCGAGTCGAAATTCGAACACTTAAAGTTGGACGCTTTTGCGTTGTCGATGAAGAAGCCTACAAGATTTTGAGCATCTCAAAATCAAAACCTGGTAAGCACGGTTCCGCAAAAGCTCGTCTCGAACTGGTATCCTTGTTTTCTTCCAAGAAAATTTCTCACGTTGGTACTGTCACGGACAACATCAACGTCCCCATGATTGAGAAAGGAAAGGCAATGGTTACCCACATCGATGGTGAAGAAGTTCACGCTATGAACATGAAAGATCACTCGATGATGATTCTGCCAATCGACCCTGACATTGAAGTCGCATCCGGTCAAGAAATCCTCTGGATGGAAGCACTCGGTCGTTACAAGATTGAACGCTAATGTCCCTGAACACGCTTGCTTGATGTAGAATCAAGTGCAATTTCCAACACTAAGTGTATTTTGCCGGTGTTGTATTCATAAACTAAACGAGTGCATCACAGCACATGTCCGAAGTCACCACTGCACCAATCGACGAATATGCGGGTATGTCTGCGAAGGAAACTTTGAATTCAATGAGTGATGATAAAAAGAAGGCTTTGAAGAGTTGGTACTTCTATGACTGGGCGAATCAAGCCTACGCTCTGACGGTGATGACGGTCATTGCACCGGCTTTGATGGCCGCCTTGTACAACACGGCTACTGGTTCACAATCTGGTGACACATTTTACGCCTGGGTCTTGACGTTCTCAATGGTTTTTGTCGTCCTCACTGCTCCAGCTCTTGGCGTCATTGCGGATAAGATGCCGATTAAAAAGAAATTACTGAAATGGTACACTGCAGTTGGTATTTTATTCACTGCACTGATGGGCGCAGCACCGTACTTCGGTTCGCAAGGCTACATTATTCTGGCTTTGATGTACACCATCGGTACGATTGGTTTCACCGGTGGTAACGTAATTTATTATTCATTCATGCCATACTTGGCACCTCGCAAGTGCCAAGACCACGTTTCTACCTGGGGCTATGCTTACGGATTCATTGGTGGTTCAATGATTCTTATCTTCCATCTTGTCGTGTTACTCGGCTTTAGTTGGGATACGAATTTCAAGATGGCGATCATCTTCTCAACCTCGGCACTGTGGTGGTGGGGCTTCGGGTTGTTGATGTTCAAGTGGACTCCAGAGCCCGAGATTCCTTCAACGATGGAATGGAAAGGGTTCAAAGATGCTTCCATTGTTGCGTATTCGCAAGTTTTCCAGACGTTCAAAGAGATTCGTCGTTTCAAGGTACTCGCCTTCTTCCTACTCGCTTATCTGCTGTTCTATGATGGTGTTAACACGATTGCAAGTATGGCAAGTGCGTTTGGTGAATCAGTCTTGCGACTGGACCAAAGTATGAACGTTATGCTTCTTCTTACGGTGAATATCGTCGCCATTCCAATGACCATCGTGTTTGGAAAGTTAGCGGATATCAAGGGTACAAAATACGCTTTGATGTTGGCTTTGCTGATCTACTGTTTCGTAGCCGTCGTTGCCGCAGGGTTTGCACCACTGGAACTCGAGGGTGAAGAAGATGCAGATCGGTATGACTTCACTTTCCAATGGGATAACGAAACCCAGGAGTACGAACTCATGACCTTGTACGATAGAGGATACGAAAGCTGGGTCGGAGAAACATCGTCTGGAGATTCAGAATTCCGTGAGAATTTCCAAGAATATTTCCCGGAAAACTCGACTGATTATTCCACTGAAAGTTCGGGCTCATCTACCATTGGTGCTGGTTTGCTCGTGTGTTTGATGATTTTAGCATTCGTCGCGGTCATCGGTGGTGGAATTATGTTCATTCAAAGTAAGGAACTCGGTATTGTTGGTGTTATCGCCATGGTTGCTATTGTCGCAGTCGGCGTACTGGGTGCATCACTTCTTGCAGACCAAGCAGATGAAGCGGATGTGGAAATGCATACCATCAGCGAATCTGATGCAACCTCGATTGCAGGTAATTTTGAGAACACCAGCGACCATCGTTTCGCCATCATCTTTGTTGACGGTCCTCTCGCCGGACAAGACGAGGTTGGTGAGCGACACCCAACGATTGTTGACCAGGGCGGTCCCGTCGATGGATGGGCTGAATTTATGCGGGACAATGTGTGGTCCCCGCTTGGCCTCGGTGTTGCGATGCAGTGGATTATTCTCGGTATGTTTGTAGGTGTTGCTATGGGTTCTGCCGGGGCACAAGCTCGTTCGATGTTCTCCCAACTTGTTCCCGAAACGCGAACGTCTGAATTCTTCGGTTTCTTCGGCTTCCTCGGAAAGTCAGCCGCAATGATTGGTACGTTCCTCTACGGTATTACAAGCACTGCTTTTGACAGCAGAGTTGCGATTTTGACCATCACATTGGTTATCTTGGCTGGAACCTATCTCACCAGCAAGGTTGACCTCGAGGAAGGGATTCGAGTTGCGGAGGAAGAAGATGCCCGGAATCGGGCCTTAGCCCTCGGTCAAGCAAACCCAGATGTTGGCTCAATCGCAGAGTAAACACCCAATCGTGATTGAGGCTGGCCGCAAGCCGGCGGACGGTCAAGATTAACAGCCTGTGCGGATGATACCCTCATTAGGGAACCCGGAATGAAGTCATTTCAACTCATTCAGACAGTCGGCTCGTTTGTCGTCGTGCTAGTCATGATTGTCGTGTGGGGAGTTCCTTTAGCTCCAACACTGGTGTTTTATGAACGGGCAACAGACATGTTTTCATCATCGAATGCCTGGATGCAAGCACTGATTACCGGTATCAGCGTCTCTACTTCTTTTGTGGTATACTGTTTTTCACTCCTCACCTTTTCTGCACTGCTGCAGTTTCTTCTTCACGTTCGGATTAAAGAAAAAATCGTGGTTCCATTGAGTTCCTTCACGACCATTCGATGGGCTTTTTGTGGTCAAATAATGCGAGCAACACAGCCTGTTTTACAACACTTTGTCCCATCGTTTATCTCAGCGGCGTACTTTCGTGTCAGTGGTGCGAAGATCGGTAAGAACAGTCAGATCAACACCCATCGACTGAACGATCCGAGTTTGATTCGAATCGGAGACAACTGCGTTATTGGTGGCGGTGCAACTTTTAATGGACACTTGGTCGAAAAAGGTCAGATGGTCTTCGCTCCTATCGTGATGGAGAGTGGTTCGCTGGTTGGAGCTGGTTGTACCATTCAGCCCGGTGTCACCATTGGTGCAAACGCGGTACTGGCCAGCCATGCATTGGTTCCAAAGTACCGTAACATCCCAGCCAATGAGGTCTGGGGGGGCTTACCTGCTACCATGATTCGTTTATCTTCTCAGCGAGAAGAGAGTGGTGAATGATACATCTCGATTCAAGTCTCTATGACAGCAACCTATTCAAGCGGCCCCCTCCACCTTGTAATGTCCGCAGAGCGGCTCGGGGTTGGAAAGATGGGTGTTGAAAAGTCCGCTTATCGCCAACCCGTTACCCCACAAGGTCTGAAAGCCATCGAAAAAGGTACACTTACCTGGCTTGACGATGACATGTATAACAACCTAAATACGGGTGTATTGGAGCAATATTTGGAAGAAAAGAACATTGCTGAATCGTTTGAAGTATCGCATTGGAGTACACCAAAAGTCATCTATGGTATCGCCATTGGTGCCGTGTTTTCCGGAGTGACTGCCTATATCGGTCTTAAGTTGGGACTTGCCATCTCAGCAGCTTGGTACATTGCCTATCTTCTTGGAATGGCCCTCAAGTGGTCGCCTTCAGAAGTCAACATCGCTACATCGGCAACTACGGGAGCAACCCATGCTTCGACTGGTTTCATCTTTACCTTCCCTGCCATCTTTTTACTCGCTTCCGATTCAAGGTATTTCTTAGCAGATGGGCCCCTGATCAGCAATGCTGATACGTTTAATCTGGCCTTTGTTGGTATCGTTGCAAGCATGTTTGCAGGATTTTTAGGAATCATGTACTTCATTATTTTCAGGCGTGTGTGGCTGGTCGAAGACCCTCTACCGTTACCCGGTTTTGAAGCGACGCTGAAGATGCTCGACATCGCCTCCGATGTCAATACGGGTGCAGTAGAACACGCTAGAGCCTCACTCAAAACCATTGGATGGTGGACCACCATTACAATGGGTGTTCTCTTTTTGGTGGAATACCCTCTCATATGGATCAACGGCAAGAAAATTGCACTCTTCGATTACATTGCTGAAACAGCCCATTTCGGTAAGTATGGGCTGGCAACGTTCTACTCAAAGGGAAAAATTCACCAGCCGAGCGGGGTCGATGCTGATGGGGTCTCGCTCAATTATACGCACTGGTCGGAATCCACACAGTGGAATCCCTTTGCTTACACCTATGTTGGTGTCGCTCTTACTCCTTCGATGTTTGCAATTGGATGGTTCATGAAGACACGCGTTGCTTTCCTCGTCAACCTCGGTACGCTTGTAGGTTGGTTCTTCTTGGTCCCCTTGGTCGTTTACTTCAATTTCCCAATCTATGATGCCGGATTGCAAGCAAATGTACCCATCCAAACATATGCCGCTGGAAGTTCTGCCCCACTGCAAATGATTGCTTTCTCCAAAACTGTTCGTACAATCGCAATTGGTTCCATCGTCGGTGGTGGAATGTTTGGCCTTGCGAAGATGTACAAGACCTTCCTCAATATCTTCTCAGACATCGGTTCCGCATTCAAGGGCGAAGGGAGTCAGGAGTACATGGAAGGCAAGGGTTGGTACGAATGGCCCCTCAAGCACATTCCAATTTTCATGGGCGTAACCTTCGTGTCGATGCTTGTTATCTTCACGATTGGTGGATTTTCGATACTGGCCTCGCTCGTATTCGCAACGGTTCTCATTCTCACCACTTTCTTACTCGGTGCAATCGCAGTTCGTGTCATGGGTGAAACCGGTATTGAACCGGTATCCGGCACTTCGTTCATCGTTCTGTTGATGCTGCTTGGTGTGTTTCTCAACGCTCAAGATTTGCTGCAATTGGATACACAAGATGCCGTTCTTCTGGGTCTTGTCGGCACGACCGTGTTCGGTTCCGCCATTTCGATGTCGGGTACCGTCATTGGAGATTACAAGAACAGCCTCTACATCGGTAATCGGCCCTATCACATTTCGAAAGGTAACATCATGGGTGTCATTCCTGGTGCCATTATCGGTGCTGGAGTTGCAATTTTCTTGTCCAAGCAACTCGCTGACGGTACAATTACCTTGATGGCTCCACAAGCAAATGCATTCGCAACCTTCTCAGTTATTTTCGCTGAAGGACAGGGCGACCTGTACCTCCTTGCTCTTGGATTCTTACTTGGAATGTTTGTGGAGTGGGGTACGGGAATGGGTACCTCATTCGGTCTTGGAATGTACCTTGACGTCCCACACACCCTTCCAATGCTGATAGGCGGATACTCCCGCGACAAGTGGGAAGAAAAGCGCCTCACGCCCCGAATCGAAGCGATCAAAGAAAAGGAAGGAACGACTGCAGCAGAAAAGCAACGTGCATTGATTCTCTTGGGTACGTTCATGGTGGCTGCAGGTCTCCTTACAGGAGAGGCCTTCTTTGGTACCGAATCTAGCATTCTTTCCTTCGTGGACACCTTGCTCTCAACTGACCAACAAGACAGTGCTGGGTGGTATGTAGGGCGAATGGGTGGATTCATCGGACTCAATCTTCTCATTGGTGGTGGAATTTACCTTCTCTTCAAGCGGGCTGGTGTCATCGGTGGCGACAGTGTTGACGCAGTACTCGAAGACTGAGGTGCTCGGATGGTTTCATCTCCCAAGACCCCGGTCTGGGTGTGGGTCCTGCTTGTCGGTGCTGTAATGGGCGTTTCCAGCGCAGGTGCACTGTTTCAGCACGTCGATGCCGTACCTCCACTTCTCCGAGCTTCTTGGCGGCTGCAGTTAACATCGGTTGTATTGGCACCACTGTTCATCTATCAGTGGCTTCAGCAGACCTCCGAAGTAAAGTCTCGAATGTTCGAGCAAAAAACACTCGCCATTCTTGGGGCAAGTGGACTGGCTCTTGCCCTTCACTTTGGCGCGTGGGTTGCCAGCCTTGACCATACATCGCTCACTCATTCACTTTTGTTCGTGACCGCACACCCACTCATCATCATCGTTGGAATGTCTTTTTTGGCTGCGTTCTTCACCGGATATCGTGGGCCTCGAAAGCTGGAAATCCTCGGTGCTTCAATCGGTTTTTTTGGTGCCGCACTCACGTTGTTGGACCAAGGCCATCAGCAAGGTGATCACACCGTAACCTTGTACGGAGATTCACTGGCTTTTTTTGGTGCAGTGTTCGTGGTGGGCTACATTGTTAGTGGGCGAATTCTACGTGAATGGATGCCGATTTTCCTCTATGCGTTTCCCGTCACATTACTCGGTTCACTTCTGCTCCTTCCAGCTTCAATGGTGTTTGAAGATGGCTTTTCGGAATTCGGCGCCCTAGGTTGGACCAATTCAGAATTTTTCCCGTGGTTTTTGGCTCTGGCACTTATTGCAGGCCTTTTGGGACACACCGGACTCAATACTTGCCTACGGTACATATCTCCACTGGTTGTTTCAACCTGTGTGACGTTGGAACCAGTCCTCGGCTCCCTCATTGGCTGGGCCTTTTTCGACAGTGGAATTCCAGGTTTCTGGACCATGGTCGGTGGCCCAGTTTTGGTGATTGGGGTCCTTCTCGTAATCTACGGTGGCGTCGAGCAAAACAATGCGAAGGATGAAACATCACTTCTCCCCGCCACCAACTGAGGATGTACCATGTCGGCAACGGAACCCAAAGGTTGGATCTTACTAACCAACGATGATGGAATTGAAGCCCCTGGATTTCGGATGCTCGTGCAGGCATTGAACGCAGCCGGGCATCGCCTCGTAGCATTTGCTCCTCACGAAAACAACTCTGCTGCAGGAATGCGTATCAATTTGGGAAAAGCGATGGAATTACGTGACCGACACGACCTGATTGATCAGTGGGCATTGGACACGAGCCGTGGTGAAGTCAAGTTGTTCGAACTTCATGGAACACCGTGCGATACGATGATTGTGGCACTCGATGGTGGACTGGAACATGCTGCTCCCGGCATCGTCCCCCAATTGGTGGTATCGGGTGTGAATCTCGGCCCTAACATGTCCCAAGACTCCTACCACAGCGGCACCATGGGTGCTGCACGAGAAGCAGGATTGTACGGAATGCCAGCCATTGCCTCTTCCTTCACATCGTTCGATCCGGAAGGTATGGAACGGGCAATTCAAGCAACTGTAGACTTGGTTGGTATTGCCATTCAGGCTTTGCCTCTCGCCCCGCAGAACCTCAGGCGTCCTCATGTGGATGTCTTGGCTCCTCACATTTCCCGTTGGCCTCAAAAAACCGAGCACAATGCTTGGAGCGACGACCCCAAAAAAGCGCTTCGAACAGCTTTCCAGCACGGAGAACTCATGCTGAATTTGAACGTCCCTCCAACGTGGGATGGACATGTCTGCACTACTCGTCTCGGGATGCGATGGTACCGTAACGCCGTCAAGTTTAATTCTATAGAAGAGGGCGAATCGGCGACGTTTACTATCGGAGCATCGTCCATTGACCATTCATCAGTCGACCAGAGTGATTGCGATGTTGTGCTTGAAGGAAAGGCCAGTGTCTCCTGCCTTCCAACTTGGCCACAAACCCACCCGTTAGCATTGGACGACGCATTACTCACATGGTCGCTGGAATCAGGTGCCGACGGTTATCCAGCTTGGCTTTACGATTGATGCAGATTCAATTCGACGCCCTCGTCAAGTAAGAAATGACACACTCCAATGGCCATGTGACCTTGTAACCACGCATCTCCAATTGAACGAAGAAGCAGTGATTGGGTCGTCATGGATTCAGCGAGTGGCTTGTCATCACTCAGAACGAATCCGATGTCCATTCCAGTGATTTCGAAATCACCGTGTTCACCTGTTGAACGCGAAAGGGGATTGCTGCTACTAGGAAGCGTTGTGCCTTGCGCCCACAAGCGTGGAGCGTCAGCGTCCAAGCACACAACGGTTGAGTCTTTCCAATCTGCTAATGTGTGGTTGATATCCCCTCCGCTGTCAAAAATACCTGATGAACGCTCCACCCACTGTCCTCGGGCAGGCAGTGGCATGTTCAGTACCTTTGCAATATGTCCTGCAATGGACCTTTCTTCTGCATGTACGCCCTTGAGCAGCGAGCCGACGAACTTGATTCGTCGAGAAGGACCTGGCCCTCCCATCAGATGCAGCACAACTTCAGTATCATGTCGCAGGCCGTGACTGGTAAGTAGTCCGGCCATCAATCCCCGAACTAAGACGTCCATCCGTCCTGCTCCACCCGCCATGTCGTTGAGTGGAAGTTTTCCCTTGGATATGGCACGTTGACCAATCATGGCAAACCTTCGCATGAAATCCCTCACACGCCTCGTTCGACAAAGGTTCGTACTGCTTCGCACATGGCATGCACATCTTCCAACACGAAATGACTACCGAGAGAATCGACTAGATAGCCTCGTGGTTTGCCCTTGACGCCTAAATCTTCGAGTCGGTTGGCAACAACTGCGGTCATGCCCGCTTTTTCTATTTGCGCTGAGGCTCGATAGATCAAATCCTTTTGTTTGATTCCGGATTCCAACTTGAATCCAATTCGAACTGAACCTTCACAGACAGTTCTCAGGGCTTCAATGTGCTTCACTCCTTCAATCAGGTCAACCTGAAGGCTCCCTTGCTGACTGGCTATTTTACCTTCAGCGGGGCGTTCGACCAAGTAGTCTAAGACGGCCGCTGTGTGAATCCAAGCATCGATTGAATCCTTGGCTAGAACCTGCAGTTCCTTGAGCATGGAATTTGGTTCAGCTGCTTTGAGGACAAGTGGTAACCATGCAGGAGCAGTGACTGAGGTGACTCCTGCGACACATGTAACATCATGTCCATGGCGATACATTTCATCAGCAAGGGCAAATCCGGTAGCGCCAGTACTCGTGTTCTGTACATACCGGATGTCATCGATAGGGGAACGCGTAGCACCCAAGGTGATGACGATGTCTCGACGATTCTTTTTGGAACGGTTCATGTGATGCGCAAAGCGAGCAACAATCTCCTCATGGTGCGGCGTCTTTCGCTTTCCTTCGTTTTCTTCACCCCAAAGAACGTGAATCCCTTGTTTTCGAACTTCATTCACGACATCATCGGTGACGGGGTCGTTGGCCAGATCAAGATGCATGCTTGGAACCATCATGACCGGGCAATTCCTGCTTCGAGCGACACTCAGTGCCATCATCAGCGGACCGTGCTGTAATCCGTGAATGTAACTGGCCATTGTATCGCGAGTGGTTGGTGCTACGAGGATTCCGTCTACTTCGTTTAGAACTTCCATGTTACCGTCCCAATCGGTGATGACTTCGCCCTGTGTGGCCCATTCCACCGCCAATGGGGTGATGATTCGCTGAGCAGAGTGCGTCATTGCAACGCGTATATTTGCACCATGCCGTCGAAGTTCACGAGCAATTCGGACCGTATCCACAGCAGCTATTCCACCCGAGACCCCGAGCAAGATGGTTTGGCCTGAAAGGCTGGAGCCACGCACTTCGACATCGGTGTCTCTCAGCCCCATACATCAGGCGAGGTCGGCCTCAGTCATGACTTCTTCCATCGAACGGTTCCAGCCTTTGTAAGGTGCAATCCTTGAAACCGTATGACGCAGTGGACAAGCCATGGCAGACCGTTCGGATGATTTGGTCATTGCTGGGATGAAACCCTCGTCCATACGCGGGTCGGGCAATCCATACCTCCGTGTTCATTCTGGAATCAACTTTGTTTTACTGGTTGACAGTTTCATCCTTCTGTACCTCACTTCGATTTTCACATCGGTATTGCTTCTCTCCCCCTATGATAGCGTCGTGCTAGGACTAACAGCTGGTACCTTTACACTTGTGTGGCTTAGCTACCGTAGACGAGTTCCTTGGGCCTACTGGATTGGAGCAGTAATTATTGCGCTGACTGGAATCTTTTTTGCTTTTTTTAGTTTGGTGAACCTCCTCGCTCTCTTCTCCGGTAGCAGTGGTTCTATTCTGTTCGTGCTCTTGTTCGGTTGGTGCGCTTTAGGTTCATTCCGACGTTCGATGACGCATCTCCACCCAGGTTACAACAGCATGTATTTTGGTCGCGATGAAGAATTTGGCGACATTGAATTAGAGGCTGGTGAGATGTTAGCCGCATGCCCAACTTGCATGGCTGTTCTGGCCATACGCCCGACAATGTTGCGTTCATCTGACCGCTGTCCACACTGTCAAAACCCACTCATCAATGAGCGACTGGCAGCGAAGTATGAAGAAGAGTGATGTTGTTTTGAAACGCAGATTCTCCATCGCTCTTACGCTTACAGTGGTCATCATATTCGATATTGCAGGTGCATCTTTTTTTCCACGAATCGATTCCAATTTCTCGTTTCTCGGTTATCCCGGGTATGAGGGTGGGGGGTTACTTGGAATGATGATTGGACTTCTCGTTTCACTGTCTCTTTTGCTGTTGATTCGATTTGTTGAAAAGCAACGTGAATGATGAGAGACTCTTGATGCTGGTTCACTTCTAAACGAAGACAAGGCCGTTCACAGATACCCCTGGAAGGTTTCACAATATGCAAACTTCTCTTCGGTGTAGAGTGCATCTTGGTAAACCAGTAGCGGCAGAACATCAGTACCATCAGACCACTTGCCCATGTTTCTCAGCGTTTCACTGTCGATCAAATGGTTGTAGGCCCAGTCTTCGGTAATGGTATCACCTCTGCTTCTGGCGACAACCCAATCGGCTTGTGCATCAATGCGCCGATAGACGCCGAAATCAGCCAGTCGGTCGTGAACCGAGTCAGTCGGCAGGTAGTGGGTGCCTACCAAGCGAGGGAACCCATACAAATCACTCTGCAGTTCAATGTAGAGGACGTGCTCATTGGGTAAGTCGCTGAATACTTGTTGATGGTACACACTGTAGCACGCATCAACGGTCATGTCATCAACACCTCGAGCAATGTGTACCATCGTGTGTTCCGGCATCTTTGACCAATTTGGCTGCAGTGATACTTGGTTAGGACGGGTCCAACCAGATTCAATATCGATGAACAGCGTTTCATTTCCCCACCCTCGTTCCATTGCTTCGTACAACTGAGTGAACGCATACGCTCCACCAAGACTGTGTCCCCCAATCCACAGGTGACTCGCATCAACGGTGACATTGCCCAGTGCTTGGTCGACAGAAGAATGCCGCAGTTCCCCAAGGGCAACCGTTTCGACAGTGTCAAGGGCTGCTGCGATGGCTTTAGCTCGGTATTCATGGTGTGGATAATTCGATGCTCCTTCAACATCGATGCCTTTCAATCCTTCAGGAATAGGTGGGTCGATGTGGGACGGGTACTGCACGAAAGCCACAGCCATTCCTCGGGCCGTAAGGTGAGCAATCCAATCGGTATATTCTTCGTACACTGGATAGCCCCATCCGTGACTCAACAGTGCTAATGGAATTGAGTTGAGGGGTAACTCGGACGACAATTCTGGAAGGGTGAGGTAGACCGAAAATTCGATGTCGCCTTCTTCAGCCAAGATGACCTTTGCTACGTCATCGGGCATGGAGTATGGGTGAACCGTCATGGTCGTGTCAAAAGGACCAGGTTCGGCTCCGTAGCCAATCACTGGAGCATCGGGGGGCGATGGAGCGATACCAATCATTGCGGGAATACCTGGCATGACCAGCCATGCTGCAAAGAAAATACCGAACAAATGAAGCGTACCTGCAACAAACGATGTTCTTGATTCACGATTGGGAAGAGTTGGTAAGCCGTTGATGGCAAGAAGCGTTGAGATTATAATCACACCGTAGACGGTTGGAAGAAGGAGAAACGCTCCTCTTAGATAGAACACGTCGAGCATGAAATAGAGAACGGTAAAGCCTGTGAACAGACCGAGAAAAAACAGCAAGATGCGACGAACAACTTTGTTCATTACTTCTCCCTTAAGACGCGATTGAACCGTGACGAGTGATGCAAATAACATCAGCAAGGTGCAGAAGAAAACCACGCCAATGTTTTCCCGCATCAGGAGGGTAGCCTGAAGGGCGCGATAGGCGTGTGGCCAGACTGCATCACTGAGGTTGCTGCCTGATGAAAAGAGCACGATTGGTTGGACGACAGAGGCACAAAAGCCCGATGCTATGATGAGCGGTTCAATCCATTTTCGAGCCGGTTGGGAGGTCGTAACATCGAGTATGGCACCCTCCATGATGCAATGTCGCCATGCCTTGCACTAAAATGGTCGTATTCAGTCGTACCAACTTCAAACTGGTGTCAAGACTTCTGATGAAGCGTAGTTCATGTCGAAGTGATGGCCTTACATTCCAAATGACGACGGGTCCAAATCCATGTCGCCATCTTTCATCATCTTCCGCATTTGCTTGTTGAGTTTTCTGTTCCCACCCATTCCCTTCATCATCTTGCGGGAGCGATTCCACTGAGCAATCAATTCACGCACGTCTTTTTCACGAACTCCTGAGCCTCGTGCAACCCGTCGAATACGATCGGCCTTGATTTTTGCAGGTTCGTTCTTTTCCCAAGCAGTCATGCTGTCCATAATGGTTCGATAGCGGTCGAGGTTGCCTTGCATGGCTTCTTTTTGACCCTTTGACATCGCCCCCATTCCTCCAAGCATGTTACCTGGTAGGAACGACATCAACTTGTCAATGGTCCCGACTTTGGCCATCATTTCCATTTGCTTGTACATGTCATTGAGGGTGAATCGTCCACTCATCAAACGCTGCGTCAATCGCATGGCTTCCTCTTCATCAAGGTCGTCAGGTGCTAAATCAATCAGCCCCTGAATATCTCCCATACCGAGAAGTCGTGAAATAAAGCGGTCTGATTCGAATTTCTCAAGGTCTGGCACGTTTTCACCCGTACCGATGTGAACAATGGGAGCGCCCGTAGCAGCAACAGCGGAAAGTGCACCACCACCTCGAGCAGTACCGTCGAGTTTGGTGATGACGATGCCGGTTACTCCAGCCAATGAGTGGAATGATGCCGCCACCGGTCCTGCGGCTTGACCAACTTGTGCATCGATGACCAACCATCGTTCACTGGCACGGGTAATGGAGGAGATTTGCTCTAATTCGTCAACCAACTCTTGGTCAAGTTGGTGACGTCCGGCCGTATCGACAATGACGAGGTCTGCAGCAGCGCATGCGGCAAGACCGTTACGAACAATGGTCGGTGCATCCTTGGTATCTGGCTCGCCGTAGACTTGAACGGTTGAGTCTTCCAACAGCTGTGTAAGTTGGGCATAAGCACCCGGTCGATGGACGTCTGCTTCGATGACCGCAACGCGCAAGCCATGCTTTTTGCGATACCATTCAGCAAGTTTTGCCGTTGTAGTGGTTTTACCCTGTCCGTACAGTCCCACCAGCAACAGCGTAGCACCGTGCGGTTGGAATTGATGGGAAGGGCCGAGCAATCGGACCAATTCTGTGTAGAGGATGTTCATTGCATGGGTTTGCAATGTAAGTCCCGGACGAGGCTCTTCCTCTCGAAGCCGAGATTCCAATTTTTCGACTAGTTCTTTGGTTTGACGTACGTTAAAATCCGCCTCTTGAAGCGCTCTTCGAAGACTTCGCGTCATTTCTCGAAGTTCTTCTTCATCCAGCTTACGCTTGTTCTTCAGCAAACCAATGGAACGAAAGATACCGCGAGATAGACCTTCCAGTGCCATGGTCTACCCTGTGTGTAGTCCCATTTCAAACCACCCATTCAGTACTTTGAGATTATTCCTGCACGAGGGGTATGTCGAGTCGAAGAACATCGTTTTCCAGTTTTGCTTGCACCTGACTTGCCTTGGTGGGAACCTGAGTCTTCACTTCTCGTTCACGACCGTTTAATCCAACATACAGTACACCGTCATCGCTTCGAAGTGACAGTTCATCGCGTTGAATACCCGGATAGTGAAGATATATTCGTTCAATTTCGCCATCGACTTCTCGCCTCATACCTCGATGAATTGAATGCTTGATCACGTCTCCAACCTCGTGTGGTCCCAGTGAATCGTCAAGAATCTTCACCTCTCCGTAAAGTTTGGTTCCGACTGCTCGTAGTTTCTCAAGTCCAACGACTTCAGTATCCATCAGTTCCATGGTGCCAAGTGCGACGTTTTCGAGTTTTGAATCGAGTTCAGCGATGCGCTCAAGTTCAGCTTTGCGACGGTTAGCGAGGAAAGGGTGGTCGAATTCTGGCGTGACCCTGTTCACCAGACAGTTTGGAACTGGTAGTTGGTATTCGCTCAAGGATTCATGGGCTCGTAGTGTTTCGTTGATTCCCATCCGTTCGGGAATTGTCACGAGGGTGAACGACGTCACATCCTCATCGGATAAGACTCGCCGAACATGGAGTACTCGACGTCGAAACCGTTCGAGTTCTTCCTTCATTGAATCGCTTTCTTTGCGCCCGAACAGCATTGAACGAAGTCCACCTGAAACCCGCATCATGCGTATCAGTCGGTCGGACCATGATTCGATCAGTTCAGGCAACGAAAGGAACCGAAGTGTGTGTCCTGTAGGCGCAGTATCGAACACGATGACGTCCCAAGTGGGGTCTTCGACATGTTTCAAAAGTTGGTCGAAGGCCATCGCCTCGTCCAGTCCAGGGATGACCATGTCGGAGGTTTGAACTTCAGAACGCATTTCTTCCATTTCTTTCTTAGCGCTTGGGTCAAGCATCATGCCCAGTCCACTGAGGCCTCCCATTCCACCTGAACCCATTCCGTTCATGAGTTCGCCAATCTTTGGAAGAGCTGCAGAAATCTTCGATTCAGGGTCCATTTCAAGTCCAAACAAGCCTTCAACACCTTCGATAGGTGTGGGTTCAGAACCAATTTCTACACCCAACGAATCAGATGTTGAATGTGCAGGGTCACTTGACACAAGCAATACCCGCAGGCCCGAATCAGCAAGCCATACGGCAGTTGCAGCGGAAGTTGTGGTTTTACCCACGCCACCTTTTCCTCCAAACAACAGTAGACGCGCCATGGTGTGTCGTGTGCTTGCCAGTCTTTGAATCCAACGATGAGGGGCCAATGAAGCATTGACTTGATGAAGGAAAACATAGCCCGCAGAACATGGCATCGAACTTTCTGCTGTTTCAAGTGGCAAGTGTCTGTGCGCTGTTAGGTATGACGCTTGGTTGGCGGGGTGTCATGACCCGGTACTCAGGTTTTTACGATTTACCAACTGCGTGGAGCAACGTCTTTTGGGGGATTCTCATCGGAGGTTTTTACGGTTCACTCACGCACAATTTCATTGTCATACCCTACCTTGAGTTGATTCAGAATGATAAAGCAGAAGTCGTGAACCCCCTCAATCTCCTTCTGCTTTGTTTGTTGGCTTCAGTGGCGGTGCATCTGCTTCTTCGACGTGACAGAGTTCGTCGTGGAAGTTCACAGCCAACCAGTGGATGGGCTCTCGGACTTGCGATGGGTGGAATGATGGCAATGGTGTTCATCCTTCGGATCTTAGAGACATTCGAGATCAGTCCTCAAACTGTGATTACCATTCTCTGTTTAGGATTATTTGGACCTCGTTGTGAAGCACTTATTTCCTCTTTCCAAGGCCACCTCATGCTTCAAGGAAAGCGTTGGGGTGCTGTCCTACGTGGTACTTTCTGGCGATGTTCGTACGTCGTAATGTTTGCATTTGCGCTGGTAAATCCTTCCGGATGGATTTTCATTATTCCTGCGACACTTATCTTCAACAAATCCTCCGAGGCATGGATTTGGGATTCACTGCCGAAAGAAGGAAAAAAGCGTTTACGGAAGATTTGGGCTCGAAACGCTCGTCAGCAGATAGCAGATGATTCTGTCGTCGTGGGCTCTCAAAGCGATGCAATCTCCCAGGGAGAATGATTTTTTTCTCCCCTGGCGCCAAAAAGGGCTATTTTTTATGTACATATATGCTTACTAAAGGCATAAAGAGACATGATTATCGGAAAAAGCGCTCATCACAATTAAGCATTTTCGGGGTGTTCCGCACGCAAGCGTTATACAACGCCGGCCCAACGAAAGTTCATGGGTTCCTGCCCGTATTGCCAAAGCGTTACCTATCCGGGCGACAGCATTTGTTATTCATGTGGACGAATCTTGGCAAATATTCGGTCGGACAAGTTCGCTTTAGAGCAACAATTTCACGAAGGTAGTATGGATACGACCTACAAAATGACCAAGCGACCATCCGCTCGTGGCATGGTGCAAACTCACACCGGTCGTCGAAAAAATCTCATGAAGCGGAAACGCAACAAAACCAGACATCTTGTGGTACTGTTTTTCATTGCTTTCATCATGCTTTCACCCCAAGTTCGCGAGAACCTGTTTCAAAAGTGGGCACCAGGTGCTAACGAGTACGTCTTACTCAGTTTTTCTGAATTCCACATGTATCCAAACGAGGCGACTTTTACCCTCGAACGAGCTGTTGAAGTTTCCAGTTCAGGCGTGAACGGCGCATACTATGAGGAAATCCCAATTCCTTCGGACGAAACGTCGCTCATCGATTCCTCGACTGATTTCCACTTTACCAACGGTAGCATTCCAAGTTCCACTTCTACGATACAAAAAGTGAATAGGATTCTTCTGAACGTAGGGGACTCCGGGAATGCTGTTCTTGATTCTGTAACGATTCCACTGAACGGTTTACCCACCAAGGACTATGATGACCGAGTCATCACTTCTCGTGGGCACTCGGTATGGTGGCCCGGATACGGAACCGAAGACACCTCATGCAAAGTTGCACAATGCGTGAAAGTGGAACTCGCACTCGGGGCTGGAGAAGTAGCAATTCTCTCCTATCAAGTGACGGTCACCAGTACTTCGTATTCGTGGTGGGATGCTGCTCGAGTCGATTCTCGAATTGACGGTATTGATGAGGGTATTAACGTCGACAACAGCGGGACTTTTGACGACATAGAGAACCGTGGGAATGGGGAGAGGCACCGTAATTTCACCGATGAGCGATGGTACAATCGTGGAATTGTGGATGGAGAAGATCTCGGATATGCAATCGATGGACAGCACGAAATTGTCAATCAAACTGCCAACAGTATTCTCTCCAACCTTCCTGAAAACAGCAAAGACAACGCCTATGCTTACGCTCGTGAAGCCTTTGATTATCTCTTAACGTTCGTCACCTATGACAAGCAGGCACCAAGGATATCACGCAGTGGCCCTGCATGTCTCGAAGCCCAAACCGGTGATTGTGACGACCAAACCAATGCCTTCCTCTCATTGCTGCGGGTGAAAGGGGTACCTGGATGGTACGTGTTTGGTGTATTGGCTACCAACGAATTTTCAAGTTGGGAAGCCCACGCTTGGTCGTACATTCAACTTCCAATGAGTGATGATTGGTGTGAGAGTCGAAATATTGCACTTCACTCTTGTTTCGTTGAAGCGTCAGTTGACGTTGTCAACAACAAGTGGCTACTCCACACTCCAAATGCATATATTTCATGGATTGAAGAATACGACAGTACTGGACAGAAAGTTCACAATATCTACTACACGTGGGGAGCAAACTCGAAGATTGACCGTTCACCTCCTGCGTACACCACCATTGGGATGCCAGAACAAACGGGTGGATTCTATGAAGTCAAAGTACTTCCTGAAAACAATGATTATTTCTTCCAAGGTTGGGGTAAGTTAGCGTACAACCAAGTCAAACAGTGGTGATTCGATGCGTATAATCATTGGCGGAGCAGGTAGGGTAGGCACAGATATGGCTCGCGCATTACGAGCTGAAGATATGGACGTCGTCCTTGTAGACTCTGATTCTCGGGCGGTTAAGAACGCACAGAATCTCGATGTATTGGTGATTCACGGAGATCTCACCACTCGCGAAAAGTTACACGAAGCGGGAATAGGAGAAGCAGAGGTATTTGTCGCTGCAACGAATTCTGATGAGCGTAATCTTCTGGCATGTGCGCTAGCAGAACATGCGCACATTGAAGTCGCTGGTGAAAAAGCAAAACCCCTTCTTTCCATCTGTAGAGTTCGGGACATGAATTTCATCAACGAACAAAACAGCGGTATGTTGCAAGAATGGGCGAAAGTCAACCACGTAGTCAATCCGCTTGAAGGCGCAATCCGACGACTTCACTCCGGATTACGCTCATCGGCAATCGAGGAAGTGATTCCCTTTGGCCATGAAGCCTACATCATCGAATTAGACATCACGGCAGAAGCAAAGCAGGTCGTCTTCCAAAGTCTTCGTGATGCAAGCGTGGTGATCGACGGTGGAATGCCGCTGATTGTAGGTTTGAAGCGTGAAGGTGAGAAGAGTTTGGTTCCTGACGGTGATTTCATGCTTATGCCGAACGACCGAGTGGCAGTCGCTACAACGGGACTTTCAAGTTTCAATCGAATTCTCACTATTTTTGGTCATGAAGCTACTGATTTCCCATCTCAGCCACGTGTCGCTGTAATTGGAGCGAATAAGATTGGCAAGCGTATTGCTCGCGATTGGCTTGAATCAGGTGCTTCAGTCACGGTCATAGAACGAGATTTGCAAGCTGCGAATGCGTTGTCAGGCACTTCAATTGGTTCGCACCCCCGCCTTGAGGTCATACACGGTGATCACTTGGACCGCGATATTCTCACTGAAATCGGCATTCCCGAACATCACATCGCTATTGCAGCACTTGAGGACGACCTGGCAAGCATCGCTGCGGCCTTGTTAGCGAGTGACATGGGTGTGCAACGAACGGGTCTCCTGTTGTATGATGCGGATTTAGTGAAGGTCACTCAGCGTATGGGTATCACGTTTGCAGTTGACCGTAAGCGTGTTGCAGTCGATAACATGCTTGCTCAAATCCATACGAAAACTGCTGGCGGCTACGCGATTCTTTCGAACATTCCCAACATCGTCGGTGTAAGCATGTTGGTTTCACAGACCGCTAAATTCGCCGGAAAACGCATTTCTGATGCAACGTTTCCCGAATGGATGCGAATCGCATTCATTCAACGACAAAACACCAACGGTACTTGGGAATCATTGCGACCCACTCCGGACAAACCATTGCTGGTTGATGATCGATTGATTATCTTCTGCAGTCCGGACCGAGTTGCTGACCTCGAAAAACGGTTCAAGGTGTGAACATGCGATTTGACGTACTCTCTCTTATCTTGGGTTGGACGCTCATTGCGTTAACCATACCGTTGTTTGTATGTGGACTTGTCACGGCTTGGCTCGATGGCACTTCGATGGCTCTGCATGCGTTTGTAATACCTACGATTCTCTCGCCAATGATTGGTATTTTGATGCTCGTATTGTGGACTCGGACCGATACTGAAGAACGTCTTCGAGACCGAGAGGCATTTGCTGCCGTCGCTTTGGTTTGGCCCATCGCCGTGTTCATCGGCTCGCTGCCATTTTGGCTAGGTGGAATGTTTGTCGGCCCGTTCACACCCGATGCAGTTTTGATAGATATTGCACGAGGTGCCGTGAATGCCTGGTTTGAATCGATGTCAGGTTTCACCACGACGGGTGCTACGGTCATTTCTCACAACATGAGTCCGAACTGCATCCCGGGAACGACAGTCGACTGCATCAATGCCCAACCGCGCGGACTTTTGCTTTGGCGTTCACTCACCCAATGGTTTGGTGGTATGGGTATCATCATGCTTGGAATGATGCTCCTCTCACGAGTGATTGGTGGGGGAATGGCGCTCGCCCGTGCCGAATTGACCGGACCTTCACTGTCACGACTTCGTCCAAAATTGAAAGAAACCGCATTGATTCTTTGGAGTTTGTACTTTGTTCTCACCATCGTTGAACTACTGAGCCTGAGATTCATTGGCGGTGTTGGTTGGTTTGACTCAATCAATCACGCTCTAACAACCATGCCAACCGGAGGTTTTTCGACGCACGATGCCAGCATTGGATTCTATGATTCACTGACGGTTGAACTCATCATCGTGTTTTTCATGTTCTTGGGTGGTGTGAACTTCACCCTGCTCTGGTTCATCCGTGACGGAGAATTTAAGCGGTTGTTCAAGGATGAAGAATTCCGAAATTACACGGTCTACTTACTGGTTGCTATTTTCGCAGTGAGTATTGCTTTACTTGCATCTGGCGTGTCTTTTGGGACTTCCCTTCGTGAAGGTCTTTTCCAAGTAGTTTCGTTCGCTACTTCGACAGGATATACCTCGGCAGATTACATTCCTTGGCCAGTGGTCACGCACTTCATTATTCTCATCTTAATGGTCGTTGGTGCCAGTGCCGGTTCGACCAGTGGGGGGTTGAAACTTTTGCGAATAACCCTCGCTTTCAAGGTCGCTATGCGGGAATTGGTTCGAATTGCACAGCCGAGAAAAATCGATCGAATTCGGATGAACGGTGAGGTGGTCGAACGGCAACAGATTGGTTTGATTATTGGAATGTTGATTGTCTGGGTTGGGCTATTTTTCATTTCGATTATTGTTCTGGCTATTTTGATGCCAAACGATTCGTTTGAGAGTATTGCTACTCTCGTCGCTTCTTCGCTTGGAAATACCGGTCCCACATTAGGTGATTACGGACCGACTAACACGTGGTCTGGGCTTAATTCCGGGGCGCTTCTCCTCACATCAATTTTGATGTGGTTTGGCCGTCTTGAACTGTTGACGGCCGTTATTCTGCTTCACCCACGAACATGGCGAAGGGAAAAGCGAGAACACTCTGACCGTGCAGCTATTGCCTTATTTCGAAGGATAATGGACGACAAAGACGAAAAGAAAAAGCAGGACGATTAGAACAATTTCGTTTGTCCTGCATCGGTTGTTGGTTCTTCCTTCACTTCATCTTTTATCTCGACCGGCTCACTAACTGCAAGCGGCTCAAAGGTCATGTTCTCGAGTTGAACCATATAGGCTTCATCGTAGTCAGCGATCAGTTGTTTGGTTGTTTTTCGAGACATAGGGAGTCCGGAAAGCGATGCGTGTTCTTCACCACTTAATCCGAATTTCATCGATACTGAAAAGTCATGAACGTCACCAATTGTGGGAGAGTCTTTGACCAGTGCAGACAGCAAAGGTAGAACTTCTTCACGGACAGCAGTGTTGCTCATCCCAGAATACTTGCCCATTCGCTCGATGATGGCGGGGCGAACCCATGCAGACTGCCGTCGTAAAAAACGAGGATAGGACGGGTAAATCCGCCCAGTGAATGGAACTTTATTGGTGACTGATGCGGACAAGCTCGCTAATTGTCCGCTCCAATACCATGAACGATGAGCGGTATTCCTGAATTGTCCCATGTACATCTTCGAGGCTTGTGAAAGGGATTGGTTTGCACGGATGATGGATTGTTTCTGAGGGAACAGGGAGGGGTTGTTCCAATGAATCCAGTTGATCATGTCCGAAGGAGATTTATCTATAGAACGGCCAATAACAACTGCTTCATCACTGTGTGCAGTCCTGTATAATTTATCCAACCCAGGAAATACGCCTTCAGACGTATCTCTACGACCAGCTTTCGCTTGCTCCTCGACCATTGACTGAGTGAGCGTACCGTCGGCAGTCGAGGAGAGAACTTGCAAGTCACGAACCAGCGCTCGTAGATCGCCTGGATTTTCGGTGACCAATGCATTCAATGCAGCATCGTTGAATTCGATGTTCTCCTCACGCATGACTCTGCGAGCGATTCTTCGCAAGGCTTCATCGCTCACTCGCTCAAATGTGATGATTTGTAAGAGCCGAGTGAACCTGTCCCGTGTCGAACTCCAAGTTGACCCACTGCCCCACAGTCCCATGATTTCATTGCATGCCAGAATGACGGGTTGTCGGGTTTCTTTGAGCAATTTGAGTAGTTCGGCCTTTCCGCCTGAATCACCTCGCAATGACACGTCTCGACCCTTGCTGTCTTGGCCCTGAATCGCCTGTTCGATTCGGTCTTGGCTCACGGCGCGTAAGCCACCGGAGAGATGGTCTACCTCATCGAGTAAAATGAGTGTGCGCTGATTTTTGGCTTCTGGATTATGGAATAATGAGCGATGAGTGGCGCCGTGGGTTGCAGCCTTTCGAATCGATGCGGCGTTTCGAGCATCCGATGCATTCAGTTCGATAACGTTCCAACCCATATCCTGAGCAATCGCTCGCGCTATCGAAGTTTTTCCGACACCGGGTGGTCCTACCAGCAGCAGTGCCTTTTTCTTGGGCGTACCGCTTTGCCAATCATCGAGCCACGAACGAATTTTTCTTCGCTGTACTTCGTTCCCTTCTAATTGACGTTCTGAAGTAGGGCGATGACGCTCGGTCCAATCGCTCACTCCTGACATACCACCACATACGGGCGAGGGTTCATCAAGATTGATACTGTAAACAAAGGAGGTGAGTGTTTACTCACAAGTCGTCGATTGCAACACGGTGTTGAATCCCTGAATCACGGCTGCGTACCGTGACGGTCTTATCTTCAAGTGATTGATGATCGACGGTGATGCACCGTGGCACACCTATCTCGTCAGCACGTGCATAGCGGCGGCCAATTGACCCACTGCTGTCGTACATCGAAACGATGCCGTTCTTAGCGCAGAGTTGTGAATGAACCTGCTTTGCGAGTTCGCCCATTCCGTCTTTTTCAAACAGCGGGAAGACGCAATAATCGACTGGAGCTACATTTTCACTCAGGCGCATGATGGTGTAATCTTCACCTTCTTTGCCGGCTTCGTCATAAGCATGGTCGAGGAGATGCCAAATGATTCGGTCAATTCCAAAAGCAGGTTCAACAACGTGCGGTATGAACCATTCACCGGTCAGTGTCTCAGTACGTTGAACTCGCTTCACGTGTTCTGCTTCGACGGTGACCGATTCGCCGCTTTCAAGTTGCAGTACTTGTGGAAAGTGTGCATCGGATGAAAGAGATTCGACTGCGGTTTTTACCGCTCCGGCAAGCGCTCTAAACACTGGGCCTGCTTTGGCGCCATCAGTGGTCCATCCATCAATTTCGACAACCTTTGGTTCATCAAATTCTCGGCGTGCACGAAGGGATTTTCCAGTTGCTTTTTCGTGCGCCTCTAAATCATAGCATCCTCGATGTGCAATACCAACGCATTCAATCCATCCGTACGAACCGTGGATTTCTACATCCCAGCAATCTTTTGCGTAGTGAGCCATTTCATCGGCCTCGTGTTGACGGAATCTCAATCGCCCTGTATCGATGCCGATGTTGTTCAAAAAGTCGTAGGTTTGGCCCATGAAATAACCAACGGTTGGATGGCGGATGATGTTTTTTGATACCGCATCATTCAGGCTCATCTGTAACTCTTCACCACCGTCTGCGATGAGTATGACCGGTTCGGTCCATTGAGAAAAGTCATGCTCAGGCTCTTCAAATGGGTTGATGAAGTACTCCAATTCAGCCATGTTAAATTCACGAAGCCGGATCATACCTTGACGTGGAGATATTTCGTTCCTGTATCCTTTTCCAATTTGGACTGCACCGAATGGAAGCCGTTCACGGTTGTGACGGTAAAGTGCTGGATATGAGGTGAACATTCCTTGGGCTGTTTCAGGTCGAAGAAAACCTGGTCGTCCGGATGAACCGGCACCAATGGTCGTGTTAAACATGAGATTCTGTGCAGTAATTTCAGACCATTGTACTTCACCACAAGCTGGACATGACGGTTGGACCGTGTTCAATAATTGCTGAAGCTCATTGAGAGCGAGTGCGTCTGGATTTGGATGAGATGGTTCGAGGAGCACGTCCGCCCGGCTTGCTTCTCCGCAGGCTTCACAGACAGTCATGAAATCCGAAAACTCTCCCACGTGACCCGATGCTTCCAACACTGCATAAGGCGTGACGGTTGGTGATGAAATTTCGACGATATTTCCAAGTGCAAGCCAATGGTTGAGCCATGCTTGATTGACTCTGTTACGTAGCCGCCCACCGACTGGTCCGAAGTCGTACAATCCCTTTGCGCCACCGTGGATTTCAAACGCAGGAAGAAGAATTCCTCGCCGCTTGAGCATTCCTGACAACCGCTCCAATCGCCCATCGTCCAGTTCAGCCATGGTCACGCCCATCCTGTGGTAACAGAACTGGCCTTTCAACCTCACCGTGAAAATAAAATAAAATCTTCATTTCTACGCATCGATTTTGTTTCTATTTTAGGCCAAAAAGCGTTCAAATAGAAGATTAAACATCCTCATCTTGTTCATTTTTGTTTGTCGTCTATATCGGTACTTTGAATTACTCCTTGCGTTCCACTGCGACTCACGGGGGCTGTAGAAAAAATGGCAGATATTCACTACTTGGATAATCCACTGGAAACAGGGGAGTTGCTCGAGTTGTTATGTCCACCTGTTCGCAACTGGTTCAAGGATAAGTTCCCTGATTTCACCGACCCACAAAAATTAGCCATTCCGGCTATCATCAATCAAGAGCACTTGCTCTTGTGCTCACCTACGGGTTCGGGTAAAACCCTCACTGCTTTTCTTTCAATCATCGATAAATTGGTTCGTCTTGCACTTGATAAGAAACTCGAAAAAAGAGTGTATTGCGTCTACATATCCCCAATCAAGGCTTTGGCCAATGATATTGAAAGGAACTTACTCGGTCCTCTTTCAGAAATATCGGAATCCTATCTACCCAGCCGTGCTCAGGAAATTCGTGTCGGTTTGCGAACGGGTGATACACCGCAATCTGAGCGACAAAAAATGCTTCGCAATCCGCCACACATCCTCATAACGACCCCAGAAAGTTTGGCGATCGCCATCACCTCGCCGCGTTTCCAACCCATTGTTAGCGAAGTGGAATACATGATTGTCGACGAGTTGCACTCACTTGTACCAACTAAGCGAGGTGTTCACCTTGCTCTAACTCTCTCATACCTTGATACCTTGCTCAATCGCCCGGTACAGCGCATAGGTATTTCAGCAACCATGGAGCCGTTGGAAACCGTCGCTGAATACTTAGTTTCAAGTGACGACAGAGAAAGCCGTGGTCAAAATACCAGAGTGTGTATTGCAAAAATTTCAGGTTCGCGTGAACTTGATTTAGACATCATGATCACAGACCCGAAGTTTAGCGACCTTTCAGTTCTGAAAATATTTGATAAAAATGTCGAAGCCATCGCTGACTTAATCGCCGCTCATACGACGACCTTGGTTTTCGCAAACACCAGGAAAATGACTGAAAATATTGTACTCAAACTAAGGCCTTTCCTCGGAGATTTAGTCGCAGGCCACCACGGTTCAATGGATAAAAAAATACGACTGGATGTCGAACGAAAACTCAAACATGGCCACCTTCGTGCAGTGGTTACTTCCTCCTCGCTGGAGATGGGAATCGATATTGGTTCAGTGGATTTGGTTCTGCAAATTGGTAGTCCGGGAGATATCGCTACCGCTTTACAGCGCATAGGTCGTGCAGGTCACCACGTTGGGGGGATACCTCGTGCACGATTCTTGCCGTCAAGCGTTGATGACTTAATTGAACTCGCTGCTCTACAGGCAGCCATACAAACTGGTGATATGGATCGTCTGGATTTCCCTGAGAACTGTTTGGACGTCGTAGCGCAATTCATGATTGGTTTGGTCATCATCAATGAAATGGATATTGACGAAGCCTACGAAGTCATCATCAATGCATGGTCATATCGCAACTTCGAATACGATGATTTCATAGAAGTTCTCGACATGCTTGAGGAAGAACGTCGTGTATGGATTGATTGGGAAGAAAACCTGTATGGGAAACGCGGCTATTCTCGAATGATCTATTACACCAATATCGGGACCATTGCGCCGGATAATTCCTACCTCGTGTTCAATGCTGAAGGCACAATTCTCGGTCAGTTATCGGGTTCTTTCGTGTCAAATCTCCGCGGTGGTGACGTTATCCTTCTTGGCGGTTCAACGTACCGTGTCACCAACATTCAGGGTACTCGCGTGAACGTCGCCTCGGTGACGGGTCATCGACCAACCGTTCCTTCATGGTCGGGCGAGGCTCGTTCTCGTTCTCGAGAACTTTCTAAAGCCCTCCTCGATTTGATTGGACACTGCATTGTTGCGTTGAGACGCGAGCAAGACCCTCGAAATATTCTTCGCGACGCGTATGGTCTTTCAGGTCAAGTGTCCAATGCTATTGCTCGTCACCTCGAAGAACACTCCATCGATTCGTTTCAAGTCCCAGACCCGAACCGAATATTGGTGGAACAAGTCATCTCTGGTGGCCATCCTACCTACATGATTACCACTTGCCGAGGGCGAGGTTTCAACACAGCTCTTGGCTACTTTATGGCAGGACTTGCGGAATCCAACAGCATCAGTGTAATCGAGCTATCGTTTGATGAAAACGGCCTTCTCATTCGCACTTCTGAAGAAGTCGACCCCGGCCAAATGTATCAAGCATTCAGAAACAATGACTACATCGAAGTCATTGAACGCTACATCATCAACACGCAAATTTTCGCAAAGCGATTCAGAGAAGTTGCCGGACGCTCAATGATCATTCCTAAGCGAATCGGGTCTGAAGAAATTAGTCCACAACAATTCCAACAGCGTGCAGATGCTTTACTCAACAAACACCGAACGACAGACGATAGCCTTCTGATGCGTGAAGCCAAGAATGAAATCATGTTTGGAGATATCGACATGAAGAGTCTCCAAGAATTCTTGAGCTTGTGCGTGAAGGGTGAAGCGCGAATTGTTCACAACAAGGTGACCGTTCCTTCACGTCTTGGAATGTCGCTGTTTATGTCTGCCTTTGAAGACTTGATGGCGATGAAAACCCGTGCATTCTTGGTCAAAGATATTGACCCAGCAGTCCTACAACGTCTTCTTGGCACCCGTAGTTTGGCAACTGAATTATCTGCTGAGCAACTGGATAAATTCTATCTCGATAAAGCTCCGATTCCGACGAATTCTGAAGAATTGTTAATCTTAATGTCGCACGGTGGTGGACTCGACCCTGCATTCCACAACCCCCTGTACAAAGAGAAAATGGATGGAATCGATCTCGACGTTATTCGGGTGTGGGTCGAAGAATTATGTCAGGCCGGTAAAATCACCAAGCTTGATGGCACTGGAGCTGAAGAACTCGATGGAAAGTGGTTCAGTACTTTTATGGCAGAAATTCACGGGACTCTCGGTTGCTTATCGGAAAATGGCGGACGTGATGTGAACGACCTTCGAGAACTTCACACGCGTGGAATCACTTATCGAACTGCCAGTGCGTTCGATGGTAGAAAGCCGACCAGTTGGATGGAAAAAGAACTCGGTGATCCACACGAAGCAATGCGTGTGAAAATTATCGAGATGCTTGGTAGTGAAGGCCCTCAAACTGGAGATGAACTCGAGCGTCGTTTGCCCTTCCCTCGGAAGATGGTTGACCGAATTTTACTTGAATTGGAAACACGAAACGTCTTGTCAGTTGGATTCTATAAACAAACAGATGACGCTGAATATATTCTGAAAATCGATGAACATCGACTGACCAACAGTTCGGAGGAAGTTGTCGAATATCGTTGGGTACAGAATTTAGTTCTCGATAAAACGTTCAAGAGTTATGACGATGGATTCGCAGCATTCGATTCCCATGTTTTGTTTCAAAAACAGCAAGAATTGCTGTACAGGGTTCAAGATTTCCGGTTCAAGGATTGGCAAGACATGCAACTTGATTCGGATGTAATCATGGGTCGCTTGCTCCATAATCGAATGGGATATACCACCAAAGACACCATACCGATGCTGCTGGGATTGAAGCCAGAGCCTTGGATTGGAGCGATGGAGGAAGAATTACTTCGAAGAATTCCAATTGGCGAAAACGTAACTCGACAAGAAATTCTCGAAGATTTCCCAAAGGGTGATGAACACCGAGCACTTCAGCGTGATATCAAGTACGCAATGTCAAACCTTGAGCGTCAAATGCTCATCGTTAAACAGTTTGAAGACGTTCCAGGACGTCGTCGTCGACTCTCCCTTTTCCATCGAGTTCACGGCGTTTATGAGCCAATGGATTTCGAAAGTTCTTTGGTGGACTTGATTCGTAGAATGGGACCTGTCAAAGGCAACACTCTGCGTTTCTACGTGACTCGAGCATACGAGGATTTGACCGTAGCTTTGATGAATTTGGAAAAGAGTGGCAGAATCGCCAAAGTGATGGCCCTTGTTCCAGATCCGGAGGCGTTTTACTGCATGCCGGAAGAGGTCGGTATTCTCCAACAGCCTCGCAGAGAGGATCGCACGATGCGTATTCTTACACAATCCGACCCATACGTCTCTCGTTTCATATGGGAAGTACGTAGTGTATTGGACAGAGGTTGGTATCTGCCAGTGTTCAAAGGAATTGACCCAATTGGTAAGGTCTTGATGTTCAAGGTGAACGATTATCTTGTTATCAAGGACTTGCACATTCCCACTGCCTATCTTGATGAATTCTGTGAGGCGTTTAAGTTACTTCTCGAAAACCACGCAGACCAACTCGTTGACGTTGCCGTGATGTCGAATTTCAACAGCGAACCCGTGACAGACCTTGATGAAACCACTCGTGCATCGCTTGAATCAATTGGTTTCAAGTTGGCCGGAGAGCGTATGATTCGTGGCGGTGTTGTTGACCCGCAACCTCGAGAGATCGCTGAGCGAGCTCTGTTCCATCGTCACAACCTCCATCAGAAAACTCGAATGGAGCACGAGGTTCAAGCAGTCAAGAAAGTCCCCGAAATCCGCGATGACTTCGCTCTACGAGGTCGATGTGAAGTCTACAGGATGGATTTGAAAAGTATGGCCAGTGCAAACCGCCTCCATCAAGGTGTCAATCTTCGGGGCCATCAAGTGTGGTCGACCTACGAGCATTTCCAAGATTTACTCGCCATTCGTGGTGAACCACCGGTTGAAGAGTTGTGGGACGTTATTGAATTCTTCAGTTCGAATTCCGACCCCAATCTGTTCAAAGAACGGCATGCGCTTACGCAGTCTGAATTTAGAAAATTGATTCAACCCCTGATTCGTAGCGGGCATATTGTTCAAGATTTTAGAGGCGGATTCAGGGCAGTGAAGTTGGAAAAAGACATCGATCCAATTGAACTTCGGCGCGAATACCTTCGTAAGTTAGTTCAAGATTACCCGGTTATCACTCTGAAGCAACTGCTGCGATTAGCAGGTACACCGTTCAAGCCTGAGGAGCTCAAAGCTGTTCTGACATCGTTTGAAGATGATGATACTCTGGTCAAGGGATTCCTCATCGAAGATTTGGACCAGGTCTGCTGGGGTCGTAAGAATCTCTTGGAAGAAGCCAAAGATATACCTCCTATCCGGGACTTTGTTTTGCCACCAAGTGATCCAATTGCACCGTATTTTGCTGATATCTTGAAAGAACGCTTTGGTTTTGGTTCCGCCTATCTCGTGTTCAAAAATGCTGAGCCCATTGCGGCATTCAAGGCGAATACGCGCAACAAAATTATCGATGTTAAGGACTTTGAGGGTTCTGAAAAAGCATGGAGAATCGTCAAAGAATTTGCTTGGGAGCACCAAATGCCGTTGCAAACTGAACTGCGTATTGGTGGAAAGCGTTTGAAATGAGACTGCGATGCTCAATTCAATCAGTCAATCGATGCTTATATTAGGGTTCTTTTCAACCACAGGGCATGAAAGTCAGGGCTTTGTCCATTCTTGTCATTTTTTTGCTAAGTTCGCTTGCACCGATTTTTTCGTCTTCGTCAGCAGAATCTGCAGTCAATGTCGACGGTATTGAAGTCCTGCATACCGAAATTAATCCAGCGAACAACCACACGTATCACCTTCTTTCAGCCAGTTCTTGGAACGAGGCTGCAGAAGCCGCTCGTGGTTTGGATGGATTTTTGACAACCATTAACGATGCGGACGAGAATCTCTGGGTCTTTGACACATTTTCAATGTTTGATAACCAATCCCGCCACCTGTGGATTGGCTTATCAGATTACGAAGTCGACGGAGAGTATTCTTGGCATAATGGCGCCCCATTTTACTACAATGATTGGGGGGATAGCCAGCCATCCCAGGGTGGTGATGAAAACTATGTTCACATTGCAGGAACCAACATGGGCAACATCATGCCCGGTACGTGGAATGACCTTGAAAACGACCCACAGTACTTCCCGGTATACGGCGTTGTGGAAGTCGGTGAAGGTGCTGATTTTTCGTTGCGATTCAACGGTGATGGGGACCACGTTCATGTCCCGAACAATGATTCTATTTCCGTGAACAACAGTCTCCATATCTCTGCATGGATTTATCCTACTTCAACCGACGATATTCAATTCATTACCATGAAGGGCGACTATGGATGGGGGCTGTATTTGAACGACGGTAACCTCAGTTATTCCTCAGAATACAGCCTTTCGAAGCACCCTTCTTCGAATCACAGTGTGCTTGCCAACGAATGGACTCACGTTGAGGTTCGTTTGGTTGAAAATCTAGGCGGAGAATTCACGATCAACGGTATCCCTGCAGGTGCAATTCTTCCTGAAGAAGCGATGATTCCACAAGGTGACTTCGGTTCAAATGACTGCTTCACCTCGGGTCAATCGTGTGATGAACTGTACATCGGCAGCATGGGTGCTGGTTGTGAATGCAATTACTTTGTAGGACTGCTTGATAACATCTCAATTGGCACCAATTTCACGGCCTTGAACCAGAGCACGGAATGGGTTTCTAACTGGACTTTTGCTGAAGGAAAAGGTGCCTTCACTCTTGATTCAAACGGGCTGGAGGGCTCGATTGATGGTGCTGATTGGGTGATGCCAGACGGAACAATTGTCGCTCAAGCAATTGAATTATTCAACAGTGATGAGCACTTCATTGAATCGGTTCAGCCTGGCGATACGCTCCTGTTCTATGCAGACATCGATTCGATGACTCAAGAGATGTTTTTCAACATGTTTTCATTTGGACAATTTGGAAAGGAGGAAGTGACAACCAATGTCTACATTTCTCACGATGTCATTCCAAACTCATGGGAACACGATTTCCACTACGAAGCAGAGTACACCTTTATTTCAGAAAGTTGGAGTTGGCCCGAAGAAGGAACTTGGTGGTTCGTCGTTATTCCTGAAGGTGAACTTGAGGACATATCGCTCACCTTGACGTGGGAGATTGCCGACCCTCCTCCAGCGCTGGATGACATGACCGAACTGATCCCGTCAATTCCAGTGACCGGCCAAACCATTGATGCTGGACGCCAAGCAGACTTTGATGAGCGTGTGTTGTATTACTACATGAACGTCACAGAACCACTTGCAAGTCTTACTGTGGAAACCTATGGCGGGACTGGAAACGTAGAACTCGGACTCTCGTGGGGAACGGTTCCCGACCCATTTGACCAATTCAACTTTGATGACTTCTTTGGCGAAGATGATGACAAAGTAACTTCTTCACTGGTATCGTGGGATACTGGTCAAGGTAACGAACATGAGGTTGCCCTGTATGATGTTGAGCCAGGAATGTATTACATTACGGCGTATACTTGGGGTAGAACCTTTGATTTCACCATCATGGGAAGTTTTGCATATGCCCCTGAAAACATTGAACCCGAAGATGCAGTTGAGTTGACTCCAGGCGTTCCGTATGGGCCATTGAGTGGCTATGACGGACTGCTTCAATACTTCAAAATCAACGTTCCGACTGACACAGGTCGATTGGTCGTTGACCTCAATGACGGGTTTGGCGAAGCAACCCTCTACATGGGCTATCTCGAAGCACCAGATACCGCAAACTACGACCATTTGTCTGGCGCACCTGGTGCAGGAGATTCCATTGGATTCAACGAACCGACTCCAGGAATGTGGTATATCTTGGTTGAAACTGAGGAAGTATTTGCCAATGTGATGATCACTGCATCTTTCGCGGAGCCCTATGTGTGGTCGTATGACGGCACACCAATTCAGTTGTTCAATGACGAGGCCTTGTCTGGAATTGAAGCCCCCCAAGGTGAAGAGCTGTATTTCTTCATCGAATTAGAGCAGCCTGCAGAATACCTCGAAGTGGTCACCTTCGGAGGTGAAGGCGACCTCCTTATCCAGGCCGTTGGAGACCAAGTACTGATGGAGTTTAATCAAGGACCTGGCGGACCAAATGGACGTCAAGGTGGAAACCCAGACGTAGCCTTCACCAGTGAGCCAGTTGAGGTCAGTTCCAAGGGCGATGGAACTTCACACTCGCTGTTTGTTCAAATGCCAGCAAACGGTCGTTTTGACATCACTTTGGTTGCTGAAAAAGCATTCACCGATGTTTCCATTATCGCAACGTGGGTTGCCTCTGATATTCCACCTCTTGATGACGATGAACCTGATGAACCAACAGCTGTCGAGGCTTGTACGGAAATCGCTCTTGAATACTTCACCGACGCCGACCTCGATGAAGACGGGGTAATCAGTATCGAAGAATTCGAAATGTCAAACGACATCGAGACATCTTTTGACCTTCTTGATTTGAACGGAGACGGTGAACTTGAATCCCGAGAAATAATCCAAGAAGCGTGCTCATGCTCCAATGAACTGCAGACCACTTTCAACCAACTAGAAAACTCGAATTCAGTATCTGTGGAAACTCTCTCGTCACAAGTCTACCTCAATTCATACTCATTCCTTGAAATGGATACCAGCAACGATGGTTCAGTCTCGTCTGCAGAACTTGAACGAGCGATGTCATCGTGCGTGACCGTGTATGACGCATTTGACGGTGACCGAGACGGTGTTCCAGATGATGAAGATGACTTCCCTAACGATCCAGATGAAAGCAAGGATACCGATGGCGACGGCGTAGGTGATAATGCTGACATCGCACCCACGCTTGCCAACGACGTACTCTACTCATCCGGGGCAGGTTTACTCATCATCCTTCTGGGTGCACTGGTATTTTTCCTTCGCGGCAGTGGCGGTAAAGGCGGAACTGGTGGTGAAGATTGGGAGGATGAAAAGCACACTCAAATGTCAGAGCAAATGCTTGAAATGGCTGAGAAAGTAGTTCCAGAGTTTCAAACTGAAGCCGCACCAAATCCTTCAGAACAAGCATCCAATCCGTTTGATGCGTACGCACCAACCGAGCAATCGGGGGTCCAAGCCTCCCCCCAGTTCGCTGAGATCAACGATTTGCTTGAATCATCATCTCCACAACCTCCATCCAGTGAATTGATGGGGATGATTGACAGTTTCGGTTCAGAGGTCCTCGAATATCCACCCGGAAGTGGAGAACGGTGGACTCGAAGTGACATCACGCAACCATGGTTGCGTTCATGATTTCTGCTTCGTCTTCTTCTGCAAGAATCCGAAAGGACGCATCAACCGCACGATGTGACGGTGCATTTCGGGTAGAATATCAAACATGATGAGGGCCATCAAAAACATGGCGAACAGTGAAACAACACGTGCAGCATAAGCATGACCGAATTCAAACACTGACATTCCGAGATACGACCAGTCAACGTAGGTTGTGTGCATCCAGATGAGTCCAGCGTTGCGAAACAAGTTGAGGATATGAATCACTGGGATGGTGATTAAAAGTGCTTGACATCGTCGTTTCCAGTCGATATCCAAAACCGCAATTGCACCGATGAATATCACCATCGACTGAAGTGCTGTACAACCCAATACGAAATTAATTCCAATCGATGACCCATCGCTCAGTAGCAGTTCGGTTTGAAACGGATATTCTCCGACAAAGTCGCCGAGAAACCATCGATTTCCCTCCCACGCTTCCCAGGTTACGTCGCCTGCCGAGGTACTGACATAGGTTTCGCCGAGCACAACATCATCGGTGCCAGTGAACCTCATGAAGACGGCGACTTGACTTGCGACAAACCATATGGCTAACACGTTAAGCCAAGGTACGTAAGCAATCAGTAAGTACGGACCTCCAGCGTATGCAACAGCACCGCGTGCCCATACCAGTGCACTGGCCGTATCAGCATTGGAATTTTGCTGTTCCCAATAAGCCATACCAATCGATAATGGGAGAGCTGCAGCGCAAAAGACCGCTAAGACTGGGTCGTGGTGTTCGAGATACTTAGCGGCGTCGTTAAAGAACATAAGTCCTACAAGAACCCAGCCAAATTGAGCAAGTCTTCGTTCGTTGGAATTGCGTCTGTGCCATGATATGGCGAGCGATACTAAGCCAATCGCACCGATGAGGGAAGCCATCTCGGCACTGAACAGCATGGTTATGCCCAAGCACCATTTCCATTTCAACGCTCGCCTCAGGAAAAGCAAAATCACTTCACCCTCGACCTGTTGGCTCTGCCATGCGAGGTGTCGTGGTCAACTCTACACCGTTGCCGTTGCCTACTGCATCTCCTTCTCACGGTGGAATTGCTTACCTCGACAGGGATGGGGTACTCAATATCGGGAGTCCGAATTATATCAATCACCCCGAGGAATTCATCATGCTCAAAAAAGCGGCACATTCGGTTGGTGAACTTCGCAGGGCAGGTTTCCAAATTTGCGTCGTGACCAATCAATCCGCAATGATGCGGGGTCTCTGGGACGAGGACAGAATGCATTCGATTCATGACCGCATGCGGACGGTTTTTCTCGAGCACGACCCTGATGCTCATTTTGACCTTATTTTGGCATGCCCTCATCGAAACAGAGATCGATGCGCTTGCCGTAAACCGATGCCTGGCATGTTACGATTAGGTGAACGAATTCTGCGCAATGAATACCCGGTTCCTCGCGGTCCGTCAATGGTCGAATTGAATTCAGAAGACGGTCAGGTTGACTGGTGGGGTGACGCTCCTTCACCACGAAATCGAACAGACTGCATGGTTGGTGATAGAAGCAGTGACATGGGTGCGGGATGGGCTATGGGTGTTCGACTGTTCCAAGTATTGGATCAGAAGGGTATCGCTCAAGTCATCGATCGAATTCTTGACTTGGAAGACGACGGTGACAGGTTCAATCCTGTGAGGTGATGTAAATGGGTTGGCTTGGACTCGATGACACCGACAGTTTAGCCGCAGGATGCACGACCTATTCGATGCATCAATTGCTTCAATCGCTCCCAAATACCATCACACATTCCTCTCTTCGTTTGGTGAGATTGTGGCCGTTTGCCCGTCAAAGAACTCGCGGTAACGCGGCAGTTGCAGTCGAACTATCTTGCTCAAATGAAAGCGAAATCATCGAGTACCTGGATTCGTATTGGAAGGCACATCTGAGTGGACTCAAGGGTGAAGTGGGGTCTTCATCCCACGATGAACGAGAACAATTTCCTGCCGATCCGGGTATGGTGTGGTTTTCATCCAAGCATCCACCCAGTTCGTTCTATACTGATGCAGTTCGAAGTGAAGTATCCATTGAATCGGTTCCCAGCGCTGACCATTCATGGGGTGGTCACGGTCGAATCGGCGCCACTGCCGCAGTGGCGTGGAGTTCACAGCACTGCACTTGGGAAGCTATCGCTTGGCGACAATCTATTCGCCACGGTTTACTCGAGCGACGCGTCAGTGCTTCTGCACTCCAGCATGTTGAGGCTATGGAGACAACCTTCCTCTCACGTGACCCACGCCACGGCAGGGGTTTGGTTTCGCCAAGGGGGCCCTGTCCGGTTCTGTTTGGTGTTCGGGCTCGTGACGCTCGCACTGCTTTGGCTGCGGGTGAAGCGTTACGCAGAGGTTCTGAAACCGAAGCAACCGAAGGAATGCGTGTTTTCGCCACCAATCAAGCAACCGATGACCACTTACCTCCCACTATTCATACAACCGTTTTGAAAACCGAGGTTGTCGCGAAAGGTACGTGTATTCTCCATACCAAGCACGGTACTATGCTGGCTTTTTCTGAAACGGGAGATGTCAAGAATCTCGCACAGTGGCTCATTCCAGGTGACGAGATTGAGGCGCGTGGTTTGGTTCATCAATCGGGTGTCATTCACTTAGAAAAGTTGCGAGTGGAGCGCTCAGTACCCCATCGTATTCGTCCGTTGTGCCAGCAGTGCGAAGTTCGTATGAAGTCCATGGGTAGTGGTCAAGGTAGCCGTTGCCCAAAATGCAAAGCTCGAACGGAGGTACAACTGATTGATTCACCACGAACCCCCCCGTCTCGGTCATGGGTCCAACCACCGTTGGATTCGCGTCGTCATCTGGCACGCCCGGTTGAATGGGATTCGCTCATTTAATACGGAAAGCAATAAGGGCAGGGTTGATTTGACAACACCATGGCCAGTGAAGAATTGACCAAGAACATCGCTTACATTATTCTCGCAGTCTTATTTTTGGCAATGATTCGGGTAATCTACCAACGTGCTGGAGATAACCGACAAGCAATGCTTGAAGATGCTGCCCCAAAAATTGCCGGTGAAGACGAGCTTGGTGGCGGAGCTAAAAATCCAGACCAATTCAACGAACCTGACGAAGATGCACTTGAGGAAATGGCAGAACTTCTCGGTGAAAATGACGAAGATTAAACTCGCGGAAAGAACCCTTCTTCTCGCAGGTGAAGACTCTTCATACCCAGCGAATCGTAGAGTTCTCGAAACGCTCCATCCTTCGCTCGTTCGAGTCTCCATATCTCGAAACCTGACTTGCGCATTGCTTTTTCACCTCGCGCACTGATCAGCGTTGATTTGGTACCGCTTGCATCGATGCTTCCTTTGCTGATAAGCAGCAAACACATGTGCTCAGCCATTCCTTTTGATAAACGCTTTACTTCCGTAATTTTATCGGCGGGAATGGTACCACTTTGAGAGCACCAATCATCTAAAACGACGAGTTGAACGCTTGGTAGAGCAGCCGATGTTTCAAGCAGTACATCGACGGATTGTTTGAGAGAGCCAACCAAATTCATGGCATGATACCGTGAAGAGTCAGCCAGTGAAAGATGAGAAAACAGTTGCCCGAAACGAACACCGTCCGGCATATCTGGGGAAGCCCAGAGCACCCGTCCTCCTCGTTCGATGATGTTGGTCGCAATATGCAATCCAAGAGTGGTGCCGCCAATGCTACCCTCCACTGCAAGATGGATTTTTTTCCCCTCAACATCAAAGAAGGTTCGAGCCATGTACATGCCTAACGGCCAAACCCATTGATACTTTTCATTCCATT
>DAME01000038.1:49996-59782 GCA_002499545.1 Euryarchaeota archaeon UBA88
CGGAAGGGTGAACGCATCCCTCGACGTCCACTCCCAGAATTCAACGAAGCATCTTCGTTTGTCGATGCAATACGACGTGATGGATTATTCGGCACCATCGTTTCTGACAAGAATCAATATGGGCCACTGGGTATGATGTTTCTTTTGCTGGTTGCAGCAACGATCACCGGCGCTGCCGTTAAGTTAGCAGGAAGTCTGTTGTGAACCGGTTCTGACTGTGAACTGCATCGGTAAAATCCTCACAACCTGCCCCCACTTGTAGGGAAACATCAAACCCCTTCCTTGGCTCCAGCGTCCCATGGCTGAGAAATCTGTGAACGTCGAGAGTCGAACTTCGTCGCAGGATAAGCGCTGGACTATCATGGCCGCACTGCTGGGAACCAACACTGCTGTGATGCTTTTTCAGGGGATTCAGCAAGAGGCTAATCCTCAATTCATACGGGAAATTGCTCTTGCAATTATCGCCGCTTCGCTTCCGTTCCAAGGTATTTATTTCCTCATTTACACGTTTTTGCTGGAGCACAATGGAAAGTTGAGCAAAGACCGTATGGATAGACTCCATCTCGCCTCAGCAGTGTGCCAAATAATTGCATACGGTTCGTTGGTTGGAGTCGGCTTAATGTGGTACAGTCAGTCAACCTATGTTGGAGCAGCGTTCGTAATCTCAACCATCTTTGCAGTGATTTTGATTCGCTCGGTCATGAATCCCGTATCATCGGATGAACTCGAGTAGAAAAAATATGGTTTTGGAATTGCACTCTTGTCCACGGCAAGGTTGATGAAGCGTGTCGTAAGGAGGGGTTCATGTCCTTCTGCCCATTGGATTACCGGTACGGTGCTCAAGACTTCAAACGAATCTGGTCTGAAATCGGCAGACACGAACGCCAACTTGAGGTTGAGCGTGCACTTATCTGGGCTCACATGCAACTTGGAAGGGTTTCGGAGGAAGATTACAACGCTGTTGCGGCGATTTCCAATCCCGATTCTGTTCGTAAAGAAAGGGTCTCTGAAATTGAAGCCGAAACACGTCACGACATAATGGCCCTCACCAAGGCCATGGCGGAAGCAGCAGGTGAAGCCGGATGGTGTATCCATTTAGGTGCTACATCCAACGATATTGTCGATACCGCAGTCGCTCTCCAACTTCGCGACAGTATCGTTCTCCTACGAGAACAACTCTGTCTGCTTATTGGCGTGTGCGCTGATGTTGCAGAGCGAGAACGAGATACCGTTATGCTCGGGCGCACACACGGCCAGGCTGCTGTACCGATTACCTTTGGACTCAAAGCGGCAGTCTGGCTCGATGAATTACGCCGTCAACTGATTCGACTCGATGAAGCCGCTCCACGTATTTCAGTCGGTAAATTCCTCGGTGCAGTCGGCACAGGTGCAGCACAGGGGGAACACGCCCGTGAATTACAGCGATTGATTTTGACTCACCTCGGATTGGGTGTGCCATTAGCCACAACCCAAGTTGTTGGAAGGGATCGCTATATTGAATATGTTTCATGGTTAGCAAACGTCGCTGCCTCATGCGAAAAGATTCTTCAAGAAGTTCGAAATCTTCAGCGGTCAGAACTTCAAGAAGCAGGTGAAGGATTCGACGTTGAGAAGCAAGTGGGCTCCTCTACAATGGCTCATAAAAAGAACCCAATCAAGTCTGAAAACGCCAGCGGGCTTGCCCGAATCGTCAGGGCGATGATAATTCCAACCTACGAAAACGCACTTCTATGGCATGAACGAGACCTTGCCAATTCGAGCAGTGAACGATTCACGCTTTCTCACGGTTCTGCACTGTGTGAGGATGTCATCAGAAAAACGAGAGAAGTTCTCTCGACAATGTGGGTTGATGCTGAACGATGTATGGCCAATATCAAGGCACAGCGCGGCTTAGTGATGGCTGAAAAAGTGATGATTGACCTTGTCGACCACGGTATAGCACGCGACGAGGCTCACGAAATTCTTCGGGCAGCATCATTTGAAGCAGTTGCTAACAAGGAAGAACTGATCGATGTATGCAGCCGTACTCCTGCTATTGCAGCAGCTTTCACTGCTGAGCAATTGGAAGCAATGTTCGAACCAGCAAACCATATTGGGGTATCTGGAGAAATTGTCGACGAGTGTGTTTTGCTGGCGCGTCAAGCTATAGAATGAACGTCGCTGATTACAAAACTCCCTCGAACACCATCCCAGTGGACTTTACCTTCCAATGAAAGTTCTCCATCGAGATGTGGTCCTGCAATGACCAGTGTCTCGTATTCCCCTCCTTCGCCGTCGACATTGAAGCGATAAGTTTGCGCAAGTTGCTTGAGTTCGCTCAGGTTGTCTCGGTTCAGAACAGTTCCAATCCAGCGCTGGTCGAGTCCTTCACAACTGACACCCGTGATGAATACCTTGAATCCATGTTCGATCAAGCCGTCCATGTGTGCTTCGCTCGATTGGTGCCAAAGAGGAGTCCAGCACTTGATGTCGAGTCGTTCAGCCATGCGTTCAATTCTGCTTTTTTGGTAATCCGAACGCAACGCACCACTGACGACCCCGTCGATGTCGAGTTGCCGTAAGGCGTGTTCTAAATCATCGATTTCCTTTTCTTGAACACCGACTGTCGGAACTTGAATCCAGGGTATTCCAGCCAGTTGTGCTTGGTGCTCGACCAGTTCAGTGCCGGGGATTTGAAACATCCACGAATCATTACCCGTGATTCGAACCGTTACCAAGTATGCAACCTCCCATCCACGGCACATCGCCCACCACCATGCAGCCGCAGAATCTTTGCCACCGGATGAGAGAACTGCGACCCGCATGCTTGGACCAAAGGCTGTACTTTGATGAGGTTAGGGGTTGAATGGTTTGGTGAGGGTTCAAATGGGGTGACGGTCTGGTAGAAGTAGTCGGGATTTTTGATAGGTTCATGAAAGCGGACCCTTAGCATCATAAAGTGTCGATGATTTAGCAAATTTGAGAGTGACATTATGCAACCAAGCGGAAGAGGATATGACCACGGTATTACGACATTCAGCCCTGATGGACGTTTGTTCCAAGTTGAATACGCACGAGAATCAGTCAAGCGAGGAACCACTACAGCGGGATTGAAATTCCGTGACGGTGTTGTCTTGGTCTGCGATAAGCGAATTGTCAGTCGACTCATCATCCCAGAATCAATCGAGAAGATGTTCAAAGTTGATGACCACATAGGTATCGCTACCTCAGGATTGGTTGCTGACGCACGTCAACTCGTTGCCCGAGCACGTGTCGACGCTCAAGTCAACCGAATCACCTATGCAGCGTCGGTACCAGTTGATGTGCTGGTCAAGAAGCTCTGTGATTTTAAGCAATCATTCACTCAATACGGTGGTTCCCGTCCCTTCGGTACTGCATTGCTCATTGGCGGCGTGGATGCCAACGGAATTCATCTCTACGAGACCGACCCAAGCGGAGCATACCAATCCTATCATGCAGGCGCAATTGGCAGTGGCAGAAACACCGTGATAGAATACTTTGAATCCAACTGGAAAGAAGGCCTCACGCTCAACGCAGCAATGAAACTTGGATTGGAAGCACTTCGCAGTGCTAACGACACCGAACTTAACCGTGAAGCAGTTGAAGTCACCGTTGTTGATGGTGATGGATACCGAGTTCTGGACAGGTCAGAGGTTAACAAGCAAATCGATCGTTTGAAGCCGCTTGAAGACTGAGCAGCAACCACCTTCAAAGGCTGTCTCCTCTAACATGCACCGAGGGAGACCGATGGTTAGCCTAGATGATGCAGTTTTAGCACGAATGGAAAAAGGTGGCAAGCGCTACGAAATTCTGGTTGACCCAACCATGGTTGATGATTTCAAAGAGGATCCTGAATCGATTGATTTGAATCATTTTCTAGCAATGGATGAGGTATTCCATGATGCACGTGGTGGAGAGCGTCCCACTTCAGATGCCATTGAGTCCGTGTTTGGTACTCAAGATATTCGAACGATTTCGGTGACCATTCTTTCAAAGGGCAGCATTCAGCTCACAACAGTACAGAGAAAAGCGATGGTTGAACGAATGCGTCAACAGATTGTTCACGAGATACATACGCAGGCAGTGGACCCGAAGACGAAGAGCCCACACCCGAAAACTCGAATTGAATTAGCGCTCGAGGAATCACGGTACTCGGTGGATCCATTCAAGCGTCTTGAGGACCAAGTAAAAGACGCCATTGACAAACTCAAACCTATGATTCCACTTTCGTTTGAATCGATTCGAATGGCCTTTCGAGTTCCGGGTTCAGCTTACGGTTCTGCTTCACGAATTTTACGGCCTTACATGCAGAAAGAACAGTGGTTGGAAAACGGTTCTTGGGCCGCGGTCATCGAATGTCCTGCTGGAATGAAAGCAGACATTATCACCCAAGTTATGCGTCAATCATCCGATACTGAAGTCAAAGAATTGTAGGTTCCTTGACGGCTTGCTTACAGTCGAGCCATGGGTCGGTTTTATCATGGGTTGTCGATTCGCCACGGATGGAGAGAAAGAAATGTCCAACGGTCAAAACGGCGCCGAGCAGCGCCTCGTGACCCCGGGAATGGCCATCGGGCCATCTGACGGGGTTCGCGTAGGAAGCGGTGCACTGGCACACAACGATACAATTATTGCTACCCGGTTAGGGTGGGTTCGAGAAATCAACAACACTGTTTCGGTCGACCCGATTAACAGTGCATACATGCCACGCTCCGGCGATTTAATTGTCGCTACAGTGGCTGAAGTGCGAAACAATCTCTGGTTCATGAACATCAACGGTCCATTCCAAGGTTTGCTACCAATGTCATTGGCACCCTGGAAGGTCGAGTTCGGAGCGGCACGCCAGCACATGGGCATCGGAGACGTTGTTCTTGCTCGAGTCCAAGAAGTCGATGAGTGCCACAACGTTGTTCTTACGATGAAGGGTGTTGGCCTACGAAGATTGAACCAAGGTTCAGTTCACTCAGTCCCAATTAACCACATCGACCGCCTTCGGGGTGAAGGTAATGCAATGCTTCAACGTCTTCGTGACGCTAGCGATTGCAGAATCATCATCGGTGAAAACGGCAAAGTCTGGATTGACGGAGATGCTGACGGAATGGCATGGGCCCGTAAAGCGGTGGCTTTGGTCCAATCCTCTGGACACAAATCAACATTCGAAGCGGAATTTTCTGCTCTTGAAAAAACAACTCAAAAGAAAGGTGATGCTTAATGGGCGGATACGGTGATGTACAATTATTACGCGACGACGGTCTACGACTGGACGGACGCAAGCTAGATGAAATGCGACCAGTAACAATCGAAGCGGGTGTGCTACCTGCTGCTGATGGTTCTGCGATGGTGACCCAAGGACTCAACGTAGCAGTTGCTGCGGTGTACGGTCCAATGGAAGCACACCCAAGGAAAATTCAACGCCAAGACAGGGCTGTAATCGATGTACGATACAACATGGCTCCATTCTCGACCAGTGATCGAATTCGTCCAGGTTTCAACCGACGTTCTCGAGAGATCTCAAAAGTGACAGCCGAAGCACTAGAATCGGTTGTTTTGGTGGAGCGTTTTCCACGTTCAAAGATCCGAGTTGAAATCGAGATCCTCGCTGCCGAAGCAGGTACTCGATGTGCAGGCATTACTGCTGCTGCAGTGGCACTGGCCGATGCAGGCATTCCAATGCGTGATTTGATCGTCGGTGTTGCATCTGGAAAAGTCGAAGACATTGTCGTTCTTGACTTGGACAAAGCAGAAGATAACTACGGTCAAGCTGATTTACCCGTTGGAATTTTACCGAATACCGGTGAGATAGCCTTCCTTCAAATGGATGGAGACCTTTCTCCGGATGAATACAATCTGGCTATGGAATACAACTTCAAAGCAGCAGCTGAAATCCATGAGATCATGGTTGATGCTCTCAAGCGACGCTATGAAGGAGGTGAGAGCTGATGGTCGAACTCGTTCCAACATTGCTCCGCCAAGAACTTGCACGCCTTGCTGAAGACGACCTTCGTCTCGACGGTCGTGGACGCTGGGAAGGTCGTGAAGTCACTCTTGAAACAGATTGTCTCTACAATGCCGAGGGGTCGGCAAAAGTTACCATGGGCGGAACGATTGTCTATGCTGGTGTAAAGTTCGAATTGCGAACTCCTTGGCCAGACCGTCCATCGCAAGGTTCTCTCATGTGTGGGGCTGAACTACGCCCTGTAGCTCACCGCAAGTATGAGCCTGGACCACCTTCACCTCAATCCATTGAACTTGGCCGAGTCGTCGACCGAGGGATCCGTGAATCAGGTTGCATCGATATGGAAAGCCTCTGTATCGTTCCCGGCGAGAAAGTTTGGGGTGTCATGATTGACATTCACGTTCTTTCTGACGGTGGAAATATTTTCGACGCTTGCGGACTTGCCGCAATCGCTGCCCTTCGTACTGCAATTGTCCCTGCTGAACGTTTTGACGTCGGTGAAGACTACACTCTAAAGGTGAAAGGCACCCCGATTATGGCTTCCTTCACCCGAGTCGGAGGACGCTATGTCTACGACCCATCTGAAGAAGAGGAACTCGGTGGCGATGAGCGTATTCACATCACGCTCGGAGACGAGGGTCACCTCCACTCCCTACAAAAGGGGTTAAGAGGGGTGTTCACGCCCGCCGAATTTGCAGAGATATTTGATGTGGCACATCACCGATGTGTTGAACTTCGAAAACTCGTTGCAAACCAGGAGGGGAACTGATTGGCAAAGCGAACACAGAAAGCAGGCGCAACAGCAAAGTTTGGAGCACGATACGGTGTTTCAGTACGACGAAACGCAGGTTCAGCAATGGCTAAGAAAACGGCCAAGTACACCTGCCCAGTCTGTCAATACCGCAAAGTGACCCGTCGATCCGTTGGAATTTGGCACTGCTCGAAGTGCGATCACACTTTCGCTGGAGGCGCTTGGGAACCATTCACTCGTGCATCCGATACGAACAGTCGAATTCTTCGACGTTCAGTTGAAGGTGCAACCACTGCTGACATGGCCTTCATCGCTCAACAAGCCGCTCTCGATTACGAGCGTGCTCTTGCTGCAGGCGAAATTTCTGAAGAAGAATAATCTCACTTTGACCGGTGTGGTGAATATGTCATCCCCATGGTCAGTTACACTCCGTGTCCGAGGAAAGGACCAGCGTGACACAAGGGCTTTGGCAGACGCATTAGCTACCGACGAAACTGTATCGTGGAACATCGATTCAACTCAGTTTCAGTTCAGTCTTCATGAATCCAAATGCAAAGATTTGCGTGCAATGTGGAACACGAGAATTCGCGGTCTTATTGCGGTTGACTCACTGCTTCTTACCCTTGGTGATGAGTCCGAGGGTTCATCAACCAAAACCAATTGAGACACAGTGGTGAGCCAATGGATAACATGGAGCAATTACAGGTCGTCGTCAATGAAGTTCAGTCTGCTCGCCAACAGTTGGCGAACCTTCGTGCACAGGTTTTGGAATTAGAAACAACTGCTGAGTCGGTTAAAAATCAGCCAAAAGACCTTGCTCTCCATCAACAGATGGGAGGCGTCATGGTTGAAGTGGCAGATCGGGACGCACTTTACAAAGAACTGATATCAACACTTGAGGCATTGAAAGAACACCTTCAGAGATTCACTGAGCGCGAGGCAGAATTGTTAGCGACGTACGACCAGTTGAAGAAAATGCTTGAGGGGTCGGAAACCGCATGAAGGGTATTCACGAGCAAGAGGAACAACTTGAGGCACTTCATCAATGGCTCAGTTCCGCATGTTCGAAAGGAGCAGTCCCTGTTATCACCGGTAAGAACGGCGACATGGATACGGTTGGTTCTGCTATTGCACTTGCCTCTTCCCATCCAAACATGATGGCATGCGGTTTACACCTTGGGCGAACTGCAAAGCGTCTTGTCGAACAGTTTCAAGCTCCGTTTCGGAAACTCTCAGCGCAGCAGACTGTCTGGCCGCAGTCCATGGGTGGAATCGTCGTGGTAGACGCTGCAGCTCCAGGACAAATCGGCCTACAACTTCCAAAAGATGTCCCCGTATGTGTTTTGGATCATCATGCAACCAATGATTGGGATTTAAGCGACGATGACTTCAACCTTCAGTGGAGTGTTCGAGCAACAACCCAAATCGTGGAATCCTACTTGAATCACTATTCATCGGGAACCCGTTCACTGGAAGTAAGAAAAATGTTACTTGCAGGACTGATAACAGATACTGGGCGCTTCAAGCATGCAGATCTTGGCGCATTCCAATCGGCAAATACGCTGCTTGAGACAGGTGATATCGATTATGCTGAATTTGTAGAGTCACTGGAATCCGAGGCGACATCGCCCAGCGAACGAGGAAGTCTACTTCGGGGTCTCCAACGTGCCAATTCAATCGATTCGGGTCATTGGAACATCGTTCACACATACGCTGGCACATTGGAAGGACGTTTGGCTGGCTTGTTGATTGGAACAGGTGCGGAGATAGCACTGGTGAGCCGTTATCGCGATGGTGTCACTCGTCTCACAGCTCGAGCTTCTCGTGCGGCAACCAAAGCCGGTATACATCTTGGAGAATTGATGTCAAGTGTAGCCGAACAACTTGGTGGTGAAGGCGGTGGGCACGATGGTGCAGCAGGGTGGTCTGGTTCAATTGACCGCATTGCAGCAGAATCAGCGTTTATTGCCCAAGTAGCTAACCTGCCTCGAATGGAGTGATTGAATGACTGAAATTGATGTTCCACTGGCCCCGGGTTTCTTCGTATCTCGATGGAGAGAACTTGGTCCGGTTGAACTCGATACTTTGACCGCGTGGCGGGATGAAATGAAATGGTCGAACTGGCTTCCACTAGCAGAAGCTGCAATGTTCCTGGATGCTGCTGAGTTGCTCGCTGTGATTGAACCTCAACTCACTCCAGCCCAAAAGGCTACACTTTCACTGGTTCGCCGAAGAATGCTTGGAGATACCCGATTGGCCCAAGCCATTGAAGATGCATTGGAGATTACTCGTGAAGAATCAACCCGTGATTTAGCACTCGAGGGCCGATTACGTATGGAACGCGGTCTCGTGAAATATGAGTCTGGAGATGTTGAAGGTGCAAAAGACGACCTTACGTGGGCTGAGACTCGTCTCAAATCAGTTGCTTTGGCAAGCCGTGACCACGACCTTTCACTCATCAATAAAGCAGCGCTCCATATCGCCTGCGGTGAATCGTTGATGGCCTTGTCTGTGTATTCTGACATCCCTCGCAACGGGAACCACGCGCACGAAACCATCGCTCTTTCACGCCTTGGTGCGAGTCGAATTCGAGCCTCTCTTGGCCATGCCTTTGACGCAGCAAGGCATGCATGGAATGCTCATGCCCACGCGATTCGAGCCCACCAAACTGGAATGGCGGTTGAAGGAGGTGCCCTTTTCCTTGATTTTGCGAGTGATTCTGTTGACCCAACTGCCGAACGAATGCACGTTCAAGTGGAAAATGTGGCTCCTCGACAAGCTGGTGAAGAACCAGTTCTCCTTCGAGTACACCCAGAGGATATCCAGTCTGTATTCGACTGGTGTTTCAAACACCTACCTGACACCCATGCCGGCTCTGATCGACCAGACCTTCGAGCAATGGTGAGTCTCGCTCACCGCTATGACAAACTCGAATGTTTTTCCAACCTCTTTGACAACCCAGACGGGGTTGAAGACCCGATGCTTGCTGCGATTGTCCAAAACTGCCTTGAAGATGTTAATGCCAAAGAAGCATGGGGTGTTCGACTGGCTACTTTGACGATGTTATAATCTATAGATT
>DAME01000038.1:60110-111173 GCA_002499545.1 Euryarchaeota archaeon UBA88
CACCACTCAGATATATCCATGAATTCTTTGTGTGTCCACTGCTTGAGTGGCGGTACATCACTCCACCACTGAACTTTGGAAACTTTTTCATCATGGACGTCCCATGAAGTATGGCTTTCGGCTTGAACCGTGACGTGACCGACCCAGCCGCTTGGATAGTATTCAGTGTTCCACGACATGAGTTCTCCCGTGAGCCCCGTCTCTTCCATGAGTTCACGTAACAGCGCAACTTCAGGGCTTTCCCCGGGTTCAAGATGTCCACCGGGTATTTCCCATCCCCGAGAGGGATGCTCAACAAAAAGAACCCGTCCACCTTGTCCCAGGAGTAAAGGGTCCTCACCTTCTTGCGTGACCCACGCTAACACAAACACTGGCTGTTCAGTCATTGGTTTCACTCACATTGCGTTCTTTGCTTTCGTGACCCACTGCTCGGCCCACTCTTCGCCTTGTGATGCGAGTCGTCGAGCCAAAAAGAACGCTTCAGATACATCGCCAGCAGCGATTAAAGCTTCAAGTCGAATTTCGTCCTTGTTCACCGTTTCCTCATCATTTGTGAGGACGAGTTCGACTTCAGCCTCTTGCTCAACCGTCGAAACACGCTGTGTGAGTGAGAGCATTTGGTCTAAAAATTGTGAACGTTTTTCGACGCTTGGAATGCTCCATGGTTCCTTCTGTTCTCCGAGCATCGATGCAGTGATACGTTCGAGGAACAGGTCTCGCGGAAATTGCGTTGTTTGCAATCGCTGCACGTGGTCGTAGCATGACCAAGCTTCATCCATTTCCTCCCGTCGTTCATGGAGTCGACCTAATTCCATCCACAATTCGTGATTGTTGGGCCTGTGAGCCAAAAGGTGCTTTGAAAGTTCGATAAACAGCGCTTCATGCCCGGCTCCTCGTATGCGTTCCAATCGTCGTGCATAGACAATATTGGCTCGCTGATCACGGAAGTCAAGACGCTTGCATCGCTGAACAAAATCATCGAGCAATTCACTGGATTGAACGCTTTCTGTGAAGAGCGTCCACCACTCATCGGGGTCCAGAGGGTCACGCTTGAATGCTGCATCCAAGAGTTCATCACCAACCAAGAGAAAATCAATACCCTTCAGTTGCTCAATGTTATCGGCATCTCGTCCGAGAACGACAAAGACATCCTCCAAGACCGCACACAAACCTTCACCGTCCTTCAAAATAAGTTTGATATCAATAAGGCAGCGCCAATTCCGTTCGTCTGTGAAATCATGAAGAATTGCTTGACGAGCATTTTGCTCCGCCCATGCCATGTTTTCATCGAACCGGTCTGAATCTGCAACGGCTAGTTGAGCAAACTTACGTGCCTGCGACCGGTATCTGTTTCCAAGATTCCGACGTGGGTGCTGCAAAAGGTCCGCACTCGCCCCCACCATACAACGCACACCGACTCTTTCTCTTCAATATCTTCGCTTCATTGTTCATTGAACCGATTTGAAGCCTTCATGGTCCACTCCCCACGGCAGCGTGGCATCAAATCCTACTTTTGCAGTCAAGCTGTCACTGTCCCTTGACGGGTCGAGGGAACTACCCTTCTGATTGGAAAGAATAATTGTGTCTTTGTCTGGTTGCCAGCGAGTGACCATGGCCCATTCAACCCGAACTGGGTTGCCAATATCGATGTCTTCGTCGACGATGGTGACCATCTTCATACTCTTGTGCCCCGCAAGTGCTGCTTGGATTGCATTGCGTGGGTCGTCTTCACTGACTCTACGGATTTTAACGACGGCAGCCAGCCACCCACATCCGCCTTCAGTCATGTGAACGTCGATGCATTCACAGACTTCGTTCACGGCTGCTTTTATGGTCGGTGCACGAGGCAAGCCCATCAAGGTCTTGTGTTCGGCTTCGCCAGGAATCAAGGCGTGGAATATCGGGTTGTTCCGATGGACGACCCCATCGATTTCAATGACGGGTTCTTGACGAACATCATCAACAGTTCCAGTGATGTCAACGTAAGGTCCCTCATCATCGTTCTCAGTGGTGATTCTTCCCCACAGGACATACTCAGCATCGGCCGGGGCGAGCACGCCATTGGGCATTCGTGTTAATCGAAGTGGCTTATCGTACAATTTCTCATGCAACGCAGCGGCAATGGTGAGTTCGTCGATGTTCTCATCGAATGACATTGCAGCAGCAAGCAAAACAACCGGATCCGGAGCGTTGACGACAGCGATGTTCACTTCTCGCCCTTCTTGACGTGCCTGCATAGTGAGCGTGCGTAAGTGGCGTGGGACGAGTCGAACGACCAGATGATTTGGGTCGCGTAAAAATTGGCGATGAAACGACATGTTGCGAACGCCGTCGTCTTCAGCGATGATCACGCTTGCGGATGAATAACGTCCTCTGTCTTGTGGCCAGTGATGGGGAATCGGGATTTTTGTGATGTCCACGATTTCTTGCATATTTTCATAACATTCGGCTTCCGATGCATCAACAATTACTGGTTCGCTGGGGTTGGACATTGCCCAGCCAAGAGTATCGATGTACTCCTCGGGTGTAATTCCAATAGCGGCGCATAACCTGTCGCGAGTCAGAAGATTAACGGCGGTTCTATGGCCCGGCGTTTCGGGAATGTTGCTGAATACTGTGAGGTCGTGGTTCGAGGCTCGCGAATGTTCCCACATTCCGTGAATGAGGCTGGTGGAAGATGCTTCTTCGGTCGCTGCGCCGAGGTGGTCACGGAATGCCATGGGGTACGCCACCCTGACTCATCGCTTGAACCTTGTTTCTGTTTTAGAGTGATGAAGGCGCGAATCTTTGTTGAATTGATGCTGATTTTAGGTTTGATTTCTAGACGATACTGCATCATATTTCGCGTTGCGTATCACAGCCCTCAAGGGACGCTATTAAATAGGGGCTTCAAGTCGGCGAAGTGCTTCAATGCGGTGATTATGATGGGCAGAGGACTCTTCGCTGGTGCTAAAATGGCAAAGGACCGTCAAAAGTTTCGTTGGTCTGACCGACGATACAAGAAGCGTATGCTCAAATCTCGGGCAAAGCACGACCCGCTTGCAGGGTCCACTCAAGCCAAGGGCATCGTTATCGAAAAAGTCGGTATTGAAGCCAAGCAACCCAACTCTGGTATCCGAAAGGCTGTCAAAATCTCATTGACCAAAAACGGAAATAAACTCACTGCTTTCGCTCCCGGCGATGGTGCAATCAACTTTATTGACGAGCACGATGAAGTGATGGTAGAAGGTATCGGTGGACGCATGGGTCGTTCGTACGGAGACATTCCGGGAGTTCGCTACAAGGTCATTCAAGTCAACGGCGTTTCACTCGATGAAATGGTCCGAGGTCGCAAGGAGAAGCCAGTTCGCTGAGGTGTGTTTATGTCTGAATCAGAAGTGGTAATCGAAGAAGTCGAAGAAGAAGTCGTCGAAGAAATTCGACCGATTGCAGGTATCGGAACACTCGTGTTTGGAAAGTGGGATGCATCTGCAATTACGTGCAAGGACCCAGGATTGCTTCCTTACATCAACCTCACAACAGTTGGCGTACCTCACACTGGTGGTCGTCACGCCAACGCTTGGTTCGGCAAGGCAAAACTCTCTGTGGTTGAGCGATACATCAACAAACTCATGCGAACCGGTCCATATACTGGAAAGAAAATGGGTGCTATGAAGGCCTTTGAAGCCGCACTTGATTCGATCGCTGACAAATCAGGAAACAATCCTCTACAAACCTTTGTTGACGCCATCTGCAACGCTGCTCCAATGGAAGAAATCACCCGAATCAAATTTGGTGCAGTATCCCAACCAAAGGCGGTTGATTCTTCACCATCTCGCCGTCTTGACGTCGCTCTTCGCAACCTTGCCAAGGGTGCACAACAGGGAACACACAAGTCAAAGCGAACGTTGACCAACTGTATCATCAATGAACTATCCAAAGCTGCAGCAGGTGATGCTACATCGTTTGCAGTTGCTAAGAAAGAAGAGTTAGAACGCATCGCTGCCTCGGCTCGTTGAGACGTTAAAGTCTGCTTCAAGACCAGAACAGGTCTGATGTTGTTGCGCTTACAGTTCCACGAATTCGTACCTTCGTTGCGAGTCACTTAAGAACCCCGTTCAGGTGGCCAAGAACGACGAGATGTCACGGGTGATTCCATGGGACGAAAGGAAGACAATATCAAGAAGGCAACCGAAGTAATGTACATTCTACCACAAATTCGAAATTTGTGCATTGCCGCTCACATTGACCACGGAAAGACGACCCTTTCTGACAACCTCATCGCTGGTGCTGGAATGATGTCCAGTGACCTTGCAGGTGCTGCACGAGTTTTAGATTTCGACGAACAGGAATCCGCCCGTGGTATTACAATCAACGCTGCTTCCGCTTCAATGGTTCACGGCGTTGAAGGAACAGACTACCTCATCAACCTCATCGACACACCAGGTCACGTTGACTTCGGTGGTGACGTAACTCGTGCTATGCGTGCCGTTGACGGATGTTTCATCCTTGCCTGCGCAGTTGAAGGCCCAATGCCACAGACTGAAACGGTTGTTCGTCAAGCACTCAAAGAAAAGGTCAAGCCTGTTCTGTTCATTAACAAGGTTGATCGATTGATTAACGAATTGCAAGTAACCCCAGAAGACATGATGGCCCGTTTCACTGGGACTATCAAGAAGGTCAATACATTGATTCGTCAATTTGCTCCTGAAGAATTTAAGAAATCGTGGCAAGTTTCCGTTGCAGACGGCACAGTTGCTTTCGGTTCTGCGTACCACAACTGGGGAATCACCGTACCTTACATGGCAAAATCAGGTATCTCGTTCAAAGATATCTTTGCGTACTGTAACGACGAGAACCAAAAGGAACTCGCAACAAAGGCTCCCGTTCACGAGGTTCTCTTGGACATGGCAGTTACGAAACTTCCAGGCCCTGTTGAAGCTCAACCGTACCGTATTCCAAATATTTGGACCGGTGACCTCGATTCTGAAATTGGAAAAGCGATGGTTTCGTGCGATCCAGATGCGGAGCTTGCTATGATGATCACCAAGATTTGGATGGACCCTCACGCTGGTGAAGTCGCAGTAGGTCGAATTTATTCTGGTTCCATTGCTCAAGGCGAGTCCGTTTATGCTATCGGTGCTGCAAAACCTGAACGTGTTCAGCAAGTCAGCATGATGGTCGGAGGAGACCGAATCACTGTTCCAAACGTCGTAGCGGGCAACATTGCTGCATTGACCGGTATCCGTTCAGCTGCTGCTGGTGTAACCCTTTCTCGAAACAAAGAATTTACGCCGTTTGAAGCAATTCGACACTATTCGGACCCTGTGGTTACCGTTGCGGTTGAACCAAAGAGCATGAAAGACCTTCCAAAGTTCATTGACGCTCTTCGTTCCCTCGCCAAGGCAGACGCATCTCTTCAAGTCACGACCAACCAAGAAACCGGCGAGGCTCTTCTCGCTGGAATGGGCGAACTCCACTTGGAAATCACCGTCTACCGAATCGAGGAAGAACAGAACATCAAGGTCAAGGTCAGTCCACCAATCGTCGTTTACCGAGAAGGTATCGAAGGCAGCAACCGTGGCAACGCTTTCGAAGGAAAGTCTCCGAACCGTCACAACCGTTTCTTCTTTGAGATTGAAACTCTTCCTGCTGAAGTTATTGCAGCGCTACGGGCTGGCGATCTGGGAGATGGACCAGTCCGTTCGAACGATGCAAAAGAAACCGGAAATAAATTTGGTGAACTTGGAATGGACAAAGATTTGATGCGTAAAATTTACGCAATCAACGGAACCAATGTGCTTGTCAACGACACCAAGGGTATTCAGGGACTTCACGAAACCCGTGAGCTGATTATTGAAGCATTCAACGGCGTTTGTGTCAAGGGTCCAATCGCTGATGAACCTGTTCAAGGTATGTTTGTTCGACTCGTTGACGCAAAGCTTCACGAAGACGCAATTCACCGTGGGCCTGCACAAACAATTCCCGCTGTACGTAACGGTATCAAGGGTGCAATGATGCGTGCTCGCACGGTACTTCTCGAACCAATGCAGAAAGCATTCGTTTCGGTTCCCAACGACTGGCTTGGTGGCGTTACCCGCGAAGTAACCAACCGTCGTGGAATCATCGAAGACATGCCGTCCGAAGGCGAGGTCACAACCGTTGTTGGTGTACTTCCGATTGCAGAAACGTTTGGATTCTCAAACGACATTCGTGCAGCTTCTCAAGGCAGAGCAGTTTGGAATACGGAAAATCTCGGTTTCGAAACACTCCCACCTCAATTGTTTGACAAGGTCGTTGCTGAAATCCGTACTCGCAAGGGGCTCAAGCCCGAGCCGTACCCAGAATCGTACTATTCAGAGTGAGTTCATGCAAGGAACAATCGTTGGATTGTATGTTGCACCTACGGGTGGGGTTCCTAAACACAGTGTCGAATGTCTCGAAGTCTCTAAATCTGGTTGCAGTGGAGACCGCCAAAACGATCTGAAGCATCACGGAGGTCCTTCTCGTGCTGTCTGTTTACTGAGTGAAGAAATTATCGAACAGCTTCAAGAAAGTGGCCATCCAATTTCTGGAGGTACGACTGGAGAGAATGTATTGGTTCGTGGTTTTGATTGGAACATGTTCGATATAGGCTCGGTACTTAGCACCTCGACGCTCACTCTGCGTATCACTGGAGCAGCAACGCCTTGTAAAACCATCAAAGCTTCGTTCCTTGATGGGCAGTTTAACTTGCTTTCCCACAAAAAAAATCCTCATCAAACACGTTGGTATGCTGAGGTACTTCATCCGGGACAACTCCGAATCGGAATGGACATCACCCATCGCGTCTCAACTGATTCGCTGTAACTGGAAATCAGTGAGTTCACGGAGAGCCCGCAATGCAGGTCCGTCTGGAATTTGATTGAGGCACTCATGCGCTTTAGCGTGGTATGCCTCAGCACGGTCACGTGCATATTGTATCGAACCAAGTTCTTCCAGAGCTTGAAGTCCAGCATCAATTTCGTCCTGAGTGGCAGCATCGGCCTTACCAAGTACGGAGAGGAGGGTGGACTTTGCTGGACAATCATCTTGACGGAGTGCGTGAATCACCATCAGCGTCCTTTTACCCTGTGCTACATCTGAACCGCACGGTTTTCCAAGTGTCTCTGAATCAGAGAGTGCGTCAATCAAATCATCCATCAATTGGAAGCAGAGTCCAACGGCGAGCCCCCAATCATGCATCACTTCAACGGTTGCTTCGTCAGCTCCGGAGAGGTATGCCCCAATTTCCGCACAGGTGAGGAACATGACTGCGGTTTTCCCCGTAATCATTTCGATATACTGGTCTTCTGATACCGTTTCTAAATTCTCAAAATCTATGTCGAGTTGCTGCCCTTCCGAGACTCTTCGAACCATACGTCCGATTCTTTTCACCAAAAATGGAAGCATGCTGTGTTCGATTCCTTCGGCTACGGCCATTGCTTCAAACGCAATGGCCAGCATTGCGTCTCCGGCATTGATGGCGGTTGGAAGGTCATATTCAATGTGAACTGCATTTCGTCCTCGGCGGATGTCATCATCATCCATGATGTCGTCGTGAACCAGCGTGAAGTTGTGAATCGTTTCAATAGCAGCTCCAACATCGAGCAGGCCGGAATGAGTATCTCCAACTGCTTTGGCTACCATCCAAGGCAGACATGCACGTAGACGTTTTCCACCTCCATCGATGAGATGCATCATGGCGCCGGAAAGACGTTCATGTGATGTGTGCGTGAGTGCACGTTCTATGCGTGACTCCAACAGCGGTTTAATCTCTGCAAGCGACGTCATCAAGTCGGCTCCTTGGGCTTCAGGCAGCATGTGTGATACATCACCCATGTCGTGGATGGTGGAATCTACAAGAGACTGAAGCTTATCGGCATCTCCAATGCTTGCCCACCATTCTTCGTTCATGATTTGAGCAGCAATGCAGCGGAACCATGGAGCAATGACGCCGTGCTCCTCAGGCTCTGCGATCAGCATTTCTTCAAGTTCGTCTCGGCTAACCCACTTCACATCGGATATTTCGTTTGGGTTCGGCGCCAGTGTTACGTCGGCTTGTATAACCAAAATGTGGTCTATTTCACGCTCAATCCAGTTCTCATTCATCCGAGCAGTATAGCGCATCTTGGTGATGAAGTGGAAATCTTCGAGGGGGACTTGGTCAGCGGGAATACCGAGTTCTTGTTCGAGTTTACGAACTGCAGCACGCTTGACTCCCATTGCGTCCTTTTCCTCCATTTCAGAATCGCTGTGGAGTGGATGAGAGCAGCACGAGTTAGCCCAAATGCCAGGAAACGTGACCTTATCTGAAGCTCTGCGCTGAAGCAGCAAACGGTGTTGATTATCGAACAACAGTACGCTGAAGGCCCGATGTATCGCTCCTACACCTTTGTGGGATTCCAATTTCGAACCTGGGCCAAGAACTTCATCGATTTCATTGGTGAGAATAATCATCTCTCCCATCAATTGGGATTGAGTTTTATCAGCACCGAGATCCGATAGCATTTGAACATCGTTTTCGCTGAGTTCCACGTTCGGAACATCTGAGATTTCATAACCAGCCATCGTAACCCCTGTGTCGATGGATTCGCGCTCAATACATGAAGAGTTCTCTTTGTTCGTGTGAAATAATAGAATAGTTGCAATATTGAGGGTAGCCACGCCATCAATAGATAATTTTGGTGCCGCGAACTTTTTGGCCCATCATAGCGCTCAAAACTCGCTCAGGAATGCCGCCATTGACCATGAATACATCAATTCCATTCGCCGCAACAACGGCTCCTCGAGCAGCCTTCAATCCAATTCCTCCTGTAACGTCGATTAACGAGTCGTGATGCCCTTCAAAGGTGATGTCACTGGACCAGATTTCAATCAAGTCTTCATCGACAGCCTGAGCGGGTGGAACCCGTAGTAATCCGTCAACGCCTCCGATTGCAAAGATAAGTCGTTGAACATGTTCTACCTCAAGTGAGAGACGGACAACTAAATCATCCCCCGACAAGATACCAAATTCTTTGTTTGAATCGACTGGAACAACATCACCGTATGTCACGTGGACAGTTGTTTCATCATCTGAAGTGAAACGCTCAACTGAACCTAAAAAATTGGTTCCCGTGTTGGTAACCCATTGATGGGGCGGGTGAACGACTGTTTCTAACCCCGCATCGTGGAGACTTTTCACTACGTGGCTGTTGAGTGTCATCATCTCATCACGAACTTGCTGAACTGCTTGTTCCTGCGTGGCACATTCAACTTGAGCTTTGAAAAGTTCTTTTGGAAGTGAGCCGAGATGCAATTTCCAATACTTTGCACGCAAGTGGCCGTAGGAGCCAGCTCCATGGACAAGAATAACTCGTAGTCCGTTATCGACACAATCTCGAACTGTTTTCGCCAATTCATTGATGACGGAGTGCTGCGTGGTGCACAACAGGGTTTTGTCTGTAATGAGTCCACCTCCCCATTTGATGACAACCACCTCACGCATGATTGTCCCAAGAGTATCTCGCTCATGAGCATACCCATTCAATTGGGCTGTAGCATCGAAATCTCACCAAGGATTGATGACAGGCGGCATGGACCATCGACCATGACCGACGGACCTACATTGAGTGAATTCATGCGGCATCTCCAAGCAATTCTGGAAGAATCTCTCGAGATTCCTGATAGAATCGAACGCGAGACTCGCATGCTTCAAATCGAATCAACGATTCAAGAGGCGATAATATTTGGCAACCGTTATCGAGAACTCGTCGAACATGGAATTGATCCTCTTCGCATTGTCCAGTCTTCCGAGCGAGATGGAATTCCTCAACATGTCAGTAAAATTGAATCATTGAATGTTGGTAATGCTACCTGCAGTACTTGCGGTGCACATCTCGACAGCGATCTGGATTTTTGTGCCTCGTGCGGCGCCAAAATTTGAATCACTCTTCTTCGGCTTCAAGTTCCCATTGTGCGATGATTTCCAATATAATTGGGTCATCGGCATCGATTCTATACAGGTATTCTGCTGGCATTTCGTCGACCAAGAAAACGGTTTTCCCTGCACGGTAGATGATGTTTCCATCGGCAATCGCCCGAACGGTGTCGACCTCAAGGATGGCTGGGCGGTCGATGCGAACGTGACCCGCTTCCATAGCATTGGAAATACTTCGGGAGAGGTGAACGTGTTTTCTGTCTCCTGCAGTGATTCCGAATTCCATGATGGTGGACACTTGTTCTTCTTCGCACGGCCAGTACAATCCTTCAGGGATTTGGTCGGTGGGTAAGTCCAGTTCAAGTTCAATTGAGTGCCCGTATGTGGCACGAATCATCTCACCTTCAACTTGGTAACGACCTTTGTCATCAGAATTGGCGATCGCAGAGAAATGCCATCCACGAAGCCAGTGATAATGTCGGCGTTGCTTTCCGATTGCCTCGGACAATTCTCGGCTGTTGACCCATCCATTGATGTCCATTTCTACGTTGAACTTTTCGGGAGCGTGGCGTAGGACCAGTGCGAGCATTCTTCCTAGAGAATTAGCTTCACGGTCACTCATGATGAATTTTCCTTCTTCATTGCAAATGTGGCAATTTGGTCCGGTGAAGAATCCGTTGTTTATTTTACAAGACCGTTCTCGACATTGTCGCAGCATGATTCAAGGCGGACAGCGGGTGTTCTTAGTTCCTACGGGTGGAAACAAAGAATTGGGATGATTGAATACCTCGACCGACTTCCTCAAATGCTGGGTCGTTGTGGGAGTGCTATGGTCGATGTTGCCGTAATCGGTGCGGGGCAAACAAAGTACGGAAACCATCCAAGTGGTTTGAAGGGCATGTGGGCCGAGGCTGCGGAATCAGCCTTTGCAAGCGTTGACCACGGATTTGAACCACGTAGCGTTGATGAGGCATTTATCGGTAGCGTTGCATTTGGGGGGGCTCAACTCGGTAATACCGCTGCACTTCTAACAGAACACTCCGGTATGGACGGAATTCCGGTTCGGCGCGTTGAAAATGCTTGCGCATCATCGGGTTTCGCCCTTCGTGATGCCTGGATGGCGATTAAAAGCGGTCAAGCAGACGTAGTTGTCGCAGGAGGAATTGAGAAAATGAACGATTTATCACCTGAACGCAAGCGGTTCTGGCTTGGAGTCTCTGGCGATACGGAATGGGAGAGATTGGCAGGACTCACATTTCCCGGAACCTATGCACTGATGGCACGCAGGCACTTCCACGAATTTGGTTCGGTTCACGATGATTTGGTTCATATCAGCGTCAAGAACCACATGCACGGCTTTCTCAATGAAGTCGCTCATATTCGTAAAGAGGTGAGTTTTGAGAAAGCCAACAGTGGTTTCATGGTTGCCGACCCACTTACACTGTACGATTGCTGTCCGACTTCTGACGGGGCTTCATGCGTTATTCTGGCCGCTGATCACGTCGTTCGTCAATTCACTGACGACCCCGTATGGGTTCGCTCATCAGGGGCAGGTTCTGACCGCTTGGCTCTCCATGACCGTCCTTCGATAACGCAACTCATCGCTACCCAGAAAGCAGCTCAATCGGCCTATTCAGCAGCAGGTCTGACCGCCAGTGACGTTGATTTCGCTGAAGTTCATGACTGTTTCACTGTGGCTGAAATGATGGCGACAGAAGATCTCGGTTTTGCTCAGCGTGGCGAAGGAGGTGTCTTTGCACGTGAAGGAAGAGGTCGATTAAACGAGGGCGATGTCTGTATCAATCCCAGCGGTGGTCTCAAATCGAAAGGTCACCCACTTGGAGCTACTGGAACCGGTCAGGCTGTTGAAGTGTTCAAACAACTTCGGGGCTCAGTAGAGCATGGACGACAGGTCACCGACGCTGAAGTGGGCTTATCGCACAATGTAGGTGGCTCAGGAGCGACATGTTCGGTTCATCTCTTCGGGAGGTCCAGAGAATGACTTCCACCATCGACTGGCAAGGTTACCTCGTTGTCCAAAACGATATGTCCATGCTCATACAATCACCTTTCATGTGCCGAGGTCAGGTAGTCTATGGTGCTGACAGTGATGCAACAACCATGGCCATTGCCGGGCTACAATTCATGTTGAGCAGGGGTCATTCAATCCAGTCCGTTCACCTCACTGAACCGATTAATGCAGAAATCGTCGGACTTGCTACTGGGATTGATTCTCCACAAATCAACGAGAACATTGCAACTTCTTCGGTCGAGTGGGACATTTTGGTTGGTGACGAGGCTACGCTTGTTATCGCCCATAACAGTATTGAAAGGTATGAATTCGACCAACCAGTTGGCCTCGTTGAATTGGAGGAACGCCTGTTTGATGACTTGAACGACGCTTGGGAAAAAGAAACTGCTCTCGCACATGTATCTCAGGGGGCCTATGTGTCGCATTCTCAATACCTTGAAGGAGCTCGTGCTCGATTATCTCTAGCCTCGCAACGACTCGATGAACAAAGCATTTGGCCGCCTCGCCAGATGGATGCTGCTGGCTTGCGGTTGCCCAGCCCTAGCACTGCATTGGTGGGGAAAGCAACGGTAGAGTCGTGGACGAAACTTAGCGCAGCGGGCGCACCGTCAGAATTTTCACTACGTGCTCCAATTTTGGGAGGTATTCAAACGGTCTTTGTTCGATTTGAGCAGGGTCCAGCTGGTGTATTTTTACTTGCGGATGACCTCGAATATCAGCCCAAAATAGGTGATGCTGTTGATTTTTCAGTACGAAAAATTTACGCGCAAGAATCGTTCATTCGATACGGTCTCAAAGCATTCCCAGTTGAATAAAATGCTTTGTGAATTCCAAACAATCGTTCCAAAGCCTTGATACTAAAGAAATGATGTAGCCAATCTATGGCGGGATTGGGTAACATCCGAAAAGGTCGTCGCGAGGCTGTTGAGAACCTCGGTTTCACAGAAGGCGGCGATTGTCCGCGCTGTGGGGGGGAATCACAACCCTCAACAATGAACGGATATCTCTCATGTACGTCATGCAGTCATGAGTGGCCTGACCCAGATTACGTGGAAGAAAAGAATCAAGGGGATTTGCCCACATATCACAAAGATGCTGAACTTATTGAAGAGTTCAAGCGTGAGATGAGCAACGGTAGTCTCGCAGGTGTTTTGGGAGTCAAAAAAGATCTATCAAAACAGCAAGAAGAGTCTCTCAGCCGACTTGAAGATAAGTGGATGACTGGGATGCAAGGACATTTCAACACAGCAAAAGAAGAACGCAAACCTCTGATGATCAGTTTCGACGACGATGACAATATTGTATCGACTGAAGTTGCGGCTGTTACAATTGTAGCGAACGGGTTTGATGGCGGTGAAGAGATACGTCTAGAATACCCCGGTCGGGGAACTGAATTTTACTGCTTTAACGTTCAAGACCCATTGGGCTGGCGACGTGGAAATACGGCGCATGATACCGCTCGTTCGATTACCAATGTGATTAACAACAATTCCAAATTGGTGTTTGCAAGCCTCGAGGGAGTTAGAATCTCGTTTGAAATGCGTGAAGATGACCTCAAACCAGAATCTTTGGTCATCTTTGTTGACGATCCAGGCGGTACTGACATCGTGGCAGAGAAAAACGGTGTCATACTTGATGCTCGAAATCTTCAGGATTTTGAAGACTATCGGAGTGTCGTTGAACTTGTTTTGGAGGACGGGATTATCTCACCGAGTGAAGACCAATTGCTCTGGTCTATGCGTCAACAACTTGGAATCGATGACGTCTATCACGTACAAATGGTGCTCGAAATGTGCGGTGAAAACACGCTGAAAGAATGCACGAGTTGTGGGAAAATGGCGCAACTCTATCCAGAATATGCTGCATGGTACTGTCAGGCATGTGAGGAATGGTGCTGACCATTTATTAATTGACAATGGTCTTGTAGTCTCTTGAACTATAGAAATTGCAACGTGATATTTTGTTGCGTGAATATCAATGATTGGCAACGATTTGCGAATCATGTGCGAGGTATTCTTCATAAGGTAGTTCGCGATGGGTAGAACAGGCGAGTGTTATGGCTGAAGACGTATTATACATAGGAATTGACTTGGGAACCTTCCGTTCCGTGATGGTGTCATCCGACAGCCATGAAGAAGAAGAGCTCACCGTAATTGGTACTCCCAAAGATTTGATTGCACGCAACTTTCTGAAAAGGGATGTTCTGTTCGGTGAGGAAGCCCTCAAGAACCGTTTGGCACTAAATCTCTACAGACCCCTCGAATTGGGAGTTATCAAAGACACCCAAGAAGACCGCGAATTTATTGCTCACTTCATCACCCATCTGATCAGTCTTTCAGACCCAGAAGAATACGATCGTGTTGTTGCAGTCATTGGAGCACCTGCTGAAGCAAGTTATGTCGATAAGACAGCCATTTTTGATGCAGCTGCTGGCTCAGTCAATGCTGCAATGATTATTTCAGAACCGTTCGCTGTTGCCTACGCTTTGGACATGCTGGAACACACCTTGGTTATCGACATCGGTGCAGGAACTGCCGACTTGTGCAGAGTGTATGGAACCATTCCCGGTCCAGGTGATCAAATGCACACCGGTCATGCTGGAGATTTCATCGACCGAGCAATCATTCAAGAAGTCCAATCCAAGTACAGTGGAGCTCAAGTCACCAAAGACATGGCACGCCGCTGGAAAGAGCAATACTCATTTGTTGGAACCGCAACGCCTGATGAACCAGTTATGGTGGACTTTTCGATTGAAGGTAAAGCCATGAATCTCGATATCACTGACTGTATTCAGCGTGCTTGTGAAGCAATTGTCGACCCTATCGTAGAAAATGTCAAGGAATTGATTGCCGGTTCAAATCCGGAATATCACGACGAATTCCGTCGAAACATGGTTTTGGCTGGCGGTGGATCGGGCATCAGAGGTCTTGGTGCTATGATTGAGCGCAAACTCTCCGACATGGGCGATGTTAATGTTCACGTTGTAGACGACCCAGTTCGATTGGGTGCAATGGGCGGTCTTCGACTTGCAATGGAAGTACCTGAAGACATGTGGAAGAACCTTACACTTGCTTCCCGCTGAACTCAGTAAGTCTTCGCTAGAAGTACCCGTCGTCGGGTCATGTTTCCACTCATGTGGCACGGCATGTTACTCTCATAGGATTCAGTTGAATCCCCCAAGAATGTCATGCCCGTCGCTCGCTCAATCGCCTCGGCATGTGCATCGGTCCCATCGAATGGAATTTGGTAAATTTTTCCGTCTTCGACTTCTCCCTCCATGGTCCAGTTCCCGTCGATTTCAGTGAATGCTGGCAGTGGTTGGAGAACATCGTTCATGTGGGCAGATGAGCGGAGACGTAATTCATCTGAAATCTCATCGAGGATGGTCATGCAAGCATTTGGTAAATCGTCCATTGAAACAGGTTCTTTGCCGCCCGTTCTTCGAGCAGCAAATGCCGTTCCTTGAGCGATGTCCCGCGGTCCTACATCCAGTCGAAGTGGAACTCCTTTGATTTCCCAATCGTAGTATTTTTGTCCTGCTCGTATATCTCTAGCATCGACTTTTACTCGAAGGCCGTGCCTTCGCAGTTTGGTTGCCATTTCTTCGGCCACTGCTACGGTGTCTACATCAGAGTTCTTTCGAATCATAGGGCATATCACGACTTGGAAAGGAGCCACTGCAGGAGGCATAATCAGTCCATTTTCATCTCCATGCATTCCAACGACCGCACCCAACAATCGTTCAGACATTCCATATGTGGTTTGGTGACAATGCTGCTGCTCTGCTTCGAGGTTTTCGTATGATATGTCAAATGCCTTGGCCCATTGATCTCGGTAATGGTGGCACGATGCGACTTGCAGTGTTCGACCATTCGGCATAACTGCATCAATACCTATGGTGTACCAAGCTCCGGGGAACGTATCCCATACGGGTCGTTTTGCTTTGATCACAGGAAGACATAATTGGTGCATTAGATTGTCCACTATTTCCAAATCCTGTTCGATTTGCTGGGATGCTGAATCTTCATCTGCGTGCGCAGTGTGCGCTTCAAAGAAATGAATTTCACGTACTCGGATGAAAGAGCGAGTCTGCTTGGTTTCATACCTGAACGTGTTGACCATTTGGTACACTTTCAGTGGAAGGTCCTTATGGGAACGGATCCAAAGTGGGAACATTGTGTACATGGCTGTTTCCGAAGTTGGGCGGAGGAACATTGGAATATCCAATTCATTATCTCCGGCATGTTTGACCCAATAGACTTCTTTCTTGAAACCGCCCTCTTCTTCTTCATCACGCAAATCATCAGGGTCTACACCCTCTTCTCGTGCTTTTTTCAGTCGTGCGACAAGCGCATTTTCTTTTTCTAATAGATTCTCAGGAATCAACAACGGAAAATTCACTTCTTCATGGTGGGTGCGTTCCATTTCAGCATGCGTTAATGCATCGATGAGTTTCATGGTTTTCCAACCATACGGTCTCCATACATCCATTCCCTTGATTGGGTAGCGCTTATCAACCAATTCTGCGGCTTCAACCATGAATGGGTACCATTCATTGAAGTTCTCAGATTTTGAAGGAATCCCCCGCTTTGCTTTGCCTGGACCTTGGCTCATACTGTGCCTTCGCCCATCTCTCGCACATCAAGATGACGCATGAAACTTTGATGCAATGATGATTATCAACCAGTCAACGGGTCTTCAGCGAGGTGGTTGATTGAATGATTTGGAGATCATCGCCAATCCTACCACAGCCGTAGCAAACCAAGCAACTTCGAGTATGAAAAAGGCCCATTCTTGTATAAAATAGGCTCGAAGGGCGAGAATGCCAGAACCGACTGCCATCAGCATGAGGTATGTTCCTTGTTTGCTATCGAGTACATGTCGTGTTTCAAGGAAGAACGCCAAGAGTATGCAGAGCATTCCGATGTAAGCGAAGGCTTCACTTGATAGAAATTCCAGCACGTAGATCACGACTTGCGTAGCGTCCAGAGGAATGCTCCAATAAGTACCACGAGTGCTATAACATCGGGAATTCCAAAAGCGTCAGGTGCAGGTAGACCCCATCCAGCGGTTGAATCAATTTTGTATGCATCAAGGAGCATGATACGAGTGCTTCCATCTCGCGGACACACTTGTCCTTCCTCACACACATTACCGAGCAACGAGCCAAACAGCCCAAACAAGTTCGCCGCAATTGCGGCAATACCAGCAACCAGAATAAATTGTAAACCTCTCGGTTTTTTGGCTGTATCTACCTCGAGAGTTTCCAGTTGAGGGAGGGGTTCAACAGCGGCAGGTTGTGACGGTGCTAAGTCACCGATAACTTCGATGAGCATGTCAGTAGGTGGTGCCACTTCCGTGAGTGGCCCACCAGGTATTGGTGTATCAGGCATGTCACGTGCCTTGACTGGATTTGCAGGGGCAATTTTAATTCCGTAAATTCGGTCAGCAAGGCTCACTAAAACGGGGTCATGGGCGATTTCTTCTGGGTCAATTTCCCCGTTTAACAACTGTTGCAGTCGTTTTTGAGTATCTGTCATACGAGCCCTCCGTAAACTAGCGGGTGTAGCCTTCCTTCAAGAAGCCTCCTTCTCTGCATGATTGGTAAAATTAGGCGTTTCCAGCCTTTTCAACATCTGCCCAATCCTTCATGAATCCTTCCAGTCCACGGTCAGTAAGCGGATGTTTCATCAGTTGTCTGAAGGTCTTTGCTGGCATCGTAGCAGTGTGTGCGCCCAGAGTGATGCACTGCAAAACATGTGTTGGATGTCGAATCGATGCAGCAAGAACCTTTGTTGTGATCGATGGGTAATTGGCCCATGTATCCATGATTTCAGCGATGAGGTTCATTCCATCATGGCCTGTGTCGTCAATGCGCCCAATAAATGGTGAAACGTATGTAGCTCCGGCCTTGGCGGCCATCAGTGCTTGTGCGGCTGAGAAAATAAGCGTGACATTGGTCTTGATACCATCGTCGGAGAGTACCCGAGTAGCAGCTAAGCCCTCTGGCGTACACGGTATTTTGATAATGACATTGGGTGGGAGTTCTGCTTTGAGCGCACGACCCTGTTCTACCATACCTGCTGTGTCCATTGCTGTTACTTCTGCCGAAATTGGACCGTCGCAAATGGATGCAATTTCAGCAACTACTTGTTTGAAATCGCGACCACTTTTTTTGATCAACGATGGATTCGTTGTAACCCCATCGAGAATTCCCCATGCGGCAATTTCTCGAATTTCATCTACATCTGCGGTGTCTAAGAAGAACTCCATGTTACGATGTTGTCCAAGACACTCCTTCAAGTATTTGCATCAACATCATTACTTTTCATAAGCCGTATACTTTCGAGAACTACCTTTTGAAGACTCGATAGGGTATTTACTTGCATTTTTCTCGATTTTGTCTTCGATAATCTGGATTGGGTCAATGTTGAGCATCGAACACAGACGCAGGCAATAGACCATGACATCTGCCAGTTCGTCACCGATAGCAGATTGTAACTCGGCATCGTTTCGTACTTCATCAGTGGATGGGTTTGACCATTGGACTGTTTCGCTCAGTTCTGCGGCTTCTATGGAGATTGATGAAATTATATTTTTGACAGTGTGGAATTGCTCCCAATCACGGTCTTTGGTGAACGAGTCGATGGTCGCCATTGTGTGGGTGAGTGAATCATTGTTGGCCATGTGTGTTGACTGGAAATACTTCGATAAGAAGTTCACTCTTTGCGAGAACATACTTTCTTAGCAGCCTTAGCAATGTAGGGTGCAGAGAGATTCATTATTTCTAACATTTCGTCAGCTTGCCCAGATTCGCCGAAACGGTCGCGTACGCCGACCATTTCGAGCGGCGCTAACGAGTTTTCCACGAGGTATTCAGCGACAGCACTTCCAAGACCACCAATCACGCTGTGATCTTCTGCAGTCACCAATGCCCCACATCGTTCAACCAGCCTATCGATCAGTTTTCCATCGAGTGGTTTGATTGTGTGCATGTCGATAACAGTTGCTTCAATCCCGTCATTCCGAAGAGAATCTGCTGCCTTGAGGGCTTCAGAGACCAATACCCCACAGGCGATAATAGCAACATCGGAACCGGTTTGAAGTTCGATGCCTTTACCAATTTGGATTGTACCTTCTTTGACATCATCGTACAGAACCGGTGTTTTGTTTCGTGCGGTGCGCATGTAAGAGGGTGAACCTGTCTCAGCGAGTTGTTTTGTCAAAATCCGAGTGCTTACGTCATCACATGGGTGCAATACCGTGACATTAGGGAGCGTTCTGAATACTGCAAGGTCTTCAATAGACTGAGCGGATGAACCGTCCGTTCCAGTGTGCGTCCCGCCGTGGCTACCGCACAAGTGAACAGCAAGATTTGGTCGAGCCACACCGTTTCTCATTTGCTCAAATGCGCGTTCAGTGAAAATTGCAAACGTACTGGCGAAGGGAATGTAGCCAGATGCTGCCAAACCTGCACCAACCAACAACATGTTTTGTTCACCAATTCCGCATGAAACTGTCCGCTCAGGATGCGCTTTGCGAAAGTGTAGGGATTTCGTAGATTTCCCGAGGTCTGCTTCCAGCACGACGACTTTTGCATTGTCGGCAAGTTCGAGCAATGCTTGACCATACCCGTCTCGCGTTGCAGCCATTCTGGTCATGCTTCCACCTCACCAAGTTCAATCATGGCTTGTTTGAATTGTTCATCGTTAGGAGCAGCACCGTGGAATGCTGGATTGTTCTCCATGTACGAGATACCACCTCCTTTGATGGTGTGGGCGATGAGAATTGATGGTCCGTTACAATTTTCAGGGGCTTCGAGGAAGTCGAGGCCGTCCATGACTTCTTGCATGTTATGTCCGTCAATCTCTTTGACGTTCCATCCAAACGCTCTCCACTTGGAAGGAATATCGAACATTCGCATTTGTTCCTCGCAAAAATCATCGTTTTGTATTCTGTTTCTATCAAGGATCACCTTCAAATTACCGAGTTCGTGATGGGCTGCTGCCATTGCTGCTTCCCAAACACTGCCTTCTTGCATCTCACCATCTCCAATCATGACAAAGGCTCGTCGATCACTTCCATCCAGTCGCGCAGCAACTGCACAACCCATTCCGAATGAGAGTCCCATGCCGAGCGAACCGGCTGAAAAATCAACTCCTGGGCACCATTTCATGTCCACGTGTCCTTGGCATACCCCTCCCAGAACGCGATAAGATTTGAGATCTTCATGGCTTATGAAACCCATTTCTGCCAACACTGCATACATCCCAGGTGATGCATGACCTTTGGAGAGAATGAATCGATCCCTGTCATCCCACTGAGGCTCACTTGGTCGAACTCGCATTCGGGTTGCATACAGTGCTGCGATGAGGTCGATTTCTGAGAGTGAACCACCTGGGTGGCCAGCTTGGGCACGATACACCATCTTGACAATTTCAATTCTGCACTTGCGAGCAATTTCTTCTAATTCAGTGATGGATTTCGACAACATCGTTTCCCGCCAATTTTCATGGCTTAACGGACGACCTTTGATGGTTGTGTATTACAGCGATGGTTCATCGAAACCAAATCAGTCTAATTTTTTCAATTTCATGGCTGCAATGAAGTTTATCAGGGATTGACTCATGATGACTGCAGCGTCTCTCAGCAGGTTTCCACCTTTAGGTAGTGCCCGTGTTGCAAGCCATACGAAGACGGCCACAAACCATCCAAAGAAGAGCAAGGAAAAGAAATTATTCAGTGTCGTAACCCCAAAGAGGATATCGAGTTCGAGTTTCGCAACGATAAGAACGGCAATGAGCACACCCATGATGGATTCACCAGCAATAAATCCAGCGCCGATCAGTACACCCCTGTTTTCGACGTCTTTACCGGCCTTGAATGCTTCTTTTGAGGGTTCACGGTTGAGATTACCATCGATTCGTAAGTATGCAGCATTGATTGCAAAGTACGAGATAATACCTCCAAGCATAATCGGTACCGACAAGAGAAGAGGTAAGTATATCCCGATAGCAACGCTCATGACAGGCATACGCAGAACGATGAGAATTACAGCCAGAATTGCTCCTAACATGACCATTTCGAGGTTTAAACTTCCTCCAAATGCTCCCTGTACAATAGCTCCGATTAGTTCAGCTTGTGGTGCAAACAATGCATCTTCGCACAGTGGATCTGAAGGCCGAGGATTCATTTCACATGCAGTTTTGGAAATTCTGAATGCTTTGTGAAGTAATTGAAGCGTCGGACCTATGATGATAGCCCCGGTAATTACGCCAATAATTTCTGCAATTTGTTGTCGCCAGGGAGTGGCACCAACCATGTGCCCGGTTTTCAAATCCTGCATGACATCTCCCGCAATGGCTGCAGACGATGCCACAATAGCAGCAATTAACATCGTTGCTAACATCAATTCTTCTGTACCCAGTCCAAGGAACCAATCCCCGATAATCCAAACGAGTGCCACTGTGAACAACAGTGTTGCGATGGTCATTCCGGATACGGGTGAGTTGGATGAACCAACTACACCAGCTATGTATCCTGCAACTGCGGCGAAAAAGAAGGACACGACGCCCAAGAAAAGAGCTCCGGCTAGAGCGAGAATGAACGAGCCAGTAGCCCACCAATAATACAGGAATGTTAGACTGACCAGTATGGCGCAGACAATCAATACTTTGTCGAGTGGTAAATCAATTTCAGTTCTCAACAGTTTTTCATCAGAGTTATCCGATTTTATCAAAGCCTTGGATAGACCGGTAATGATTGTTTTTCGCATCGACCAAAGCGTGTATACACCACCAACAACCATTGCGCCAACGCCAACGTATCGGACTTGAGATTTCCAAACCAAATAGAATCCATAGGCGAGGTCTGGAGAGTCAGGCCATCCTCGAATCAGCCCATACATCGGAACCAGAATTCCATATCCAATGACGCCACCAAGGAAAATGAATGATGCGATTCGGATTCCGACGATGTAACCTACCGAAAGTAGAGCAACTGAAAGATCCATGCCTGCATAAAGACGCGTTCCAATGAAATCCCAAGCCGATTCGACATGGTCGTGAGTCACTTTGAAACCTTTCACCATGAGTCCATAGATTGCGCCGATACCCAGTGCGTAGAGAATTGCCAATGCGCCCTCGCCTCCTTCCTCACCTGCTACCAGAACTTCTCTGCACGCTACGCCTTCTGGATATGGAAGTGCCTCTTCAACGATAAATAAACGTCGAAGAGCGATGGTGAACATGGTACCTAATAGACCACCCAAGAGAGCGATGATGAGTGTGTCAAGCCACTGAATGTCGTTCCAAATCCCGATGACGAGTAGAGCAGGTACAGTAAATATCACGCCTGCTGCGAGAGATTCTCCTGCACTCGCCATGGTTTGTACAGCGTTGTTTTCGAGAATGGAGACGTCTTTGAACAATGAACGCAATATAATCATCGACATGACTGCTGCGGGGATACTCGCAGAGACAGTAATACCCACCTTCAGGCCAAGGTAAGCGTTCGCAGCAGTCATCAAGATTCCCAGTAGGATTCCTACTACAACCACTCTGCGGGTCAGTTCTTTTGGAGATTCGGACGCAGGGATATACGGTTCACCCGCTGCGCTCATGAATCTACGAACTCGATGCAGTTGTTCAATTCATCGCAATCTTCAGACGGGGTTTCCACCATCATTATGATAAGTTAACACTCATACCAACAGTGTATGGGTGACGAGTTGGTGGTTTGGTTTGTCTAAGTCATGGCACAACATGTCGATGGACGAAGTTCTTCAAAACTTTGATACTGATGTCGACGGATTGAACAAGCAGGAAGTTGTTCGCCGTCGTGAGTTACACGGTTCGAATAAATTACATGAACCTGAAAAGACCCATCCTTTTTTCCGATTTCTCGACCAATTCAATGACCCTTTGAACTATCTGCTCATCGGTGCAGCAATCATTTCGACACTTCTTCACCCGGACCAACCTGGCGATGCCATTTTTATCGGTATAGCACTCACTGCGAACGCCATTTTTGGATTTTGGCAGGAAAATCAAGCTGAGCAGGCCATGGATTCTCTCAAAAAGATGGCAGTATCTACCTGTGTCGTCATACGTGAAGGAATCGACTGGTCCATCTCAACCGAAGAATTGGTTCCCGGCGACATTGTTCGACTTGAGGAAGGATTGAACGTACCAGCCGATCTTCGCTTCATTCAATCCTCGCAATGTAAGGTCGATGAATCATCGCTCACAGGAGAATCTGACAGCATTCTAAAAAGCATCGATTCAGTGCCAAGCAACGCACTTCTTGCAGACCGAAAAAACATGGCATACCTCGGCACATGTGTCTCAACAGGACGAGGTTTGGGGGTTGTCGTTGCTACTGGCATGGGCACTGAACTTGGTCAGATTGCCAGTGATATTGTCGGAGCTGATACACCCAAAACGCCTCTGGAATTGAAACTCGAATCACTGAGCACATTCCTAGCATATATCGCAGTTGTAGTCGCTGTCCTTCTTGTGACGATTAAAGTCCTGTTCGCGTACGGTGAGCCAGACGTTGATTTGTACGAAGTAGCCGTCGACCAATTTTTGGTGGCAGTTGCGATATTTGTCGCAATTGTTCCTGAAGGACTGCCAATCATTTTGCTGATTACGCTTTCTCTCGGAATGCGAAATATGGCACGACATAAAGCCATTGTTCGACGAATGAAAGCGGTGGAAACCCTCGGCTCTACAACCGTTATTTGTTCTGACAAAACCGGTACATTGACCAAGAATCAAATGACTGTCAGGGAACTGACGACGACTGATGCATGGTACAGTGTGTCTGGCGAAGGCTTCAAGCCGAAAGGGACATTATCGCTTGAGGGGGTTGAGATTACTGATTCGCAGATGGAAGCACTGCAACAAACGCTCGGCTTCCGCTTGTCTGCTGCATGCTTGAGCTTGTGTCATAACTCACAAATTTCTAAGATCAAGTACGATGACTCGGGGGATGTTCCTGTCGACTCTCGATGGGAGGCGATTGGGGATCCGACGGATTCTGCTTGCGCCGTATTGGGCTGGAAAATTAACGGTGATGTTCGAAAGTTCGCTCAACGTCATCCGCGCGTCCACGAATTCTTCTTCGACACGACTCGAAAGCGTATGTCGGTCATTCACGAGTATGAGGGTGAACGGTGGGTCTTTTCGAAAGGCGGTGCTGGAGGGTATCTCCCGCTTGTTGAGTGGAAAATTGTTGATGATGAAATTGTACCAATTTCAGATGCCGACGTGCAGCGTGCCTCCAAAGCAAACAAAAAGATGGCAGGAAATGCCATGCGAGTGCTGGCATTGTGCGCCCGAAGATTGGACGATGATGAAGATATCTTCGATATTGAATCTGTCGAGAACGGACTAATTTTCCTCGGTTTGGTCGGTATTATGGACCCCCCGCGTTCAGAAGTAAAAGAAGCCATCGACATTTGTCAGCGGGCTGGTATTCGGGTCAAGATGATCACGGGAGACCAACAATACACTGCTGAAGCAATTGGCCGCGAATTGAACATCACAGAAGGAACGATTCCTCCAATTCACGGAAATGCCCTTTCTCAAATGGATGATAAACAAATCATTGAGGCATCTACACAAGCCAGTATTTTCTCACGCGTCACCCCTGAACAGAAAATGCGTATCGTATCTGGGCTCCAAGCCAACGGTGAAGTCGTCGCTATGACGGGAGACGGCGTCAACGATGCGCCAGCACTGTCAAGGGCGAACATCGGTATTGCCATGGGCATTGCAGGTACGGATGTCGCTAAAGATGCAGCAGATATGGTTCTTCAAGACGATAACTTTGCCAACATCGTTCATTCTGTCGAAGAAGGTCGGAAAATTTACCACAATATTCGCAACTTTGTTCGGTACCAAGTTTCAACCAATGTCGCTGCTGTTGCCTTGATTGTCATCTCGACGTTCATCTTCGGTTGGAACCTCCCGCTCACGGCAACCCAAATTTTGGTGATCAATATCCTCATGGACGGACCACCTGCCGTTGCTCTCGGTGTTGAGAAGAAGCACACGGATGTGATGTCGCGTCCTCCGCGTCCAGTGACCGAAGGTTTACCCAACATGCGTGACATGGCGCTGACATTCTTCCTTGGTTCGGTCATGGTCACTGGAACTTTGATGGTCTTCTACCTCGCAGGTGGCGGCATTGATACCTGTGAAATCATGCCACTTGCCGATTCATCATCGTTTACAGCCTTTGATATCGATCAGTGTATTCTTGGAGATGCAGCGGCAGTTGAAGCTTCCGAACAGTACGTTGAAGATCGGTTTGCTATGGCTCAAACGGGAACATTCGTTGTCTTTATTCTGTATCAGTTGTTCAACGTCATCAACTGTCGTTCAAGTGATGAGAGTACCTTCACTCTCGGGCTGTTTTCAAACAAAGCGATCAATCTTGCCATCATCATATCGTTCACATTGTTGGTGTGTTTCGTCCAATTTTCGTCTTTTATGATACCTTTGCTTGGGATTCCGATTGGTGATTTGGTTTCGACCATACCGCTTCAATCATCTGACTGGATTGCGCTCACGATTGTTGCCTCAGGCGTTTGGATAATCGAAGAATTCCGGAAGTGGATTGTGAAGTCGAAATTCTTTGCAATTGGTAATTAATTGTCTACTTTATTCAACCACATCTTGAAGAAGAACCAGTCGTAGGGTACACCATGGCAGGATGGACTTCGTCAATTAATGACGCAGGTTCCAATCCAATGTGGAAATCAGAAGTCGCTTCATTTATCGGGCCTCTAAGTTCGTGGAGTGAACGTCTTCGACCTATCGTAGAAAAGGTGTCTACGGGCCAGCGCCTCTCTATGAGCGACGGCATGATGCTCTATACTCATCCTAACCTGAATGAAGTCGGTCGCCTTTCACATTGCGTGAGGCAATCACGCTTCGGGAATCATGCTTTCTTTAATTCCAACGTCCACGTTAATCAGACAAACATCTGCGTTCTTGCGTGTAAATTCTGCGCCTTTCGCCGCTCTAAGCGACAAGACGATGCCTACGCATTGGGTGTTGAAGAATACCTTGAGGATTTAGCTCAATACGCCGATGTTGTTGATGAAGTACACTCTGTTGGCGGATTGCATCCTGATTGGGGTGTCGAGCATTATGAAGAACTCTTCATTCAATCACGTAAACGCTTCCCGCACATTGCCATTAAAGCCCTCACGGCAGTTGAAGTCAAGCACCTTTCACACAAGTCGGACATATCTTTCCATGAGACACTTACTCGGCTCAAAGCGGCAGGACTCGGCTCACTTCCCGGTGGCGGCGCTGAAATTCTTGACGATGATGTTCGAAAGATTATCTGCAACGGTAAGGAAAGCTCACAGGAGTACCTGGACATTCACCGTACAGCCCACCTCATTGGTTTGCCCACCAATTGTACGATGCTTTTTGGAACGGTGGAAACCCTCGAGCAACGTCTTAACCACATGATACGCCTTCGTGAGCTGAATGACGAAACCAATGGTTTCCAATGCTTCGTTCCTTACCCCTATTTGCCTGACGCTTCCCGCCTACCGGAAGCCCAACTCGCAACGGGAAGTGAGATTTTACGAACCATTGCCATTTCACGTTTAATGCTTGATTCAATTCCGCACATCAAGGCCTACAGAATGAACATTGGTGATGAACTGGCTGAACTTGCGCTTCAATTCGGAGCAGACGACATCGACGGGACTGTTCAAAAAGAATCCATCATGCACCTTGCTGGGTCGACTACTCCGCTAGATCACGATAGAATTCAACTCGCTCGACTCATCAAGGATGCCGGATGTATACCCATTCAACGAAATACAACGTACCAAGAATTTGAACTCTTCACACCCCCTGTACCAAAGCCCCGACGCCGTCTAAAAATGGCCGAAATGTAGGTGTAATTCATGCAACAGTCTCACTGGATGCAGACGATTGGTAGAGTTGCCTTCCTTAATTGCGATCCACTGTTTTTCAATTTGAATAAAGAGTGGAACGTCCTTCCCGCACCTCCCGCGTGGCTGACTGGGCATCTGCTCCGGCGTGATTGCGTGTTGGCTCCAATTCCTGCTGCAGACTATGCGCGTCATGCAGATGAGTTGATTTTACTTCCTGAAATTGGTATTTGCAGTAAAGGCGAAGTCGGCAGTGTCCTCGTTTTTGGGTCAATGCCCTTATCCGAAATGCGTTCGATAGCCCTTCCCACCGATTCGGCCACATCGGTTCAACTGCTGCGTTTCTTACTCTCCAAACACGACCTTCACCCGACACTCACGGTCATGGGTCCCGACTTTGACTCGATGCTCGAGCAGTGTGATGGTGCTTTACTCATCGGCGACAGGGCACTGGAAAGCTCGAAATCACATCCTGATATGGTTCAGTTAGACCTTGGAGAAGATTGGCTTTCATACACTGGAAAACCGATGGTCTTTGGCGTATTTGCAGCTCGTAAGGACACACCCGTGGACATTTTGAAAAAAGCCCAAGGTGCTCTTCTTGATAACCTCGTGGAGTTTGAGCAAGTCCCCTCCCAACGTGAAAAGGTCATTCAGTGGTCAATGTCTCGCAGTGCAATGACTCATGAACGATTGGATCGTTATTTCGGCGAAGTATTCAATCGCATTGATTCTGAAAATCTTGATGGCCTGAACCAATTTCTTGTCGAAGCATGTGGGCTTAGTCAAGGGCCACAGTTCGCCTGGTAATCACAAATCGGGATCTTTGTTTCCAGTTGTCACTCGCCGGGTGCGAGGCTTTGCATCGCTTTGCTGACCCTTGGAGACCGGCCTTTTTCCAGCAACCTTCTTGCGTGCCACTTTCTTTTGGCCAACGTCTTCGACCAGTTTTTTCCGCTTCACCGTGGTTATTGGGCCTTCACGATCGGAGGGTGCTCGCTTTGAACTCTTTCTGCGGGCAATGGGCTTTTGTGGAGTAATGGGTTCTTCGAATGCACTACCTGTATTTTCGAACGTCTCATCCATGTCCAACGGATTGTCCTCTTCAGTCGGAACCTTTTCGAAATTCTCTGTGTCAATCACTTCAACTTCAGGATTGACCTCCTCCTCCTCATCATCAAAGTTCAACTCTATGCCATATGCATTTTTGGTTCGTATAAGAACAATCAACCCAATCATTCCGATACCGAGTAGGGGCAGGAGAATCCAAGGATAGTCAACAATGATCGATGATATTCGCTGGAGGATACTTTGTTCCTCTTCTTCGCTTTCTGTCAGAGTAAAACTCAGTGATGATTCGATGGTCCACCATGGCGACCAGTATTGAGACTCGGAGTTACTGCTGTGTATGCTTACGTCGATTGGGTGCATTTCAGCGTGCTGGGCGATAGAGGAATCTGTCGCTAACGGCTGTTCTTTAATCGAGAACTCAAATGGGTATTCAATGGCTTCACTTATGTTCATTCGCAAGGTATGAGTTACAAAAATATGGGTTTTCAGATCGTCTTGTGCCGTGAGAGTCATACCGCTTTGGACAGCACATTGTACCACTGGGTCTTCCAGTTGTCCAGATACCAATTCAAGGGAACTCATCCAAGAATTAGCGAAATGGTTGGTGTTCATGTTCTTGCATATGGCTTGGGCGAACAAGTCGGTCTCAGATTGGCTGAGTTTCGAATCTGCAATCACTGAACGACGAGAAAGATTTCGAATTTCTGACGAGGTTTGTATGTCGAGTACGAACGTATCCTCGATAACGAAACTTGTGCCGTTGATGAACATTTTGACATGGCGGATCGTATCGGGGTTGGGCTCCCGCTCGCACTCATCGGTAAACGAATTGCAGTAACTATCGTATTCATCGGTGATCGCATCTCCATCATCGTCTCCATCGAAACGGTCGGGTATGTTATCGCCGTCTAAATCTGCACCAGTTTCTCCAAATCCATTTGGGACAGTTGCAGCAGCATAGACTGCGATATGAGCAGTGTCGGTTGCAACAAAAGCCTTCTGACGAATACCGAATTGGTTTTCGATAATGGCCAGATCAAGTGCCTGATGGCCGAGATAAATAGACATAGATTCCGATAGGGTTTCCGAAAGAAGTGTCAGTATCCGGGGCTCTTGACCAGTCTCGAGCACGTGAATCTTATCATCATCGTTCGACCATTTGAAATCGGATCCTCCGACGAGTTGCGTGTCAACCAGCGAGCCACCGGAAAACAACCATGTGCTGAGGCTTCCCTCTTCAGTCAGTAATGCTATACGCTCATCATTCGAGTTAAATGCACAGGCTTCTATCTTCGTTCCAACGTTCCAAACCTTCTCGGTAGGATTTCCCTGTGATGTCCACATCACGGCCCTACCTGCTTCATCACCGGTAATGAGATAGTTGCCTGATTGTGAATAAGCAATGCACGTAACCATGGAGTTGTGGCCACCATCAAAAGATTGTTCTATTTGCATATCAGATGAACGCAATATATCGATGCCGTTGTTGTTGTTTGGAATGGCTAAAAATGTACCGTCAGGCGACCATGAAATCATGTTTGGTCGAGCGTTCGAAGATTGTTCTAACGAGGTCAAACTCATTGTGTCCATCGATATGATCTGTATCGTATCAGGTTGCGATGCCGAACCGGACCTTGAGACGGCAAGTTTGCCCCCATCTGGTGAAAAGCGTAAGTCCAAAACGCTGCTCTCAATTTCAATCTCTGCAAGAAGTGACAGCGTTTCGACAGAGTGAATTGCAACCAACCCATCGTAACCGCTTGCCAAGTAGGTCGAAGAATTATCAATATCCACGCTGCTTGACTTCGAACCGCTTGATGTATGGGTGACGTCGGAATATGCAATATCGGAGTACTGAGCCGAAGACAATGGGACTGACATCAACAAGAGTACAAGTGATGAGCAAAGTAGCCTTAGCCGAAGTCCCCGCTTCATAGAACGCCCCTGCAGAGTACGCTGTGCATCATCGCTTGAAAACATGGCGACGGATTCGTATCATTGAGGTGCAAGACGAAACCATCGGTTGGTTCATCAAGGTCGCTCTATTCGGGTGAGCATGGTGACTGAGTTACCCCTTGATGAAAACGGCAACAAGATTGTACGTATTGGCCACTCCCCCGACCCAGATGATGCGTTCATGTTTCATGCAATGACCACAGGAGCTTTTCCTACCCCTGGATACAATTTCGTACATGAATTACAAGATATCGAAACCCTCAATCATCGTGCGATGAACTGCGAATTGGAAGTTTCCGCCGTTTCAATCCATGCATTTCCAGAAATCTCAAAGGATTATTCCCTGATGAACTGCGGTGCTTCAATGGGTGAGGGCTATGGACCAATGGTCGTGTCTCTTCCTGATGTCACAGAAGAAGAAGCTCGTAATTCACCCATCGCAGTTCCGGGATTGAAGACCAGTGCATACCTTGGTTTACGCTTGGCATGGGGCGATTGTGAGATTGCAGTTGTACCGTTCGATGAAATCATTCCTCGCATACTTGACGGCACATACAAAAGCGGCTTGATTATTCACGAGGGGCAGTTGACCTATGTCGAACACAACCTCTCAGTTCACATTGATTTAGGTGTATGGTGGAACGAACGAACCGGAGGCTGGCCAATGCCTCTAGGCGGCAATGTCGTTCGAAGAGACCTCGGGCAAACCGTCATGGAAGATATCACCAAATATACGAAGATGAGTATCGAGTTTGCGCTCAAATCGCCTGATGAAGCACTGGAGTTCGCTAAAAAGTGGGGTCGTGGAATTGACGATGATACAAACCGAGAATTTGTCGGCATGTACGTTAACGATCGCACAATCGATTACGAACAAGAGGGTCGCGACTCGGTTCGTCAATTCATATCAGAGGGTCAAGAACTTGGTCTAATTCAGTCAAACTTTGACACTCAATCGATGGTTTTCATCGGTTCAAATGAGGGATAAAGATGAGTGTTGCTGACCGTATTCCTGGCGTCAGTCAATTCGGTTCAGTAGATCCTGCACCTCCAGAAGCAAGGGGAGATGTCGCTCAATGGAAGGCAACTTTGCTTGATGAATCCTCACCCATGTTTCAGCGAATGCGATCTGTGTTTTCACTTCGTAACAGCGGAACAGATGAGGGTTGCTTAGCTTTATGCGAAGCGTTCAGTGCTGACAGTGCTCTGCTTCGTCACGAACTTGCCTACGTCCTTGGCCAGATGCAGAACTCTGCCGCCCTCCCATCGCTTATCGAGAGATTAAGTGATCCCGATGAGCATTTAATGGTGCGTCATGAAGCTGCGGAAGCACTTGGAGCCATAGGCAACATGGATGCAAAACCAGCATTGGAACAATTTCTAGAAGATGAAAACCCTGAAGTGGCAGAATCTTGCGAAGTAGCCCTTGACTTGCTTAATTGGTGTGCTTCACCTCAATGGGAAGATACCAAATGGTGATTTTTAGCCCCCACATTCAAAGACTGGAGATTGCTGGACTCTAACAGAGGGATTGTATGCCGCACGACCACATAACACTTGCACAAGCACCAAACGGTGAAATTGGACCCCGTTGTGAACGCTGTGGTGTTCGCTTGACGTTCGGCAGTGCAATGGTGGTAGGAAAATTCTACATGTGCTGGGAGCATTATGTTGAGGTGACCGGTGCAGACACCTCCACGACCATTGGTGAAGCCGATGAACGATTCTGGATGACTGAGTAAGCACGCTCATTCAAGAACCCTCACCTCCAGCGCCTTATGGGTGCGGTATGTCAAGTGGTTGGGCCAGATTCGCACATCGTTTCGGTACATATTATCGAAGTGCTGAGTTTTGGAGCCCCCCTCGGTTGAAAACCCGTGAATGGATGTTCATACCGTTTGGGGAAGGTGCTCCTATTCGCCACAAGGGATTTCATGACATGCAGGCAGTACGGTCTTTCATCACTGGTAGGTCGATGCATTCGTGTTTTTACTCAACAGCCTATTGGGAGCGCCCGTTTGAAATGAAAATGTCGGATAAAAATTGGCTCGGTGCTGATCTAATTTTTGACCTCGATGGAGATCACTTACCTGGCGTTACTGACCGAGACTTCCCGGGTATGCTTGAAGTGATTCACGAACAAGCATGGTCGTTGTGGAATGACTTTCTCGAGCCAGAATTTGGTTTTGATCAAAAATATTTACAGGTGACTTTTTCCGGACACCGAGGATTCCATTTACATTATCGAGACCCAGCGTTGTTCCACCTTGATTCCGAAGCCCGTCGTGAAATGGTCTCGTATATTCGTGGCGAAGGTGTGGACGTCAATGGAGGACTTGCTCGTTACCATGATCTTACTTCAGAAGGATGGACTCGACGTATTCGAGATGGAATGAATGGCATGATTACTAAACTGCAATCAATTGCACAAAAAACTCCGAATTACCGTACTGATCTCTCTCTACTTCATGAAGGCTTGAAAGCACAATCTCAGCGAGAAGGAAGGACATCGACGAAGGGCCTCACTTCAATTCAAAACTTGGCAGACATAGTGAATCATGAAGGACGCGCTGAGCGACTGAGAAGCGGGATGTTCGGTGTTCTGGATAAGCATCAGGGGTTGTTTTTAGATCTTTTAAAGACGGATTCCTCCGTCGTTCTCGGATCTGCGGGTGAAACCGATGAGGTCGTCACCATCGATGTGCGACGGCAAATTCGCTGGCCGACGTCACTTCACGGTAAATCAGGTATGCGCGTCAGTGAATTCCCATTGAACCGACTGGACCCCGATTCATCAAACCCCTATTCACCTCTTCATGAAGCATTAGCTCTCAGTACGCAAGACATCATTGAAGTGGAAATGATTGTTGATGATTCGATTGCACAATTCGAAGATACTGTCTATGATAAACAGTCAGGAGAACGGTTTGAAATTCATGAAGCAGGCGCGACATTCCTCGTGCTAAAGGGTTGGGCGAAAATTGTTTCGTAGGGCATAGATTTCTGTTCAAACCATGCAATCTCAATGGTCCAATCAAGGTAAGGTTCAAGACCGCATCCACATCCAACCGTTTAGAGGTGAACCACATGGGTCTGCGCAAAGGCAAGAAAAAACAGTCGCAAACGCCCCCTACACCGGGTTTCCAACTTCCACCACTTCCCGGAGTTGATTTACCTCCACCTTCTCAAGGAATTCCAGCGCCTCTGCCGCTTCCTGCAGCCCCGCTCCCTGCAGCTCCGCCAATTCCACCGGTATCGTCAGTACCGGCAACTACCGAGGCTCTCACTGCAGCACCGCTCCCCAATGTTGCTTCAACAAAAACGGCAGATACTGCTGACGAATCAGCGTACGGTGACATTTGGGCAAAGCGTTCAGATAAACCGTTGCAGCAGATATACGGTCACATCGACCGTATTTCTACCAACCAAGCCGGTTCTCTTCTCGACCGGTATGCAGACCGTTTTGGCCATTCACTTGACCGAGATATTATCGTCTTACGGAAAAAAGAGCGAGAAGACAAGATTTCAGAAATCCGCGATGCTCCTACAATTGAACTCATTGATGAACAAAGCGATGACGGTGACCTCGAATCGCAACTTAAGTCCGTCGAAGACGAACTTCGTTCTCTGAAACCGGAATATCAAGCGGCAAAATCTGCTGGTGATTCCGAACTACTTTCCCAGATTCGTCCCGTGCTTGAAAGTTTGATGAATGAACGTAAATCTATCAAGTCAATGTTGGAAGGCGAATCAACATCAATTGCTCAAGAAGCCGACGATGAAGATGAGGGATCTGAGGACATGTTCCCAACATTTGTCGCCATTGTTGATGATTTGTTAGGCTCGAATCTCTCTGAAGAGGTTGTTTCAGAATTTATTGCCAGTGACGACTTTGCCGTTTATCAAGAAGTTGGTAGCGACCCGGCGGGAGCTGATGAAGATATGCGTGCTCTTTTCTTCAGTATTGTCGATGGGCAACTCGGTAATATGGACGAAGATAAAATCAATCTCTTTGTCCAATCAGATAACTTTGAAGTTTACAGTGCCATTGGTGCACTCTATCAATAAAGGAAGTGAAACATATGGGATTACTCGATAAAGCAAGCGACGCCGCAAGTCCAGCCGCAAAGAAACCGGTGGCTAAAGCGAAGCCAAAAGCAGTTGCTAAAGCCAAACCAAAGGCTGTTAAAATTGCAGATGAACCTGCAGCAGTCAAAGCAAAACCTGTTAAAGCGAAGCGAGTAAAGAAAGCGAAAGTTCGTCCTCAAGGACTTCCATCTGACTTTGAAATTGCCTCACCAAATTCTCGTCGTATCGCTTGGTTCACGAATTTCGTAGTCAACTTGGGGCCAATTTTTGGATTCCTTTTTGCTGTCGCAATATTGGATGCATTCACAACTACCGCTGCCATTATAGCGCTTACTGCTCTGATTCTGAACTTATTCGTTGTACCAATCATGTCTGGTCGTACGCTTGGTAACTTTGTTTCAAGAACAAAGAACATAACTTCGTCTGGCGTTAAACCTAATCTCGTACACGGGATACTTGGTAATTCGACCGGTATTCTTTCTTTAATGGGCATCGTCATGCTGATGATCAACGCCGGATCTATGTTTACTGAAAGTGGCTCTGCCCAAATCTGGGCCTCGATTTGGTCGATTATCGGATTGGTGTTTATTATTCTCTTCTTTGTGAATTCATCGTTTCGGCGTGGAAGTGAAACCTCACAAGGTCTCTATGATTCATTATTTGGAGCCTACCTTGTCAAGCACGTACCTGCAGAAGGTGAAGCATCCTCTGGCTTCATTGGGCGTCTTGAGGGCATGGCCTCGTACGGTGACCGCTTCACTGAGCGTAGTGAAGCACGCAAAGCAAAGAAGGCTGAGAAAGCCGAGAAAGTAAAAACAGTTTCTGAATCTACAGCTGATGATTCTATCGATGCTGAATCGGAGACGAATTCGGATACAGAAGAAGAAAAAGCATCTTCAAAGAAAGCTAAGAAAAACTGATTGCGTGTTCGTATGAAGACCTATCCTTGGCGCTGGTGGCGCACGCTATGCTGGGCTACCCTGTTCCTGTCTGCGTCACTCACAACATACCTTACCAGTTATGATGTTCCGTTCGTACTCTGGTTCTTCCTCTTCGGCTACGTATTGTTTAACCTCTACATCGAAGCGATGGTCGCACTTTCCTTCATATCTCCATCAAATTCAAAACGAAGTTTTTCATCAGATAAATGGGGTACACATTCGTTTCTTTTCGAAGGAATATCGACTCATTGCGTTCACTTCACTCAACCTTCACCGTCTCCATTGATCGTCATACTTCATGGCTGGAGAAGTACATCCGCATCCGTCGCTGGCCGTGCGAAGTGGTTTGAACAACGAGGTTGGAATGTGATCATCATCGAACTCGCTGGTCACGGCTCTTCTTCCGATGTATCTCTATGGACTGCAATCCGTGCCTCAGAGCATGTTGAGAACGCTGTCCGAAATCTCACAGATGTCTTCACAGATTCTCATGTGTCAGACGTGTTCTTTTACGGCCACAGTATTGGAGGATTTATTGCAACTCGCGTATCGAATAAACCTGAAATCTCACCATTTTCTGCAAATCTTTCGGGACTTATTCTTGAATCCCCCATGCTTTTGTATTCAAGAATCTATGAGGAAATCTTCGCTTCATTACGAATACCTTCGTTCCTTCGTTCAACACACCTCAAGCGTTGTCTTCGTGTTATTCGCCAAATGCATCCCTGGTTTATTGGCGATTCACTCGATGACTTTGACCTACCACAATGGGCTTCACCCGACCATCCAACTCTTTGTTTGCAATCAATGAACGACCGAAGGTTGGGTCGAGCCCATTATGATGCACTTGTAGCCACAATGGACGGACGTGGTTTATTGACGCACCATCTTCTCGAATCTCTGCCGCATTCTGGTGCTCAAACAAACGCTGAACGCGAACAACACCTCGCCGTATGGTTGAAGAATTTCAACACGTGATTATTCTGATTGTTCGGCTTGCTCGCGAGCAAGTTCCCGCATGTCGTCAACTTCATCGAGTTCATCGACAATTTCTTCTCCGAGTAATGTTTCCAGAACGTCTTCCATTGTCACAAGTCCAGCAGTACCCCCAAACTCGTCGCGTACGACTGCAAACTGCTGCCGTTGTTCAAGGAACATCTCCAATGCTTTGTCGACCGAAGTATCCGTTGTCAAAAACATGACATCTTTGCGTAATTCAGACATTGTAACTTCCCATTCATCGCGGCTCGCAGCCATGAGAAGTTCGGAGCGAATGACAATACCTGAGATATCATCGACTGAATCCTCGTATACTGGAATTCTTGAAACTCTGATGATTTTATGTTCTTCTAGCACTTCCTTGATGGTAGAGTTGAGTTCAAACGCTTTCATTACTACCCTTGGAGTCATGATGTCGACGACATGCATCTCTCTCAATTTAAGCAGGTTATGAATAACGGTTTCTTCATCCTTCTCGATAATCCCCTCTTCCTCTCCTAAGTCGGCTAATGCGGCTACGTCGTCTCGAGTCACCAAGGCATGGTCACCTTTGGGCAAAATTGATTTCAAAATCTGAATCGGAACAACGAGGAAACTGAGAAGAATTGTCAGCTTGTGTAAGAGCCATCCTGTGGAGCGAGCCAAGGGCCTCCAATAGGCGGTACCCAGTGTTTTAGGGATGATTTCTGATAAAAAGAGAACGAGGAGTGTGAGTATAATTGAGGCTACAGTGAGTGCATCATCTCCCCAAATCTTTGCGACTTCAGAACCAACACCCGCAGCACCCATTGTGTGAGCAATTGTGTTCAGAGTCAGAATTGCAGTGAGAGGTTTGACAGCATCATCTGATTTGAGTGATGCCCATATGATTCCAGTACGCTTACCTTCTTTTTCCCACGTAGCGATTTGCGTATGAGGTATTGAAAGAACCACTGCTTCCAGAATCGAACAGAGAAACGATACACCGAGAGCTAACGTTACGTAGAATAAGAGGAGGCTTAAATCACCATCTCCAGTGCTATTAAATGCGGTTCCTACCGCTGCCATTGCAGAATATTCCATGGATTTTCGAGGGCTCCTGTCCGTCCGGTGTATTCCTTCCCATGTGGATTGGGTTCTTCAAAATGACGCTCAATAAAAATTCTCATTCTTGTGGTGGAGTGCGATGTCCATTCAAGAACTATGCACAAAGTGGTTCTATGCGATGATGAGTTTAAGGGGAAGTCATGCACGGAGGACTTATTATGGCTGACGAGCATGTGTTGATTTGTGTCGCTTGGCCATACGCCAACGGACCGTTGCATCTCGGGCACGTTGCAGGTTGTTACTTGCCCCCAGATATTCACGCAAGGTTCGAACGAGCACTCGGCAATCGAGTTCTCATGGTTTCGGGTTCAGATGAACACGGCACACCAATTACGGTGACTGCTGAAACTCAAGGCATCACTCCACAACAAGTCGTCGATGAGTATCATCGAATCAATTCACAAGCTCTTCTCGATTTAGGATGCTCTTGGCAGCCAGAAATCGATAGACGCGGCATTGAATATGGCGGTTCATTGTTTAATCGAACCTCAGACGCGCGACACAAAAAAATTGTTCAATCTAATTTTCTCAAACTCCGAGATGCTGGATTTTTTGAAACTAAATCGATGGAACAATACTACGAACTACATGCAGATGGTGGTGGAAGGTTCCTGCCAGACCGATATGTCGAGGGAACGTGCCCTACGTGCAACGAAGACGGTGCACGCGGGGATCAGTGTGATGCATGCGGGGCGACGTATGAGGCTGCTGAACTCAAGAACCCAGTTTCAAAAATGAATCCTGATTTAGAAATTGAAATTCGTGAAACTGAACATTTGTTCTACAAACTCGATGCTTTTCAATCCGCGCTTGAAACTCATGCTGAGCGTCAGCAATCAAATTGGAAGCCCAATGTACGTTCAATGACGAAGCAGTGGCTCGATATGGGGCTTCGTCCAAGGGCTGTAACTCGAGATTTATCGTGGGGTATACCTCTCCCGATTGAAGGTGATGAATGGAACGGAAAATGCGTCTATGTATGGTTTGAAGCAGTGCAAGGATACTCTACATGCGCTCAAATTTGGTCACATACAATTGCGAACAGCGCTGGCCATCCCGATGGCCAAGACGCTTGGAAAAAGTGGTGGTGTATAGCAGACGATGGTACGGTGCCTCGACATCTTTACTTCCTCGGCAAGGACAACATTCCCTTCCATACGGTTATCTGGCCAGCACTCTTACTTGGCCTAAACCATGCAGAAAAGGGATTGACGATTGACACTCCTGTTTCATTACCTGGTCCAGGTGAATTTGCACTCGAAACCAATGTTCCGGCAATGGAATACCTTATGTTGGCAGGGGGTCAATTTTCGAAATCACGAAAACATGCAGTCTGGTTACCGTCCTTCCTCGAACGTTTTGATCCAGACACGCTTCGGTATTACCTCGGCATTAACATGCCAGAGAAGCATGACACCGATTTTAATTGGCCTGATTTCGTTGAAAAAGTAAACAGTGAACTTATCGCTGCGTATGGTAATTTTGTTCATAGAGTACTCACACTCGGTGCTCGTTTACCACACGGTCCTCTGGGGCCACTCGCATCTCTCGAGGTTGCTGAGTTAACTCATGAACACCGCACTGCAATAGAAGAAATGCACAATTCAATTACTGTATCGCTTAAAAATCACCGGTATAAAGAGGCGTTACGCCAAATCATCAACGTATCAAAATATGGTAACCAAATGCTGCAATTAGCGACCCCGTGGAAGTTCTTGAAGTCTGACGAGCCTTCAGATGAACGGACAAAATCACTTTCGGACTTGGCATTTGGTTGGCGTATTGCCCGCTATTTAGCCATCACAACTCAACCATTCATGCCTTTTAGCGCTCAGCGACTGTGGGACGGTCTTGGACTTGACGGTTCTGTCGAAGCGGCCCTTTGGTCCGATGCATGTGAATGGGACGTACCAATGTCATGGTCAGACGACGACCCAATACCACTTTTCCAGCGCCTTGAACTTGATGAAATCATGGCATCGGAAACATCACTGATTGAAGTGAATCAGTCGGAGGAACAATCGCTTCACGACGTGAAGGGTGGTAAAAAATCTTCATCAAAAAACAAGGAGAACACAACAATGAATGAAGCACCTGAGGGGATTACATACCTGAATTTTGAAACTTTCATGGAAGTTGATTTGCGAGTTGGAAAGATTTCTGCAGTCGACGACCATCCCAATGCCGACCGTCTTTACGTAGTCACATTGGACGACGGTTCTGACCAGCCGAGAACCATCTGTGCAGGCATCAAAGAATTCTATAGCTCAGACGAACTTGTTGGAAAAACAGTCGTCTTCGTTTCCAATTTGAAACCCAGACCGCTTCGTGGAGTCACCTCACAAGGCATGATGCTTGCTGCAGACGACGGAAACGGCAATGTCAAACTGGTCACCATCGACGGGGATATCGCCACTGGATCGCAAGTCCGCTAATCTCCAGCAATTCTATCGTGGACTGCATGCATTACTCTTCTGGATACTTGGCTGCAGTCGAGTCGGATTTTTGGAATCATCACCGCCATTTCATCACCCATTTCGTGTGGTAACGACTGAACGTTGATTTCAACGTTGAACAATGCCCCTTTCACTGCTGCACTCGCTAACAGTGAAGCGACACCGATGTCTGAAGCAGCATTCGCATTTCCATGTCGAGCGAGATCTTCGAGTGTTCGCAATAATTCCATACCGAGAGTGGCGGTTTCAAATGGCACTTCTGCAGCGTACAGGGTTGCAGCACGAATCGCTGCTCTCCTCAGTTCTTTTTCTTCATCGTTCGACTTTGGAAGTCGAAATCCATGCATCACTTGTTCGAACGAATCACTGTCCATGGTTGCCAACTTATTGGTTCGCAGAGATATTCTCTTCGAGATTATGTCTGCACGCTGTGCTGCATCCCAACCTTTCATCCATTTCTCCTTTCCAATCGTGAGTTTACATACCATTTCCGCTAAGGAACATGCATGGCCAAGTGCGACTGCAGATGCAGTCCCTCCACCAGGTGTAGGGTCGGAAGATGCAAGGGCCTCTTTGTATTCTTGAAGATTGAATTCCATCCAATTGGTCATGATAGCGCCTCCTTTAGTGCCCACTCAATGATGCGTGAGTTCGGGTCAAAGACATCAATTTGACTCAAACCAAGGCCTTCAATAGCGGCATGAACCAGACTTACCTCATCAGTAACCCCTTCAGGAGCATACCATGAACCGGCAACGAGCATGGCTGAAAGTGGCACGAGCCCGACAAGTTCGCTACCGGGCGCTTCCACACCATGGTCACTGGCAATGCTCTTGCACGATTCATACGCAACGTGCATCGGACATTGTTCGACATCACGAAGATTCATTGATACTTGGCTCATCCCCATCGCCTCAAGTGTCACACCCATACCCTGAACCATTGGCAGCATTCCAGGAAGTCTCATTCTTCTACCATCCTCATGCTTCAACAATCGACCTGTAGACCGCACCAATGAACCTATTTTCTTTGCTACAATGGCATCTTTTTCATCGATGTTAACGTTGTAGGCTACCAATATCCCACGCGCACCGATGGTTATCGCACCACTTTTCTCAACATTACTATCCCACGTAGTCTGGCCATAATCTGGATACCTTGTTGCATCACTGTGCGGTGTATCTCCACCAGTTAATCGACTGTGCAATCCCTCATATTGACCCTTGCGTATTGTAGAAAGTAGTCGTTTCTCTTCAGTCATTGCCGCCGCACCGTACAGAAATGTCGGTACCGTACATTCATTTGACACTCGTTGAGCTAATTCTCGAGCGAGAACGGCGCATTCTTCCATTGTAATGTCGCTGAGAGGTACGAACGGACAGACGTCCACGGCTCCAAGACGCGGATGTTCTCCTTCATGCAATTGCATATCGATCTCTTCAACTGATTTTTGAATCAACTTGAACGCAGCTTCTTGAACTGCACGAGGATTCCCTGCAATTGTGATGACTGTCCTGTTGTAGTCCGCATCAGGCTCGACGCCTAAAATAGCGCAACCCTCGACACCTCGAACTGAATGTATGATTCGAGCTATTTTGTCTTCATCCCGGCCTTCGGAAATATTTGGAACGCATTCGACTACTGCTGCCATAGGTGACTATGGTTGAAGTCGGACTTTGAATGTTGACCGTACAGCACATCATCCATACAGTGCATCTGGACTCATTCTTGAGCCACTGTTGGACTTCTTATCGTTGATTCGTTGGACTGCCAAAATAAAATCTGCTTGCGTGATTTTGGAGCGCTTTTCGCGAATCGCTATCATTCCCGCTTCGACGCATGTAGCCTTCAATTCTGCACCTGAGTATCCCTCAGTTTTCTCAACAAGCGCCTGAATGTTTAACCGCCCTGTAGACATGTTTTTGGCATGGAGCGCAATGATTGCTTTTCGCCCTTCATTGTCAGGGAGTGGTATCGTTACGATTCGGTCAAACCGTCCAGGACGCAACAGAGCATCATCGAGAATATCTGGTCGGTTGGTAGCTGCAATAATCTTCACATTTTCCAATGAATCGAATCCATCCAGTTCAGCAAGAAGTTGCATGAGTGTACGCTGCACTTCACGGTCGCCGCTGGTCGAACCATCGAGCCGCTTTGCCCCAATAGCATCGATCTCATCCAAGAAAATGATGGAAGGAGACTTCTCTTTTGCAAGTGAAAACAATTCGCGAACCATTCGACCACCTTCTCCAATGTATTTTTGAGCAAGTTCACTACCAACCATCCGGATGAATGTGGCATTAGTTTGCTGCGCCACAGCTTTCGCAAGCAGCGTCTTCCCACAGCCTGGAGGTCCAACAAGCAAAATGCCCTTTGGCGGAATAATACCCACCTTCGAAAACAATTCAGGTTCGAGGAGCGGCAGTTCAATTGCTTCACGAACGGAGGTGATTTGTTCGTCAAGGCCTGCGACTGACTCATAGGTAACATCAGGTTTGTCAACCATTTCAGCCCCACTGACCATTGGATCCCAAGCTTCATGGAGAACCTCGATGACTGCAAGCGTATCTTGGTTGAGTGCAACTCTGGTTCCCGGTTTGAGTTTATTCGGGTCGAGACGTTGATTGAGTGCAACTTGGAACACCGTTCCATTCGATGAGCGGACAATACCTGTTCGCTCGTCTAAAACATCTTGCAAGTGACCAATGATGAGCGGTGGAGTTTTGAGAAGACGCACTTCGTCATCAAGCCTTGATACACGCTTTTTGAGAGTCCGAACTTCTGTTTCTAGGTAGGAACGTTCGTTGATTAAATGTTGGGATTCTTCCAGAAGTTTTTGATACTGCTCGTCCAGTAAACCCAGTTCATCTTCCGGTTGGCCAGCCAACGGCGTATTCGCCTCCCCCACTTCAGAACCCATGTCAATCAAACAGTCGTCGTGCCGAGAGTTTGTTAAGTCGTCGCTTGTTGATATTGCAATACTCGATTCCGAAGGCTTCAAAGTCCACGTGCATGACCATTGAACGGGTGTGTCCATGGCAGACTGTGAATTGTGCGGTGCAATGAAGGTCAGCGTCCGACGCGTCACCATGGGTAGAGCAGAAGTTGCTGCGTGTACACGGTGCACCGAGAAAATGAATTTGGGGCCGAAAGAAGTCGCTCCCGGTCTTGCAAAGGCCCGCTCCTCATCAAGCCGAGCAGCATCTCCGATTGGCTACGCCTCCAAGGGAAAACGAGGTAAAGACATCATGCTCAAAACTGAAAAGGAATTGGTCGTTGATTTCGGGCAGCGTATCGTTGCTGCTCGAAAGTCCAAGGGCTGGAATCAAGCCACACTGGGTAAACGGATGGCTGAAACCGTCAATATCATCAAATCTACTGAATCTGGAAAGCGCCCTACAGATTCTGTGCTCAAGAAGTTTGAGCGCGTTCTTGGCATCACATTGTTTGATTTCGCAACCCCATCAGAAACCCGTCAAGTTGGTAACAAGTCTTCTCGTGGCATGACACTGGGGGATTACCTCGACGATCTACGGTGATGGCATGGCTGATGTGTCTGTACACGCCATCTGGCTGGCTCAAGATGACCCGAAGAAGAACACCGCAGTTCTTGCTTCGAAGCGCGGCGACATACGCCTTCACAAGCGATTCAACAGCCTTCCAAAAAAGGGTATCATTCTCGAACCGTTGTGTGGAAAAGTCTTCGGACCTGAAGACCATGCACTTCTCCTTGACCAAGGAGGCTCGATCGTCGGCCTCGACTGCAGTTGGGCACATATTGAATCGAGTGTGGAACAGGTGATGAAACGTACCCGGCTCAAGCCAAGGATGTTGCCGCTGTTGTTGGCTGCCAATCCAGTGAATTGGGGTAAACCGGGACGATTGTCTACTGCTGAGGCATTGGCAACGGTGTTGTACTTGCTGGGCGAAGTTGACCAAGCACGTCAAGTCCTTGGTGCATTTCGATGGGGTGAGCGTTTTTTTGAACTGAACTTGAAGCCTCTGGATGCATATGCTCAAGCCAAATCGAGTGCAGAATTGGTAGCATTGCAGTTTGAATTTTTTGACATTGAATCCCCTCATGAAGATGATTCATCGGAGTTGTAAGCATGGAACAGCACAGAAGTACGGGCGTACACCGTTATTCCATGAACAACCGTTCTATTGAACACGATCAGTTAGCAATTGAATCATTGATTCATCTTGTGAGCGGTTCCAATGCTATTGCGAGTTTGCTAGCAACACCATCACACTTGGAATGCTTGTATGTTGGGCACGCCGCTGCGGAGGGGTATGGCAGTGTCAGCATAGAGAGTATTACTGTCGAACATACAGCCTCCGGTTCTTGGAAAGTATCCACGAGTACATCTCTCACAAACCGAATTGATTCAGATCGGATTATCACCTCTTCATGCGGTGCTTGCAATGTAGACGGATTGGATGAATTAATCGAACAACTCCCTATGCATGGTACGTTGCACAATGAATTTTCCCACTCTGAATCATACCAAGCATTGCAGCAAATGCGTTCACTGCAATCGGGTTTTCATGCTACGGGCGGTATGCACGCAGCAGCTTTGTGGACTCCTGAAAAAGGCGTTATGTGTGTCGCAGAAGATATCGGGCGACACAATGCAGTCGACAAAGCAATTGGAATGGGCCTCGTACAGGGAGGGATTCCCCCTCACTCACACTTACTTCTATCTGGGCGATGTGGATGGGATTTAGTCGCCAAGGCTGCGCGTTCAGGCGTCGGTACGATTGTATGTATTGGTGCATGCTCCACACTCGCAGCAAAGACAGCGCGCAATCTTGGCATCCGTATTTTTTCCTTCATGAAACCAGACGGATGCGTTGGAATTGGCCATCTGTGACCTCCATGGTACGGCAAGCCTTGAGAACCCCCCCCTGTCAACATAGATTGGTGAGTGTTTGAGGGAAGATGCGCGTCCAGATACTCCGCCGGACTTCAACAGTCTAAAAATCAAGAATCCAAAGAAGTTGGCTGCCGGCATTCCTGCTATCGTGTCATCTGTGAAGCACGGTTTGCAAAACATGGGGATGAGCCGAACTGTTCGTACGTTGAAGATGGTCAATCAACAGGAAGGTTTCGATTGCCCGGGTTGCGCTTGGCCAGACCCTTCACATCGTACAACATTCGAGTTTTGTGAAAACGGTGCCAAGGCCGTTGCAGACGAAGCAACAACCCGTCGAGTCACCCCTGAATTTTTTGCCAAGCATTCGATTCAAGCGCTGGCAGAAAAAAGTGACCGATGGCTCAACAAACAAGGACGATTAACACACCCAATGATTCTTAAAAAGGGCGAGTCCCACTACCAACCGATTTCATGGGATGATGCACTAGGCTATATTGCTCAATCCATCCAGTCTTCAGACAATCCAGATAGGTCCGTTTTCTATACCTCAGGTCGAACCAGTAACGAGGCTGCATTTTTGTACCAAGCCATGGTCAGAAGTATCGGTACCAATAATCTACCCGATTGTTCAAACATGTGCCACGAATCAAGTGGGAAAGGCCTCGGGCCAACGATTGGTATCGGTAAGGGTACAGTCCATCTTGAAGATTTCAACCATGCTGATGTTATTTTGGTGATTGGGCAAAACCCCGGTACGAACCATCCACGTATGCTCACAGCCCTTCGTGATGCGAAACATGCCGGCGCGCAGATTGTCCATATCAACCCACTTCCCGAAACTGGTCTTGAACGATTCAAGCACCCTCAAGACTATATGAAATTGAATCTGCAAACAACGAAAATCTCTGATATACACCTGAAGGTCAAGATTGGTGGTGATGCAGCACTGATGAAAGGACTCATCAAAGTACACTTGGAACATGGAGGCTTTGACAGCGAATTTATCCGCTCCAAAACCTCTGGTTACGACGCAATGGTTGAGCATACACGGTCGTTTGACTGGAAAACGATCGTTTCGGATTCAGGAATATCGCGTGATGAAATCGAAGAGGTAGGTCGCCTGCTCTCGAAATCTACGGCCACCATTGCATGCTGGGCCATGGGCCTCACGCAGCAGCCTAACGGTGTTGCCGTGATTCAAGAAGTGGTCAACCTGTTGTTAATGGGTGGACATATCGGTCGAAAAGGAGCTGGTTTGTGCCCTGTTCGTGGCCATTCGAACGTTCAAGGGGACCGGACCGTCGGTATTTGGGAGGCCCCACCGAAATCATTTCTTGAGCGTATGGAACAAGGACTCAGGACATCTCTTCCCCAGTCGCATGGCTACGATGTAGTCAATGCCATACGAGCAATGCGTGACGGTAAAGTTGACGTCTTTTTCTGCATGGGTGGAAACTTCATTTCAGCAACGCCAGATACACATGCAACAGCTGCAGCACTGAGAAAGGTCGACTTGACAGTTCAAGTATCAACCAAACTGAATCGCTCTCATCTCGTGACGGGACATGAAGCGTTGATTCTACCATGTTTGGGCCGAACAGAACTTGACGTCCAAGCGTCGGGCGAACAATTCGTAACCGTTGAAAATTCAATGGGCGTTGTCCACAGATCACGCGGCTCTTTGAAACCCGCATCAGCCATGCTTCGCAGCGAACCATGGATTGTTTCGAATCTCTCACTGCATCTTTTTGATAGTAGTCCGGTCGATTGGCGGGAAATGACTTCCAATTATGATTCAATTCGTGATCTTATGGAACGCTGCCTTGATGGATTTGAAAACTACAATCTGCGTGTTCGAACTGAAAACGGTTTCTTGTTACCCAATTCTCCGCGAGATTCACGCTCGTTCGACACACCCTCTGGCAAGGCACATTTCACCTGCCATTCACTTCCACAGAATCACATTGCTGCCGGTCATTTTGTCATGATGACCATTCGCTCTCATGACCAATATAACACCACCATTTATGACTTGCATGACCGATATCGTGGTATCAGCGGCAACCGTCGTGTGGTTCTCATCAATGCAAGCGATATGGTTGAGCGTGGATGGAAAAGTCGACAAATCGTAGATATTACGAGCCATTTCCATGGTCAAATACGACGTTCAAACTCATGGATGCTGGTCCCGTATGACATTCCGAAAGGGAACATTGCAACATATTTCCCCGAAGCAAATTCTCTGGTCCCGCTCGACTCAACTGCCGCACTATCCAACACCCCGACTTCCAAATTCATCGAAGTTTCACTTTCGGCGCATGCTTCGCCCGTACACGGTGAAGAAGAATGAGCCAAATTGGCTATGCGGAACTCATCCGCACGAATGCAGCCTTCCGTCGCCTATGGTCCGCTTCAGTCATCAGCATGCTTGGCGAATGGTTCAACACAATTGCACTGTTCATGCTCATCTATCAATACACGGATTCGGAATTTCTTCTCGGCATACTCTTCACCATTCGAATGCTCTGTTTCGCAGTATTCCAGCCATTCAGTGGTCTTCTTGCCGACAGGATCAACCGCAAACACATTCTTGTTTGGTCGAATTTTGCGCAAGTTATTCTCGCTCTGTCCTTCCTTGCAGTCAATGGACCTGAAGACATTGTGTGGATGATTGGACTTTCAGGAATGATGATGTTGATTCACGGCTGCTATGTTACTGCAGAGAGAGCAGCACTACCGAATATAGTTCCAGAAGAACATCTTGCCACTGCCAATGCCCTCGACGCCGCATCTTGGTCAACTGCGCTCTGTTTAGGAGCGGTAATGGGTGGCGTAGTTGTTGAACTCTATGGGACTGATGCTGCGTTTATTATTGATTCATTCACCTTTTTGGTGAGTGGTATCCTTCTCTTACCATTGGTGATCCCCCAAACTTTTGACGCCCAAAGTTCCGGTTCACTGCTGCGAACAGTTTTTTCAAACATCCGCGCTGGTGCCAAGCGTATTGTTCGCGAAGCACGACTCCTTCGAATTGTCTTTGCGAAGGCATCATGGAACATTGCTGGTGGTGGACTCGCTGGTGTATTCCTTGTCCTTGCAGGTGCTAACATAGACGGCTTTGGCGTTGCAATTGGATTCGGTCTGTTTTTCTTCGCACGTGGTATTGGAACCGGAACTGGACCTATTCTGGCACGCAAATTCTTGACTGATGAGAATAAGTGGCCACGACTGGTTGGTATTTTGGTAGTCATATCAGGATTCTTTTACTTCTTTGTAGGATACACCCTTGGCATCAATATTTGGCTGACCTTTTGTTTGATTATTTGTGCACACTCGGCGAGTGGAGCGAACTGGGTCCTTTCTACGATATTGACTCAGAAATGGGTCGAAGATGAAGTTAGGGGTCGTGTCTTTTCTATGGATATGCTCATCATGTCACTTGCCTTTTCGGTTTCCAGTGCAGTTGCAGGTTACTTACTGGAGCATGAGTTCTTTACTCTGAAAGGTGGATTCCAAATATTCGCAGTTGTGATGATGGTGTCTGGATTCGTATTCACCTTGTGGTCACCTAAAGAAAACGATGTGTTTGACGATCATTCCTTATCGGTTTGAAAGCGCTCTATACGAATGCTCAAGGGTCACGGTTCTATCGAAGGTTCATGGGGGACCAGTGGGCTTCATTACGCAAGCATCTTGGTGAAGGTATTCCAAGAACGCTACCCGAGCATCCAGGGTACGATGATTCAGTGGACCACGCCCCATCACGTCGTCAAATTCTCACGGTAGCAGACAAGAAACTTGCGATTAAAAACGCACTTCGATATTTTCCAAAACACATGCATTCGATACTGGGCCCAGAGTTTCTAATCGAACTCAATACGTTCGGCCGCATCATCATGAATCGATTTCGCCCAACAGAATATGAAATGAAAGCACATCCAATCGATGCATACAATACCCAGTCCAAGCAGGCTGCATCAATTATGCTGATGATTCAAAACAATCTCGACCCTGCAGTCGCCCAATTCCCTCATGAACTCATCACTTATGGTGGAAATGGTTCAGTATTCCAAAATTGGGCACAGTACCGCCTCACCATGCAGTACTTGTCAACCATGACCGATGATCAAACACTTGTGATGTATTCCGGTCATCCAATGGGTCTGTTCCCTTCCAGTTCCTCCGCACCTCGAGTCATTGTAACCAATGGCATGATGATTCCGAATGCATCGACCACCCACAACTATGAACGCCTCAATGCCCTTGGGGTAACGCAATACGGTCAAATGACTGCAGGCTCTTACATGTACATCGGCCCACAAGGCATCGTTCATGGTACAACAATCACGCTTCTGAACGCTGGCCGGGCCCATCTTGGGCTCACTGGCGACCAGGGGCTTGAAGGCGTCACTTTTGTGACATCAGGTCTTGGCGGGATGTCGGGTGCACAAGCCAAAGCTGCGGTTATCGCTGGCGCATCATGCATCGTTGCAGAATCCAATTCACACGCAGCTTACAAGCGCCATGAGCAAGGTTGGCTCACTTCAATCACTGAGGACGTTGACGATGCTATCGACCAAATGGTGAGTGCTGCGAACTCCAATACCCCGATTTCGATTGGTTATGTAGGCAACATTGTTCATTTGTGGGAGCGTCTTGCTCACCGTAACATCCAAGTAGATTTAGGAAGCGACCAGACTAGTCTGCATAATCCATGGCAAGGTGGATATTTCCCTATTGGTTTCACGTTCGAAGAATCAACACGTATGCTTTCTGAAGAGCCTGAACGCTTTGCTGATGAAGTCCGTTCAACTCTTCGACGTCACGCAGCGGCAATCAACACGCTTTCGAAGAAAGGCATGTATTTTTGGGATTACGGGAACGCATTTTTACTCGAAGCTAGTCGTGCAGGGGCTGATGTCCTCAATTCTGATGGGACCTTTAGATATCCGAGTTATGTTGAAGATATCATGGGACCAATGTGTTTTGATTATGGATTTGGGCCCTATCGTTGGGTGTGCTGTTCAGGTGATTCGAGAGATTTGCAAACAACCGATGACATTGCGTGTGAAGTCTTAGAGTCTATGATGAACGATGCACCAATCGAAATTCAACAGCAGATGTCCGATAACATACGTTGGATTCAGGGCGCCAGTTCCAATCAAATGGTTGTTGGAAGTCAAGCGCGCATTCTCTACGCTGATGATCAAGGCCGTCGCGCAATCGCCAGTGCAATGAATGAAGCAATCGCAAGTGGCCGTCTCAAGGGCCCAATAGTACTCGGTCGAGACCATCATGATGTTTCCGGTACTGACAGCCCATACAGAGAAACGGCGAATATCAAAGATGGCTCCATCCTCACCGCAGATATGGCGGTCCAGAATTTTGTCGGCGACGCATTTCGTGGTGCTACTTGGGTGAGCCTTCACAACGGTGGTGGCGTAGGCTGGGGCGAGGTAATGAACGGTGGATTCGGGATGCTTCTTGACGGTAGCAAGGAATGTGAATTGAAAATCCAGCGAATGCTCCATTGGGACGTCAATAACGGTGTTGCACGAAGAGCATGGGCGAGGAATAAAGGCGCTATGTTTGCTATTCAAAGAGCTATGAAAGACGAACCTCTTCTCAAGGTTACTCTGCCAAACTTGCTTGATGATTCACTTCTCGATGCTTTGTTCAAGGGGGTGGACCAATGAACCTCATAACCCTTGATGGACACACACTCACCCCAGCAGAAGTCATGAGAATCTCTACCGGTCACGCACAAGTTACAGTATCACCAGATGCCATGATTCGCGTTCACGCCTCAAGGGCCGTCGTTGAGCGTATTCTTTCCGAAGGTGAAACCGTATATGGGATTAATACTGGTTTTGGGGCTCTTGTCCACCAGCGTATTTCGCATGAAGATTTAGCAGCATTGCAAAACAACCTCGTTCGTTCTCACGCAACAGCCATAGGCGAATACATGACAAAAGAATCAGTCCGTTCAATGATGGCTGTTCGCATCAATTCGCTTGCTAAAGGTAATTCAGGCGTTCATCCTGATGTACTAGCCCAGCTGGTTTCGTTTCTCAATTTCGATATCGTGCCCGCCATACCCCGAATTGGAAGTTTGGGTGCAAGTGGAGATTTAGCACCTCTTTCACACATGGCGTTGGCGCTACTCGGCGAGGGTGAAGTGTTGTGCGATGATGGGGGCGTAGAACCTGCTATGAATCGTCTAATTCATCACGGATTAATTCGACTCGAATTACGAGCTAAAGACGGCTTATCTCTCATCAATGGGACGAGTCAAATGTGTAGTTTTCTCGTTAAAGCGGAACGAAATCTCGCCGATTTACTCGTTTTTGCTGACCTGATTCTCTGCACCTCGATTGAGTCTCGGAAAGCGAGTGTCAAACCTTCTGATGCTCGTGTCCACGATGCCCGTCCTCACCCTGGACAGCAATTGGTTGCGAAGAGAATACGTACTATCTTGCAAGATTCACCAATCATGGACTCGCACAAAGATTGTGAACAAGTGCAGGATGCGTACTCCTTCCGCTGCGCACCCCAAGTTCACGGTGCAGTCTATGAGCGGCTGAGTGCACTTCAAAAAACACTCAATATCGAGTTAAACAGTGCAACTGATAACCCCCTCATATTCCCGTCTCCTGACAACCCTGGCAGTCACGAAGTCATCTCGCAAGGTAACTTCCACGGCGAAATACT
>DAME01000038.1:111589-113534 GCA_002499545.1 Euryarchaeota archaeon UBA88
AGCAAGATGCCCGCCTTTTTGGCACAGGATTCAGGTCTTGAATCGGGTCTCATGATTGTACAATATGTTGCAGGTGCTTCACTCGCCGAACTCCATGGTCATGCTGCACCACGTACGAATTTCTCAACGACCACTTCGGCGGGACAAGAAGATCATGTCAGTATGGGAGCCACTGCATGCTGGAACCTGCTTCAGGCCACGCAGCGCCTTTCCGAAGTGCTTGCCTGTGAACTAATGGTTGCATGCGAAGCGCTCGAACTTGAAGCACTTTCACCAGCCCCAATCGTCAACAGTTTGGTTCAACGCGTTCGTTCTGTCGTGAAGCCCCTACAAGGTGACCGTTCAACCAGCAAGGACTTGATGAATATTTCAGCAGAACTCCTTGATGGGAAGTGGCTTGCACGTATCGAAGCCGAGCACGGCCGATTGCCCCGCTAAATCATAGTTAGTGGATCAATTGCTGCTTATACTGTATCTTCAAAGAATGCCTTTTCCAACTCATCGAGGCCGGTGAGTTGACGAATTCTGAACCTTGCAACGGCTTCTTGACTGGCCGATAGCGGAGGGATCAGTGAATCAATTGCGTGGTCGAGATCGACTGCTCTTCGAACGAGTTCCTCGATTTTGGTATACAATCTGTATGATGCATCCTCTTCCATGGTCAATGCAGGCTCAACCCCTGATACGTCAAGACCCATTCGCCTCCATTGAAGAATTCTCTTTCTCAACAACGACTGGGTAAAACCAAGAGATGGTAGTCGAGTCAGCATGACTAATCGCGGACTCCCGTCTTCACGAATTTCCAGCGTCGGGGTCAATGTTTCGTTTTCAACTAGGGCACCTTCGATGTTCACCTCTTCTATGATTTCTGTATTGTCGTCTTGGCCGAAGTCAAGTGTTGTTGGAGGTGCTTCCCGTCTCATTCGCGCCAGCCAGAGCGATTCAAAAGCAAGCGGTCGTACAGGGATGAGAATGGTCCACTGAGTACGGTGAACGGATTCCCGAAGCCTACGTATGAACGAGAGCACACTGTCTTCTCCGTGCTTTGTCACAAGCCACTCAAGTCCTTCAACGACTATGATCCCGGAATGGTTTGATAGATGTTGTTGAATTATTCGATCAACTTCGGTCAATTCAGGCTGAACCGCCCCCTTAGTAACACGTTCACTCAGCCAATAGGCTTCAACTGCTTGCAAGTCAACATGTTCCAACAACCTGCGATGGGGTAGGCGAGAAAACAACAGAATGTGCTCATTGGATGATTGACTGTTTCGGTCGACCCATGATAGAATCTCTGAATCAATACTGAATTCAACAGAATAAATTTGCCCTTTTTCCACACTCTCACCTCCAAAACGAACTGCTCGTATGTGCCGTTCATCATTCAAAGTCTATGAATCATTATATTGGTCGATGCTATGGGTTAGTTAGGTGTGAGCATGTCTGAAGACGTAAAGAATGAATCAGCAATGGCTGAGTGTGGCGCTTGCCGCGCAATTGTCCCAATTGATTCAAGCGAATGCCCTGAATGCGGCATTTCTTTCACTGGAGTTTCCGATGAGGCACTCGGCGAGTGTGGTGCGTGCGGTGGACTTGTACCACTTGACTCGCGAAAGTGTAGTCATTGCGGTACTATATTTGTAGCTGATGATGTGGTTGATGTATTGCGTCTCTGGTTATCAAATACGGGCATTACAATCCCAATGCTGTTCAGCAAATTCGATGAAGACGGCGATGGTCAAATTGATTCATCAGAATTGAAATCTGGGCTACTTAGCCTCAACCTCGCAGATCTTCCACCGTCGCAAGTTGAACGTTTAATCGAAACTATCGATGCCGATGGTGATGGCCGTATTGATTTAAACGAATTACACCACACGATTACCGGTGAAGAATACACGCCACTTGAACCTCAAGAACATGAATCCGACGATGAAGATGATTC
>DAME01000015.1:0-2188 GCA_002499545.1 Euryarchaeota archaeon UBA88
CGTCCTCAAGAAACCAAGTGCGGTGAACACCCCAATCCCCGATTCGATCGTTTCGTTAGTTCTTCTAGGAAACGCCGGTTGGCCACTCGAATCGACACCCGGTACGATGACAGAAAAATCGATTGAAATTGAGGAATCTGGTATTTACAGTGAAATGAAAATACACTTGCGAGTTGAAGACAGGATTGAGATGAAGCGAATATCTGACTCGCTTGTTCTGTTGAATTACCATGATGCTTTGGTGAGCATTGGACGCCTTTCTCGGCGATGGTATGTGTGCAAAGGATGGAGTCTTGCAACGATTCTTCAATTCACGGAACCTCTTCGCAATCAAATCAATGATACACTGCTCTCAACGTACCTCAGACAACCAAACGAACCGACCGATGTACTGTTCCTCAAGCAAAGTGGAATGTCTGCTCACGAATGCTCAAGTGCTGTCGCTACCGACGGTCAACCGGTGAGCGTATGAGAGAGTATCTTGACCTAATTCAACGAATTCTCGATGAAGGTGAAGAGAAGGGTGATCGTACTGGTACGGGCACACTTTCTGTATTCGGGCACCAAATGCGGTTTGACCTTTCAAAGGGATTTCCGATGGTCACGACCAAAAAACTTCACTTGCGCTCAATTGTGCACGAACTCTTGTGGTTTTTGAAAGGCGATACTAACGTCAAATATCTTCAAGAAAATGGTGTTCGAATCTGGAACGAATGGGCGGATGAAAACGGCGACTTAGGCCCAGTATACGGCAAACAATGGCGCAAGTGGGAAGCGAAAGACGGTCGAATCATCGACCAAGTAGAACAGGCTATTGAGATGATCAAAACCAACCCGAACAGCCGTCGCATCATTGTCTCGGCCTGGAACGTCGGTGAGTTGGATGAAATGGCGCTGATGCCGTGTCATGCCTTCTTCCAATTCCATGTGGCAAACGGGAAACTCAACTGTCAACTATACCAGCGAAGTGCCGATGTGTTCCTCGGTGTCCCCTTCAACATCGCTTCCTACGCTCTACTCACTCACATGATGGCTCAAATTTGCGACCTCAAACCAGGAACCTTCGTTCATACACTTGGCGACGCCCACTTGTACACCAACCACCTTCAACAATCTCAACTTCAATTGAGCCGGGAGCCATTACCGCTGCCAACCCTCAAGCTCAATCCGGCGTGTACCACCATCGACTCGTTCACCTTCGAGGATATCGAAGTTGTTGGCTATGAACACCATCCGCATATTTCCGCACCAATCGCCATTTGAGATGATGCCATGTTTTCGATGATTTTTGCGTGCGACCTTAATGGTGCTATTGGTAAAGACGGCGACCTACCATGGAAGCAATCTTCCGATCTTCAACACTTCAAGCGCGTCACGATGTCAAAGACCATCGTCATGGGCCGCAAAACGTGGGACAGTCTTCCGGGAAAATTACCCGGCCGACGAAACATCGTACTTTCACGATCTCCGAGAGACGATGTCGAGGTTTTATCGTTCGAGGAAGTCGTCAAGCTTGGTGAATCTGAAGAAGTGATGGTCATTGGTGGAGAAGAAATTTACAACCTTTTCCTTCCTCATGTCAAAGAGATTCACAAAACCATCATCGTCACCGAAGTCGAAGGTGCTGACGCTTTTGCCCCTTCGATGGAGGGAGAGGGATTCCACCTCATCGGAGAAAGAAGCGTTGATGCGGGACCACGTGATGAGCACAACATGGTATTCCAGCACTGGATTCGATAATCATTCATCTGGATGGTATTCAGTCACTCGCAAACCCAGCCGTCCTTGACGTGAGGGGCGCTTCATGATTATCGCATACTTCGCTTCAAACGCCGCTTTCAAATCGATTTCCATTGCTAACGAGTGCCCCATGAGCAAGAGAAGAATATCGGCCATTTCTTCAGCACATTCCGCCAGAGGTTTACCCTTGGTAACTGCGGCTGCTAACTCTCCCAATTCCTCAACCGTCAAGGCGATACGATAGCCCATATCGTGGCCGTTATTCTGCTCAAACTGGTGCTTATCGTGAAAGACGGCGATTTTTTTCATCATCGATTCCCACTCATTTTGGGCTTCATGAGCCATCCACTGATCAACTGACATTCCTTCCATGGGTGCGCTTTACCGAGGCGGAGTTTAGACCTTGTGAGCAATCCATTGCTGTGAGTATACCCAAAAGTACCAAACT
>DAME01000015.1:2572-4066 GCA_002499545.1 Euryarchaeota archaeon UBA88
ACGATGCGTAGTATTTCTGTTTCGAAAGAGATTAAAATCGACCGTGAAACGCTATGGTCGACCATCAGTACATCTGAAATCCTCAACGATTGCCATCCGTATTGTTCAACCAACCAAAGCATCATGTGGGACGATGTACAGCGTCAAGATCGTTTGGTTTATCTTAACGGCAGAACCTACGTGCGTAATTTCACCAAGTGGAATGAAGGCGTAGGATTTGAACTTGAAATTGGGGATGATGCTGACAAACAGTCGCATGTGCGTTGGGAAATCACGTCAGATGGAACGAAGACCTCTACTTTAACCATCACAGTCACGCCGTTTTTGCTCAAAAAATACCCAGCAATTATCTCTTTCTTACCTTTTCATTTTTGGATAAAACCGAGGCTAACATCCTACTTACAATCCGTTATAGGAGGCTTTCAATATCACATCGAAGAGAAGAAGGTCGTGCCTCGAAATCACTTCGGAAAACATCCCTGGTTTTCCTAATTATTCTCTTGAATTCAGCAGTTCAATCATGCAAGCCCATACGGGTTGCAAGCGGCGATTGGCTTGCGATGACACTGCATGATGGTCCAAATCAGCCACTGAATCATCCGGGTCGCGACCTGCAGCCCAATTCGAAGAAATGCAAACAGCCACGTATGGAAGTTCGAGTTCACGAGCTAATTTTGCTTCACGTGGCATCGTCATGCCAACCATGTCACCTCCAAGTTGTTCAATGGCATCAATCTCAGCCTTGGTCTCGAAATGAGGACCTTGAGCCAGCCAGTAGGTGTACATCAGCCGTTCATCTGAATCATAGGACTGTGTAATTCGGAGCACGGCTTCAAGAGAAGTATTCATCGACGGGTCGAAAGGTTCGGTCACTGAAGTAAATACTGCAGCAGCATCGTGAAAGGTTGTTGCAACACCTGTGAAATCAATATATTGCTCAGCTAAACCTACTTTCCCGGGATGGAAATCCGCAGCAATGGCACCAACTGAACAGACCGCTAAAACTGCATCACAGCCTGCATCAAGCAGGGCTCGCATATTGGCTCGATGCTCAATCATGTGTGGGGGCTTACTGGCTTGCCCTGCATTGTGGTGGCGTTGTAAGAAAATGAGTTCTTTCTCCTCATGTTCAGATGAGAGACGCATACAGGTCAGTGGAACCTCGCCCCACGGTGTTTCGACCGTAACGTCATCACGACGAACAAGTGCCAATCCTGCATGTTCCATTTCAGAGCCCACAGACATGTCAATGAGACCGGTTCCTCCAATGACTCCAAGCCGTTTCATGTACATCCCTCGGGTTCACTGCATGTCAAACCTGCGCCGAATTCGATGGTTGGACCTTGCTTTCGCAGGGCCAATGGTAGCAACGAAGTCAGTACGCTCACTCGTTCAAGCGAGCGATGAGGTCAGCCTTCTTTCCAGAGACCGGCTTACCGGCCGCTTTGAGAAGTTCCTTCAGTTCTGCGACGGTCATTGACGAATAGTCAGCGG
>DAME01000015.1:4400-26360 GCA_002499545.1 Euryarchaeota archaeon UBA88
CAGCGGGTGCTTCTTCAGCAGGTGCTTCTTCAGCAGGTGCTTCTTCAACATCAGCCTTTTCAGATGCAGGTTCCATAGCTTCTGCAGCATCGATGATTGAAGGAGTGGATTCTCCTTCCTCATCGTCCATAGCCTCAGCGAGAACAGCTGCTTTCTTTGCCTTGAGCTCTGCTTCTGAGCGAGCTTCTTCAGCGTGGATTTCATCAAGTGTTTTACCGCCTTCAGAAACGACACCTTGTTGCAGGAGTTGGCTCTTGCGAATAGCGACTGACTTAACTGGATAAATTGGTTTGACTGCCTTTCGAATTTCTTCTTCCAGCGTTCCATCAAGAATTTGGGTTTGAAGTTTTGAGTATGTGCTCTTGGAACCGAATGAAATAATCAAGTCTCGGGCCTTGGAACGCATTGCTTGCTTGACTGAAGTTTGAACACGCTTCTGTGTGATGATCAAAGGCTTCAATCGAACCAGATATCCATCAGTCGTAACGACATCAACTACATCGTCAACCTTTCCACGGTATCGGCGTATTTGTCGGCGAATGTGGTCGGTTTGATGGTGGTGGCCGATGAAGGTGGTCAATGCGTCTTGTCCAACACATTCGTGAACACGGAATCTTAGAATCACGTGCATCTTGGTGAAATCACCGTTGAATTCTTGTTGCGTCATCTCATACACACGTCCCATGATGTGTTCATCGGACTCCCCTATTGTTTCTCCAATTTTCTTGAAATCCCATGGTGAGCGAGGTGCACGAATGGTGTACCAACGCTTCATCTTCCACTTGTCTCGTTGCTTACGTGCTGCTGCACGTGCCTTTGCACTTACTTTTTTTGCCATTGAATCAACTCAGGGTGTGTGTATTGCGGGGGCTACCCCACTTGCAGGTTGGCCACCAACATCCCCTATTTGAAAGCCCCTCTCCGACTCATTCCACGAGGCTGATAAAAACCGAGCTGTTCAACGATTCTGTTCGGCAACCTCATGACCAAGAAGTTTGTCCACCAACTGTGGGCCTTCACCATATCACCTGGCGAGCAACGGCAAGTGGCGTTGCGAATGAAAACATCATCGCAGACGCTGTTTCATGGTTGGTAGGTGATCCGGAAAATGTGGAGATTGAACAAACGACCTCCTACCACGGCTCTGAAGTGAACATCATCACCGGAATCACAAAAAAGAAATCTGAGTCGTTAATGTCATTGTCGAGAATTGGAACGAAAAACATTGAGACGCTTATCCAAGAAATTCCCAAACGGTTTGACCAAAACAACACCCTTCATTTCAGAATCGAATTGAATGAGCTGATTAAGGGCAACATCGTTCTCGGCCAACCAGGTCCAAAACCCACCGTCAAAGTCCACACAAAAATCGAAGTGTATCCCGGGCAAAATCCCGAAGAAGAATGCGAAAAAGTTCTCCGTAGCGCTGGTTCAGTGTTTGAACGAACGAAGGACGACATCGAAGCATCAAATTGAAATGCCGTTCAACTCACCACGCTGCATGGGTGCAAGGGGCCACGCTGTCTTCATCTCAGCAATGATGCTGATTTGCCTCGTGGCTCTTCCTGTATCTTCGTCTACTTCGGCTCGTTCTGTTAACGAGGAACCTGTTTGTAACGCAGAACGAAACGTCACCTGGACAGTCGGTCTGGTGTTTTGTGAAAATTCTATTTCACCCGGATACACGCTCGTTTCTCCAATGCCATCATCAACCAGTTACCTCATCGACAATGATGGACGTGAAGTGCATTCCTGGACCTCTCCGGGTGGATACCGGCCCGGGCTTTCAGCCTACATTTTACCCGACGGAGATTTACTCCGTACTGCAAACCTCGCTCAAGAAGCGGTCGGGGATTTTAGCGGTGGAGGTATCGCAGGTAAAATTGAGCGAATCAGTTGGAATGGTGAATTGGAATGGTCGTGGGACTATTCATCCACATCGTTCATTTCTCATCACGATATCGAACCGATGCCAAATGGAAATATTTTGGTTATTGCTTGGGAAGATAAAACAGAAGCAGAGGCACTGCAGGCTGGTCGAAACCCAGAGATTGCAAGCGATGCACCCGGTGGCACAGCGAATGTTTGGCCAGACCACATCATTGAAGTCCAACCAGTAGGTACTTCTGACGCAAACATCGTGTGGCAGTGGAATGCTTGGGACCACCTCATTCAGGACTACGATCCTACCAAAGACAATTACGGTGTTGTTGCCGAACATCCTGAACTGTTGGACATCAACTACATCGGTGCAACGGGCAATCAAGCAGGGCGCGCTGATTGGATGCATTGCAACGGAATTGATTACAATGCAGAACTCGACCAAATCGTACTTTCATGCAAAAACATGAATGAAATATACATCCTAGACCACAGTACAACCACGCAGGAAGCTGCATCACATTCTGGAGGTAATTCCGGAAAAGGGGGGGACTTGTTGTATCGCTGGGGCAACCCGCAAACCCATGATGCAGGGCTCTCCAGTGACCAGCAACTGTTCAGCCAACACGACGTACAATGGATCGAAGAAGGCCTTCTTGATGAGGGGAAACTGATTCTTTTCAACAACGGTGTGGGGAGAAACGGTGCTTATTCTTCAATCGAGGTCATCGATACGCCGTTGACGAATGGCACGTACGAACTTCAGGCGAACAACACCTGGGGCCCCAATACGCCTTCGTGGAGTTGGAACCGAGGCGAAGCGATGTATGCTGCGGCAATCTCTGGAGTCCAGAGACTAGAAAATGGCAACACACTGGTCACCTATGGTACCCGTGGAACACTGTACGAAGTCAGTCCTTCTGGAATGATTGTATGGACCTACATCAATCCGATTACAGGTCAAGGTTCGCTCACTCAAGGTGACGAAATCCCCGACGGTAACCGTGCAGGTACCACGGCAAATCAAGTGTTCAAATCACACCGTTATCCAGTCGATTTTGAAGGATTCTCGGACAAAGACATGACGCCGACAGTATATCTTGAACTGTGGACTGACCAATGCCCGAATGAGGAATCGCTACCGTGGGATAATGACGGTGATGGCTGCATCGACGATTCTGATATGGACGGCGTCACCGACCCCAATGACCAGTGCATTGGATTTGACGACACGCTCGACGTCGACCAAGACACAATACCAGACGAATGCGATGATTCTATAGATTCTGACGGTGACGGAATCCAAGACTTTGAAGACAAGTGTGAAGGATTCAATGATACCGTCGATGTCGACTATGATGCGATACCTGACGGCTGCGATTCGTTAATTGATACAGACGGAGACGGTGTTGCAGATGTTGACGACATGTGCGAAGGAGAGGATGATGAAATCGATGATGACGATGATGGAATTCCAAACGGTTGCGATGAAACGCCGTTTCCTGCATCGAATGAAGTGAACGAACCTTCGAATGAATCGTTTGATGAAGGAAACCAAAATCAACCTCCAGCCTCAACCCAAGACAATGACTCGGGTGAAGATTCAAATCTCACGACCGATGAACCCGACATTAGCGAAGCAAAAGTTCCTTCGTCATCAGTTCAATCGGCACAAGGAGAGACGTTCATGAAATCCCAATTCATTCTCGCGTTTGCACTCATTTTTGCCGGATTATGGCTCATATTTTACGTTCTAGCGACTCAACTCAAGGGAACGACAGTTCAGACCAATGCTGCCAATACCCTTCTCCCTGTCCATGAGGCTAGATACGAGTACGCAGATTCCTTCCCAGAAGTAAAGCCGATGATTGACTTGCCTCATACAAGCGAAGTTGATTCAACCGCTGCTCCTACAATTGCTGCAGCTGAGTATGAGCGTGTGCACAGCGTCCAATCACCACCACCAGTTCAACCCCGTTCAGGCCCTCAAGTGCCTCTTGATGGTCTCCCACACGGATGGACAATGGAACAATGGCAGTTCTACGGCCAGCAGTGGTTGGATGCACGAAGGGGAAATTGAGCCCTAACAAGGTTTCAAGTAGTTGAATTTGAAGGTCGGAATGAATTATCATGCCACACATCGTGACCTCAGCCTGCGTCGACCACAAATACCAAGATTGCGTCAATGTTTGCCCCGTTGAGGCTTTTAGAGAAGTGGCGAACTACCTGGTAATTGATCCCGATGAATGCATTGATTGTGCGGCATGCGCACCTGAGTGTCCCGTCGATGCCATTTTTTCCGATGTAGATATTCCAGATGAAGAAGAAGAATGGATTCAGCGGAATGAAGATGAATCGGTTGATGCCGAAATCGCTGAAGGCGATTCTCCGGTTCTTGGAGACTGATTTGGAGCGGTTTAGAGCCTGTGGCCGTTAACCAATGTTCTTGAAGGTCGTGCACTTGGAAGAACTGTTTCCCATGGTACGAACCGACTTTACTCAACTTCGAAACGGCAGCGATTTACTTAAGCGAGGTTTCGCTCGAATGCAGCAAGGTGGTGTCATTATGGACGTCGTCGACCCTGAGCAAGCAGCCGTCGCTGAAGACGCTGGTGCTGTTGCCGTCATGGCACTTGAACGGGTACCTGCTGACATTCGGAGAGATGGAGGCGTAGCTCGAATGAGTCACCCCGACATGATTCAAGGTATCCTCGACTGCACGTCTATCCCCGTGATGGCAAAATCGCGAATTGGTCACGAAGGGGAAGCTCGAATTCTCGAGTCGATGGGTGTTGACATGGTTGATGAGTCTGAAGTTCTCACACCGGCTGATCCGTTTTTCCACATCAACAAAAACGAATATTCAATTCCTTTCGTCTGCGGGGCAACCGGACTAGCGGAAGGGGTTCGAAGAATTTACGAAGGCGCTTCAATGATTCGAACAAAAGGAGAGGCTGGTACGGGTAACCTCGTTGCTGCCGTGACACACGCACGTCTTATCGACCAAGAAATCCGACAAATCCAATCGCTGGATGAACAAGGTATCGAGGCGGCTGCTAAGATTGTAATTGACCGTTACAAAGTACTTTCCGACGCCTCATCGCTACCCGGCCGACATCCCATGACGCCATTTGGAGCTATTGATGATTCCATGCATGCCGATGTGTGTGACATTCTTCTTGAAGTCAAGAATCTCGGACGACTTCCTGTTGTCACGTTTTCTGCTGGAGGTATTGCAACACCCGCTGATGCATCGCACATGATGCGCCTGGGAATGGACGGGATTTTTGTCGGATCTGGAATTTTCAAGTCAAGCGACCCAAAAACTATGGCTGATGCAATCGTGTTGGCTACCGCACATTATGATGATGCTGCGAAGGTGACTGAGGCAATGGCAATGACGCTAGGCGACCCGATGAAAGGAGACGAACTCGAAACTCTTGAAGTCAGAATGGATCAGCGCGGTTGGTAACTATTCCAACGGCTCCCCAATTCCCTCTTCACCAAGAGTCCACTTGAGCGTTTTTACGACCCCGTCGAGGGCCTTGTGATTCCGGGCTGCTTCCTTCATTCCGTCACGATCATCGTTTCTTCGGCACTCTTCAAACCAAAGTTTCCATTCCTTTCTTTTGGCGATAGCACGGTTCAGCATGTCTTCGATTTCTTCCCATGAACGGTCGTAGGAACGAGGTGCTGATGCGTTCGATGACATTGGACTCATACTAACCCCATCGTCGAGGGTATTTGATTCAAGCGCCGTCAAGTTTATTTGTGCTTGGAATCCTTGAATGTGATTTTACTGTGTTTGGTTCGATACGAATGCCGTCACCAATCACCATTTGGTGCAAATGAACGTTTGAACCAACGTGCACATCTCTTCCAAGAATACATTCGACTAAGATCGAATTTGGCTCTATTGTGCAGCCGGCCATCAGTAAGGTGTCTCGAAGTTCAACATCAGATGAAACAAGGCAGCGATCAGATACGACAGAGCCAACCATATTTCCGTTCTGTTCTGCCGAATTGGCAACAAAGTTACCATTATCGAATCGACCTTGCGGGAGAGGGAAAGGAAGCGTTTCTCGCTGCTCAATAAGCGTGTGCTGAGCTCGAATAAGTTCGAAGGGATGTCCGACATCAAACCAAACACCTTCGATTGTTTGTGCGTACATTGGCCATCCCATCTCAAGAACAAGGGGGAATAATTGCTTTGAAAAATCAAACTTTTCTCCAGTCGGAATCAACTGCATCACTTCAGGTTCAATGATGTATAATCCAGCGTTAATTACGTTACTGAACGCCTCTTCAACAGTTGGTTTTTCCTTGAACCGACAGATGAAACCCTCTCGAAGAGAACCATCGAGTTCTCCGTTTTGTAGTTTTGAGAGGCCGACGATACCGAATTCGGTTGGATTTTCAACTTCCCACAATGCCATCGTTACTTTCGCACCACTCGCTCGATGGGCGTCCAAGAGTTTTCCAATATCGAACGAAGCAACTGAATCACCTGAACCGACTACGAATGTCTCGGTGAGTTTCTCAGACAGAAGACGAACACTCCCCGCAGTGCCCATGGGCGTTGATTCTTGGTTGACCCATGCTGAAATACCGGATTCATCATTCCAACTTTCCACGTGGTCGGCCAATTGCTCGCCACGATAACCAGTTGTAACGACGATTGTGTCGATTGCAGCAGCCACCATTGCATCCTTGACAAAATCAATCACTGGACGGCCCAACACCTCAACCATTGGCTTAGGACGGGTGAGTGTTAACGGGCGAAGACGGGAACCTTGCCCGCCAGCCATGATGACGCCGAACAGACGACCACCTCAACGTCGACGAGAGGCTTTTAAACCGACTTTCTTCATCGCCTTCTTCTTTCCAGACTTGGCTTTTCTCTTACCAGAGGGTGCGTCATCACCTTCGCCAATTCCACCAAATTTGATGCCGCCAGAGTTCAGAAGTTTGGACACCAAATCATCCGCCACTTCTTCGGATTCTGCTCCGGTTTTCATCTCAGCTAAAACGGCAGCATTGTGGTCTGTCATCCATGATTTACGCTCATCACGAGCCAAGTTGAGTTTGTCGCGAACTTTATTGACATCGACCATGAGTTCTGTAATTTTATTGTGCATTTGGTCGGACTTCTCGCGATGTTCCAAAAATTCGTTGTGAAAACGGTCTCCCTCGGCTTTGAGGAAATCTCGATGGGCGAATGCCTCGTCCACTTCCTTGGACATTCCATCTGCACGACCAACCGCTTCAAGCATTGATTGGTGGGCTGCGTCTGCCTCGGCTCGCAGCGTCTTGATGGCAGTGTCTAAATCAGACAAGTCTACATTGATTATTTTTAATTCGGTGACTTCGGGAGCAAGTTCTTGGATACGGCGCTTCATTTCCTTGATTTTCTTAATCATTTCTTTCTCTTTCTTTTGTCCAACTGAGGATGTTTCAAATGTTTTCTCAAGGGAATGCACTTCGCTGTTGAGTTTCGCATATTCTGCGGAAGCAGATTTCTTCTCTCCCTTTTCACCTCTGCGCCCTTTAGCTTGACCTATCACGTCCCGAAGCTGCTGTTGGATTGCATTTCGTTGTTCCTTGAACATCTTTACTTCTGCTCGTATCGCTTTGACTTCCGTGAGCACGAGGTCGACTTTTTCTCTGTGCTCTTTGTACTGGCCTTGAACAGCGTTGCGTTTATCTGCAACCGTCCGAGCTTGATCACTGAAAGAATTACGGGTTGCTCGCATTTTGCGAACGCGAGCTTCCATCCCTTGCAGTTCTTCACGAAGTTCTGAATCTGGGTTCGAAGCCGCATCGTCTGGACTGCCGCGCATGAACCCTCGACGGAGTGCTCCATTTCAAGACTACGCATAGTGGCACTACACTCAAACGCCAAGATTTCCGAGAATATCGCTGATTTTGATAAAAATACCGAGGGAGATTCCTAGAATACCGAACAGTGTTGAACTGAGAGCAGCAGAATTCCGAATACGCTGCAGGTACTTTGACCGAACACGTACATTGATTTGCCGACCGATGATTAAATCCCCACTCTGTTCTTCAAGTCGCACAGAAACCGTCGCTTCTCCAAACCGTTCTGGCAACATCGATTGCCATGCTACAGTGCCGTCGCGGAGTAAACCCGACATCAAGCCAAGAACATCGTCATCACCCTCACTGGCGACCGGTAGCGATGAATCTGACCACCATCGGCGTTCGCCTGGATTCAATCGGTACGTCATCGCCAGATCGTGTGGACGGAAATCAGGAGACTGAACGCGCAGAACAATGGTTCGAGGTGCGTCAGAAAGATTGTGGATGAGTGTGAAAAGATTCGCTCGCTCATGGACGACGTTTTCCATATCAACTTCGAACACAATCTCATCGGTAGTGGGTGAGCGCCCTGCACCGATATCTTCTTCAATCCGCCCAATCATTCTGAAGAAAGCAGGACATGAACCTTCAATATGGTCAATGATGGTCAGCCATTCTTCCATCGAAAAGGTCGGATGATTTTCAACGTACTCCAAACCTTTCGGTGTGAGGACTTCTAACAACTCAGAGCGCATCGTCTGGAGGTCGAGGCCTTTGGAATGTCGATACAGCGTCATGAGTAATTTTTCACGTGCGAAGTGAGGTTCTATCTGCTTACGAATGTTGGATTCAATTTCTTTCGAGTAAATCTCGTAGACGGAACGAAGCAGCGGGTCCATGTGTGTTTTCACTAAATCGCTGAACACCGTTTCTAAAGTCGAAGGATGGATAGGGGGTGTGTATGCATCCAAAAGTCCAGTACGCTCATCCATGTTAAAGGGTCGACTGCGAGTTGGTATGTGCTGGCCAAGAGACAAAAGCACCATTGAAAACGACAACAAAAGCAGGATGCGCCCATTAAGTGATGCTATACCTACGTAGAAGATGATGCCGATTAGAAGCAGGGAAAGTACTGAGAAAAACAGCGACAAAAAATGCCGTGATTTGACACCATTCAAGTAGTCTGCTAGACTTTCATATCCGTGAAGTGATTGAACAGAGAGGTTTTGTTCATTGAGGAGTTCAACTTCTTGCTTGAAGTTATGAATAGAGAGATTGACTCGGTGTCTGTGCAGTGTTTGTGTTAAGATATATCCGAACAGGATCACGAAGGTAAGGGAGGTGAGCGCCATTGCAAAACTCATGTTCAACGTAGGTTCGATTCGGTTCCACCATTCAGGTGATTGGGAAGAAAATGCGAGGGCTCCGAAGTAGGTGAGAAATGAGATTCCGGGCAAAAACAGAATCAGCCGTAAGCCAAAACCAATCAATTGACGGTCAAGTGCGAACCAAAATCGCTCAGAAGATAGAATGTTCTCCTCACTCACAACCGACGCGGATTGTTCCGTTTCGTCAACTGAATTCGCTTTGGTCATGGCAAACCCAGAGAGAACGAACACAAAACTGTTTCATACTTGAATCGGGCTTAGCAACGAATCAGCAACTTTGCAGCGAGTTCCGGAGAACATGCAAATCCTGAACCATCTGCAAACGTGAAACCCGTAGCCGAACGTTGAAGTTCCATACCGAGTTCAAGACCAAGCCCGTTTAGCACTGCTTTGTCACCATCGGTCATCAGCATTCCATGAAGAATCCCTTTTTGTCCTTCTCCCAAGTGGTGGAGAAACTGGATTTTGCTGCTTGAAGATTGAATTTTTTCTAATATTTCCGGTGAAGGTTCCGGCATTTCAGTTCCAAACGTTACCGGGCCGTTTACAGGGTGGCCGAGGAGGAGGGAGAGCGTCACCTCTAAGTCATCATTAATGGCATGCTCCAACCGGCATGCTGTTTCATGAATGTCTCCCTCAAACGACAGCGTTTCTAGAAGTACTTCTGCAAGTCGGTGACGGCGTTTCATCTTCGTGCCACGAATCAATCCCTCATCAGTAAAAAGCGCACCCTTGTAAGGCTGATAGTCGATGAAGCCCTTCGAAGCAAGACGTTGAACCATTTCGGTCGCTGATGCAGGTGAAACTTTCAGCGAAGAGGCGAGGTCGCCCGTTCTCACTCTTTGACCCGGATTTGATTCAAAGAAATCATACATCGTGATAAGGTACTGGTCTTCAAATTCCTGAAAGTGACCGTTCAACTCATCGCCCCCTACAAAGCGCATACTATCCAGTAGATGAAAAAACTTCCTCACAGGCTGGACAACGAACGGAGCCAGAATATGACGCCGGAACACGGAGGGATTGGGCGCATTTGGGACAGGAAAGTTCGACCTTACCGTCGTCATGTTCATCATCGCTGTCGTCTTCTAGATCTTCGTGGTCTTGAGGTGTTTCAATCCTTGATGTGACATCAAACTTGTTCGAGCAATCAGGGCAACGTACCGAGCCATCGTAATCGGCAGGAACACGAAGTTGTCGCGCGCACACAGGGCAGCCAACTTGAATTTTCTCAACACTGGAGGGGATTGATTTCGATGCCGTTCTAGCATCTTTGGAGGTCGGATTCTTCGGTGATGACACAGAGGAGCGGTTTTGCAGAATCCGAATAACAGCTCCAATGGCAACTGCTAAGCCGATACCGCCGAAGATACCCGTCCATGGTATCGAAGATGTTTCGTCTTCAACAACCCGAACCTCTGACTGGAATGAAGCTAAATCTGTCTTGCTTTGGTCGTCAACAATCCACGTCGCTTTCAAGTAAACAGTACTTCCTTCAGGCCATGCAAAAGTGAAACTGAGAGACTGATCTGAATTCGCTGCGAGTGATTCGGTTTGCTTCTCTCCAAGAAGCGCTCCCTCCTGCGTGGAAAGAACGATGAATCCCTCTATTCCTGCCACATCACCAGTGTTTCGAATTTGAACTGTCACCGTAGCTAATTCGGTGTAAATTGGTCGCAAAGGCGTTGGGATTGCAGAGAACTCAAGGTCGTACTCCGGGCGTTCATCAGGTACGCTTAAACTGTGACTCGAAAAGCCAAATCCTGCAGTCCAATTATCTGGATTCACTCGAATCGATACTCGGGTTGCATCAACCAGACCGACCACGTACTGACCAGTGGTAATCCCCGGTGAAAGGAGGAAATAATAGTCCAGTGGATAGGTTTCAAAACTCGCATCGGTGTAACCAAGTCGGAGTCGAACAATACGATCAATGCCATCACTCAATTCAACTGACCAGTTGAACGAGATGCCAACCTCAGCATCCCAAGTGACCGATGTTACGAGGGGATTCAACGATTGTTGAACTGCAACAGGTACACTCAATGAGCCGTTCAAACCTACATCAATTGCTCCATCAGGTGAATGAAGCGACCAGTTCACAACTTGGCTTCCAGCGTTTGTCATCGGTACGGAGACGGCAACTTCACCAGCGGCGTCCACTTCAAGTTCTAAAGAAGGACTTGTGAAAGTGACTCCATTTGCTTCGCATACAAGTGTTACATGCCCGAGATGTTGCCCGTGGTTACGCACCAACATTGAGAACACCGCAGAATCCCCTGAATGCCAAGGGCCATTGAGAACTGCAGGAACTGAACTACCTGCCGATTCAAACGCTGCCGACTCAACATTGAGGAGTTTTGAGTATGATGAAATTGAACTTGCATCAATGCGCTCTCCTTCAATCATGCATTGAAGCAAGCCGGGACGAGCAGTGGTTTGGAACAAGACCGTTTCAGTTGATTGTTCAGCGACATCAATGCTTTGATTCATGAACACTTGAGATTCAAATGAGCACACGAAGAATCCACTGAAATTGAGTGAACCTTCATTCGCCACTGAAGCATTCCACTCAAGAAGGTCACCTGCCGAATATGATTCAGTGAGCATCTGCACATCGGTTTGAATGACGGGGAGTGGGGGAGGATTCACTGTGAACTCAAAAGAGCGGACCTCATCAGTAAAGTCGCCATCTCCGGAATTGTTCAGTTCAAGATGCAGAGATGCGGTTCCTTCCTGTACCCAAATTGCGCTGTGAATGGTGACCATTGTTGAAGAGGACGGCCCAACAGTGACCACTTCGCTCACTTGGCTGTCTGAAGCGTCACCTGATGTGAGGTTTGATGAAATTGTACCACTCCATGAATAGTCGCCATCGTTGATTACAGCAACCTCGGTGCGGACATAGTCGCCGTCATGAATGGATGAATTTCCGGTGAGTTGCCCAGAAGAATCCACGCCGCTCAGCAGGACATCTTCGGCTTCGGAAAGCGAGATCTCAACGGGACGAAGGTGATGGATCGTTCGATTGATGGAATTCACAAACGATTGATTCGAACTCCCCACATCACCGGTAAGTTGGACCGAAACTACACTGTAACCATACGGCAACGCCGAAAAGGTGTGAAAAATAGGTACCGAGGCATCTGCGTCGATGGTGTAATTGGTACTCGATGACTGGAGTTCTATGCCTTCAAGCGAAAGAAGTTTGATGTGAATCACGACGTCTGCCGAAACAGAAGAAAATTCAGTGACTTCGAATTGCAGATCGTAAGACGGGTTTTCCACAGCCTCAAAATCAGTGAGTGAAAATGTACTTACATCAATGACTACGCTTCCACCACTCGCACTTGAAAGAGGGACTGCGAGCAGCACAAAGAGGAGCGACAAACACATGGCGGGCATCTTCGATTCTCCCGAACGTACCCTGCCCATACAATCCCCTTCACACGGGGGTTCTTCACCTTCTCGCCAAAAGAAGTCACTACGCCATGTTTATTCAAGGTTGGAGGCTGGCGCAGTATGCATGAGCCCCGAGGAGTTGTTGGAAATGACCCCTGCCTTACTGGCGAAGTCGATTCTGCATCGCCGAGAACGGCTGGCTGAGGCCATACCCGAACAACTTGATGCCAGGCAAGAAGAGTTGCGAGACGCTGAACCACTGGCACGTAGCGCAAAGGAACAACGAGATGGAGTTAATGCGAAAGTAGCGAACCTCAAACGAGAACGCTCAGATGCTCAAAAGAAGGCTCGAAAGCTGTTTCAAGATGCTGGTGAACTGCGTGACAAAATCGCAGCAGAAGGTGGCGTGAAAAATGCGAATCCTGAGTGGGCAAAAGCCAAACTCAATGAAAAATTGAATGCGATCGAAACGCAACTCGAAACAAATTCTGGGAACCACAAAACAGAACAAAAATACATCAAAGAAATGAAAGCACTGATTCGCCAACATGAGGAATGGGTCGAAGGCAGAAACGACAATGTCGATGACTTTCAAACGATGAAATCGTTGTATGCTGACGCTCGGAAAAATCTGGATTCAGCCGAAAAAGCGCACCAAGCAATCCTCGACCTTGCATCTGAAAACGAATATTTCCACAACACCTACCTCGAACAGGAGGCTCATCGCCGTCGTGCAGATGCTCGAACCAAGCGCTTAGCTCAAGCGCTTTACAGCAGTCAACAGGGCCTCGAACACTGGCAAAAAAGAATTGATGAAGGGTTTGATTCATTGCTTGTTAATGCAGAAAAAGTCCGTGAAGGGGAGCCTTCGAGCCACGTTCGTCGACGAAGAATGCGGCAACCTGACGACAAGAAAAAGCCGTTCAAGCGACACCAAAAAAAGTCAAACACTGCATCGAAATCCAGCCCAAGTAAAAAAGCGGAAGGTGAGGAAGAATGAGTGATGACTGTGAAGTCACAGGCTTCTCTCCGGAGCAACAACACCGCTGGCCGAATGTTCACGCATACCTAACCGATTCACTGGAATTACCCAATGGTGAGGACTTAACACCCGACACTATTGAGCGCATTTCAGGTGACATACTCGACTCGCTTAAACTGCATGCTCCAAAATCGGGAGACCTCAAGAAACGCCAAAAACTGTTCGAGCACCTCCAGCGTTCGATTGAACGACGGTTCAAAGGAAGTAAATTGCAACAGTTCGGTTCATCGGAATCTGGACTATCTCTGGGAAATGCTGACCTCGATTTGTGTCTTCAGTTCACTGGAGAAAAGCCTAAGAAAGTACTCAGCGCACTTTCTCAAATGCTTCGTCAACAAGACATGGAGGACATTGTACTGCTCACCTCTGCAAAGGTTCCAATCATCAAATTCACCGATGAGCGGACAAAGATTCCGGTGGACATCTCTGTCAACAACACCCTCGCATTACACAATACCCAACTCTTGAAGTCGTACACGACGGTGGATGAACGAATCTCTCAATGCGTTCGTGCAGTAAAGCATTGGGCATCTCAAAGAGATGTATGCAACGCCGCTAAGGGCTCGTTTTCATCCTACGCGTGGACCTTAATCGCCCTTCAATCGTTGCAGACCACTACGCCTCCTGTAGCCCCAAACATACAAGCGGGTGAGAAAAGAAACACCGTGAACGTAGAAGGTAAGAACTACGATTTGACCATGTCCGAAAATCCTGCAACCATGCTTCAAGAAGCGAACAGCCAATCTATTGGAGCAATCATGGTTCACTTTTTCCGACAACTGGTTCTTGAAAGAACGTGGGATTCAAATGTGATTTCCATCCGGAGCGGTCGGCCCATCGGCCGAAAGGAAAAGAAATGGAAATATGGTAAACCAAAAGCAAGTCAGGCAATTCTTCAAGATGCAAGAACTCGCTTGGGTAAGCATTCATTCCCTGTCGAAGACCCGTTTGACCACGAACATGATTTGAGTCGAGTTCTACGCCCTGAAGGAGCACTTGATATCCAAGAAGAACTGTTTTCTTTTTGGATTGGATTGAATGAAGGGAAATCGTGGAAAGCTCTGTGTGAAACGAAAAATCCAGAGCGCTTCAAGCATTTGGAAGAAAAGGACCTCTTTGAAGACTTACGCCAAAAGCCTCGTGCTGAAGTTGATACGATGTTAGCAGAGACAATCAAACAATTAGCAGACCTTGAAGAACGGATTTCCGTTCTTGAGGAAGAGCGCCACAACAACATTCGTATTTCTCGAGCACTCCGTGGATTGATTGAGGAAACCAGTGATTTGAGAAATGAACATCGTACAATTGTCCGTAGCCTACGACCTCGAAGTCAAAAAATGGACGCCCTGCAAAACGAACGCAACGAAATCAACAGTAAAATTGGTATTCCGTTGTATCGAATTCGAGAATTAATCGTCGAAGTGTACAAAAATCTTGTCGGAGAAGTGGATTTCTTTGAAGTCCCTTCACTGCAGCGGGAAGAAGAGCAGTTTTCGTGGTTCTTTGAATTGCAAGAAATGCACAAAGCAGCGCTTCGTGCTGATGCAGCCCACAAGGAGTTTATCGAACTGGTTCGCGAGCAGAAAAAGGCGGTCAAAGAACTAAAGATCACTGAAGGAAAGCAATCGAGTGCACGAAAGGAACTGATTCAATCTGAACCCGCGCTTGCCAATATGTCAACAGAGTTCAGCGAAGCAAGACAATTTGATTCAAATGCACAATCACTGCTAAAGGTAATCCAAGAGCGACGAAAAGAACGACGAGGTTTTCGAAGAGAACAGGGGCGTTTGGAAGCCTGGATTCGAGTCAGTAGTAAACGAACGAATACTGGTCATGAACGCCGCAAAGGCGGCGGTAAAAAGTCGAACAAAGGAAAATCAGGCCAAGCCGATTGGAAACCTCGAAACAACGGACCGAAGCCTGAGGAAGTTCAACAACGTGCTTCATCCGGAGGCACACTTTCACTCACCGACCTCGATGTCCTGTTGAACAGCGGTGGACTGTCAAATGTCCAAACAAACTCTCCCAGCCCGAAATCTGCTCGCCGTGCTGAACGTAAAAAGAAGCAGTCCTCGAGAAACCTCTCCGTGTCTCGAGGCGTTCGTGGTACGTCCAAAAAGGGCAAAAAAGAATGATGATGCCTTATGTCGAACATCCAATGGGTGTACGGAATGGAACCGCAGTCCATGCCCGATGACTGGCGACAGCGAATTATCGAATTGTTCCTACGAGAAACCGGAGAAGTGTACGCCGATGTATCCTTAGCCTCCTTGAACATCCCCAAGTGGGAAGGTAACTTGCTGCTCATCGACAATGAAACTTATCCTGAAGCAGAATCACTGAAGGGTCTACTGTGGTCACTCCCTTTCCTTGAGGATGGTGTGAGAGTTGCTGCATTCGTTGTTGAACAGCAATATCAATCCCATGGTCATGGAAGCGATGCATGGGACCATCTGATTGAACACGCACAATCCCTGGGTAAGAAAACGATTCAACTTGAAGTAAAAGCAGACAACACCCGTGCTCAAGACTTTTATCAAAAAAGAGGCTTAGCGATTGTTGAGAAGTTAGAGCACTATTACCAATCCGGACTTGGTTACATGATGCGAGGCGACATCGAACAGCATCTTGCTTGAGCAGAATGTTGTTGATGTGAAAATCAATTTCGTGATACTGCCTTCCAACAACTGGAGTATTTGGAGACACATCCTCCCAATTTTGAAAAACACAGTCTCATATACCTCCTTTACGAACTAAGCATCATGAACGGACTTATTATGAGTATTCGAAACGTAATTTCAGCCACCAATGTAGTCGGCTATGCAGCAAGTATGATTGGATTGTCGATTCTCCTGGTATCGCAGTTCCTTACGACACTCTTACCACTACTGTTCGCACCAACCGTGTGCGGAATCTTCTGCCTATTGGTCTACAGTTCAAGACCCTCTGCAGCCGATGTGAACACGGGTGTGAACACCTTCCCAACCGGATTACAGCAGTGAAGCATCCCGATGATTGATCTATTTAGGTCAAAGGTTATGCTCTCTCCTCGCTAGCACTGTGTGTGGAACGAAGGCTTCTCCGAGAAATCGTCGCACTCCGTGACGTCACCGGCGCAGCGCTGTTAGACAACGAAGGTTTTGTTCTCTACAGTGAACCGTTGCATGACGATTCAGTACAGCACCTTGGAAAGGCGATAGCTCTGCTTGATCCATCAGTTGCCAAAAAGCGAGTGACGCTCGTTGGAGAATCTGGAACCATTATTGCTGAACAACTAGACGGAAACCGCATTGTAGTGATACGATGTCAGTCATCTGCAAACCTCGGACAAATCCGCCAAACTTTAGAATCATTATCAGTAACATTCAATGCCTTAATCCCGTGAACATATGGTAAATATCGACGGTATTCGCTTTGGATTATCTGCGAACTGCTGTGAAGGGATTAAATGTGAAGGGTAGGTCGCAAGGCTGGTGAGAAGATGGGAGTCTTCCACTGACCAGGTGAGATACGAATGGATGAACTAAAAACTCAACTCGAAGAGCGACGAAAGATGGTCGATGAAAAGGCTACAAAATACCGTACACTTCGAGACGAGTGCAATGATAATTCCAAAAGTTTCACCGCCAAGCGAAATGAAATGAACGGCGAAGTTCGAGAACTGATTGTCCAAGTTCGAGAACAGCGTGAAATCCGTGAGCAGATGAACGAAATCGTTCGTGAAAAGAAAAACGCCCGACAAGAAGCCAACAAGTTGGTTCGAGAGGCAAAAGACCTACTCAATGCGTCAAAGGGACCTGAAGCAGTTCCAGTGCAACAAGAAGGAGGCCGGCGCGGTCGCCGAGACCGACCAGACACAGTCCATTCCCTCAGCAGAGAACTTATGCGTTTAGAAAACGAGTTTGAAATGGGCAGACACACCGGTAAAAATGAGACAAAAGTCATGAAGCGAATGAAAGAGATCGCTGCTAAAATCAAAAAAATGAAGTCAACAGAAGACTCAAACACTGACCTCAAAGAGGCCCGAGAGAAATTACGAGTCGCTATGGAAATGCAAGAATCTGCCCATGAAGAAGTGACTGAGGCGGCTCAAGCTGCTCAAGAAGCCCACGACCTAATGTTGCAGTGGAATAAGGAAGTAGACAATCAACGAGAGAAAGCAGAATCTTCCCACCGTGAACTTCGAAAATCAAAGAAAGAAGCGGATAAAAACCATCGTGCCTACATCGTTTCCCTGCGGTGTCTTCACTCGATTCAAGACATGCTCCGCGCCATGCGTGGTGCAGACTCAGGAAAGGGTCAAAGGACCAATGCTCGAGTGGAAGTCCAAGATTTGATGGGCAAATTGATGTCTGGTGAGACACTCTCAACCGAAGAATTGATGCAACTTCAGCGATACGACTGATGGCTTCGTTTCCGATGAGATGAAAGACCCCCCATTGTACAGGACTGTTACTGAGGTATCACCATGCTATCCCGAGACGAGATTGGAGCCATTGTCGACGATTATGATCGAATGAAACTTCGCATCGGAATGACCGCATCCCATTCTGCACTCGACATTTGCGATGGAGCCATTGAAGAGGGATTCCCAACTGTCGCTTATTGCAAGGAAGGACGTCACAAAACCTACGCTAATTACTTCAAAGCTCATCGCACGAATTCCGGGCGAGTCATCCGAGGAATGGTCGATAAAGCGATTGTCATGCCCTCGTTCAACGACGTGATGCTGCCTTCGATGCAAGAAGAAATGAGAAAAAGAAATGTCGTCTACATTCCAAACCGCTCATTCACTTCGTATTCGAATATTGAAGACGTTGAAGATTCCTTCAAAGTCCCGCTGTTCGGTTCACGAAACATGCTGCGAATGGAAGAACGAACTGAAGAACAAGATTATTACTGGATACTTGACAAAGCTGGGCTTCCATACCCAGAAGCCATTGCTGACCCTCAAGACATTGATTGCCTGGTTATCGTCAAACTTCACCACGCACAAAAGAAGTTGGAACGAGGTTTCTTCACCTGTGCGTCCTTCAAGGAATATCAGGAGAAATCTACAACCTTACTTCAAGAAGGCATTATCGACGAGGAATCGCTTGCAGGCGCTCGAATTGAACGCTATGTCATCGGCCCGGTGTTCAACCTCAACTTTTTCTATAGTCCGTTGGCTGAAGAAGGTGAAAGGCTCGAACTTCTCGGAGTTGACTGGCGATTTGAATCGTCACTTGATGGGCATGTTCGTCTCCCTGCTCCTCAACAAATGACCATGCCTGCTCATCAGCAAATTCCCGAGATGACCGTTGTCGGTCACAATACTGCAACCATTCGTGAATCGCTTTTAGAGAAAGCATTCGAGCTGGGTGAACGCTTTATCACTGCAAGTAAGGAACATTACGACCCCGGAATTATTGGACCGTTCTGCTTACAGACCTGTATTGATAAAGACATGAATTACTACATTTACGACGTTGCCCCACGACTCGGTGGAGGTACCAACGTTCACGTGAGCGTCGGACACCCGTACGGAAACGCTACGTGGAGAAAGCCAATGTCAAGCGGACGAAGAATCGCCATGGAACTTCGAATGGCTGCAGAACAAGATCGACTTCTTGAAGTACTCACGTGAGCAGAATTAACTTCTTCACGATGAGGGAATATACTTCTGCGTCAAATGAGCGTAAAGGTCATTCGCATCGACGACCTACAGCAGCGAGCAGTATTGCGAAAATACCACTCAAAATACCCGGTCCAGGAAGCGTATTGCTTACAGTAGATCCAGTACTCTCTTCATCAACTTCGACTGCCACAATATCCACACGGATACCGTCAGAAGACGACAGAGAACCATCACCCCACACGAAAAACGAATCCACAGCAAAATTGCACACTTTCGTTGAGTGGTCCACAGGGACTTCAAAGGGGATTTCGGCACTGAGAGAGGCTCCAGAGGCAATCGTTTGACCGGTCAACTGTTCGACATTCTCTCCATAGGTGATGAAAGGACAGTTCCCCGATACTGTGACTTGCGACGCCCGCTCTGCGACATTACCTGAATTTGTAAGAGTCACTTCAAGTTGAGAACTCTGTCCGGCAACAATTGGGTCTAGAGGTCCTTTCAGTTCCAGCGAGAGTGAATGAATCGCTGGGATTTCAATGTCAATCGTTGATGAATCGCTGTCACCAGGCACACTGACTGGCAGTCCTTGACGCGAGGTCACGGTCCCAACAACTTCGAACTCACCCGTCGTCCCTGCAGTGTGTTCAAACGGATCAATGCCGCTAAGCATGACGTTGAATTCTTCGCTTGAACTGCCCTCGATGGTCAGACTTTCTGGACCAGATACAGTCGCTTCGAATGGCACGGTATACTCAAATTCAATGGTGATGCTTATAAAATTCTCATTGACAATAAAAAGAGGAAACGTTAACCTCCCACTGTCGCGAAGTACGAGCACCTCTGTCTCTCCATCAGGATCGCCTGCCTCAACCGACCAACGACTGTGAGTCGGTGAATGGTCACCCTGCACCATTGGTACTCCTAGCACCAACAGCAATGTCAAGACTGACACTACAGTTTTAGCGCATCCCATGGAGATACCACGACATAATGCTCTTTAGAAGCATCGCCAATGAATATGTCAACTCTTGAGTTCAAGTGTAGGTCTCAATCAGTCACAGCAACTCTTTTCGAGGCTGTCTTGGGCACAGAAGCAAGTCTTGGCAGGAACAATGTCAGCACGCGAACTGCGTTCACTGAACAATGCCGTAACCTGTGCAAGTTCATCAGGAGCGTCTCCACGTGCCTCGAGACAAAGTTTGAGACCCAAGAGTCCCCACATGTTGTCCTTCCAGAGTGCGATGTCAGCCCGATAGACTTCTTCTGCTTCTTCGATTTCCCCTTGTTCAAAGAGAAGTGCTCCCAAGATATGCCGAACAGGTTGCATCTGACCCCAAGGTTCGTTGTAGGCAAGGTTGAGGGAAAGATCGACACCACGTCGCAGATGATCGAATGCAGCAGTAAAGTCGGAAGCCTCTCCACGTGCCTTGGCTTGGAACTGCTTTCTGTATTCAATTTCCCCAGCAAGAACGGCGGCATTGACCAACAAAATACACGGCCCATCGCTTGGATCTTGGTACATCAAATTGTTGTGAAGTACGCGACCGGCAAGAGCAGGGTTTAGAATCGCTTCATTGAACAAAACCTGTTCTGCTTCAGCTTCTGCAACCATGCCCTTTGATGCATAAGCAACACCACGTGCGTAGTGTTGTGTAGCGATGGTTGCTGGGAATACATCCTTGTCAGAGTACATTGGTTCTGCGAGAATCTCGTCCCACTTACCAAACCGAATCATAACGTGCCACGGCATAGTAACATAGGATTCAAGGAAGATTGCACCCATCGGTATAATCCCAGCAAGCATGAACTGTACACCTGAATTTTCATCACCAGCAGGAAGCGTATCCACTGCCTTGCGAGCGTACTTGAGAGCAGTCTGATATTGTCCTTCAAACATTGCACACCATACAACGAAGTGATGGTTGTGCATACGATAGAACTTGTAAAACTGTGAATCATTCCCAGTGAGTTCGACGTAGTGATCGTCGGCTTCGACTGCTGCAATGTTACATTCAATGGCTTCTTTCCATTGACCAACCCACGCATCGATGTGCGAAGGCATGTGCACGAGGTGGCCCATACCTGGCATGGCGGTACGAAGAACGTCAGCAGCAGGAAGAGCACGCTCAGGGAAAGGAGATAATTCAAGAGCGTGGCAGTACAGGTGGCACAGAGCAATGTGTTCTTTAGCGCCCTCGGTGTTGGCAAAGGCATCTTCCATTACCTTCACCAGCAGTAAGGTGTTATCGTCTGCAGGGGTGATTTCACCGGTGGAGGTGTTCTTGTCCCAAAGTTGCCACGCTTTCAAGTTCATCAATGCCTCAACATATATTGCAGTGACATCGAGATTGCCGCTGTACTTTCGATAAAGTGGTTCCATTGCCGCAGCAAAAGCAACGTTGAGTTCTGGGTCGTTACCCATGTTCAAGACCGAGGGGTCTGCAGCGTCACGTGCTTCTGCAGAATGGCGTTGAGCTAAGGCGTCAATAAGATCTTGCTCAAGTTCCGTGCATCCATCTTTGAGAGAGACTGCCTGTTGAATTGAATCATGACCAGATCCAAGACCTGGACTCCAGTTGTAGTTCGATGAGACACAGTAGGCGATACCCCACCAAGCCATGGCGCACGAGGGGTCAAGTTCAGCACACTTGCTGAAGCATGCTATCGCTTGTTCGTGGTTGTAGTTGAGCATGTGGCCAAATGCTTCAGTAAACATTTTTCGTGCTTCATCATTGGCGCACGTAATGGTTGTGGCAAAGAAATAATTCGAGGCGGCTCCGAAGTCATAATCTGTTGGTGCAAGGTTCATG
>DAME01000015.1:26752-85101 GCA_002499545.1 Euryarchaeota archaeon UBA88
ACTTCTGGGAAGAAGAAAAATTCCGAAAACCTGCCCACATCTACCCGTTAAATATCATTTCAATTAGGCCTTGGAACCAACACCTTTCGAGAAGGCAATAAGTTCGTCAATTGGAATGTGGTCTACGGTGTCTTTACAATAATGTGCGCGGACAACTTTGCCGTTTTCATCAATCAGAATATCAACAGGGATTGTAGAGAGTTTTGAAATCGACAGGGTAAGAGGAATGTAGCCCCGGAACATGGCTTCAAGCATTGTTAACGGAGCCCGGAATGGCGCTAATAGAACTCGAAACAACGATTTCTTAACGTCGTTCTTGAGGAAATGTTCGTAGGTCTCGTCCGCAACGACAGAGAACGGTGGTGGATGTCGCTTCATTCGCTTGGATAATTCTTCAATATTGGCATCGAAGACGCCAACCATAACCACATCGTCAGAAAACTCATCCCATCTCTTGAGAAGACGGTGAATTCGGATGTTACAGAACGGACACGATGAGAATCTAAAAAATGTAAGAATCACGCGCTTTCCTTTCATCGCTGACATGTCAAACATGGTTCCGTCGATTGCTGGTAGGTTGAAGTTTGGGGCATTGTCACCCACTTGGAGTTGTGGCATAAAATCCCCATAAATATTGGGCTTTTGAATATACCGTATTTTGGTTTGAACCATTGATGAAAAGACCTTATCTAAAACCACGTGAACCAAGCGGCATGGAATGGTGGACGTATCTGTCCTTTGCAGCAGTCATTTATGTCGCTACAATTGTGTCGTTGAGGATGCTCTATCCCGAAAAACACCTTGATTGGAGCATTATTGATGAAACTCAACGTACATTCCCTGAGAGTTTTCAATGGGGGGTTGCAACTGCCTCGCATCAAATCGAAGGTGGAAATTCAAATAATTGGACGGAATTTGAAACCCGTTCCAACATTGAAGAAAGTGGTGATGCATGCGACCATTGGAATCGTTGGCAAGAAGATTTCCAACTGCTTGAAGAACTTGGAGTTGCAACATATAGGTTCTCGCTTGAATGGAGTCGAATTGAGCCCGAGAAAGGACATTGGAATGCCGAAGCATTGCAGCAGTATTCTGACATGATCGATGACCTGTGTCGGCGTGGCATTCGCCCGATGATTACGTTGCATCACTTTTCACATCCACAATGGTTTGAGCAGCGTGAAGGCTTTCTCGACAAAGACAACATTGGGTTGTGGGTTCATTACTGCGAAAAGGTGTTTGAAAGATACTGCGACCGAGTGACCGATTGGTGCACCGTGAACGAACCTGAAGTTTTCTCTATCATGGGCTATTTCATGAAGATGTTTCCTCCAGGAAAAAGGTCACTTCGATCAACGTTGACCGTGATGCGAAATGTAGTCCAAGCACACGGTATCGTGTATCATCGACTCAAACAACATAACCCGGTTTGCAGGATTGGATTAGCGAAAAACGTAACACTTTTTGACCCCTTGAAAAGATGGAACCTCCTCCATTGGACAACTTCTGCTGCACTCAATTTTGTATGGAACGGAGCAATAGTTCGAGCTTTGAAGAAGGGAACAATGTTTGGTAAAAAAATGCCATTGGTGCGAGGTTCTCTGGATTTCATTGGGCTCAATTATTACACCCACGTCCTTACAAGTCCTTTTTTACCCCAAACAAATGAAGTAAACTTTCCCAAACGTTCTCACGAAACAATGACCGATTTTGGCTATCCAATGTATGCAGAAGGGCTTGAACGTGCGGTTAAAATGCTCGAGACCCTCGAGGTCCCGATTGAAATTACCGAAAATGGTACAGCAGACCAGCACGATACGCTTCGCCCGATTCATCTACAACGCCACGTTTGGATGGTTTCAGAGTTGTTGCAGCAGGGGCATGACATCCGTTCATACTACCATTGGTCACTAATGGACAATTTCGAATGGGCTGAAGGATACAGCTTACGGTTTGGCCTGTACCATGTCGACTACCAAACTCAGGTTCGTACATTGCGCCAGAGTGGGAGCATCTACCGTGACATCATCAACGAAGCATCCCAAGATTAACCTTGGAACGTTGGATAATACTGTTGCGTATATCGCAATGCGTCCACGGGTGTGTATCCTTGGGTGAGTAAGCCGTTGTAATAATCTCGGGCAGGATCAGGTTGTACTACTGCTTGAGGCTGAACCACCGGTTGAGTTTGCACCGGTTGTGCATTGAAGTCTGGCACAGCAACTGCTGGAGTTGCAACGGGTTGGGCGTACGTTTGCATTCCGGCTACAGGAGCAGGCGAGTTGCTGTAATCTGGAATCATAACGGGTGGCTGAGCTCCCATATTTGGCATCGGTGGCATTGAACCCATTGGAATAAATGCGGATTCAGACCAATTTTTCTCTCCCTCAACGGTCGACGAATCATCCTTTCGCAAGAAAAGAACGATACCAGCGATGAGTCCGATTAGCGCAATACTGCCGATTCCGATAAAGACACCCGACATTGAAGACATACCGTCACTGGAACTGGACGGTTCCTTCACCCACCGAAGTGGGTCATCGGGGTATGCATCTGCGCCATCATCAAGACTCCAAGACTCAGTTGGGTCAGAATAACCATCACCGTCACCGTCAAAGCATCCGATTCGGTCCATGGAAGAATTACCACTGACCGTAGGACATGCGTCTGCATTCATGGCAAGAGTCCACATTTCGTCTGGATCCGAAATACCATCACCATCCGTATCAGTGCATCCATACCTGTCGACGGTTGAACTGTCACGAATCGTAGGACAGGCATCCGGAGTCACACCCAGTGGGTTGTCCCCGTAACCGTCAGCGTCTTGGTCTGACCATTGAGTGATTTCATTCGGGAAAACATCTCCTCCACTTTCGGGTCCCCAGGTGATGTCTGGGTTGGAGTACAGATCACCGTCAGAATCAATGCATCCAAAACGGTCGAGTTCAGATGTACCTGCTGTGATTGGACAGGCATCGGGCTGCTGACCAGAAGAATTGTCACCAAAACCGTCACCATCAACGTCAACCCATTGAGTGGAATCAAGTGGGAGGTCATCCATCAAATTATACCACCCGTCGCCGTCACTGTCAGGGCAACCTAGAATCTCTGATTGCCATGACGTCCCTGATTGAGTCGGGCACGCATCTTGTTGCGTAGCACCTTCGACGAATTCCCCAGGCCAAAGTGTGTTTCGGAGCGTCCAGGACGAGTTACCCCAGTTGTCTCCAAATCCGTCTTCATCTGCATCCGACCATTGTGTCGGATTCCTCGGGAACGAATCTGCACCGTCTTCAATGCTCCAAGTATCGTCGGCATCTGAATAACCGTCTTCATCAGCATCGAAGCAACCTCGACGGTCAATCGAGGACGTTCCGGCGAAATCTATGCAGTCATCCGCCATGGTACCCATACTGTTGTCACCGTATCCATCTCCGTCAAGGTCAGTCCATTGAGACGGTTCATCAGGAAACGAGTCATCATCGTTACTGTAACCATCTCCGTCGTTGTCAGGGCACGCATTTTTGTCATTCATGGTCGAGTTTCCTGCCTGATCTGGACAGTCATCGTACGAGTCGGTCCATCCATCTCCGTCAGAATCAATACAGCCAACACTCCCGAGTGTCGAGTTTCCAAAAATAGTAGGACATTCATCGCTCACATCGGGGAAAGCATCACCGTCATCATTCGAATCTTCATCACTGTCTCTGCATCCATCGCCATCGATGTCGTTGGTAGCCGTGTCTGAAATCCACGTTGGTCGTGGAGGAGAATAGGACGTGTACGGGCAGGAATCATCAGCGTCAAGGACCTGATCGTTGTCGTCATCGTCATCCTCAGCATCATCTTTACAACCGTCATTATCCCAATCTGTTGAAAGCGCTGGATTGGAAAAATCTTGCATACTGGTCCAGTTAAACTGACCACCTCGAGGGCACAAATCTGGGAAATTATCGGTAATACCATCGTTGTCATCGTCCGAATCGCACGCATCGCCTTTGTCATCTCCATCAGTGTTGGCTTGAGTTGGATTTGAAACCGAGGGACAATTGTCACTGATATCAGGAATACTATCGCTGTCAGCGTCTTTCATACCTGCTGGGTCAAACGACCACACCATAGCACTCCAACCATTGTTGCTGGGAGATGTGTAGGAAAGGGAATCTTTCGTCATCGTACCAATAAGTCCCCCTGCAGCAGTGATATAATCAGATTCATTCACCGCAAGCGACGTAATCAATTCGTAGTCTGAGCCGCCAGTGGTTGTCATCCAATCCCAAGCGCCGTTCGATGTCAATCCTGCAACAACGCCGTCGTAATAACCGGACGAAGTGGCACTTTGGCTTCCGCCCGTTATGACCGTAGCAGAACTCGAGGCAGGGTCGCCAATCAGTGTAGCGATGAACACTTCTCCAGTTGCACTCACTGCAATCGATTGAACTGAATCATCGGATGAAGTACCCGCAGATGAAGCCCAACTCGTCCCCGACAATGAAGAGAATGGATTTTTCATGACGAAAAGGTCGTTCCCACCCTGACTGGGAGAAATACTCCACGCACCCGAAGGGCCTTGTCCTTGAAGCGCTGAAGAAAATAAGCCACCAACAAAGAGGTCCCCATTGAGGTTCATCTCCATCGAAGTCAACTGAGTATTTGCACTTGGTGCACCCATTCCCGATATTGAAAGAATAGCCCCCGATGTGTCAATTTGAAGAACATATGAATCACTGGTCCCAACTTGGAAGTAAGATTTACCACCCGCTAGTAGGTTTCCAAACGTGATACCGCCTACAAAAATCTCGCCTTGTTGAGAGACCACAGAATCGGTAACGTACTGCGTACTGACACCGCCTGCAGTGATAGCCCATTTCAGCCCCCCAGTAAATCCATCATGCTTGGCTACGAAAATTTCTGTGTCAGATACGTTGAATGAGGTGCCCCCAAAGTCAGTTTCTCCCTGGAAAGTACCGCTCACTACAACGTCTCCCATCGGATCGAAAGCGACCGTATCAGGCTGGCTATTTTCTTGTGAATTGTTAACCATTGTTTGGTATGTGTGAGCCCACATCCACTGTCCACTTTGGTCTGCCTTCGCTACAAATCCATCAATGGATTGCGAACTGATGGCCAGGCCGCCGAACTGAATCGTACCTGTGTAGTACCCGATGACGGCAATTTCTCCACCCATTCCAACGGCGATATCAGAGAAAATTGAAATTCCTGCACTATGATCGGCTCCGAGTAAAAATTGCCAACTTCCAGTTTCAGATATCGCTCCGATAAAAAATTCAGAGCCTGCAGGACTTGTCGGTGAGAGTGAAGTGGTCCCGAAATTCATTGATGTGTTGAAGCTGCCGCCAAAACCGTACATTCCGGGTGAAAATCCGATCGACTGGATATATTCCGAGCCACTGCTGCTTCCTCCACCAGTGAGGAACTGATTCGAACTTCCACGAGCTGAATCTGCAAGTAATCTCTGTCCAGCCTCAGAAAGTTCAACCGGCACTTCAGAAGGGGTTTGGTCTAGCATTCCGTCGAGAGGTGTCAAGGCGGAGAGAAGCAAAAAAGCGACGAGCGCTACGCTACCTACTCGAAGTTGAACTGTACGCATGGAACTTCCTCAGCATCAAAGGACATCAAACCTTTGGACAACCTGCATCGCAGGAAATCTCCGTAATCGAATCACTCTATGTTTGAATCAAGTTGCAACAGATCGCTGTCTCCAGCATCGATGATGCTAATTGTTGAGACCGAAAACGGCTTACCACAAGCAATTCCAAGTTCTCTGTTCACCATCGATGCACGGAACATGGTCACTTCGGGGTGTTGCGCATGCAGTTCATCAGTGTACTCAACGGGGCAGTTGGCTGCCACGATGATGAGCTTCGCTTCTCCACGCGCACAAGCATCGACTGCTTGACGTTGTCCAAATCGTAGGTTTCCAGTTGCTATTGCGTTCTTTAATTGTCGGCTTAGATCCATATTTTATTCCTCCATACTCCACATAGTTTCTCATGGGTGGAAAATCATTCCTCTGGGATATAGTACAGTTCGACACTGCCGGTTCCAAGGGAAATTGGCTGACCTACGATAATGTTCTCTGCAACACCGGTAAGGTAGTCTTTCTCGCCGATAACACCGGCCTTGAGAAGATGGTTAACGGTCACTTCGAAGGCTGCACGGGCAAGGATACTGTGCTTGGTCCCTGAAACACCGTGGCGGCCAATTGCACGAACTTCACCTTCGGAAGTCATGACATCTGCAACCATCAAGAGGTGACGAACGTCAACCTCAAGTCGAGCACCGTCGAGAGTCTTCTGAAGTTCATTGACGATTGCTTGTCGAGCCGCTTCAATTCCGAGGAAATCAAAGATTTCAATGATGTTGTTGGTGTAGGTTCGGGTTCGATCAATTGTTTCCAACTCGCTGACACGGGTTAGGTTCGATCCAATCGTTGAAAGATAGTATTCACCAGACTTATCGTCAAGTTGGACGTTCGCACGTGCGATGCCCGGGATACCCTTGAGACGCATGTCGCGAATCTTCTCTTCTAATTGCAAGAGCATGGTATACGAAGGAGGGTTCTCAGCAAGTTCCGCAAGATCTTCTTCAGAATGGACACCTGGAATCAGGGTCAATGTGGAAGGGTTCTTTTCCTTGTCAGCTTGGACAAACAATCGAGTAGCGCGCTCAAGTTTATCTTTCACTTCAGCCCCGGTCATGTTCTTCTGCTTCAGATTGCCTTTGTTCAATTTGAGAACAAGACGACGTTGAGCGACGTCAGTTTCAAGAGATGCGATGTTCACTGTATGTGTTTCTTCAATCCCAGCGGCTAACTTTTGTGCTTCGGTGGCTGATGTTTTGTTCTCACCTGCAAGATAAATGGTCATCGTAGGCGTATTTGGAACTTTTCGGGCATCGACAATTTCGATGATTCGAGGAAGACCTTGAGTCACGTTGACGGTTGCAACACCTGCATAGTGGAACGTACGCATAGTCATCTGTGTGCCGGGTTCACCGATTGATTGAGCGGTGATAATACCTGCTGCTTCATATGGATCAATGCTTGCACGATCAAGAGAAATGACTGAATCCTCAATGACTTTCTTTGCTTGTGCCTTTGTAAGTTTCTTCATCCCGCGAGCGTGGATTGCCACGGTTAAGTCGTGGAAGATACGGTTGGTAAAGCGTGCAGATCCGTTTGTTTCAGCAGCACTAACCAACGATTTGAACACTGCGTCTTGACTGAGTTCATCTTCATACTGAAGCAGTTTCGATTCAGAGTCGTATTCAACCATTGCTGCGGTAGTCTTAGCACGGGCGATTGAGCGCCCTGTACGGCGAAGACGAACTGAAGTTGTTGGGCCAGTATTCTCACTGTTCGAGTCACTGCCTTTCTTACTGGCGTTGTCAATGGTAGTCTTGATAGTAGCCGCAGTTTCAGAATCAGTTTCACACAACTGAGCGATTTCTTGAGCTGAGAGGATTTTGACATCGTCCCACTTTTTGTCATCCGCAAGAGTATGCGCGTAATTCTCTGCAATACCCAAATCCATGAGCTTCTTCTTGGTTGCACTCTTTACGACCATCAAGCCTCACCTCCTTCGGTACTGGTTTCAGCTTCATGTTCCCATCCACCAAAGTCCTCTTCGTTCTCTTCTTGGTCGAATGAATCTCGCTCAATGACCGTTGCGCCTTCGGTACCAAGGGCACCGTCGACGATAACATCGATGTTGAACGGAGAGCCGTGAACGGCTCTGGACGGATCGATTCCATCTTCACCGTAGCTGAACTGGATAATACGGTTCGCAGTGTTGCGAACCGAGAGCATATCGTCATCGTAGACCTTCAAATCATCCATTGCGTTAATCAGACGTCGTTGCATGTAACCAGACTTCGCAGTACGGACAGCGGTATCGACCAGAGATTCACGACCTGAAATTGAAAGCATGAAAAACTCGGTAGGCTCGAGACCACGCTTGAACGAACTGGAGATGAAACCACGGTCTGCAGCCGCACGTCCGCCACGGCGGAAGTGAGGTAGAACACGCTCGTTGTATCCACGTTCAAGACGCTTACCACGTACCTTTGCTTGACCAATAGAACCTGCCATCATGTTGAGGTTGTCCATTGAACCGCGAGCACCGGAGATTGCCATGTTAACTGCAGCGTTAGTAGAACCGGATTGGGCTAATTCGTTCTTAGCAGCGTCACCAGCTTCTTGCTTACCTTGGTCAAGAATGACCATGATGTCTTCTTCCAGTGTCTCTCGAGGTGTTCGTCCGGGACGGGTTTCGTACCCTTTACCAGTTGCACCGAACTTATCGAGGGCGGATTGGACTTGCACACCAGCATCGATGTTTGCATCTTGAATCATCTGCAATGTATCGACACTCAGGTCTTCGTCGTCAATTCCAGTTGTGAACCCGAGGGACGTGCATGCCGCAATGGAGAGACGGGTGAATTCGTCGAGGAACTTAGCCCCAAGTTCAGGCCCGTTGGTCTGTACGATGGCGTCGAGAAGACGTCCGTCTTCAGCACCAATCGCTCGCTTGTCAAGGGTCCCTTGGACCTTTCCATCCTTCACCACAACTTCGTCGTTGGAACGGCTGCGGAATCGCAGATGGATATTGTCAGGGATGATGAGCGAAATGATGTCTTGCCCGCGGAAGCATTCTTCTCCGTTTTCGTCCATCACGATTTCAGGAACGTCTCCAATCCATCCAATGTTCCCAAGCATCTCAAGGCCGAGACGGCGCTTGATCAGTGTACCTGGACGTGACAACAAGTATGCTCCGGATATGTGGTCGTGGATTCCTCCAATAACCGCTCCACCGTAGCGAGGTGTCAGGATGTGCTCTTGAACACGCATCAAAATCTTCGCTTCAGCACGTGCTTCTTCAGACTGAATAACGTGCAAGTTCATCTCGTCACCGTCAAAGTCAGCGTTGTAGGGCGTACAAACCGCCAAGTTGAAGCGGAATGTATGACCTTCCATCACACGGACTTCGTGAACCATCATCGACATTCGGTGCAACGATGGTTGTCGGTTGAAAATTGCAACGTCTCCATCAATCAAGTGGCGCTCAACAAGCAGACCGGGTTTCGGATTGCCGTTTCGGTCAAGGGTTGAAAGTCGGTCTTCGACACGGGTGTTTTCGCCCCATTCGTCTTGTGGGCTGCCACAGTGAGGACAACTGATATCCAAGTGCTCGGGGTACGGATCTGGATGAGGATTGTCTGCTTGAGCTAATTCGTGCATCCACCGATAGTGGAGTTTGGCACGAGGGTCGTCTTCTGCAAGGTTTTGACCATCAGCATCTTCGCCACGTAGGTTCGCAAGGGTTGCGTCATCGTCAACGATGTAGTTGGTTTCTGACGTACCATCGATGTTCAAAACAATCTCTGGCTTGATGACTAGACCCGGCAAGAAGTTCGGCGCAGGTAAGCACTGATGCATGTCAGGACGCAGCGTAGTTTCCTCACTGCATTCGGGGTTGTGGCATCGGAAACCTGCATTGATAAGGCGACTTCGTTGGTTAATTCGTACACGTCGATTGTCGCCACGAATAATGTAGTTTACACCGGGGTGGACATCAGGACCGCGCAGAATCATCTGACGCATCTGTTCACGGTTACGGGAGGTGACGCGGATTGGAACGGTCAGTTCCTTTGCAATCTTCTTTGGCACACCAACTTCGTTGACACCAAGGTAGGGGTCAGGCGAGATAACGGAACGAGCACAGAAGTTAACACGCTTTCCTGAAAGGTTACTGCGGAAACGTCCTTCCTTACCCTTCAGTCGTTGTGTGAGCGTCTTGAGTGTTCGACCAGAGCGGTGACGCGCAGGAGGAATTCCAGATGTTTGGTTGTCGAAGTACGTTGTAATGTGGTACTGCAACAGTTCCCACAAATCTTCAACAATCAGTTGTGGCGCACCTGTGTCACGGTTTTCTCGCAATCGCTGATTGATCCGAAGAACGTCAACTAACTTGTGGGTTAAATCGTCTTCAGAGCGATCTCCACTGTCGAGTGTAATCGAAGGACGAACGGTGATCGGAGGCACGGGGAGCACCTTCAACACCACCCATTCAGGACGGTTTTGCTTGTCCATTCCAATGAAAATCAAATCATCTGACGGGATTGCACTCAACCATTCACGGACGTCACGGGGGTTCAACTTACGCTCAATTTCTGCCTTACCAGCACCTTGAGATTCGAGTTTTTCCTTGAAGGTGGTCGGTTTATCGAGAACGATTTTACCCTGCATTGCAGAACAATGCATGCACTGTCCACGCTTGGTACCAGTCGTAACCTTCTCAACTTCCTTGATGATCTTAGCAAACTCAGTCGAACCTACACCGTGTTTAATTTGAATATCACGGATACGGGTTCTGTAGTAATCTTGCTCGCTGAGTTCAGGATTGGAAGGGTGTGTATTCTTGGTGTCGTGCAGGAGAATACGACTGCACTTGGAACAGGTTGCCTTCAACGCAGTCTTGATGAGGTTCACGAATCCAATGTGAATGACTGGAAGTTCGAGTGCGATGTGACCGAAGTGACCGGGGGATTCATCGTACTTGCAGTTGTCAGTCGGGCAGACCAAACCTGGCTCAATAACACCCATGTGAGGGTCCATAAGACCCTGTTTGTAGGCGTGACCGTCATCCTTGTAGGTATCTGCAGTCTTCACTTCAACTGCGGACATCTTCTTGATTTCATTTGGCTCCATCAGTCCGAAGCGAATCTGTGCGATACGCTTTGGAATCATTGTACTTGTTTGGCTCATCGTCGGTCCTCCAGTTCGAGTCGCATGGCAACACCTAAACTCTTCATTTCGTCTAGGAGTAGCTTGAATGCATAGGATGTTTGTACTTTGTACACCTCAGCCCCATCGCCGTGGATTGGGCTGACGTATGTGCGGCGTTTTGGATCGTACCAAGCAATGTGGCCAGACTGAGCGCAGACATACATGTCTATACCGTCGGATTCGTCAAGAAGACGGTCCTTGATGACCATGGATGCTCCGTGAGCAATCAAACAATCTCGCTCCATCTCACCGAATCGCAGTCCACCCTGACGAGCACGACCTTCAGTCGGCTGACGGGTAAGAATCTGTACACGTCCGCGCGAACGTGCGTGGATCTTAGAAGATACCAAGTGGTGCAATCGCTGATAGTAAATGCATCCAATGAAGATGTCAGCAGGATACGTTTCACCGGTTTCACCGTTGATCATGGTTTCTCGACCGGTGTGGGCAAGTCCGTTACGAACCAACCCATCACGTAGGCTGCCTTCTTTTTCTCCTCGGAATGCGGTAGCATCGATTCGGCGGCCTTCCATGGCGCCGACCTTTCCACCGATCATTTCGAGAACGTGAGCAACAGTCATTCTTGAAGGAATTGCGTGCGGGTTGATAATCAGATCAGGCACGGTTCCATCGGACGTGAACGGCATGTCCTCTTGTTCAACCAAGCGTCCAATAACACCCTTCTGACCGTGTCGAGATGCGAATTTGTCTCCGACTTCGGGTACTTTGTGGCTTCGAACCATCACTCGGACCAGACGGCCAGAGTCGAGGGATTCTGTCACATACACATTGTCAACCCAACCCTTCTCACCGTGACGGACAAGCATCGAAGATTCACGACGTTCTTGAGCGAGGAGGAAAGCTCCACCCGCAGATTCTTCGAGGAACCGTGGTGGGCTGGTCTTTCCGACCAAAACTTCCCCACCTTCAAGGTACTTTTCTGGCAGAGGTAGACCGTCTGCTTCCAAGTGGCGGTACGATTCATCGGGTTTGAGGCCCTTGACTTCTTGCAGGGAACTTCCAGGCTTTTCAATTTCTTCGACTTGTCCACCAGGGAACCTACGTCGCTCTGCGTTGTAAGTTCTGTTGAACGTCGAGCGACCGAGTGCTCGGTCGACGGAGCCCTTGTTGATGATGACAGCATCTTGCATGTTGTAGCCGTGCAGTGACATAATGGCTACAATGAAGTTTTGACCACCAGGACGGTCATCAAAGTGCGTTGTTTCCATTGCCCGGGTACGGACAATCGAGCGTTGCGGGTAGTGCAAGATGTGAGCACGAGTATCAGGTCGCATGCGATAGTTGGAACTCGGCAGACCGAGTGATTGCTTGACCATTGCAGTACCACCAGTTACACGTGGTGTCGAGTTGTGTTCGGGATATGGAATGAGCGAAGCGCAGACTCCCAAAACAAGTTGTGGGTCGATTTCACAATGGGTGAATTCATCGTCGTACAAAAGAGGTACAGACACGTCAGCGGAACCCCATTCTCCGTTGGGCATTCGAACCTTCGCGCGGAGCTTAGCTTCAGTCGCACCAGGTTCACCGAGGTTGAGCCATTCGACGTTTTCATTGGTTAGTGGGCGACCAGCGAAATCGCCGGAAGGGATGGTTTCTGGAAGCACGAACGGGCGAGCGGCAATGAGAAGGTCTTCTTCCTCTTCAGCGTCGACCCATTCGACTACACCGTCGTTCACGAGATTCTTGAAAGTAAGTTCTCCGTTTCGAAGATCTTCAAGGTGGCTGCCAGTCAAGCGCGGTGCTCCGTCGTACAGAATCAACAGAGGTCGTAGAATACGTCCTTTGTCGGTGTTGATGAAGATGTCCTTGTTTTCACGGTCGTGTCGAATGGATACTTCCGCAGGGATGGTTCCTCGGCGACGGGCAGACTTGAAGTGGCGGACCAAGTTCTTACCGTTCTTGTGAATACCGTAGATGTCACCGTTCACGTGAATTCGGTCGCCAGAACTCCAATCATCGAGTTCGCTGTTCACATCAAGTTCGTCGAGTTGCTCTCGCACTTCCACTTCGCTGATGTGTTCTGAGATGTCAATCATCTGAGCTGCGTTCTTTACCAAACCACAGTTTTGACCTTCAGGGGTTTCATTGGGACATAATCGACCCCATTGAGTTGGGTGAAGGTCACGGGCTTCAAAGTGGGGTTGACTTCGAACCAACGGCGAGGTGACACGTCGCATGTGTGACAACGATGCAAGGTAGGTCGTACGGTCAAGCAGCTGACTTACGCCAGAGCGTCCACCAACCCAGTTACCTGTTGCCAGAGCGTGCATGATTTTCGAAGTGAGAACATCCGGACGAAGGCAAGAGGTGATTTTCAACTCACGCTTGCGGTTGTGATGACGCTCGAGTTGGTACTTCAAATCTCGAGCAAGTTGGCCCGATGATACCCTAAAGAGGTCTTCAATGAGGTCACCTGCGAGTCGTACTCGCTTGTTGGCGTAGTGGTCTTTGTCATTTGGTTCACGGTTGGTCAATGCCATTTCAAGAACCTGTCGAACGATACGACCTAGGAAAATGGCTTTCTTCTTGCGGTCACCCGGTTGGTCACCGAGGTGGGGGAGAAGTTCTCGATCAAGCAATTGATTTACTCGCTGTTCTCGGTATTCCTTCTGCTGACCTGCTGCAAATTTCTTTTGCAACCATTCGTGAGCTTCTGCCATAGATTGTACTGCATACTCTTCGTTATCGTTAACTTCGTTTAGGTTAGCAACGATATACTTGAAGGTCTCAGTTGGACCTGCAACAGTCTGGAACACTTCTTGGTCATTTTCGATTCCAAGAGCACGCATGAGAAGAACGACAGGAATTGCAGTTGTTCCAGCGGTGCTGATCTTTACCATGAGCATTCCGTCTCGGCGCTTCTCGACGTTGAGAGGCTTTCGCATACCGTCTTTCTGTGAGAAAATCTTAGCGACTTCGGTTCGCTTAGCGTATCGCTTGTTGATTTCAACCGTGACACGGTTTGGAGCGAGATCTTCCATCGAGATGAGGACACGCTCTGTGCCGTTGATGATGAAGTAACCTCCAGGATCAAGCGGGTCTTCGCCCTTCTTACGTAGGAGGTTGTCCCACAACGCAGAATCTTCGGTTGAAGTAGTAGGGTAAAGTTGTCGCTCACCAGCGATGTGTTTTGCGTGCAAGTTGCAGCGGCTGGAGCGCACCATAATCGGCATGCTTCCAACTTGGACACCTGCTTCAACCGGCGATGGGACACCGTTTCGAGAAATCTGGAAGTCAATGGTGACTGGGGACATGTAGGTCAACTTTCGCAATCGGCATTCCATAGGTGTCGAGGGGTGCTCTGCACCGTTCGCTTCTCGGATGGTCGGTTCACCGAGTTTGATGTTCTTCAAGCGAATCGTGATGTCGTGGTCGACAACGTCGAGTTTGATGTAGCCACCTTCGTCATCGTGGATTTCTTCATCGGTACCAACACGAATGTTTCGAATGATCTTTTCCATGCGGGAGATGGTGTTGTCGCCTGCTGGAATGCAGTCGTCATAGGAAGCGAGTTGGTGGTTGACTAGGCTGCGTTCTTTGAAAAATGATTGAATAATTTCTTGCATGATTAACACTCCAATTAGTTGCCCTCTACGATGAGTCTGTAAGCAACTGATTTGCCTGCAGACGGGGATTTGCGGACAACTTTCAGTACACGGTCAGCGATCCAACCGGCGGCGAGGGGTTTGTGTTCTGCGTCTGCAGCGAGGCGTGCGTTGTCTCGTGCTTCTTCGACTTCTTTGATGACCTGAACAATAGGGTCTGAGATGAGAATCTTTGGTAGAAGTTCCTTTGCAATGCGTGGTTCGCCAGTCTCATCATCGGCCTGAATCATTTGCCAAGGAGCAAGTTCATCGCTTTCGATGGCGAATTGTTCTTCAACCGAAATGTTTGCTTCACCGACGAGTTCTTGATGCGGCACAAGGTCGTGATTGAGTGCGTTGAAGCGGCGGGTGATTTCAGGACGGTCGAAATCATCGATTGCTTTGGCACGAATAGTGATTTTCTTACTCTTGGCCTTCGAACGACGGCGGGAACCCTGTTCGGCAATGACCGACATGGTGTTGGTGAATTGTTCGGAATCCTTTGAAACTCCAAGCGTAGAAGCGACTTCATCAGAGGACATTGCCTTGATGTCTGTCATGTTGCGGTCGGTAGCGAGTTTGTGTGCGAACTCTTCGGAGACTCCGAGTTCCATAAGCCGTTTTTTTGTTGCGCTCTTTACTACCATCTCAATCCCCGCTCATGCCCCACAATCCCGAGCCGGAAGCACAGTCAGGCGGGCCTGACGGGGTTCGAACCCGCGACCATCGGATTAAAAGTCCGACGCTCTACCTGACTGAGCTACAGGCCCAAAATAGCAACTTGGGCTTCTTCGCCGACTTTACCTCCACTCTTATATCTTCCGCAAGAAAGATTTCTTCTCTAATTGGAGAGTAGTCCAATGTTTAAAACGAGTTTCGAACAACAGAAATCACGCATCAAGGCTCGCAATGCTCGATTCTTTCGTATCGGATAGGAATAAATGCTCGCTTACGTTGGCCACGAACGAATCAAATGGCTCGAGACACATTCTTCGTTCCAAGCGATGCCGAGGACGAAATCTCGCGGTTGTCTCGGCCCTCAAAACAGGTGGTTTGGACAACTCCTGAAGGCCGTTTGATTCCCGTGACTGTCCCACCGACAGTGTACCCGCCAAAAGAGGACACCGACCTCCTTGCCAAATGCGTTCACAGGCTAAAATCGCCGAAAGGAAAACGGCTGTTAGAGATTGGTTGCGGGTCAGGAGTTGTGTCCATGTTCGCTGCGCAGAAAGGGTTCCATGTCACCGCTTGTGACATCAATCCGTTCGCCGTCGCTGCGACACGTGCATCCGCGCTGGAAAACAAGATTCCGCTTCAAGTCAACGAAGGAGGACCTGGACCACGAGATGATGGGTCTACAGGGCAGTGGGCTGGGAATCAACCACATGATTTCATCGTCTGGAACCTTCCTTACCTAACACCACGTATCGGCGAACAACATCTTGGACCTTTGGAAGAAGCTGCACTGCTCGACACCGACCATCAAGGCCTCGTTAAACGATTGTTACAGCAGGTTCGCAAAAATAGACTTCTCAAGCCTGACGGTGTCGTCTTTTTAGTCGTATCAAGTGCTGGAACCGGCGCAGCTTGCCAAGCCACATGCATCAGCCAAGGATTCGCCAGCCGAACAGTAGAATCAGCATCTTTCAGCGATGGTGAACAGTTGAACGTCATCGCAGCCTGGAATCCTTATTCAAATTCAGAATCTGAACATGTTGAATCAATTCCTTCGACAAGTTCGCATCTCCTCCAAGGCGAACATGGCGTAGGAACCTTGTTGACCGCAGACGTTCAAACCAGCGGGCACGGGAGGAGGGGAAGGCAGTGGGTGCATGGCACCAACGCTTTTGCGGGTTCATGGGTGCTTCATCATGGCACCGCTAATTTGGCACCCGGCATCATGCAACTACGGGCTGGTTTGGCACTGCAAGAAGCAATTCAATCGCTCACCCAATGCCCCGAACGAGTACTCCTGAAGTGGCCCAACGATGTTCTGCTCCAATCACCCACTCACGTGGGTAAAGTTGGTGGCGTACTCATCGAAGGAATGAGCCGTTCCAAGACGAACAGATTTGTTCTCGGAATTGGCTGCAACATGACCACGGAAACCTTTGGAAAGGTTGAATTCCAATACGCTGCCCTTGATGAACTTGTAGAGGGGTGTGATCTGGATGTATTCACACGAACATTGCACGCTTCTGTCGCCTCATGGTTCGAACAAAAAGAGGATGTCCAACCAACTTCTATCGCCTCGACAATCCGTCGTTTCGAGCAGGCACTATTACCGAGCCTCCAACTTTCAAATGACCTGCTCTATAGAGGTAAATCAGTTACCTTTTCGAGCATCAGCAGTGAAGGACATATTGAGCTGCAATTGTTTGACGATACCTATCGAACAATTGACGAAGGCGAAGATCTTGAGTGGCAATTTTAATCGCTGATTTCAACTTCGAGAACGGCGTCGATTACGCCTTCATCCAGGTTCTCCTTACGCTTCACAATTCCGAAAGCCAAGAGAAGAGCCCCAATGGGATACAGCATAAAATCGAGAAACAGTTGGCGGTCAACATCGACCATTACAGAACCTTGGCCTTCGGTGAAGGTTACAGTGTAAGTGTAGAATCCTCCCGTAGTTGCCTCAAACAAATGGGTTTCTTTGTCACCTGCCGCGAACAGGTTTGAGTACTCTGAAACGACAAGATCGTTTTCATCGGCAACTTCTAACGAAACATCAGAGGCGTTGGTAGCCTCAATAACGAATTCCATAGAATCTCCCTTTAACAGAGAAGCGCCACTCGTGTGTGAAGCAATCGTATCTTGTCCTTCTACTGCGTCGAGTTCAACTGGCGGTGGAGCCCAAGCGTGCATGAAAAATGCCCCGAGAAGGATGCATGCGCCGACCAAAATGAAGACGTCGCTGAGTTTCATTGCAGGTGCAGTTCCGCCTCCAGCCATGGGTTGACCAACAAACGAACTCACATGAAGATGATGGTCTCATCGTTTGCGTTGAGGCTTGGGTAGAGAAAGACGTTCACGTACTAGGCGTATTTTACCACTCATGGTTAAGCTTTGAATCCCGTGAACTTGCATGGAATCATCTCTTCCAATTTCGCTGCGGACCACCTCCGTAGCCGGGTGGGGAATTTGCAGTATTCCAAAACCAAACGAAGTTGGTGTGATGTCCAGAGCCTCGCTCACTGTCTTCGCATCGTCACAACCCGCAGGATAAAAGTCCATCACTCGGATTTCGTCGCAGTGTACGTCTCCCTCAAAAATGAGTTTTAACTTCTGACCGATTGATTGCCGGCTGGTGTAATCCGTAGAACATTGGAAACCCAACCATCGACGCTTGCCTCGAAGAGCCTTCGACAATCGCTTAGCCATGGTTGCGGGAGAAACTCCTCCTTCAATACATTTCACCGTTCGATTCGCACATAGAATGAAATTAGAGGAACGCGAGGACAGCCCGTGGAAGAACTTGTACATGTGGAACAGTCGCAGGATTCCTCCGGCACAGTTCTACAGGATTTAGCAACCAATGAGACCTCGTTGCTTCGGCTGTTTACAACACTCCTGGCGCCTCGAACCTCACCTCACATTATCCTCATCATTGCTGTGTCAATCGTACTGTTCATTCTTGCCGGTACTGAACTTGGAAACGATGTCGCAGCTCTTGGGTTCGTGTCAATAGCAGCAGGCTACGCCGTAACAGGGGTGTTCTCGTCGAATCAACGAGTACGAAAGTGGACTCACCTCACATCAGAATCAAATGATGACCTCGTTGTCTCAAGTTCCGTCCTTGGCAGGATTATTTCTCCTTTCAGAATCTGCATATTCCCACTCACAATGGCTACCATTGTTGCAGTTTTCATCGTGTTAGTCTTGCCCTCCGAGGACGGGTTGCTACCTGCCTATGTTCCTTTCATTCTTGGTTCAATGTTCATCATTTGGGCCGTTGCTCAAGGTCGCTCGTTCAGCACATGGGCTTCATCAATGGCAGCAAAGCAGTTACCAAAGCGAGAACGAATTGACGCCAAAATAGTCCCGCATGTTCTCTTTCAACTCAGTGCAGTAACGGCATTTTCGATTCTGGGGGTTCTTCTCTTTGCATTTCTACAAATTCAAACTCTGGAGGGGGAAAGCAACAATGTTGGTATGTCCTCACTTCTTGAAAATGCAATGTTCATAGGAATCGTCATCGCACTGTACGGGCTAACCGTTGCTTGGACGTTTGAATTCAGAAAAATGGCTCTTCGGGACCGGAGTCTAAAGAAATTCACATCGAGGTGGACCCTCTTTGCTCACCTGTTCGCGACGTGGCACTTGCTGACTATTTGGCGCTATGCATTCATGCAACACAGTACAATGGAACTGTTGATTGAAGAGTTAGCACTGATGATATTGACGGTATTCATGGCTATTTGGAGCATCACCTCAAAATCAGTGGGTAAACAACTCAAACTCCTTTCAACAGAAAATGCGCTGCCATGGGGACTGGCGTTTGGCTATGCCTATGCAGGCAGCGTCGCCATGCTTGCAAATGAATTCAATTCGATTACCAATGTTATGGTCATTGGGCACCTCATCGTGGTACTCACCGTCACATGGATGCAAAAGTCCGTTCTAAAGCGTGTCTTCGAAAGCCACAACCTTTCAGTCGAGATAGAGCGGCTTTCTCATCCCGCCGAAAGTTCCGCTGAAGTACCTTCAATCGAATTTGAGCAGGTACGCAAAAACGATTCTACTGGGCTTGAAGTCGCAGAAGAAACTGAAGTTGAAAACATCGACTGGGATTCTGAAACTCCGGATGCAATCGATGAAAAAATTGAATGGGACGACGTCATTGAAGTAGAGGATTAAACTTCTTTGGGAATACCTGAAAGCAGTGTTACGACTCGAATTGAATCTTCCAAGTCTTCGCTCACTCGAGCCCCGAGAATCACCTGTGCATTCGGATCCAATGCTTCAGTGAACATGTTTGCAACTTGATCTACTTGACCAATGGTCATTCCGACTCCGCCCTCTACTTGAATCAAACAGCCTTGCGCACCGGCGACATCCAGGGCGGCAAGAGGCGCCATCATGGCCGATTTGAGGATGGCTTCGGGGTCGTCGGGCTGTCCAGTACCCACCAACAATGTCGCTTCGCCTTCCTGGTCCACAACGGCTCGTAAATCCATTAAGTCAAGGTTGATGAGACCCATTCGCATGAGGGTACGGACTAAGCCTTCGACCAAATCTTCAACCCATTCAGCACCCATATGCCAATTTGTCCCTTTTTCTCGTGCTTGACGTGCGAGACGCTCGAGAGACAGTCGAACGGTGACATGTGCAGTACGCTCCAATCGTTCAAGTCCCTTTTGTGCAATTTCACCACGGGTTGTTTGAACTTCAAACGGCAAAGCAGCCACAGCGATAACAATCGCACCAGATTGACGAGCTTGTCGCGCAAACTCGTGGGCTGCACCTGTACCAGTACCTCCCCCAAGGCCAACGAGAAGCAGGACCAGTTCGACTGGTTTTAGCACAGTTTGAGCCAGAGCGGAATAGCCGCGCATTCGTTGCTCTGCAAGCGGAGGAAGTGCAGCGCATCCAAGCGAGTCAAGGGCATGTCCAAGACGTAATACGTGGGCTGAATCACACGATTCAAAACTGGAATCATCAGCATCGACCAGCACGATATCAGCAGTCCCGTCACAGCGAGCAAACGCTCCTTTGGCCCACGAACATCCCAGACCACCAATACCCGCAATGAGTATTTGTGAAGCCTCCATAGCCTACCATTCGGCCGATGCTCAATGAACTTTGCAGTCTGCCATCATCAGAGATATCGGAGATATCGACGTCGAGCGTCTCTCGCCCAGGCATTATCTGGTTCCAATTCGAGGACTTGGTTGTAATAGTCGACTGCGGTTTCAAATTCAGAAAGGTGGCGGCCGTAAAGATGGCCAAGATTCGACAGAACTGGGATGCATTGACCATCTGATTCAAGCATTGAAAGCAGGAGCCTTTCTGCTGCCCCTAAGTCGTTTCGAAGCATCATTTCTTCCGCATCATCGAGTTGCTGTAGTTGCTCGTCGCTGAGTTCATAGGTGTTTTCAAAGTGAGCAGCCATGCATTTCCCCAATCTCCAACTGGGGCCTTTCATTCATCAAGTCTCTGTCCGATAGTGTTGGATTTTACCCCCTAAATCTATCATCGATGGATTATCAAAATCCAAGCCCTTAATAACTCCCCCTTTTGCGGCTCAAAAACGAGGGACTGCATCTCATTTTTCTATCACCAAAGTTGGGAATGTTTAAGGGGCACTTGCGAGTCGCTTCAAACAATTGGGTGATACAATGGGCGTCAGCACTTTGTCAATGCGGTCTCGGCTGGTGCTGGGGCTCGTGATTTTGTTGGTCTGCCCGGGCCTTGCATCATCCTATCATGGCGGAATTGGTGGCGAGCAAAATAACGCCGGAGAAACAATCGACGATGTCGCCAAGGGCGGTTGCCTCTGCCACAATGGTGTGGCCGACAACACCGTTCAAGTCATTCTCGACGATGTCCCTTATGCGTGGATTGGTGGGGAAACTTACACGATGATGCTTCAGCTCATTGGTGGCCCCGAAGCCACTGGGACATACACTGCCGGATTCTCAATGCGTACCACTGCCGGAATCCTTTCCGGCGAAGATGTTCAAAATTGGGAAGATGATGTGACAACCCTCACTCACACAGAATCCTCAGCCGATGGAGCAGAGCGAATGTGGATAATCACATGGACCGCTCCTGAAACCGGCACTGGAGTCGTTGACTTCTGGATTACCGGCAACTCCGTCAACGGCGACCAACTTCCTGGTGTCGAGGATCGTTGGAACCAACTCCTCTTTGCAATGCAAGAAGGCAACGAAGACACAACGGCTCTGGGTACACGGACCTTGTTTGCAGGAGACGGAAACGTCAGTCCACCTGAACCATCTCACCATGGCGTCGACCTCCACCACATGGGAGCTAAACTCCGTGCACACTGGCTGGGACTGCTTGGATTTGGCGCTGTTTTGCTCGTCGTCGCATTCGCAGGATTTTTACTACGCTACAGTTTCTCAACCTCGTACTCGGGGCGCACCAACCAACTGCGCCTTCGATACAAGCTGATGCGAAGAGGTGATCAATGATGGACGACACAATCACGGTTTTGCTTCGCAATGTTGCGAGTGGAAAGGTGAGCGTTGAAGATGCGCGTGAAGCTCTCGAAGATGCCTCGATGACCGAAGAGCAGATGCAATCTGCCATCGACCATGGGGTGTTCAACCTTGCCGAATCGGGCACAATCGTGAGTGCATCGCTGGCTCCGTCAGGCGCATCAAATCTCATCATCATTTTCTTCACATGGGGCATCTTTTGGTCATGCTTCTGGGTGTTCTCAATGATTTATGGCCTCGCCAAAGGGTGGGACCAACAGCAACTCGCTTACCACTTAGCTATGATGCTTGTCACGCTCTGCTTGATGGGCATGGCTTACCTCAAATTCGTCCTACCCAATACAATCATCGTGAAGCACGGCATGAACAAATTCATCCCAGAGCACCAGAAAGATTGGCGGGAGTACAAGTGGTGATGTAGCATGGCTCGAGAATACGATCTCAAACCCGCGCCTGCTGTTGGTGGCGCAGACGGTACGTCCACGACAGCGACTGTGAACCGTCGCCAATTTCTCCGATACGGATTCAACACGGCCACTGGCGTACTTGCTGCATCCTTGGGAGTTCTTGGATTCGCATCCATCCTCTTGCCGCCCGGCGGCTCGACTGAAGGTCAACTTGGCGTTCTGTTTTGGGCCAAGGGACGTGAAGATTCGGCGTGGTATGGTTCGAAACACGAGGAACCAATGCTCAAACAAGATTTCGTCGATGAAGCTGCAAAATCAAACACTGGTACGGCTGGAGCATCGGGTATTTGGAACGGAGTCCCAGTCATCGTTACCTACGTCGACCACGCAAAGAATGCCGGCACCCCTGAATCGAACGGCAAGGCACGATTCCAATTCACTGAAGGCGTCGATGAAACCGGTAAAACGATTGGCCACTTCGAGGACTTGAGCGACGTTGACCCCCGACTTTTCCCTTCCGAAAATCTCGTGATGATTTTTGGACGCTGCACCCACCTATGCTGTATTCCAGGGTGGCAACTTGTATCCAATTCATTCACCGATGACACCTGGACTCCGGGAGGCGGAGACGATGGCGGGACCAAACTATTCTGCATCTGCCATTCTTCAAGATTCGACCCTACCGTGCTTGAGATGAACACGAATCGGAACCGCTCAAACGGTGCGACCTTCAACTACGCCGGTATTCGTAAGGCAGGAGGTCCCGCTCCTGTTGGACTTCCAATCATTCCAATTCAGCTCAATGGAGATTCCATTGAAGGACTTGCAGACTACATCGATTGGTACACGTACTGCGACTGAGGTGATATGATGACAACTATGTTCTGGATTCTTTGGTTCTTCATCGCCTTTGTGGTGGTCCTCGTAGCGCTTACGCTACGTCAAGAAAGCAGTGATACTCCTCGCCGGGAAATCCTTCGCGCAGTCGAATCGACTGGAAAGATGGGGTTCGCTGAACGACTCTTCTTGTGGGTATTTTCTTGGCTCGACACTCGATTCAGGTTGCAAGATTACTGGAACATGTCGAAAGGCGCATACTACAACATGCACCGACAGATGCCACTGACGCACGCTGAAAAGTACAAACTACGAATTATTTGGTACTGGTATCCACTGTACTGCCTCGGCGGAATTTCGTTCCTTTCGTTCATCATCTTGGTGATCACTGGAACCGTGCTTGGAATTTACTATGTCCCAGGAGGAGAAGGCGACCCGTCTCCCGCCTACGCAAGCATGCAGTTTATCATGACTGAATTGCCGTTCGGATACATCATTCGTGCAGTTCATCACTGGTGCACGCACTTCATGGTAGCCAGCGTATTCCTCCACATGTGTCGAGTCTACTTTACCGGTGCATACCGCAACCCTCGTGAACTCAATTGGCTGATTGGTGTGGCACTCATGGCACTCACCATCGTCTTCGGGTACTCGGGCTATCTGTTACCGTGGGATTCTCTTGCTTACGGAGCTGCTGTTATTGGAATCAACCTTGCGAATTCCAGTCCATTGGTTGGAAAGTACATCGCTACACTACTGTTCAGCGGATCATCACTCACTCCAAGAACCGTGACTCGAATGTACTTCATACACGTGTTTATTCTACCGGTGATTGTCACGACACTGATTATTATTCATCTGTTTATAGTCTGGGTACAAGGAATTGCGGAGCCGCATTGATATTTGAGGGTGAAATATGGGACTGATCGAGAACTTCGGAAGAGTTGCGAACTCTTACATGGAAGAAAAAGAGGAACTGCGTAGCGTTGCTGAAAAGCGTTCACGCACGCGAACCGGCCACGGGTTTTGGCCGCATGAAGTCTTGAGAGACGCCATCCTTTTCGCCTTCATGGGTGCAGTACTCTTGTTTTATGCATGGCTTATCCCTCCACCACTCCACAGTGCTGCTGACCCATACGCACAAGCAGGGTTCGTTTTCCCGGATTGGTATGTGTTGTTCTCGTACGGCTACCTTCGCTGGGGTGAATACCTACCCCAGTTCACCGTTCCAACAGGATTCATCGGTGAAATCGTTGGTCAACCCGTGTTCCCGTGGAACGCTGCATGGTGGGGCGCTGCTCTGACCGGTATTCCAGTCAGTATCTTGGCACTGCCTCCATTCCTCGGAGGACGAGAGAAGCGTCCAGTTGAAGACCCATGGTTTGCAACTGCAGGTGCAGTCTATCTCGCACACATCTGGTTCATTTCAGTCTTTTCAATCAATATCTTCCTCGAATTATACGGTAAAAATCGTTCAGATTATTGTAAACTCGATAGTCACGGAGATCTTCTTTGTGGTACTCGAGACCCTTGGGTTGCTGAAGCATTCAATTCAATACCGTGGGTTATGACGGGGGTCTTTGTTTGGATATTCATTTACTTCATTGCTCGAGGCTTGATGGTCAAAGCTTGGGGTGCTGGGTTCAAACCGAGTCACGCAAAGCAAATCCTCATCGGAACGCTCCTCATTTCAACTGCCGGAACCGTAGCCACGTGGGATACTTACGACAAAGGATTCTGGGACCAAGGCGGTCTGCTCACTATCAAAGGTTTGACCCATGACTTCTATCCTGAACTCGAAGCCATGCGGACGCAACCAACCGATGTGCATGTTCATGCGACCAACGAATTCACCGATGACAGAGGCTGGAGTGAATCAGAAACTGTACCAACGACGGCTTGGCTGGATTGGAACATATACCAACCTGCCAGATTCATCATCATCGACTTTACAGATTCAAACGGCCATCAAGATGCTGTAAACGGAGTCAATGCTGCTGCTGGGACAACCACCTTTAGCGGTGGAGAGGGATGGAGTACATCGGGTACGTTTGATGTTACTGAAGACCTATCACTCTTCCCAGAAGGTCACCATGATTCAATTGAGACACTAACAACCGACTTGATGTGCGAGTACCGTGCATCAGAGCGTAAGATCAACGACATCAACACGGCTACGATGATTTCAACAACGCTCACTGTCACCGACAGCACCGGATCAACGGTTTCAAGTTTCGACAATTGCCTCGGTGCAACCGTGGAACTCCCAGTTGGCACCTACGGATATGACTACGAGGTGACCGTTGCTGGTGCTCTTGCACTCAACAGCAGCATCCAAACCGAAACGTCGTTCCAAATCGCATCGTTCCAACCATTGCTCGTGTGGGATGAAGCAGCACCGAAACATCTCGCTGGCACAACTGTCAATTTGAGCAGTTCAGAAGACATGGCTGCCGGAGGCTCAATGTTCAACTACATCGAAAATCCGACCTACCATACAAATCCAAAATCTCTGGATGCGAAACTCACGTACGCTATGTTCATTCCTTGCCTGACGTTCGGAGCAATGGTCTTCGTTCTGCTCCGTTCAATGGCCCGTGGCTATGAGTTCGAGATGAACAAGTGCTACGGTTGCGATTTGTGTGACGATGCTTGCCCAGTTCGCTTGTTCAATGCAGGTGACAAATTGAACATTATTTACAATTCCTGGAACAACGAAGACGACGGAGTACCGCTGTATTCATGTTTGACCTGTACGGCTTGTACCAATGCGTGCCCTCAATTGGTTAATTACGATTCATACATTGACATACGACGTTCACTCATCGTTGGAGGTCCTCAGGCTGAGATTCCACACACCGTTCTTCAAGCGGTTCTTGCTGCTGAAGCGGAAGAATCAGCAGATTCAGAATTCATACCTGTGGAAGACTATCCGCTCACATCCAATATCGGATACTACCCTGGATGCGTTGACTATCTTGACCAAGAGATGGTCTTCTCCCACATCAATGAAGGCGAGATGAATTTAGGAAACGCTACAACATCAGCTTACACACTGTTTGATGAAATGGAAATGGATGTATCGTACCTTGGTCGAGATTTCCTCAAGTGCTGTGGCCACGACCAAAAGTGGCAGGGACTGGATGAAGTGTTTGAAAAGCTCAAAGCGTACAACCAAAAGAAAATCGAGCAGTCTGGAATTGATACACTGGTTTCGTCCTGCGCCGAATGTTTCCGAACCTTTGCACGTGATTATGAACTCGAAGGCGTCAAGGTCATGCACACCACTGAATTCCTCATCGAAAACGGTTTCGACATGGAACTGAAAGCAGAGGAAGAAACGACCGTTACATACCACGACCCCTGCCGACTTGGTAGACAAATGGGCATCTATGAAGAGCCAAGAGAACTCATTGCAGGCGTCGAGGGTGTCGAACTTGTTGAGATGGAACATCACGGCGAGGATGCAATGTGCTGTGGCGTATCGAGCATGATGTCGTGCAACGAAAACGCCCGTGCACTACGTGTGACACGCATGGAAGAAATTCGATCGACGGGAGCAGACACCATGCTCACGTCTTGCCCGAAATGTGTTTCGCACTTTGAATGCCTCAAGTTCGAGGGTGATGAGCGTTACGCTGACATTGAAATTTTGGACGTTGTGTCCTTCTTGGCACGCCAGGTAGACATCAAAAACTCAAAGGTTGACGCTCCTGTATCGGTTCCAAGTGGAATTGAAGCTTGAGTCGAACAACGGGTAAACACTTATCCTTGAGTATGCTCGACGTGTGAATATGGATTATGACAGTTTAACCGTTCTTCAATTAAAAAATCTCTGCAAGGAACGCGGACTGAGGGTTTCAGGAACCAAAAGTGAGGTCGTTATTCGTCTGATGGAAGACGATGAAAGTACCATGCCTCCTTCACAGCAAATTCTCGACCAGTCAAACGTTGCCATGATGCAGCAACAAATGGAAAATATGCAAACAATCATGATTCAAAATCAGTCCACTCGGACCAATGCAGTGGCCATCATCGTTGGAGGATTCTTGATTCTATATGCAATGTTTCGAATTTTTATTACATTCCAATTCATGCCCTTTTTCGACGGCCTGGGCTCTGGGCTCGCTCTTTTGATGGCATTTGTAATCTGTGGTGCATTAATCTATTCGGCAATCCTCATACTGAGGAATTATCGTATCGGATCGTATCTGGCACTTGGAGTTTTGACAGTATCGGGAGGATTGAGTATACTTTTACACAATGAAGATTTCAACCCACTCTCCTTAGGATTTGGCGGATGGGTACCGATTAGTTGGTCCGCCTTTTGTTCAGGCTCATGCATGCTAATTGCACTGCTGCCATTGCTTGACCAAAGTATGAAGTCAGAACTTCCCCCGGAATTTGGAAGCGGTGGTTCAAGTAAATCAAAGACGGGGACAACCCGTCGAGTATGCACGAATTGTCGTACTGCACTCAACATACCAGCGGATTATACCGGAATGATTCAGTGCCCAAAGTGTCAATCCCAAATGGAAGTTTGACTATGAATTATCAGGTGGGGATTGCCCATCATCCATACCCACAATTTCGTAGTTCGAAGGAAACAAGGCAATTGCAACACCGAGAACCAATGAAAGAAGCCCCCAACCAAACATCTGCAATACAAACAGCATCTCAAGAGCGAGGACGACAAGAATCATTCCGCCGATGTTTGAAGTCCAGACGAGCGTCTTGAAGGTTGAAAGAGAAACTCCAGGGGTACCTTCCTTGCGGTAGGGTCCAAATTCTCCCCCAAACCGCTGAGCCGTGTCTTCTTTTCCTTTTTTTGACATCATTTCACCTCAACGGTCAATCATCGCAATCGCGTCGGTTGGACACGCCAGAACGCACAGCCGACACCCAGTACAATCATCTCGAATAATTTTGGCCTTTTGATTTGATTCAACTGTCATCAAGGGACTGGCCATCGGTACTTTGTACACTTCAATGGCTGAATCATCGCAGACAATGGTGCACTGATCGCACCCAATACAAAGACGCTCTTCGACAAATGCCACAGTATGTTCACCGCCCTTGACCGATGCACGCTGCTCGCCACGTAATCGATTGAGGGAAGTTCGAATGCGTACCGCCTCCTTTTGACGGCGTTCACGCAGTTCATCCGAAGACGTCATACATTCAACTCCAAGTGGTCCTTCCCTTCAAACTTGACGACTGCAAGATTCACCAGTAGGTCGCCTAAACAATAGAAAGAGCCGACCAGTAATGGGGGATTCCAAGCGGTCAAACCAGTCCACGGAACTTCGTTTGCCCACGTCCAATTTCCAAGTGACGTACCGAGTATTTCCATCGCCAGCGCTGCCCAAACCATGACTGCATACAATCGAGGTTGAGGGCCCCAATGGGTGAAGGCAAGTACGAACAAGAGAAGGAAGAAACCAGACGTATCTCCACCAGTCCATACACCGTAAGCTACCAATGGAACAAACGGTAACAGCAACGGCATGGCCCAAGCCTGTTCGATCTTTGAGGATAAGATACGGCCTAGGTCAAACAAGAAATAGTGTCCAGCGGGAACGAAAAGAGGCATCAACCCTCGCTGATATTCATAAATCAACCACACTTCTGAAAAGAACAATTCCATTGGCGTTGCAATAGCGATAACGGTGAGCATCTCAATGCGAACTTTACGATCACCGTTGCGAAACAGCCATGCAAACAATCCCCAACACCACAGATTAACTGGCCATTCGGCAAGTCCGTCTTCGATTAATCCGTTACATGCCGTTGCTGAAAACCATAAACCGATGGCAATGGTTCCTGTATAGACCCATGCCCTGTTCATGTTTGACCGAGGTGGTCCTTCACTTAGGGGAAACGGTTGGTTCATGACCGTATGCGAGGAGTTCTTTACCCATCGCCAACATCGAAAGTTCTGCAACCAATGCATGCCATCCATGTGCATGCGCTCCGAATAATCCCCCAGACTCGCTGAAGGATTCAAACCTAGCACTTGGTGAATTGAGATTATCAATATCTGACTTTGATGGATTGACCCGATAAAACCACGAAGCTGCCTGCCCATCGATAAGATAGACAACCGGCTCAACTGGTGCACCTGATTCTGTGTTCAAACTTGTAGGAATTCCCTCTTGAATCAAAAAGTTTTCAACGTCAGCACCGCCTTTCGAGTACATCAATTTGTTCATTTTTCGGTTCGACAACTTGAGTAATTCACTTCCACTTTTTACCGCCATGATACCAAGACCGTAAGTCCCGCGATCGTTTTTAATAAAAACAACAGGCTCTCTTTCGATACCTATCTCGTCGTATTTCGATTGGATTTTGTCGAGAAAGGCATCGACTTCAGCTGAAAGTTCAATTCGACAGGCTTCTTTATCGAGGCATTTATCCTTGGAAACGAACCAATCCGGCATGAGATGCCACGGTTCAATCCCAATCAGTTCACTTATCTCATCGATATAGGCTTGAAGCACTTCGTAATGCTGGGATTTTCTGCGGCGATGCCACCCCATTGAAGCAGGTGGAGAGACTATTTGATTTCCAAGGCCACCGACAATCCCCGTCGTCAAATCGTTATTCAGAAGAATAAGATCGGGTTGTTCACCATCGACAAAGAGCGTGTCAACCTCATCAACCATTCGTTCTTCAACCTCATTCAACTTTAGTGGCTTCGATAGACCTGCAAGTGAACCAATTTCTGCCAAAGCAGGAGAGCCAACCGTGCATTTGAATCCAGCCAAGATAAGAAGTTCCTGTAAAGTCGAAAGATTCTCGATGTATCCCTGATTACGAGTATGTGATTCCGGATAAAGATGAACCCAATAACATTCATTGTATTCCCGAGTGATGTGGTTTTTCAAGAGGCTCGCCAGAAGAGGCTTGTCCTCCTCGGCTACATTGTTGAACCCGGCAGGAAAGTGATTGGCATCGACAACACCAATTTTCCAACCTGAGTCACGTATGTCAACGCTGCCATATATTGGAAGAGGAACTTCAAGCCGTTTAGCGTTCATCCAATCAGTAATCTCTTGACGCTTACTTTCAAGAAGCGATGTCAACTCGTGAACAACATTCATCCAATCACCCTGTCCAACAAGTCAGTTGTTGACCCTTGAGGTTTTTTAACGCCTCTGTCAAGTATGTGAGTTGCTTCGAAAAGCCCCAAACCCAGGGCTATTTCAGGTTGGGTTCGTAGTGCACCTGCAAACGGCTGGTATCGTTGGAAAAGTTCTTGACAACGGGGCTTGAGTTCCTCGAGTAAAGTTTTGATCAGTGAAGGCGAGGTTGCGGTACCTGCAGGGAGTTTTGGCCGCCGAACAATGTGATGTGGCAACGATGTCAGGGAAGCAGCTGCTCGCAGCGCCGCTTTCTCCTCCAAGGTACTTGGAAGACGCCAGTCCATCGGTAGTGCATGACTAGCAGTGCGGTGTGACTTTGAGAGGAACGGAACCCGAACTTCGAGGGAATGTGCCATTGAATGACGGTCAACCAACCGAAGTTGGAAATTAGAAAGTTGTCCGTGGTCGAGTTCAAACTGCAAGAAATCCTGTAAAGATTCAGTATGAGCCGAACCCGAATGGTCTGCCGCATACCACGCATCACCTACGGGGAGTGAACCGTTTTCTATTGTTCGTGCGAAGGGATGTTCAATCGATGAAAGACGCTCATCAATCATTTTCGCATGCGATTTGAGGTCTCCGTACCGCGGATATCCAGCATGCAATTCATCCGCACCCTGTCCACACAGTCCAACCGTTACGTGGTGTGACATTTTCTCAAAGAGTGGTTGGAAGAACAGAACGGTGAGGTCCAAATCTTCTCCGTGCCATGCAAGGTCAGGTAACCTTGAATCAAACGAGTCTGACTCCAGTATGTGCTGGTGATGCTTCAAGTCAAGAACCGATGCAACTTCTTCCGCTGCAACCCAGTCGGGATTGTCTTCACTCTCTGCAACAGTCCAACATGCAGGAACGGGTTGGTTCGCGCGCTCGGCAGCTTGGTGAGCTACTGCGGCTACCAACGATGAATCTAAACCTCCTGAAAGTACAATTCCAACCGGAACATCAGCCATCAAGCGTTCCGATACGCCTTCAACAAATGACTCCAGCAAATCCACTGCCTGTGTGGAAGGATTCCACGCACCATGCGGTTGTACGGACTGGCGTTCAATGGTAGCTTTTCCTTGCAGGACTGCTTGACCAAAAGAATCAATTGACCAGACCTCAACTGTGCCGGAACGGACTTGATGTACGTCTTTTAGCAGCGTAGTGCCATCAAGCGGGTACTCCCAAGCAAGACGCGCTACGAGGGCTGATTCGTCAATTTGGGGAATGTACGCTTCATGTGCGGGGAATGCTTTGATTTCACTTGCGAACAAAAGGGAACCATTAATCGAAGTCCGAATCAGTGGTTTGATTCCCAACGGGTCTCTAGCAAGAATCAGTTGTCTTGAATCCGCATCCCACAAAGCAAACGCATACATTCCGTTCAACTGTTGAATCCATCGAGCATGGTCGTTTGCACTCAAAGTTCCGCTTTTTCGAGCTGATTTAGCGTGGTGATGAAGTGCTAATATCGTTTCTGAATCACCTTGGGTTTTCCAGTGATATGACGGGAATTGTTGGCGTATTTCTCTGAAATTATAGATTTCACCGTTCGCTATCAAGACTTCACTCTGCGTGCCAAACAAGGGTTGTGGGCTTCCTTGAAGATCAACGATTGCAAGGCGGTTGTGCCCGAGTGCAACATGCTGGTCACTCCAAACTTGAGTTCCGTCAGGGCCTCGATGTAACAGGACTTGAGTCATGCGTTGAACTACAGCTGGGTCTGGTTGACCTAGCATACCGCTTATTCCACACATAGTCACACCACGAAGTGGTCCCTTCTTCAACCATCGCTTTAGAAGAAATTAAAATTACCACAGTTTGTATTTAACCATGGTGATGGCCAAGAAAATTATGGCGATAGAAAATACGACAAAGTACGTAATTTGAGGTGGTTCGGAACCTTGGCCTTCGTCACTCATCATCATACCCAACCTTTCCAACCGTCACCATCATTTGAACATATTGAACATTCGCTATGCTTCATTGCTACAAAATATGTAAAAACGGGTCGGCAAGAAGCAAACCGCACATCGGAATGAGAAGCATCGTTGCATTATCATCGATATACCGCAATCGGGGCCATTCTGATGCAGCACAGAGAGGAGCGAACAGGAATGCAAGAACCAACGGCGTCTCAAACCAGTACCAACATAGAATCCAAACACCTGTCAAAAACAAGGAAGATGCGAGAAAAACGTGCCGTGATTCGAGACCTCTGCGGCGTAACTCACCCATCAATGGGTCGCCCAGTGCCAACGAGAGGATAAGCGGCCAAGCGTATTCTTTGACCGGCACGACCAACAGCACAATACCAATTGCTAAAGCACTCCAACCTACGGCAGATATTTGCGATGCTTCGTATTCACGCTGCCCAAAAATAGTGATGCCGAGACGTAGGCGCAATGCTTCAAGGAGAATCAGGAGCATGACCACACTGGATACAAATTGTGATAAGGTGAGGGAAAACCATCCTGCAATCGTTTCACCGTAATTGAAATACGCAAATGGAATGAGGCACATTCCTACGTGAATCATTCGGCGAAAGACGTGGCCAGAAAAACCGCCAACTGAAAGATCTACGGGATTCGTGAGTTCAACTTGATCACTCATGTGCGTCACCAATAAACGATAACGCATCCTTAAACTCAATTGAACCCTTCGCCAATTCTAGCAATAATTCGTCCAGTTGTGGAGATTCCAAAATTTTTCGCTCATGGAAGGCGAGAAGCCGTTCTCGCCAGCGAGCTTTCGTCGAACGACCTGAAGCGGGAAGGCTAAGCAGAAGATTGGCAGCTGCCTCAAGACCGATCCCATGGAGTGCTGATGTGAGCAACACAGGAGGAGGAGCACCTAACCCCAATTGGTAGGATTCCCGCAGTTCATCAGCATGAAGTTCAGCACCGGGCAAATCAGACTTATTGACAAACACTGCATCAGCAAGTTCCAGTAATCCAGCTTTTTCAGCTTGTATGCCATCGCCTCGTGCAGGCCCTTCAACCACCAATATCCGGTCGGCAACTGCTGCACAACGGACTTCGGACTGACCTGCTCCAACGGTTTCAATTACGACCTTATCCCAGCCGAGCGCCAGTAAAAAATGCGTCATGTCTTCGACGATAACAGGAACACTCCCCGAGGATTTCCTCGTAGCAATTGATCTGAGGTAGATGTTGTTTTTCAATGCGGCATCATCAACCACCGTCATTCGAACCCTGTCTCCAAGCAACGCACCTCCTGTACGTGGGGAGGAAGGGTCAACCGCAAGAACTGCAATTCGAAGACCCTGTCCAGCCCATTGGCGTAACAAACCGTCCAGCAGACATGATTTCCCAACACCTGGCGCCCCAGTAATGGCGAGTGTTTGCCATTCGCCATCATCGACAACTGGTCGAGTGCCTACAACCGAGAGAGCCTGTTCGAGCGAAAGTGTCCGACTTTCAAGGGCCGTTAAACTACGGGCCAAAGAACGGCGACATCCCGTCGTGGCTTCTTGGAGGTATTCCATTGACAAACGATCACCTCACGAAGTTGAGGTCCAATGCCAGTCACTCTCTTGTCCGACACCCGAATTTTCTCTCTGGGTCGATATTTCAATGAATTCAAGTATCTCTGAGGTCGGCGTTCCTGGACCGAAAATGGCTCGTATGCCACAATCAAACAAGGCTTGACGATCGTCGTCAGGAATAATGCCACCTCCAAAGACGATAACATCGTTCAACCCTTCAGTACGGAGAAGTTCGCACACTTTGGGAAACAGATGGCCGTGAGCACCGGACAGTGAAGATAATCCGAGAAAACGTGCGTCTTCATCCCGCACGGTATCAACAATTTGCTGAGCGCTGCGACGCAATCCAGTGTAAATTACTTCATTACCCGCATCTCGAAGAGCCCGCGCTACGACTTTAGCGCCGCGGTCATGGCCATCGAGGCCGGGTTTTGCAACGACGATTCGCCATGGTTCGCCCATGTATGTTGGAGAGAGAGCCTCCCTATCAACACACCCCTTGAAGGAGGCATTTCCAATTCAACGGGAAGGCAACGCATAAGGGCGGCTTCAGTGTAGAGGCTAATGGGAAGCCTATGGCATCAACAGAAGAACGACTCCAAGATTTACGAAATCGGAAATCTCGTAGCGAGGCCGGAGGCGGTCAAGCGCGTGTTGATGCCCAGCATAACAAGGGCAAAATGACGGCACGAGAACGACTCGAATCGTTGCTTGATGACGGGTCGTTTCAAGAGATGGACGCATTGGTCGAACACCGATGTCGAGACTTCGGCATGGATAACAATGTCATTCCTGGTGACGGTGTGGTCACCGGTCACGGGACAATCAACGGACGCCAAGTATTCGCTTTCGCTCAAGATTTTACCGTGTATGGGGGTTCTTTAGGAGAAATGCACGGACTGAAAATTTGCAAAGTTCTTGACATGGCGCTTAAGACTGGCCGTCCAGTCATCGGATTGAATGATTCAGGCGGTGCACGGATTCAAGAAGGCGTTGCTTCGCTCGGAAGTTACGCCGAAATTTTCTTCCGAAACGTCCGAGCATCTGGCGTAGTGCCGCAGATTTCAGTGATTATGGGACCGTGCGCTGGAGGCGCTGTCTATTCGCCAGCAATCACTGATTTTGTCATCATGGTCGACCAAACTGCACACATGTTCATCACCGGCCCTGAAGTTATCAAAACTGTCACCAATGAAGTTGTTTCATTTGAAGACCTTGGAGGTGCAATGACACATGGAAGTAAATCCGGAGTGTCGCACTTCACTGCTGAAGACGATGAAGGAGCGATACAACTAGCTCGCGACCTTTGCGACATGTTCCCTCAGAACAATTTAGAACGACCTCCAGACAAGAAGACCAGCGACCCCACTGATCGCCTTTGTGAGGCTTTGGACGGAATAATACCTGATGAAGCAACCAAGCCATACGATGTTCTCGATGTCATTTCAGAAATCCTCGATGATGGAGCATTCCTTGAAGTTCAGTCTGACTGGGCTCAAAACATCGTTGTTGGATTCGGCCATTTAGGAAGCCATACAGTCGGTGTGGTTGCAAATCAGCCAAAAGTATTGGCTGGCTGCTTGGACATTGACGCCAGCGATAAAGCAGCCCGGTTCATTCGATTCTGCGACGCATTCAACATTCCTATCATTACACTTGAAGACGTTCCGGGATTCTTGCCAGGCACGAATCAAGAATGGGGTGGAATCATTCGACATGGAGCAAAACTGCTGTTCGCATACGCTGAGGCGACTGTTCCAAAATTAACCGTCATTCTTCGAAAGGCATACGGAGGAGCCTATGACGTCATGTCTTCCAAACACATCCGAGGCGACTACAACGTTGCTTGGCCGACCGCTGAACTTGCAGTGATGGGCGCAGATGGTGCGGTTGAAATCATTCACCGCAAGCGGATATCTGGAGCGCGAAATGCAGAACAAGAACGAGCAAGGCTCACCGACGATTTCAATGAAAAGTTCGCTAATCCCTACACTGCTGCCGCTCTCGGCTACCTCGATGATGTCATTGAACCCAAAGAAACACGCCGTCGTTTATGCCGCTCTCTCGAGATGCTGTTGGATAAAGAAGAACTCCGTCCGGCCCGCAAACACGGCAATATACCTCTGTGAGATGATTGATTTGACCAAACACAGCGATGAAATTCTACGCATGGCTGCAATTGCCGCAGTCTATTCAATGCTCACGGAAAGCGGGTCTAATCCCGGTCAAATCGCCCGACAACCCGGTCTTCCGTGGTCTCAAGACCATCGGCGAATGAACATGGGTATGTCTTCGCTCATGCACGCGCGCTCTAGCCGCTCTCCTTGGAAGTGAAACAATGTCTGAAACACGGAAAGTAATCGTCGACGGTATCGAATTTGAAGTTGTGATCGAAGGTGAAGGAAACACTTGGGAAGCGACGGTTGAGGGCAAGACCTTCGCTATCGAAATCCCGGATGCAGCACCAGTGTCCAAGAAAAAACGAAGCGGTGGGGGTAAGAAGAAAAAATCCGGAACTGTTTCTGCCAACATACCTGGCAAAGTCGTTACCGTTGAAGTCAGCGTTGGGGATACAGTCGACGAAGGACAAGTCATTTTAATTCTTGAGGCTATGAAGATGCAGAACGAAATTCAGGCACCAATCACCGGCAAGGTAGTATCCATTCAATGCGAGGAAGGCCAAGCAATTGAAGCCAATGTTCCCCTTGTCGTGATCGAACCTGTGGCGGCTGAGGACGGCGATTGAACACGATGTTTTTCAGCAAATCATGCGACTCTTAAAGACCTCTGACCGATTAGTTGCTTTATGGCCGGAGCCCCAGTTTGTGATTTCCCCGGTTGCGGACAGGTAGGGGAGATTGTTTCTCGCCTCTCCCCGGAAGGTTTTCTCGTTGCAACTGGGAAAAAAGCATACTCTTTTCGTGAAGCTTACCGTCGCTTCCACTATTGTAGCACCCACCATGATGAACTGATGGGCGGTGTGTGGTCACGTGTTCGCAAACCAGACGACAAAAAGGAAGGGCATGTAGCTCCTACTGCAATCTAGTATCAATTTATGATACGAGAGTATTTTAAACCACTACAATTACATCGGTCCATGACCTCTTCCTCAGAGACTCAACTGTTCCTTACCACGCGTTCGTTCGTGATTGCACTGATGTTGATCATGACAACTCTCTCGATGGCCGTGCCGACTGTTGCAGCAATCGGCCCAAATCAAAATGATATTGCAATGGGTATGGATCTTCCAGACAACTCAACAACAGTTTCGAGTTCGGGAGCCACCATGATGCTGAACGGCTATGCACCGTATTCATCGAACACGTCGTATGGAGAACTTGATGTAGGCGATGACCAGGATTGGTTTGCCATCTCTCTTAACACCAACGAAAGCATCACCGTCCAGATTGAATACAATTACACCTTCACATCGTCCAACGGCTCGACATACTACAATGACTTTGAATTGCATCTCTACAATCTTGATTCCGCTGGAAATCTCTTCTTATTGGATTCATCAATAACCAACAACCCCGAAGTTGTCACTACCAATTCTTCAACAACCCCTCACAGTGGAACAGTATATGTCAAGATCCTACGGTACGACGGGTATGGCACATATGCGCTTGATGTGTGGACGCATACCACATCAACAAGTAACGGAACGGGCGGTAACGGTACAACGAATCCAACAAACTGCGTCGGTGCCGGTACGCTCACAACCGATATCCTCGAACCAAACGATGCCACAAGTACGGCCACAGTTGCATCGCTGCCTTTGTTGTGTACTGGGCTTTCCATTTATTCGACCGGTGATTACGACTATTTCGAAGTCGTGATGCTCACAGGAGTCACTTACTACGTCAACATCACGTTCAACGGTGCTAGCGGCGATATTGACACACAATGGACTTCAGCAACAGGTTCGTACCTTGCAAGTTCTGGCTCCACAAGTAGTATCGAATCGATGACTGTTTTTGCTTCTTCGAATCAGACAACTTACGTCGAAGTATATGGCTTCAGTTCGGCCACAAACGTCTACGATATTTCGATCACGACTGACCTGCCTGGTGGAGGTCAAAGTTTTGAGTCAATCGATGTCGAATTCGATAATTTAACCTCTGCGACAATTCGTGTCGACGGCCTCACCGTTGGTCAAAACTACTCCATTAGCCATTCAACTTTTCAGGAAATCATGAACGGCTCAATGTCTTATTCAAATTCCACAACCATCTCATTCACTGCAACCAATACTTCCATGATGTTCAATATTACAATGAACCAGCCGAATTTTGTGGAATCGGTCCATTCAGTATCTGTGCTGTTGCAGGACGTCAACGGTTCACCTCTTAATTCTGGGACCGATTCAACGTACATCGAACTCGTGGAAACGTCCGTTTCCTCGTCGACAACAGGGGAAATTTCAATGACCAATTTGACGGTCGGTACAGACTACTTCTTGGAATGGATTGTCGTTGATGAAACGGTGTTTCAAAATTCGTTGATGGCCCAAAACGATGTTTATACAGCACTCAACGCATCACAAATTGACCGAAATACAACTTCGTGGATTGCAGGGTCTTCTTCGAACAATATTCAACTCACATGGAACGGTCCAACGACCCTGAACTCACACTTCTTAGCAGCAATCCTGTCCATCAACAACACTGTGACCAACCATTCAACCTCTGATGGATGGATTGGATTCAACGATTCCATGTTTATTCCCCAACTTCCGACTCTCCTCATCGACAGTTACTCCATCAGCAGCACATCGACAACAAACGATGTCATGACCAAGGGTTACGATTTGGTGATTGGTGACCAATACCAGTATCAAATTCGAATCACAGATTCGAACGGCGCATCTTTTGCTGCTTCAACTTTGACCGCGTTCAATACCTCCTCGACCAATATGAGCATGCCAATGTTCACCTACACCACCCCGAACGCAAGTGGAACATACTGCATTTATGCCGACCTGTATTCCAGTGTCAATGTTCAACTCATAGGTGACTCAGACTGTTTTAATTTGATTATTGATGATGACAACGATGGAGTAGCCAATGAATACGACCTCTGTCCAAACACGACGACTGGGGCTGCGGTTGATATGGATGGATGTGAACTTTCACAGAAAGATTCAGATGGTGACGGATACAACGACCTAGTGGATGATTTCCCAAGTGATGCAAGCCAATATTCAGACATGGATGGAGACGGATTCGGGGACAATCCAAATGGAAATTCACCCGATGCGTTTCCGCTAGACAGTTCACAATGGACCGACCAAGACGGTGACGGCTATGGCGACAATCCAAACGGAAACGCGTCCGACATGTTCCCCTATGACCAAACCCAGTGGGCAGACCAAGACGGCGATGGATACGGAGACAATCCGAACGGGAACTACGCAGATGAGTATCCTACCGATTCGACTCAATGGGTCGATTCAGATGGAGATGGATACGGAGACAATTCAAATGGAACCAACGGAGATGCATTCCCGAATGACCCAGCCGAGTGGATGGACAGTGACGGCGACGGATGCGGCGATAACTCTGACCTCTTCGCTTTGGACAGCACCCAGTGCACGGATTTGGATGGTGACGGCTATGGCGATAACCCATCTGGAAACAACGGCGATGCTTTCGTCAATGAGCCCAGTCAGTGGTCCGACCAAGACAACGATGGATACGGAGATAACCAAGCTGGTAACCAACCTGATGCGTTTCCTGCAGACGGCACCCAATGGGCAGATGCGGATGGTGACGGATACGGTGATAATCAGAACGGCAACGCTGCTGACCGATTCGTTGATGACGTAACGCAGTGGTTTGATGATGACAATGATGGGTTTGGAGACAATTCTAACGGGAACAATCCGGACTCTTGCCTTGCCACACCTGCGGGAGAAGTTGTTGATGCGACGGGGTGCTCCTCATCCCAACTTGATGATGATCTCGACGGAGTAACCAACAACAACGATGCTTGCCCGAGTACTCCTGCCGGGCAATCGGTCGATTCAGCTGGCTGTTCAAGTTCACAGGAAGATTCCGATAACGATGGCGTGAACGACGCATTTGACCTGTGCCCTGGAACCCCTCTAGGCGAAATCGTCGATAATGCTGGTTGCGCTGATGAACAACTGGACGGTGATCAAGATGGTATATCTGATGAAATCGACCAGTGCCCAACAACTAACCCCGGTGCTTTGGTCAACGGTGTGGGCTGCTCTTCATCTGAACGAGATTCCGACGGTGACGGAGTTGTCGATATATTCGACATGTGTGGACAAACACCCGTTATTGAAGTCGTCAATGCTGATGGATGCTCAAACTCACAACTGGATGATGATAAAGATCTGTTCACCAATGATATCGATCAGTGTCCGAACACTGAACTCGGTGTGAAAGTCGATACCGTTGGATGTGCTGCTGAACAGTACGACGATGATAACGACCTCATCGACAACACAGTGGATGAATGCCCGGCCACACCAAGCGGTGAACAAGTCGATGCTTCGGGGTGCTCTGATTCTCAATTGGACCAAGATAACGATTCGATTTCGGACAACCTCGACCTTTGTCCTGATACAAATGAAGCACATGGTGTAGATTTCGATGGATGCTCTGAACATCAAAAAGACGACGACGGTGACGGTGTCATGAACATCAACGATGAGTGTGCCTTCACGGCAGAGGGCGCAATTCTGGTTCAAAGCGGATGTTCATTGGACCAGTTGGATTCAGATGGCGACGGCGTCAATGACGCAGAGGATGATTTCCGATATGACCGGAATGAATCTGTTGATACCGACGGCGACGGTGTTGCAGATACCTACGATGCCTACCCAGATGATGCATTCCGTTCAGAACGTGAAGCTGAAGGCGGCGGAGGTACACTGATTTTCGGAATACTCGCACTCGCTATGTTCAGTGGAATAGCTGCACTGTTGGTTGTTCGAAAAAACAAAGATGAAGACGTTTCATCCCCTTGGGCAACCACGAACCAAGTCGACCAATCGACAGAAACTCACATGCATCAGCAGGTCTCGAAAGAACTTCCAGCAATCGGAACAGAATCCCAACAGTGGGAAGAAAACGGCATAACTTGGTCGAAGTCTGCAAACGGTGAACTGTCATACTACGACCAAACTACATCGACATGGATACCCTACGAGTAGACCATCGTTCGAGAACTCAGGGTTCCTGAACTGAGACATCTCTTTACAGAGGCACTCTGCGTCAAATGGTCCTTGATTGGAATCAGAGGATACCTTGTGCAGTCATCGCATCAGCAATCTTCAGGAATCCTGCAACGTTTGCCCCAAAGACATAATCGCCAGGTCGCCCGTACTTTGCAGCAGTTTCCGACGCATTCTTGTGGATATCGACCATGATTTGGTCCAGCTTCGCATCCACTTCTTCTCGAGTCCATCCATAGCGAAGTGAGTTTTGAGACATCTCAAGGCCGGATGTAGCAACGCCACCTGCATTGCTGGCTTTACCGGGTGCAAACATAACGCCGTTCTTATGGAAAACTGTGACTGCTTCTGGCGTACAAGGCATGTTTGCTCCTTCTGCAACGGCCATGACTTGATTGTCAACCAACATCTGTGCTTCTGCACCGTTGATTTCGTTTTGAGTTGCACACGGAAGGGCGACATCAACGTTGACACCCCACAGTCCGTTAGAAGATGGTTCTGGGGCGGAAGCAGTGAATGATGCGCTTGAAAAGTTCGAGGCATATTCAGAGATTCTTCCACGGCGATTGTTCTTGAGGTCCATAATCCAAGCCAACTTTTCACGGTCAATGCCGTCGGGATCGTGAATAAATCCACTTGAATCAGACATAGTCACAGGTTTTCCACCCAAGTCAAGGACTTTCTCACACGCGAATTGTGCGACATTACCTGAACCGGAAATTGAAACTGTTGCTCCTTCGAATGACTTCCCCTGTGATGCAAGCATTTCACGAGCAAAGTAGACCAATCCATATCCGGTTGCTTCCGGACGAATGAGAGAACCACCGTACGAGAGGCCCTTGCCGGTGAGTACACCCGCTTGGAATTCGTTTCGCAGTTTCTTGTACATACCAAACATGTAGCCGATTTCTCGACCACCAACGCCAATATCTCCAGCAGGAACGTCACAGTTGTGACCAATGTGTCGCCAAAGTTCCATCATGAAGGATTGACAAAATCGCATCACTTCATCATCTGAACGGCCCTTTGGATTGAAGTCAGAACCACCCTTTCCTCCACCCATTGGGAGTCCAGTTAGAGAATTCTTGAAGATCTGCTCAAATGCAAGGAACTTCAAAATCGAGGCATTGACACTTGGGTGGAAACGGAGTCCACCTTTGTACGGTCCTATTGCTCCATTGAACTGAATACGGAACCCACGGTTGACGTGTACATTACCTGAATCATCAACCCAGGGAACTCGGAAATGAATCAAACGGTCTGGCTCAACAACTCTCTCGACAATCGAGCGATATTCTGGGTGTGACTCAAGGACTGGTTCGAGCGATTCAAGAACCTCCCATACAGCCTGGTGAAATTCCGGTTGATTTGGGTCGCGAGCGACCACTGACTCATAGATTTCTTTTGTAACGCTCATTATGACAACATCCAGTTTGTATTAGACTCGGCGAAGGAAACTCCCCTTCTAAGCATTGCCTAATGAATCGCTCTTAACAACGGTTTTGATTCACCGAAATCAGCCTTCGGTACTAGTATGGGCAGACGGCATTGAATCGCTTTAATCGCTCAAGACGGCGCTCTCCATTTGAGTCAATATCCGCCATTGCATGAATCGCTTCTTCGATCATAAAGTGTTGATCTTGCTGTATCCCAACAATAGTTCGAAGCGACGTGAGCATTGACCATTCATCTTCGCTGATGACTTCATCATCAAGCGCGGCGATAAGAGCGGATTGATAGGTCGCAACATCACCCATGTGATGGCCTGAATAGTCAAATTCAGTTCCGTCAAACGGATTAGCTTCTTCGCCTCGAACCACAGAAAGGCATGTTGCCGTGTCGCTCGGGCGTACGCCCAGAGCATCGGCCAGTACGTGCAGAATATTGGCTTCATCATGGGTAATGATGTCGTCGTCCATGGCCTGCGTGAGCGTTCTCAGATAGAGATAGAGGCCTCGGGAGGTTTCGAGTGGCATGACTTCGCCTGTACGAACCCGTATTAGAACATTCTACAACCGTATACAGAAACTCTTGCTCGATTCATGGTTTCAACGCTACTGCAGTCCCCGATAGAACGCAGTGACTCGTTTCATCGAAATGAAGTGTTGTAATTGTTTGTCATACAAAATGACATCATAAAGAATACATTGATATACCGCCTTAGTATCCCTAGAGTTACGGAGGAATCAAAATGGCCGCACCAAGCAACCTCGTCTCACTTCGGATTACCGAAGAAGACCTCGCTCTACTCGACGCACGAGTAGGCAGCGATGGAAGTCGAAACCGTTCGGACGTCATCCGACTCGCCATCCAGCAATTCCTCAGCGGTCAACCGTTGCTGCCTGGTATGGATTCTGTACGAATTCCTCTCGGTCATGGAGACAAGATGCTTCTAGGCCAACTGTATGAACTTCAGGGAACAACCCCTGAGATCGCCGCCCAAGAAGGGCTTTCACTCTACATAGAACGTGCCGTTAAGGCCCGTTCTGAAATGACACAACAACTCGATGAAATCTTGGCGCAAGCCAAGAGTTCAACGATGCGACGCGAAGAATACCACGAGTGAGTGGGTGAGAGTGCAGGAGGGGATGGGAATGAATTGGCAAAACGATGAGGATGAGTCACGTGATGCCACCTTCAATGCCGTGCGGGATTTGTCCAGTCCGTGCGGATTTGCCGCTTTGCGTCAGCGTGCCCGTCTTGCACGCGCTGGACTTCGGGGTTCAACCAACCCTAACCCAACACACCTCCCCCCGAAAGACGGGCGGGGGGACTCCGATTCCACTCCTGCTTGCTAAGTAGGATGGTTCCCACGTGCTCAGGGCCCCACATACCTGGGCACAATGATTCACAACAGTGCAACCGCTGCATCCATTCAAGCCCCCAATCCTTTAGAGGTGTCGACACAGAACACCACCCATGGGTGGAGGGGAAAGTCAAGCAAGTGCTCAGGAGTTCCCATTTCTTGCTCATCAAAACCCACGCCCTGGTCAAACAGAAATGATTCAAGAATCTAGAGAGGCCCTTCGAAAGAAGGGGCATCACCTCGCTGCAGCGCCCACAGGGATTGGAAAAACCGCTGCATCACTGGCTGCAGCAGTAGAGATTGCTCGAAGTTCGACTCATCCCCACAAAATCTTGTTTCTTACAGGTCGGCAGTCACAACATACCATCGTTGTTGAAACTGTTCGAAACATCAACGCTCGTCTAACCAACGGTGAACGACCGATACGAATCGCAGATATTATTGGAAGAGAGTCGATGTGCAAGGACGTCGATGTGTTATCAGGAAAGTGCTTCTGTGAACAGGGAACACCGGACTCGTCGAAACTCTCCGGAAGAGAAGAAGTGCGAGATTTTATTTTACAATTCCCACGCCACGTCGAGGAGATAATTGACAAAAGCCGTGTGTGGGGTGTATGTCCGTGGGCAACCTGTCGCTCAGCTGTTAAGGATGCGGACATTCTTGTCTGCGATTATAATCACGTCTTTGCTGAAGCAGTTCGAGAAAGTTCCCTCAGCGCCATGAGCGTCAACTTAGAACACTGTATTTTGATTGTCGATGAAGCTCACAACCTTCCCGACCGTATACGAATGAGCATGGAACGAGTCGTTACACCGACCATTGTTCGAAACACGGCCATGGAACTTGAGGAATACGTCGGCACCCTTGAGCAGACCTACCAAAAAAACACGTCCACCTCCACAGCCATTGAACTTGATATAGCAACATGGGCTTGGGAAATCAGTAAACTTGCCCGAGCTAAAATTGCCGACTTATTCAGACAACTCCACACCGACCTTCTTGCTGATAAGGACGAATCCTATGTCGAAGTTCAACGTTTGACCGACATCATTCATCGGGCATGCGACGAGTATGAGGGTATTACGGGTCAGAAAACCCTGACAGATGCGCCAACCGACGAAAACCGAAGCGTTGAACGAAGCCATCGACTTCCACGGTTAGCAGATCTGCTTTTGCGGGTTGTGATTGAACAAGACACCGCAGATGACGAAGATGAAATGGAGCCGGATGCGCACCGGCTTGGACACATTCTGAAGTGCATCGAAACATTCGGTGACACTACGGCGCTCAGCCTCGTATTCAGTTCAAAAGGAAAAGAGGGGAAAATTACCTCGCATCTACTCGACCCTGGGCTCGTGTCTGGTCCCTTATTTTCGACCGTTCAGGGCTCAATTTTGATGTCAGGGACACTGTATCCACCCCAGATGTACGCCGATATTTTGGACTTGCCCAAAGAGAAGACAACAAAAACAGCGTATGCATCACCGTTTGCAGGAGAGCGTCGTCCGGTGCTGGTAGCCGGCAATGTCACAACAAAGTACACCCAACGTTCACCCCAAATGTGGAATAAAATTCGAGCTCATATTCAAGCTTTGATTGATGAAACACCCGGCCACGTTGCTGTTTTTGCTCCATCGTACAAGATGATGGATGACATTCTTGGAGATACCTTTTTCAACGGAGTTACGAAAGTGACTGAGAGCAGGGAATGGAGTAAAAACGACATCGATCAACTCGTGGTTAATCTTCGTGAGAAAAAAGATACAAATCAGCGAATCTTGCTTTGTGGCGTCTACGGAGCCCGACTTTCTGAAGGAATTGATTACCATGGAGGCATCTTGGATGCCGTCGCCTGCATCGGAATTCCAAATGCGCCTCCCTCTGTTCTTTCCGATTCGCTCAAGGCCTACGCTGGAGATCGGTTTGGTAAAAATAATGCGTGGAGATATACGGTCACCCAACCTGCTATCAATGCTATTCTACAGGCGATGGGTCGACCTATTCGCTCGATTGGTGACCGAGCCTTGATCGTTCTTCTCGACCAGCGGCATACCGACCGAACCTACATGAGTTGTTATCCAAACGACCTACGGATGAATTCCACCAACGACCCTAAAACCACCGCCAGTTTTGCTCGTCGCTTCTTTTCCAGGGTTCACACCGTTCAAGAACAGTGAACAACATCCATTCCAAGGAGGACGAAGGTTCATGGAGGCCGCTCACAACCGCACTGACATGGCGTCATGGGAACCCCTTCACATGAAGACTGAAATTGATGAGGGCGAAGGTCACCAAACAAAGGGACAAGCGCTGACTGGCTTGGTTGCAGAACCTTCCCTTCTGCACGAACAGTTCCATGATTCTGCAGAACATCTAGCAGAGGTCCAAATGAACCACCAACAGGTTCTCGCCGCTGCAGGAATGCTCCCTGAAACCCACATTGCCGAAGTTGAACCAGAACGACGACTTGCGTGGATGGTTGACCAATTGCATGGGACACTCAACCCAGATGGATTCACAATACCTCTGCACGGTGCCGATGTGAACGATATCCAACTGTTCACCCTTCACGAGCAGTCACAGCGGCAGGTCAAAATCTCAATCCGTGAACTGGGTCACACCGATTTTGAACGGGTGTTACCGCTTCCTTCTGATGCTGAAGAAGTTCAAGCCCATTTCATCAACGGCCGACTCCACCTAAGATGGTGATTTCAACGGTTTGGAATGGTCGCACTCACTGAAGAGATTTCTTCCGCCATTCGGCTCAATGCAAGTTGAGCTGCTTCTTGATGCTGCGGTCCCATCTCTTCACGACTGTAACGTGCTTGCTCAAACATGTTGTCCAGTGCCAGCAGTGCTTCATCAGAAATCTGAGGCATAGCTTGACGAATCGCCATTTCAAACTCACGAACGGTTTCAAAGTCACGGCGAAGGAATCCGTGCTCTTGGAAAGTTGAGCAAAGACTTTGATAGCAGGTGAAAATTGCTTCCCGAATTGAATCGCCAGCAGCGAGGAGTTCCGCAGTGTATGCAAAGATCTCTGCTGCTTCCTGCATCAACTCATCTGCTTGACGGCGGCGGTAGAGTACTACGGCAGAACCACCGAGAGCAACAAGCAACAAAGTCAGAATGTATGCCCAGCTTGGGATTTCACTTGCTTCTGTCTGGTATTGGTACGAAGGTGCGAATGCTTCGGTTGACTGCAGTGCAAAGTCATCAAGTGATTGTTGTGAAAGCCGAGGATCGTTGACCACAATTTCCATGGTCAGTTCACCCCACACAGAAGCGTCACCGTATGGAGGGTCTGAGTTGAAAGCAAACGAAGCAATTCCGTTCTCATCCGTTAGTGGTTGAAGTGGATTAGATAGTTGCGTTCCGTTCTCTGAATACAGATACACGGTCACCGTGATGCCGTCAATACCGAGGAGGGTGTCCTTCGCAGTGATAATGACGTTACCTGAAACTTCTTCCTGTTCATTTTCGATGATATCATCAACTGAAACGAGGATATCCGCATTGACCTTCACATAAATTGGATGACTCACGCTTGCAGAATTGAGATAGAATGAATTGTTGCGAGGAGTTTCCAAATGCAGATACTGTGCACCGGTTTGAAGGTATACAGGTGCGGTAGCTGTCAGTGAATAATTCCCATTTGACCATTCGACAAGCAATCCATCAAGGCATCGAGCACCGTCTTTCTGTGCAGCGCAGTTAGAACCGTTTCCAAGATACAGTGTAATGTTTTCAAACACTTCTCCCAGCCCACCAACTTCGGAAATCGAACCGGTGAGAACGATTGGAGCGAAGGTGGAATCCGAACGGACAACAATGTTTGCTGAGGTCCCATCGATGTTGATCTGCGTGTTTGCCCATACCGTAGCAATAGCGCTTGTTTCGGTTCCAATGTGTGCCTCGGTTCCTTCAAAGAAAACGGTAAATGTATGGTCACCACGCGTCAAATCCATCGTTGCGGGAACGAGAACAGACCAACTACCATCAGTGGCAGTCTGGAACGTATCGACTTCAACGCCATCTAAACGTAGACTCAACTGCATGTCACTCAGTCCATCGTTGTTGACAGAGTCAATATCGTACAATCGGCCGGAAAGAGTCCACAAGTTTCCACGTGTTGCATCTTTTCCATCGTCAAAGACGAGTGTCACTTCTGAACGATGTGCGAGGAAGAAACTCGTATTACCACTGTTGGAGCGGTAAAATCCTTGCGATTCAACGTTTGCAAACAAAATGTGGTCACCGAAATCAAAGGTATCAGGGATTGTCCAATCAAATGAGAAGTCACCGTTTGAATCGGTAGCGATTGTCGCAATGATGAGTCCTTCCACTTCGAGGTCTACCAAAAGACCGGACACGCCGGAAAGTTGGTTATCAACAACTGAGCCCGTGACGGTCGTGTTTTGTCCAACAGCGACCGGTGATTCCATCGAAACTGCGACCAGAATTGGGCTATATACCGTCCAAGAACCAGTTGCATTACTTGGAAGGTAGAATGTCGTCCCAGTGAAACGGGTTTCAAGAGACAGCTGACCGAGCGGTGAATCGGCTGGGACTGGATAGATTGCGGTAAAGAACCCAGACTCGTCGGTCGTAACGTTGGTAATCCATTGGCCACCAAGCCAAACTTCGATGGTGAGATCGGAGAGTGGAGCATCGACCAAGTCAAGCAAACTACCCTGAATGGTCATGGTTGACTCTCTGTCAACAGTACCACCTGGGGTGAGCAGTAGAATCTTCGTAGGCACGCTGACGTTGAACTCAACTTGGTCACTGCTTGGCAGATAGAAGTCAGGGTTTGCGGGGTCACCAACACCAATTGGGTCAACCCAATCCCGTCCGCCCAGGAAGCGTACTTCAATCACGTGCGCTCCAGCAGAAACGTCTTCTGGAAGCGTCCATCCAACAGTGAAATTACCCGATGTAGCATTGGTCTCAACACTTGAAACGGGTACGCCGTCGACCAAGAGGTGGACAATCGCCACTGAAGGCACACCGTTTACGGCCAAAGGTAAATCCAAGTCATCTGATAGGATTCCAGTAACGGTGAAGGAATCTCCAGCAATGAGCGTCGATGGAGATGTTTGAATAGACACAATCGTATTTCCGAGCACTGCAAACGTTGTGGTGGCGTTCGAACCAAGCAATCCAGTTGTTCCAGAAATACCTGCAAACGAGGCAGTAAGGTCATTGAAACCTACGCTGAGATTAGCAGGCACAGTCAATGAGCCGAAAGCGGTCCCGTTAGCGAAAGTCGTTAGCGTGGTGCTCACATCGGTACCGTTCAAGCGAACGATGACTTGTTGGCCGTCAACCGGAGAATCGGTGTTGTCCCTCAACAAGACTTGGACATCGACAACCGAACCTCGTTCAGTGCGGTCGTTGAGCGACGGGGAGCCTATGCCATCGAGCGCAGGTTGAATGAACAAGAGGGTCGTGAATCCACGGCTGTCAAAAGTCGAGTTACTGGTTGAACCGATGTAGTAATTGACATTCGGCACATACGATGCTTCAATCGAATGAGTTCCCGCTTGGAAACCTTGACCGAGTTGAAGAGTGGCATTCCAGAAACCACCGGTACCAACCACGCCATCAGTCAACGTGAATCCGGTTGGGATTCCGTCAATTGTGAACAAAATATTCGCAGGAAGTAAACTTCCGTCACGCTGCTCAAGACCACTGCCATTGTCACTCACAACTTGACCCGATACAATGAACGAAGTTCCCGCAACGGGATTGTCTGTGATTGCGTCAACGACCAATACAGTCGTAGAGCGAATGGTGATTGAGGACAGATTAACGTCGGTCGAAAGAAGGTCGGATGAACCGTTGAACACCAAAGAGACTACAATCAAACCGAGAGGATGACTCATTGGAACTTGATGAGTGAAATTTGCGAACCCTTCTGCATCGGTTTGCGTGCCCGGCAACCACGTTTCATGGAATCGAATATCGACATCGAATCCACTCAACGGATCAAACAGATTTGAAGATTCTAAAAGACGCGCAGTGATGTTGACTTCATCACCACGATTCACGGTGACCGGATTCAAAGGCTGAATGTTTTCGAAACTACTGACACCCATCACCAAGATACCGTTCTGAGAAGAAGCTGTCAGGTAAAAGGGAGACGAACCTTCATTCACGCTGAGTACCAAGACTTTGTTACCACGCAGCGTCCCATTACCGGCGGTATCCGTCGGGATACTCATGTTGAAAGTTCCGTTTGAAGAAGTCGTATAGGCTGCAACGAGTGTTTCATTTGGGTTGCTCAACCAGAATGCAGAAAGCTCAACTGGTGTAAGAAGTGGGCGGTTGAAATTGTCCCCATCGAGGACTTGACCGAGGACGTTGAAGTTTAGACCCGCAGGCGTTACAGAGGGAATGGTATCGATTCGAATTGAACTTTGAACCTGAACCGTGAGGTTGAGAAGCGTCGAATTACCGGTTCGGCGAGAGTTGCCTTGCGTCAAACCAGCAGTAAGATCGTCGTTGACAAGCATCAGCACATCATAATAGCCTGGAGCGATACCTGTGGGAGTCCATTCAAAGATGGCCAGACCATCAGCATCGCTGGATGCTGTACCAAGCGATACGTTGGTATTACCCCAATCAAATATGAATTCCACACTTGTGCCAGATATGTTTGATGAATCAGCGACATCGGTTATCGTAGCATTGAATTCTACGGTCTGATTCAGTTCAACAATTGCAGAATCCCTCGGAGAAGTCACGACGAACTCCGATTCAAATCCAACCAAAGTCGTTGGCAAAACCGGATTGGCAGGTGGGATGGAACTGTCGACCAAGCGATAGTATGCGCCACCTTCTGGAGCCATTGAATCAAAATCCATGTTGAGTAGGAACTCATAGACATTGGATGGACTCGTAGTTGGCACAGTGAAACTAATGTTGAATGCACTCGTAGAATTGTTTACGAAACCTTGAGCAAGGTCAATCGGTTGACCGTCTGCGGTAAGCATCAGGACTGAGAGCATGGAAATGTTGTCGCCAAGAACACCGACGTTGGTATGGACTGCATCGAAAATATCGCCGTAAAGGTATGAAGTGTTGCCAATGTGAGTCCAATCTTGACCCAGGCTCAAGTTCCAACCGATCTCGGCTGCAACGCGAACCGAATCGCTGAACGCTGAGGGCTGATAGAGGTCTGAACCGTTGTATGAGATCTCAAACGAGTAATCTCCGGCAAACATGTTGGCGTCCAATAGCCAGTTAATGGTCAGTGTTTCGGATTCTGGGTCGACGGTCGTGTTAACCCAACTTCCATTGAATATGAAGTCGAAGTTACCCGATGCAAGAAGGTCGCTTGCGACGCCGCGGTGGTCAACCATCGATACGAGGACCGTTGATTCGGTTCCACGCAACTGCGAGGCTGCTTGTACTTCGAAGTCAAGAATGCCCTGCAAAAGGTAGGGGGCGCCCGCTGATACATTGGCATCATCGGTTGCTTCAATGGCATCTGGGAAGAAGCGAACCAATACCTCGACAAGACCTGCTCGAATCTGGGCGTCAGCAGATGCAAGGTTGTGCTGAACGCTGAAGACACCGTTAACGGTTGTGTTCGAAACTTCAGACCATTCTTGATTCGTACCATTCTCGCGCAGTGAGACCGATAGGTTACCTGGCATTGATACCGGATTGGCACCGGTAGTTAGGGCAGTGCCGTTGATCCAGATATCGCTATCAATGAGTAGCAGGCTATTATTTGACAGAGGCCCTTCAACCGTAGCAGTTACGTTGGGAGCGTCACGAACGTCCAAGAGAATAGGCTTCGTTGAAGGCAGCAGGTGGAATTGAACCGGCGTAATCGACGGCTCTTGGGTATCTTGCCATCCCGAAAATCCAAGGGTTGCTGAAAGATTGGTTTTGGTTTCAAGAGGGTCAAGTTCCAATTCAATACTCCATGAACCGTCGAATCCAATAGTGCTGGAGAGGTTGAGAGGTCCGTCGATAGACGATGTGAAGGAAAGCCAAATTTCGGGAGGAAGTGGGTCGTTCACGCCAACATTCGCAAGCGCATTCGTTGGCGTGTTTTCGAGAGAAATGAATCCTTCAATGACCGTTGTAGCTCCTGCGCCGACAATTGGAGCGTTAATGGAGTTCGGTGCAGTATGGTTGATGACCGAATCTTCTGTAACGTTAACAAAGCCGTCAAAAATGACGCCAGAATCTGCTACATAGCCCGATTGAGTAAGTTTGAGGACCACTCGATACATTCCAGGTCCTTCCAATTCTAACGGCGTCCCGTTGAAGTTGAACGTTCCGTCTGCAGCGGTGAGGTTAGAGGAAATCAAGAAGTTTGGAATTTCAGCAGGGCCGGGAATATCGTTCTGTGATGCCAGTGGTACAAGGTAACCGATTACAGCTAATTCAGAGATGGGTGTACTGTTTTCAGTGTACCGTACTTGACCGGAAACGGTGAGTTCAGAACTACCATCGCGATCCCATACCAACGACGAAATGGATTGATTTACAACCTCAACTTCTTCGGCAGCGGGGCAGGCATCGAATGGAATCCAACCGAGGTCCGTATCGCCATTAGCAGCATTCTGTTGCAGTCGAACTTCACCCCATGTCGAGAGGTGTATGGGGTACACAGCATAGCCGTCACCGGTCCATATCCCACCGGTGAATCCAGTAACCATTCTGGCAGGAAGGCCTGCAAGACGGGCCATTGTAACAAAGGCAGTATTGAATTCAGAACAGGTTCCCTCATTCGTTGCTTCGACCAGTGTCACACTCAAATCCTCAGATGAGGGAATACCTGAGCCGTTGTAATTGCGCTTGAAATCGGTTGTAGCATTACCGTTCACCAAGAAATCTTGCAGTGCGGATGCGGTAGAATACGCGTTGGTTGCCCCCGATTCTGAAACAATGGTATTGGTTGTATTCAGTAGATATGAATGTGGATGGGTCACATCGGTGAGGGTATTAGGGAGCTGGAGCTCGTAGGGTAGGTTAGCCCCTGGCACGGTAGTGGAGGCAAGTGAAGCCCAATCGAAGTAATATTCAGGCTCCTGAACAAATGCTTCCTGTATGGGTCCGGTGGTGACAAAGATGTTGTGGGTGTCATTCGAGCGCTGAAGCTCTCCAGCCGAATCGACAAAGAAAGACAGGTTCGACATTGAAAACGGAACGGGTATGTTACCACTGAGAGAGGGGTTGTTGTATCGAAGCAGCCATTCTATTGTGTCATTTGCGAATGCATTGTCTGCGAGATGCGTGGTGTTCACATATGGGAGAACCATCACTTCCGACGGGTGAACATCAGCGAGATGTGCGTAGGTGGTACCCGTGTAGAAATCATTGGTGTTCTGTCTCCAACGATGAACTGAATCAAGTTCAACCGTACCGCTGGAATTGTTCGCCCAGAAGACAACTTCAGACGATATGAGATCATCGGTAGGGTCAAACGGATCGAACGGGGAGCCGATGCAATTGACAATCCAGAATTCTTGCGTGCATTCCAAACCGTCAATCATACCACCACCATCGGTGTCGGGGTTGGTCCAATCAGTTCCAGTTTGGTTCTCTACCGCATCAGGAATTAAATCGCCGTCAAAATCTGCAGGCAGAAGGTCATCTGTTGGATCGTTTTCGGGATTAGTCCCGTCGAAATATTCGTCTCTATCGTTTACACCGCCTGAATCGGTATCGAAAGCGGCATCATCCGTAACCCACACATCGGTGGAACCGTTGAGTATTCCAATGAATTCCAGCGGGCAACCCGTGGAAGTTTCGAAATAATTGTTCAACCCATCAAGGTCGTCATCAAGCAAATTCACGCAAGCCTCGTTTGGGTCCGTATTATCGAACACTTCATCGAAGTCGCTCACACCATCACCGTCTGTATCACTCAGCGTCGGATTTGAAAACCATCCAAAGGTGCCGAGTAACTCCTGCCAGTCTGCAAGTCCGTCACCATCAGAATCAGAATAATCATCGTCACAGTATTGCTGGGTCGTACCGATTGTACCTGCATTGATTGCATCTGTGTGGCAAAACGAACCATTTCGATTTGAAACTTGAACGACACCAGCATTGGGTGCAGCCGAGACGCCTTGAATCACGTTGTTCACAACCCCTGCATAGGCGAATGATATCCAAGTCCCGGATGTGTTGTACCACCCAACACCACCGCTGGGATTGAATCCTGAACCGTCTGCGACTTCTAATCGGCTTTGACCGCTGTTCCATTGAACAATCGTTGTGATGAAATCGATGAGCGAATCGCACGCATCGGTACCGTGCGAGACATTGTATTCATCACCATCATTGATGCCACCGAAGTCAGTATCGGCGACGTCCCACAGTGTGCATGAGAGGTTTTCTTCCCAATTCTGAATTCCGTCATTGTCTTCGTCACCAGAATCTTCCATTCGAGTTGGGTCTGTTTCGCCGGCGTCAATCACACCGTTTCCGTTGATGTCTTCTTCGCCATCATCAAAGGCATCCCCATCGGTATTGTTGTCTCGAGGGTTGCTCGCAAGTGCTGGGTTTCCATAAGCACCATTCACTTCAACACCGTCGGAAATTCCGTCGCCATCGGTATCCGATGATGTCGGGTCGGTGAGGAGAGTGAGGGCTTCATAGGAATCGTTGAGGCCGTCATTGTCGGTATCGGCACGCTGTGGATTGGTGCTGGTAATGCCGTCCACTTCTGCAACCAGTGTTGCACAACCACCAGGTCCAGCACCCGACACAGGGTCACAAGGCGAGGTCGTCTCAGTGAATGCTCCATCCGGGCCGTTGCGGAAACAGGGAGACGTACCACACATTGTGTTCCATGATGGGTTGACGTATTCCATGAGGTTCGTGAGGCCATCACCGTCGGGGTCGCCATTCGGACCATCGTTGTTTGAAGCGGATGTCGCATTCAGGCCGTTCGCTGCTTCCCAGCCGTCATCCATTCCGTCGCCATCTGTATCCCAGCCAGCAACGTCTTCGTCGGCAATTCCATCACCGTCGTCGTCGTTAGAGGAACAGTCTGCATCACCGTCATTGTCTGGATCTGCAGAATCGACAAGACCGTCTTTGTCATCATCAAATCCATTGGTGCAAATATTTCCGACCGGGTCCTCATCACAGAGGATGATTGTACCGGTTCCGTCAGCTCCACTGCTTCCACAACTTGGCCGATTGTATTGGAGGGCATCTTCTTCATTCCAGTCGTTAACGGGAACTGTGCCATTCCACCAAACGCCTTGATCAAGTACACCGGGTGTCGATGAGCTGTCCCAGTTTTGGGGTTGAAGGTAGGAGTATTCTTGTAAATTCGACATACCATCGCCGTCCGGGTCTCCAACCGCTCCGTCAAGACCGTTACTCGAGAGCGGATCAAGACCGTAGAGCCACTCCCATCCGTCAGGAAGGCCGTCGTTGTCAGAATCTGGGTCATTCGGAGCAGTATTCATGAGATATTCAAGACCGTATGTCAAACCGTCTCCATCCTGGTCTGTTGCAGCGAGTGCCTCGAAGGAAACATACTGAATTGAAGCGAAGGTTGACAACAACATCAGAAGAACGAGAGAGAGAGATTTGACGGTATCCCGGTGCTCGAGAATCTGTAATTGGAAGCGCGGCTCGGAGGGGGATGAAGGCGTGCGCATACGAATCACAAACTCCGGCTTGTTTGATGCCTCATAAGGGAAATGGTGCGATGTTCATACAATACATCATTTTGAGAAGTGTTTCCTATCACTCAAAAATCAACTGAAATGTAACGCAGTACCCTTTTCCACACGGAGTTTAAGAGTGAATTAAATTCAAAGATCTTCAAGTTCGTCTAAAAGTTCTAAATCGTCGTCTTCTTCGACCTCAATCTCCTCGACTTCAGCCTCAACCATGGGTTCCGTTACAGCCTCTTCTTCTTCCAGATAGGTGATTGCATCGAATTGTACACCCGAATTTTGACCGCGCCGGTACACGGCAAATACCATGACGAATACAAGACCGATACCGAGGGCAAGAGTCTGTGGCTCAGGATTCGTCAATTCGTTGACAATGCAAGAAACTCCGAGGCACTGGGTTTGGTATGAGAAGGTCGAGGTTTGTGTGTAGTCCGCATCGTAAGGCACTTCTTCATCCATTGGTGTGACTGTGAGCAGGAAATCAATGGTATCACCGTCTTTGAGGTTTGAAGGAGGCGACATCACAACGGAGAAATCCTTGCTTGAATAAGCAGGGAGACTGAGCAGAAGGAAACTTCCGCCAACTTGGTCGGAAGATGCACGAATCAGCCCTTCCCAACCGTTGGGTTCTTCAAGCGTGATTACTACATCCAAAGGAATGTTGTTCTGATTGTCAATCTTGAAATTAATCGTACTTTCTTCACTCGACTGGAATTGAACTAACTCACTGCTTGAATCCGTTATTTCAAGGCGGCCAGGTTGAACATCGTCGCGCACTTGGACGGTAACTGGTAAGTCGAAATATCGAGCTTCATCGGAATCAACACCTTCCTCAATCACCCGGACATAGACAGTGTGGTTTCCAGCCTCTACCTTACTCCGTAGACTGACGTCAAGTTTCAGGTCAACATACTCGTCTTGCTCAAGATAGACCACCACAATATTGTTTTCTGAACCATTGGAGATTGTATAGTCCCAGTTGCCGTAATCAGGGTCTTCATCGATGTTGCGAGCGAGATCTGATGGATTGATAATTTTCCACGTCGTTTGGCCAAGCGTTTCGCTCGAATCAGTGATTCGAAGATTGTAGTACATGGAGGAACCAGGCGAAACTGGACCTACGTTCCCAAGCACCCCACCATCGGAATCAGCAATCACTTCAACCAGTATGCCAAATGTTCGATGGACGGTAAAAGCAACATCTGTTTTGAGTTCACCATCGCTGGTACTTGAAACGGAGAATTGAACCAGGCCAATGTCTTGAGCATCACGTTCGCTCGGAGGGAACACTTCCATTCGGATGGTAAGAATTTGATTCGAACCAATGTCGGGGGTTAAGGAGTAGATTCCTTCTTCAATTAATTCAGCACCGGTATCGTTGTCATAGAATTTGTATTGCCAAGCATCGGGCAGGTCAGTGACTCGCATGCGGAATGAATCAGTGATGAAACCTGCATTGATGACATCCACATAGAACTCACCTTTGGTATCGCCAGCATCAACGTAGTGCGAAAGGGTTTCGTCATACGCATCGGGGCGCGTTGAGTCTGCGATTTGGATTTGATGTTCGCTGTCTTCAAACACCGAAACGCGAGGTGGTGCGAGGACATCGGATTCCTCGATGGTGAGTACGATGGTTTTGATCGCTACTTGGTCGCCATTTGCGTTCTCAGTGTCTGCATAGGCTCGGGCTTCAATTTCAATGCTGCTTGGAGCAGATGTGAGGTCACCTTCAGGCACATCAATCGAAAGAATCGGACGGGCATAGGTACCTCCACCGTTCAATTGGTACACAGACTGGTCCCACACAGGATCAGACCATGTTGAAGGAAGTGGCGACCCCACCAAGTCAAAGGTCACATCAATGGCAGATGAACTTGAACCAGTGTGTTCAATGAGGAATTCGATGCTCGAAGTTTGCCCAGGGGCGATTGGGATGTTATCGGGTTGAGTCGAAGGAAGCGTGAGGTAAATGTCATGTTCGATGAACGTGATGCCTCCGTGCTCAAACACCAGCGTGTGACCTTGAACGTCACGGATTTCAAGTTGCAGTGGGTATTCACCAGCTGCGATACCGGAATCGTAAGTGTAACTGTAATTGCCGATGAGGCCTTCATTGTCAAGCTTCAGGTCATCGTCTTCAAACGATTTATCAAACACGGAACTGGCACCATTGGGCTTGACCAAAACCAAATCTACTGCTTGGATGTCGTCTCTTCCAAATGCGTCTCGGACATCGACTGTGAATTGCATGGTTCGGAATTCAGGTCGGTGGTTTGGAGACCATTCAGTAACTTCTACATCAGTGAAACTTCCACCAGGACGGTGTACGCGTACTGACGAGTCTGCGAGTGCATTTGCTTTGAGTTCAAGTTTTGAGAAACCGTTGGTTTGTTCAACATCGCCAAAGGCAACATCAACATCACATGTTCCTCCGCCAAATCCACCGCTGTTGCCCTCGCACGATGCTTGAGCATCAACGCTAAGTTCGATTCTTTTACCATTCTCAACGGTGAATCCATCGGAGGAAATTTCAAAATCTATAACGCTGGAAGTCCAAGAACATCCTCCGCCCTGTCCAAATTGACTCGTACATGGGTCGTCCAAAGTTTCTGAAACTGAATCGATTTGAGTCCCTCCGGATTCAAGCGAAAACGTGATGTCAGCGGTCGAGCCTTCCGAGCCGCGGAATTGCATGTAGAGCGTGAGCGTGACCTTGTTGGTGTTGTCACGCCCGTAGACTTCGAGGTCTGAAATCATCTCATCGCTGCGGAACAATACACCGCCAAGAGCACTCAGTTCTTGGTGTGAGCCAGAGGGTTCTTCGGTGGTGATTGAGCCGTCGCCTCCGCTTTCAGAATTGGATTCATCAAGGTACAAGTCGTACGATTGGCATGATGTGCAATCGGAACCCGCAGCAAGAACCTCGGGTTGCGATTCAAGCTTAGAGTGCGCTTCCTCGACGTGAAGGTCCATAGGCAGAAGCGAACCAAGCATGATGGCCACAAGAACCAGTGGAAGAAGACGGTTTACTGATGATGTTTGACCTGCCGACACACTGTTCACCAAAGTGGCCTGTTCAACCGAGTGTTAAACGGTTTTGCATTGAATGTTCGGAAAAACCCCCCTCTACGAGGGGGATGGACTGTGCTGGAATGTGGTGCAGGGGGTGGGATACGAACCCAC
>DAME01000037.1 GCA_002499545.1 Euryarchaeota archaeon UBA88
TCAGCGGTAGCGTCGGAGTTGTCCAGAGTCTTACCTTCACTGGTGTCAGTGATGGTGACTTCGATGACACAAGCCGTAGAGCAAAGGTCTACGCCGTTTTCCTTGATGGTAACGCCGTCACCAACGGACCAAACTTGGTCGCCGGTTGCGCCGAACTCAACAAGCACGCAGCCGGCGGTGCCGTCTGCGGAGTTGTCACAGGTCACAGGTGCGCCATTGTTGACTGAAACCTTCACAGAGATTGCAGCCCAGTTGATGTCGCTTCCTTGGGTCATGGTCATTCGAATAAGGTTGTCGTCGGTTCCGTCAGTTGGAGATCCGTTTGCATCTTCGCCGTCAAAGACGTAGAGTGCAAGGTTTCCATCCGTGTTACCTTCTGCGAGGGAACTTGCCCAAACATACAGTACACCAGCAAGAACCACGGTAATTGCGACCATTAGGATGGTTGCAATGACCGGGCTAACAGCCTCATCATTCATATTTTCGTTTTTCATATTTTTGTCCTCCTTCCCGAAATCGGGGGTAGATTCTCCACCGTCACTACCATATTTAATCCTGCTCCTGTGAAACTATGCTTAACGGCAAAAAACAGCGTAAAAAACGCACTTTTTAGGAATGTTACATTTAGATGAATTTAGCGCCACGACGAGTAGAGCATACTTTTTGTAAGCGCGAACCACGCGATATATTACACAATTGAAGGTTATGTAAAATGTTATTTTCTGAACAGCCTATCGGCACGTGTGAATAAAGGTGAACAGGGTGAGAGTAATGCGGAGGGGATGGGATGCACTCAACAAGAACTTCAACAGCCCTGTTCATAACTACCGAGGTTATCGCGGTTTATATTGGTTTTCTCAGCGGAAAAAGGGATTTTAATGGAACAAAACGTCATTCTACCGTCAAAATCTCTGGACCACCATCGGTGATGTAGACCGTGTGCTCAAACTGACAGATGTTGCCACCGTCTTTGCAACGCAGTGCGTGATAGGTCTCCAAGAATCGAATGCTGATCAGTTTCTTCACAAGTGCGTTCCATTTGCTCTGACGGCTGGCTTCGTCGGCTTCAGGGAACGGTTTCTCAAGCATTGGGAACGCCCACCGCTCTGCGAAGGGAAGGGTTGCATAACGCTCTTCGAGGTTGCGCGCAAGTTGTGCCCCTAATGGCTTGAGCTGCCCTTTAGAGCGAGCCTTTCTTGAAGTCGTGAGGCCAGTGACACGATAGATGTTGGATGAGTTGCTTGGGCCAACGTTCTCGATTTCTCCGGACTTTCCGGATGTGTTGAAAGGTTCAACTGCATATACGGCGCCTTCTTCGACAACGCCTTTGAAGCCGCGGTGGTCAGAGCCGCACGCATACGAAGGGACCGAAACTCCAGCATGCAGTTCCCAAGGTTTCAACTGATGTCCACATAAATTGCGAATCGGTTGGAATCCAGCATCAAGCGAGGGTTGGGCTGCTGCAGCTCCTACCTTGTACCACGGTGTTCCCGGATGCATGACCTCAATGGCTGCATCTCGGGCTTCTTTGGCTGCTTTGATTTGCTCGGTATGGTTGTTCGTATTGCCTACTTCAAAGGTCAGTGCATTGTCGCCAATGTGACCTTTTATGTGAACACCGTAATCGATTTTGACACAATCGCCTTTTTCTAAAACGATGTCTCCGCTCCATCCTTCGATTCCTTCAACGGAATGGTTGGTAGTGAAATGCGCTGCGAGGTCGTTTGCGTGAATGGTTGCTGGGAAAGCAGGCTTCCCACCGTGTCGATGGATGAAGCGTTCTGCGGCTTCAATCACTTCGTGGTACGTCTTACCGGGCTGTAGTTCGAGCTTCATCGCTTCAAGTGTACGACGAGCAACGTGCCCCGCATCACGCCAATACTTCAGTGATTCTTCACCATCCATTCAGTCACGTCAGATTGAGGTACCACGCCCTCTCTCATAATGCTTACCGAATATCCAGTGGTAGAATCCTCGGATTTAACCAACGAGACCAAAGTGCTACCATTGCCGCCGGGGCAATTTCCCTCGAGGACCGCAGTGCTCGACAAACCCAATTCTCGACCCGCATCCTCGGAGCGATTTTTCGGGACTTCTCCAGACCGGTTCGCACTTGTTGCGGTGACTGGCCCAACGCTGTTAGCCATAGCAATCGCAACGGGGTGAGCGAAAACTCGGACTGCAACCCTCGCTCCGCCAAGCCGCTCATCCATGGGTTGCTTCGCATCAAGAATCAAAGTCAACGCCCCTCGGTCAAAACCATCCAGCAGGCGATAGGCTAGATGAGGAACGTGAACGTACTGTGCTGCTTGTTCAAGCGATGCTACACCCAAACTCACTGGCTGATCTGAGCGCCGTTGTTTCAATGCAAATAACGCGTCGAGGCCCTGCGAAGTAGGAAGCGTAGCAAGACCGGGCAGGGTGGAAGTAGGGTATGCAATCACTTGGTTGTCAAACAGGAGGTCGAGTGTTTGTTGCGGTATTTCGACCATGGCCTCAACCCCTCACGCATGAGCCCAGGAAGTAATGTGCTGTTCAGCGACCGATGCTGCAAGGGTTTTATCCTCAGTTTTCACCATCAGCTTCCCGCTTGGGTACAATGTCAAGTCGCACGGCCCAGTGAACGTCCAACACAACCGTGATTGAATTTCTGCAGTATAACCCGCAGAGATGATTCGTTGACCTACCGATTCAAGGTCAATAGCTGAAATTCCATCTGGAATGATTTGCCATGCTGCCCTATTGCCGCACAATTCCATTGCAAAGCCTTCACTCATTGGCAGACCTCAGAGATTGTCAGGACGTTGTGGTGCTTCAGACGGAGGACCGGACGG
>DAME01000011.1:0-20179 GCA_002499545.1 Euryarchaeota archaeon UBA88
GCCTGTCCAGGTGTTACCGTCACGATTTCAGATGAACACATGATTCCAAAGCAAGCCGAAATGGTATGCTGTCCCGTTGCATATGGGGTGAAGACCCCGGATTGAGAAATGCTTCCATTGCTGGCTGACCAGGTAATCGGAGCGTTGATGGCCATTCCAAGATGGTCATACGACGATTCTGAAAACGTGACTGAGGTGTCCGCATCGGTCGTGGGTGAGGTCGGTGTGATTGAGATACTGCTTGCATTGGTGTGATTCAGCAGCACCGTTGGACGGAGCGTTTCTTGGACGTTCTCGCTTGCGATGAAGTTTCCAAGAAGGCTACCTCGGTTTGGACTTGCGATGATAATCCATGCGTTGTCGTTATCAATGAGCATACCGTTCACTCCAATGTCGAACCAAATCCACCGACCGTCAGACAAATCGGTATCGACAAATGTCGAAATTGGTGTTGCATCATAATCAACTCCCGCTTGCATACCTGGTGCGCCCCAAGCACCGCTTGAGGACGATGAAGATGCGTTCCATGTCGATGAGGATTGAGCCCATTGCGTGTTGAGAATTCGGTGAACGTTGAAGGTGACTTCAGTCGCACCACCAGAAATTGACCAAGCGTCAAGGTAGAGGCCGAGGCTTGCAGAGTGGATGTTGGCGTGAGCAGGGAGCGGAACTTGGTTGTTATCAAGAGCAAAAGTCAATCGCGACTCCATACCAGCATTGGCTCCAAAATGAGTTCCGAGTTCGATGGTTGGAGAACCTCCGAAATTAAGTGTTGGTGACACTTCACTTAGATGTGTTTCCCGGATGTTCGTGTGTCCAAATTGTGCAACCTCACGGCCCGTTTGGAACGTGTAGGTATAGGTCAAATCGTTGTTGTATGTGTGGAGCGGATCGCCGATAGCGAAACTCCACCGAGAAGACGACGGGCCTGGAATTGATTGATTCACTCCTTGAACCCACCAAGTGAATACTTCACCCGTAGCCAGTGAATCAGCAAATCGATAGGTCGTTCCTGAGATTTCACTTGCTTCCCAAGATCTGTAGGTGTTCACGCCAGATTCGTTAGCGATGGTGACGATGTAACCGGTCGCCCCGGTAACAGCGGACCACGTCAGCACTGGTTTGTCATCTGGCATCAAAATTGATTGTGAAACATTGTACAGAATCGAACCGTCAAGAGGTGATACCTGTACTGGTTGTGCTGGTGGAACAATACCGTTGACGTTGTCGACGTATTCAAGAATGAGTCGAGGACGAAGCGATTCCGTACCGGAATCAGAAGAGTGGAATCGGTGGTTGGTGGCGGATGAGCCGACCGATTTCAACAAGATGGTCATGGTCAAGTTTCCATTCGCAACGTTGTCCTGCGCCAAACTTGTCAAATCCCAGTCTATCCATCCGGACGAGGGGGACAATGTCAGCGTTGAACGAGTGATTTCGGAGGTTGAACACGACGTGTTGGAATTCCAAGTAACGCTTGATTCAGTAAAACTCGAGCATGCGTGAACTGAGACAGTGGTTGCAGATGTACCAACGACACCGGTTCGGTACATGCTGAGAAGCATCGAGGTTGGCGTCATGGCATTAGGCCATGGAAGGTCGCTTAAGTCGAATTCCATGAGAATTTGGCTTTCACCGGTCCCAGATGCGGACGTGCCGAGGTTCACGAAGGATGAGCCCCCAAGCGCAGTACTCGCTGATGAAGAAGAGATTTCAGCGTCAGGGACCTCAGGAAGCATGCCTGTTTCAGAAAAGATGGAACCGCGATAGAGCGCAAGGGACTGGTTACCATCGCCATCGTCAACACCTTGGTCATCCGGAACGCGGAAGCGCTGAACTTCCGACCAGTGTCCAATGCGGTCATCTTGGTCGCCACGAACTCGCCAATATTGCCATTCATCCCCTTTGGATGGGTTCAAACGCTCTACGGTTAACGTAGATGGGTCCCATGAGAGATTGGAGTAGTTACCAGTTGCGATTTCGTCTGTATCCATGCATGAAAGGTCTTGAATCATTCGAGCATCCGTCGAGCCACAGATGGTCCACTGAGTATGGTTAGATTCAGAACTCGACCAGTTATTGGAAACTGTTTCAGCACCGCTGGGACGAGGGGCAGAAAGATTCCACAGCGTTGAATCGTCAAGAGGGTGCAAGTGTGTTGGGCTTGAAGCAGACCATGGATTGGTGAGTTCATAGGTCATGGTTAATTTGGGCCTATCATCAACACCAGAATATTCACTGCTGGCAATGTAGTATGTGCCATCAACTGTACCGTCAATTTCTTCTGCTTGGATAATAATGTTCAAACTCTCTTGACCTCGCTCAATTGCGTGTTGCATCAGCGAAGTAACGTTGATTGAATACACGCTGGAGCCGTTAATCCAGAACCCATTCGTTTCTGGAATCTCAGAATCTGCAGAGTGGTATGCGCCTGAACCTAGCCACGATGTGGAGTTGTTTCCTGGATGCGCCCATGTCGAAGCCTCATCCCATGTTGTGATCATCTCCGACACTGAAACAAATATCTCATCACTTCCAGCAACCACTGTCAAATCCAGTGAAGCGTTATTCACTTCGTACACGGAAGGTAAAGGAAGAGATGAAAAGTCAATTTCAATCAGTGAGGATGTACGCAGCAAACTGTTGCTGGGACTTCGTCCAACAGACAAATAACCCGAATTACCCGCATTGTTTTGCGTATTACCGCCGTCAACAACCGTGTCCTCTGTCAGTTGAGGATAATTCTCCGATTCGAGGTAGGCACCCTCTTGGAACGACGCCCAAGCATGAGTCGAGTCGATATAACCTGCATCAGGTGTCGGTATGTGGAACAATGTGGGTGCACTCTGCTGACCGATCATTCCTGATTGAATCGGCTGAACAGTCCAAAGGATTGTCGGGTTGTGAGTCAGAGCGCTTGGAGGCGTGAAGGTGAGATTTGGAAGGTCGAAACTGGTTGCGTCGATTCTTGAATCGTAGGTGTATCGTCCCGCCATGTCATCGTCAGGGTCCTCAAAGATGTGGACTCGCCATGCACCTACTGGAACAACTGAGGCGTGCGACCACGTGAATTGTGGTGTGTCTTCCGAAGCGAGTTCGTGCGAAGAAGTATCCCATGAGTAGGAATTATTTGTCGGTGCCACGTTTACACCGGAGGTAATTGGCACCGTCCCCGAACCGCTGGACCAAGTCAAATTCAACCACGGACGGTCAGATGAAGCACCTTCAGTCGATGTGAATATCACGATGTTTGGTCCGTTATCATAGGCCGTAATTTCGTTGGAAGCATAGAGCGCTAACGACAGCGAAGAAGAGCCAGCACCCAAGGCAGCCTGTACAGCTTCTGTCACGTCAAATGTCATCCAGTCTGCGCTCACTGAACTCTGCAAGTCAACATAGGGCCCAAGATCAACTCCAAGGTCACGTCCACCCTTTTGCGACCAGTTGTTGGTTCCGTCGTATGTCGTATCGTTGGCGTCAGCAGTCCACGATTGAAGAACAGGACGAATGGCGATGGGTTCGCCAGTGGATGAAGAAAATTCAGAATATAGATTAATTTCAGCACCGGTAACACGCGCACTCGAAGGCTGTGGATAGGCGTTCAATGGAATCTCGATGAGACCGATGGCTTGTCGATTGAATCCGACTGCACCAACTTTGAGTTGGGAGGAACTGTTGTACGAGCTTGTCGCACCTGCACCCGATTCAATCACGTATGTATCGACGAATGTCGGAATGTTCAGCTCAGGCATGATTCCATCGTGATGCAGTTCGACCGATGCGCATGAACCGTCTGGGCAGGTTTGCCACGTGGTCAAGTCCGGTAGGAGGAAATGGAATGAATTCGACCAGTTGCCTATTTGGTTGGTCGTTGAAATTGCACGAACCCTCCAGTGCCAGGTGACACCATCATCGAGGTCGGTGGTTGGCGTAAAGGTGAGATTCGGTGCATCAAATCCGGGATCGTTCCACGATGTTTTCGTGATCAAGTTTGTGCTGTCAAACGTTTCTGACAAGTCCAGTTGAATCGCCCAACCTCCTACGACAAGATTGCTTCCAAACGTCCAACCAATGGTCGGCTGGCGAATTGGAGTTTGGTCGACACCCGTGCCCATCGACCACGAGCCGTTGAGAGGCATCAATGGCGAGGGGTCGTTTGGAACTGCATTGGAACCCGGGACATAGACGAATCTCAATTCCGGCTTTTCGGAATCTTCAGCTCGGCCAGGATACAACTGAACTTCTCTGCTTTGACCGACTCCCACTCCCAATATTCCAATTTGGAAATCAGCACTTCGGTTCTCACGCATTGCATTTTGAACCCCAAGAGTGACGTTCCATTCAACCCGGTCACCGTCTGAGAAACTTGAGTTGAGTTGAACTGAATCAAGCAACGATGAGCGCGCCGTACCCTTGCCTCCAGCGGTGTTCCATGCGTTCACGCCGTCATACGAAGTCCAGGTGGCACCAGAATCGGACCAGTTCTGTTGCGTGCTTTCCCACACTGCCACCTTTGGAGAGTTGTACGGAGTGCTTCCAACCATCATCGAGAGGTGAGCGGACTCAACCGCATATCCAGCAGGCAAGAGATTCGAACGTAGATCGCAACTCAGCAAGCCCATGGCTTCGCTTGGATACGTGTTGTAAGCTATGAGCAGTTTTGATTCGTCATTGTAGTTTTGGTTTGGCGTTCCACTGTCAATGAACGTGTCAAGGCACTCAGGATACAATCCATCAGTTGTACCGTTTCCATGTTTCATTCGGAATTCATAGCGGTCACCGCCCAACCACGTACTCTCAAGAGAACTGACGAGGAATTTCGAAGTAGACCACGGACCGTATTGGCCGTCGGAATCCATGTAGGCCATTCGCCAAAAGTACATGTTACCGGCAGTGAGGGCTTGCGAACCCGTGAGATTGATGATTCCATCGGTCGCTGTGAATTCATTGTCAGTACCCGTGTTCGAGACCCACACGCGGTTGCGGAATTGTTCATCCGTCGACAGTTGCAGCACCATATCGTAGTTTACCGTGAGAGGCGCCCATGTGATGGACGGCGTGGTGTTAGCGGAGAAATTATGCCCACTCTGGTTCCAAACTGCTTCACCCATGGATGGTGATTGGAGAGTGACGTTTGTGAGTGGAGAGGTCTGACCCCATGTGTAGGTGATGGATACCTGCGGTTTCTTGGCATCGTCACTCACCTGCGAAGAAAAGAAACTGGTACTTACCGTTCCGGTGGTTGGGAATGCCTCATTTTGACCACGAGCGGTAATCATGAAGTCTGTCGAGTCACTGGTGCCTGATTGCAACCACTTTTGCAACACGTCGGTGAATGCAAAACTAAAGTCAGAACTTGTTTGTGACCCGTCGATACCTGTTGCTGAAGCGGTTGACGAAAATTCTCGACCACCGTCTTGCCAAATGTTTCCGTTTGAGCGGCGATTCCAGTTGGCCTCATCTTCAATCCACTGGTCTGGAGACATTTCATGCATTGAAAGAACAGCATTGTTGGCAGAAGTATCTCGAGTCAAATCGAGATTCGCCTCAACGATAGTGGCATTTGCGGGCAGTCCAATTTGCTCCATCATCATGCGGACGTGAATCAAAGATTCCTTATTCGACGTTACGCTCGTTTCCAAAGTATCTATATCACCGTATTTGGTGTTTTTACTCTGCTGATTGACGTATGTGTCTTCGATGAAATCTGAAGGCAAACCGAGGTCGTCGATATCCACTTCGATGGTAGCGGTTCCGTCGCCGTTATCGATAACGTCGTGTGATGGGAGCAAGAATGACGCTGATTCCCACGTACTGAGCGTACCGGTCGCATCCACTGAGCGAACTCGATAGAAGACTTCTGTACCGTTATCGAATTGTTCAGTAGCTGGAATATCGTAGGTCCCGGATGAACCACTGGTAGAAAAAGAGTTCCAAAGTGTGGAATAATGCCATGTGAGATCCATAGGAGATTTGAACGATGCATCAAGTGAAAGTTGGTATTCAACATCACTGCCCGTCAGCATTGTGTAGGAAAGAGTCGGTGTTCGGTCTGCAGCCAAAATGAAGTCGTCAGACATCAAAGCAGCGCCATCATCGACAAAATTCGATGTGACAGATCCCCCGTTCCCAGGAGCGTTGGCAGTGGTGACAAAAACGAGTTCAGGGTGGTCGGCCGTTTGTAGCGAGTCACTCATCACACATTCGTATTCGGAACCTACAGCCGACACGACCAGCGAAAGAGAGGTTGCGTTATCCGCAGCAGCTTGCTGAGCGAATGATGTGACATTGACTGCGAATGTTCCGTTTACAGAAGTTCGGAACGGTGGTTCCCAAAAACTGCGATCGTTTGCACCATCAGCACCCGATGTTTCCCACGGAGTGCCCATATCAGACTCCATCCACGTGACGCTTTCCGCATTCCATGAGGATGACATAGCAGCATATACAGCAATGTTCGTGGATACGACAGATTCCACCGTGCATTCGAGATTGAGAGTTGCAGATTGTACGGTGTCTGATGAACTGAAATTCATCGGGAATTCAAACAGCAGTCGGCTCTCCGAACCCGTGTCGGAAACGCCTAGGAATCCATCGGTCGAAATGTTGTAGTTCGATGATGGATTTGAATCTTGTATGAAGGTATCATTGAGTGCTGAGTCCGTAGATGTAACGTATGAAATGGTATACTGCTCTTCAAGTTCGGGAACGGTATTGAAGGTTTGCGGAACGAGTAAATCGGCAAACAAGAACATCAAGATCATTGCAAGGGCGAGTGAGGTTCGACGGGGGGCAGTCTCGCGTGGCATAGGGCTCAGCACTTACAAGCCCCGCGTCCTTTACTGTCTTTTCCCTCACTCGTGCTGGAAAACAGTGCAGGAAAGGGTCAGGAAGCCGAATCAGGCTGGCATCTGCGCATCGACAATTTCGTACATATGAAGGAGAATGTTGAAGGAGGCTCGGCATTGAGGATGAGTCATGAGCGAACTCTGGGTGGAAAGACACCGCCCACAGTCTGTCGGCGAAATTCGAGGGCAGGCAGCAGTTGTTCAACGATTGACGATTTACTCACAGAAAAAAGAGTTCCCGCATCTGTTGTTTGCCGGCCCACCAGGGACTGGAAAAACTACTGCAGCAATGGCGTTGACCAAAGACGTTTTTGGAGAAGAGTATCGCAGAAACCTCCTTGAAATGAACGCATCTGATGAGCGCAAACTGGAAAGTATTCGAACCAAAGTGAAGCAATTTGCTCGAACGGCCCCCTACGGCGGTGCCCAATTCAAAATCATCTTCCTCGACGAAGCCGACGCCCTTACCAATGATGCACAGGGCGCATTACGGCGAATCATGGAACAATATGCTGAAACCTGCCGATTCATTCTTTCGTGCAATTATTCATCGAAAATTATTGAGCCAATACAATCGAGGTGTGCAGTGTTCCGTTTCCGACCCCTTGCTGACGCTGATGTCACTGCTCAAGTGCATCACGTAGCGCAACATGAAAAGGTCGAATTGTCCGAAGACGCTGCCGAAGCACTCACCCGCATCTCACAAGGGGATTTACGAAAAGCACTGACTGCTCTTCAAGTGGCAGCAGCTCTGGACATGAAGGTCACGCGTGAACTCATCTACGAAACCTCGGCAACAGCACCGCCTGAAGCACTCCATCAATTCCTTATGGCGTGCAGAGACGATGGATTTCATGCCGCTCGTCGTCGGTTACGCGAACTCCTCGACAGGTATGGGCTGGCTGGAACTGATTTCGTCAATCAGCTTCACCGAGAACTTTACACCGCTGATTTCTTGACCGAGGATGCAAAATTAGACATGACAGAATGGATGGCGGAAGTTGATTATCGCTTGGTAGAAGGTGGCGGAGAACAAATTCAACTCGATGCACTGACAGCACGATTGGTCAATCACCTCAAGCAATAATTCACTTTCACTTTTAGTGAGGGGTCTTGCAAAACTACCCTATGCAGATGTTGAGCGAAGGTCATGAAGTCAATTATCAACAAGTGCCTCGATGCAATGTGCTGGACTGCTGCTGCACCCATCGTTCGGATGTTGCGTGAACATCAGCTGAACCGACGAACTCAGGAGCAGCGTGACGTTCACCGAATAGGACGGCTGCTCAACAGCATCATGTCAGCGCACGGTGACATGCTTTCATGAAGCGGCAGGTTCCGGGAGAGATTCAACGACATTCAATGTCCATGAATACGTACGGGTGTTAATCCAAGGATCCCCTTGCTCGCTTATTTCAACAGTAATCTGATGTTCACCAACTTGTAAATCTGTGCCGATGTTCACTGCAAACATTTGGTCAAGTTCGCCGTGAGGCCGAAGATAGTCGTCCACGAAATGCCATCGATGGGAGACCTCACCGGCAGAGTTCAATTCGCATTCACCTGGACTGGACTCTATGCACTGATAATTCTCATTGAGTTGGTCGATATTCTCATCCCAAAACGATTCATTGCTCGGCATCGATAGCCCTTCACCGTTGTTGTTTGACAGGGTCACTGCCACAGTGGCCTCACCAACCCCCACGTTGTCGGCTAGTCCGAACAAGAGCCAAGCATCGCCAGTCATCCTCGAATCAGGTTCTACCGTCCATTCGAGAGTACCACGCTCTCCTTCCCTGGTTTTGTTTGACTCGTGCCACGTGATCTCAGTGCCGTCGCTGGTGACAATAGTCCATTTACCCGACAACTGCGGTGCTACGATGTCCCCCATGGGTGGATTGACGAGTAGGAAGGCCATTGCTAAAAAGGTGAAAGCGTGAAGAAATCCAGCCTTGAACCACGTACCCTTGGTATAAATTTCAACAAAGCGTTTGGGCATCACCATGCGATGAAGTTGTGGAATCAACACGATGGCCGACAAGGGCAACAAGTAGAGAATGTCGGAATTATCCTGCGAAGTATTCGGCATGAGCACATAGCGCATTAGAAGCGAAACAATAACCGAAAACGCGATGACCAACCACATTGAGGCGGTCTCAGCTTTTTCTTTGGCAACGTGTTGGACGGGATCGAAAGCCTCGATTCCAAGGTCCTTCCCACTGCGCCGTTTTTTACGCTCTTTGGTCTCATCGACCATCCGCTTTTGCCGGTCGGCGGAAGCCGCAGCCATCGCAGTGTTGAGGTCGACCATACGCTTTCGTGTGGCATGGAGTGCATGAAGGCTACGGTCGAATTTACATCAAAAATCATCCGTATGGTTGAAATGGGGAACGCGACAGGCGACAGATAAGCCGGGGTGGCGTAGTTGGTAGCGCGTCGGACTCATAGGGCAGCCTTGATGGCAATCGTATGACGTGCAAACCCCTTGCGATGTCTGAGACATCCGAAGGTCGCGGGTTCGAGCCCCGCTCCCGGCACCACCTCGCTTGTATCTGCATCGCAAGACGCTGCATCCGTCGGCGAGCATGCGAACTGTTGATGTGCTCTCGGCTCTTGGTTCGAACATGGTTGATGCTGCTTCACCCGGCCAACGAGTTAATGTCGAAGTCTCAACCCTCAACGGTGTCACTCAGTTGCAAGGAATCGTCATACCTCCAGCATCCAAAGGTCACCTCACGGTGAAACTGGTCAACGGATACAATGCGAGTTATCCGTTGGAAGAAATTTCATCCATCGAAGTTCTTGGTGAACATGAAGCACAGCAAACCGTGCACAGTCACCCCCCCGAACATTCCGATGATTTACCTCGCATTCGAATCCTTCACACCGGAGGGACTATTGCCTCGAAGGTGGATTACTCGACAGGTGCAGTCGTGGCTCGATTTGAGCCAGAAGAGTTGATTGCAAGCCTCCCTGAACTCACTCGCATCGCTTCAATAGAAGCCGTGAAGCTCGGTAATATGTTCAGCGATGACATCCGCCCACAGCACTGGAATGCTATCGCTGATGCTTCAAAAAAAGCGTTCGACGACGGTTGCGTTGGCGTTGTCGTCACCCACGGAACTGACACGCTCCACATTACGGCAGCTGCGCTGAGTTTTGCCTGGGCTGGAAAAGGATGCGCACCACCGGGAAGAATCGCTATGGTGGGGTCACAACGTTCGTCAGACCGTGGCTCATCCGACGCCACTGAAAATTTGCTTTCAGCAGTACATTGGGCCGCCCATGGCCCAGCACCTGTCGGTGGAGCCGGCGACGGAGTGGTTGTTATCATGCACGCATCAAACAACGACGGGGAATGCGCAGTCTATCCAGGAACAGGTGTGCGAAAGCTCCACTCTACACGTCGAGACGCCTTTCAGCCGGTCAATTGTGAGGCACTGGCCTCGGTTGTGTTCGATAAAAATCAACCACGCATCGTTCTGTCCGATTCATACCAAACCATGCGCGATTCACAACCAAGCCGAGAGATAGCCCAACGACCATCGAAGTACGAAACCGGTATTCGTATCGCTCAGTTCATTGCAGGACCCTGGCTTCATTCAGAAGAGATCGAGGCGATTGTGCAAACCGGCGTTCAAGCAATCGTGATTCAGGGAACTGGACTTGGCCACCTTCCAATCGACGACCCTGAAAAGGACGCTCCTGAAAACACCAAAGTGTGGCGTGCTCTGACGCGTTGTGTCAACAGAGAAATCCCAATCGTTGTAACTAACCAGTGCATCAATGGACCGGTCGACATGAACGTCTATTCGAAGGGTCGAAAGCAACTCGAGATGGGATTACTCGGCCACGGTAGCGTAACGGCACCGGATACCGTTGTTGTAAAAGTTCATTGGGCTCTTTCTAATTCAATGAAAGTGGCTGATGCAGTTGCATCGAATCTGTGCGGTGAAGGTATCAACATGCTCCGCTCCTAAGCGATTCAATGAAAAGCCGAGACGAGGTGGAAAATGCATGGCAGGGAATTCAAGCGAGCGTCTTGAAGACTTCCGCTACAAGCGTGAACTCGCGCGTTTAGGAGGGGGCCTCAAACGTCAAGAAGCCATCCGAGCAAGCGGTAGAGGCACAGCCCGGGATCGCATTTCCCTGCTCCTCGATGAAGACTCGTTCATCGAAATTGATTCATTTGTCACTCACCGTACCACCGACAATGGAATGTTCCTCCATCACACGCTTGGTGACGGAGTGGTAGCGGGTCACGGCACCATTAACGGCCGAAGGATCTACTGTTTCGCACAAGATTTCAGCGTTCATGGAGGCAGTATGGGTGAAATGCACGCCAAAAAAATCGCTAAAATTGCCGACATGGCTGAGCGTGCGAAAGCACCTCTCGTTGGAATGTGGGATGGAGGTGGTCAGCGTGCTCATGACGGTATCGCTGCCTTGGCCGGCACAGGTGAATTGCTGGATCAACTCGTTCAGTGCAGTGGCCGAATCCCGATGATCAGTCTCGTTTTGGGACCTGTAGTGGGCGTATCTGCACTCGCCGCAAGCCTTGCTGACTTCACTGTTCTTGGAGAAGAACACGGACAACTCTTCCTCTCTTCACCACTTGAAACCCCAGAAGTGATTGAAGGTGAAGTAGATGCGGCTGGTCTAGGAGGCGCAAACCTCCACGCATCGCGCTCTGGTATTGCATGCCTGATTGCGGAGGACGAGGAAGATGCGTGCACACTTGCTTCTGAGTTGTTGGCATACCTTCCCGACCACAACATGGCAGAACCGCCGCTTGAGGAGACGGCAGACCCACTCGACCGACTCAATCCTGATTTGGAAGGGTTGGTTCCTGATAACCCAAACAAACCGTACGACATGGTCAAAGTAGTCGAAGAAATTGTTGACGACGGGATATTCCTTGAATTGTTTGAAGCATATGCTGACAACATCATCATTGGCTTTGCCCGCCTCGAGGGAAAGACGATTGGAGTTGTGGGTAATCAGCCAAAAGTATTGGCAGGTTGCCTTGATATCGACGCCTCAATCAAAGCAGCACGATTCATTCGAATGTGCGATTCGTTCAATATTCCTCTCGTGACGTTTGAAGACGTGCCTGGATTCCTGCCCGGAGTCGTTCAAGAATGGGGTGGAATTATTCGCCACGGTGCGAAATTATTGTACGCGTATGCAGAAGCAACCGTTCCTAAACTCACATTGGTTACCAGAAAAGCCTACGGCGGTGCATACCTGGCAATGTCTTGCAAGCACTTGCAAAGCGACTACAACGTGGCATGGCCAACCGCAGAACTCGCAGTCATGGGAGCTGATGGAGCGGTTAATATCATCCATCGACGTGAAATAAACGCAGTACCTGATGATGAAAAAGAAAGTGTCCGTCAACAGTTAGTAGCGGAATACAAGGCCAAATTTGGCGACCCGTATGTCGCAGCTCGCAACGGCTGGTTGGATGATGTAATCGAGCCGAAAGAGAGTCGGCTACGCCTCTGTAGAGCATTGAACGTCTTGCAATCCAAGCGAGAATGGAGCCCTCCGAAGAAACACGGCAATATCCCTTTGTGATTCAGGATTTTTGCTGCGCTCGTGCGAGCAGACCACTGGGTTGCTTCTCAGATTCTGTTTCGATTTCTTCGAACTCATGCTGCTCAAAATGTATGTCATTCGACCCAATGTTCGTGCTAGCATTCTGCCTGATTCTCACCACGAAAAGAACCAAGACAACGCTGACAACAAAACCGACAATCGAAAGCGCTGTCATGGAGAGGCCGTCGGTGTCTGACGCTGCTTGTTGTGGCATTACTACTGGTTCGGAAGCGGTCAAATTGAGTGTCAAGTATGCAACGCTTTCCGTGTTGAGTTCGTCATCCATGACCGCTACTCGAATGAGAACTGAACCGTTGTGCTCAGTTGGAAGCGGAAGCATTGTCAAACAGCGGTTGGTCAAGGCATCAACGTCATAAACACACGAATGGGTCAAATTTTCGATCACTGTTCCATTGATTTGAATATCGGTTTGTACCGGCACTACCCCATCAGCATCGTACACCCACCATTGGAGACTTCCCGCTGTCGCATCGATGACGTTGAGTTCTTGCAGCGAAAGAACTGGCGCATCAGGGGATGGAGTCACGGTGATGTTGAGCGTCGAGGTATAAACCGTCGTTCCATCATCGAGAGAGAGGGTCGTCAAATCATCAAACCCTGAGAAGTCCAATGAAGGCGTGATAATCAGTTGAGAGACCGAACGAGTCACAAGTACAGACTGTGATGAACTGTTCAGAGACCAAAACAGATTATCACCGTCGAGGTCCCATCCTAAATCTGAAAGATTCAGTGTGTGTGAACCGTCTTCCTCAACCGAAAAGACCCAATTTGAAGCGTTGATAATTGGGAGGTCGTCAATCGGTTCAACGTACGCTGGAACGTCAAGCTCCAGCGGAGTATTGACACCGTCCCCGACCAGAAGATGCACCACCGTAGCACCATTCAATTCTGACAGTGGGGTGAGTGTTAGCACTCCGTTTGAAACCACAAACGAAACTGGCCCATACTCGCCTGAAGTTTCGCCCCCGACCGTTGCAAACAACATTTCGCCTTCTGGATCTTCGATGTAGTTTGACAGGTTAACGGTGATGGGCGTGCCGTCTTCAAGCATGTTTTGCGTTGGAACGTTGCCAATTTTCACCGGTGCGTCGTCGACCGGAACAACCCGTACCATCGGCATTGACACCGCTTCATCAATCACGCCATCATCATCAGCTCGAAGCGATAGTCGTAATTCAGTCCCTCCCACTGATTCATCGGTGACTGTGTGGTAGACGGTGAGTCCTCGCGAATCTTGGTCAATGGCGAAACTGAAGTTTTCGTCAGAACCACCGACAAACTCTGCTCCATCGATGAGAATTGGTAAGCCGTCAGGGTCGTAGGCAAAGTCAGCAGCATCCACGTGAACGCTCCCGCGCTGTTCCACATCAATTCGCGGTGCGGGCTCCATCACTACCAAGGGCGAATCGGTTCGGACAAATGGAAACTCCATCGTCGAAGGTGCTCCTTCGACGAACAATCGCATTCGGGCGGTGTGGGAACCAGGTGCGACGTCTTCCATCGGGAACAAGCATCTGGCATTCCCGTCTGAATCAAAACTGCCCGTAGTAGAATTCATTCCAAGAACAGTGCATTGGATTTCGGCATCCCATCCACCGGGTAATTCACTGAAGTTTCGCCCGTCTCGCATGGTCCATTCAGCAACATAATTCACCGTCACCTCTGGCCCGAACACGGAGGTATTGGAAGGAGCGATGGATGTGTGGTTAATCACAAGAAAAGAACTGTGAAGCAGGTCTTCGACGATATATGCACCACTGTCACTGACGGTATGTGGGCTCAGTGGTCGGTTGAACGCCACTCGGAAATCCTGATGCGAACCCCGCAACATCAAGTCAAGATACGCAACGACATGGTCGGCAGCAAATTGATTCTGCTCATCTCGAGAAAGCGTTGCATCACCGTCATTCAATCCCTCAAAGAACGAGGTTGAATCTTGGAATTGATAGTGATCCCCACCTATCATCTCGACCAGCTGCCAGCCGAGACCATCACCATTGGATAGCGTTGATTCAACATCTGAAGTTGGAGCGATTTCATCCGCTGTGCCGGTGAAGAACAATCCAGTTGAGGGAGCTGCAGGCTGGGCGATCCAATCATTTGGAGCGAGGGAATCCCAGTGGTTCGAATTCCAGTCGCTGAAGTCTGCGCCCACGCCAAACATTGCTCGCGGCGGCTGGGTCGAGTTCGAAAGACTGCTGTTGTGCCAAAATGGGAGAACGCCATACGCACCAGCAGCCCCTAAACCGTGGCCAGCAAGTGACCAATGTGCAAGATCGAACTGGCCAAAACTGCTCGTAATTGGGCCATCGCTTGACGCATTGAACACAACAAGACGTTGGTGAACAAACTCGACGTGTTCAAGCATGTATTCAATTCCGTCAGAATCAAAACTCTCGGAATGAACCGCAACCACGTATCCGCGCTCGACGATTCGAGAAACTAAATTCATGTATGAATCCAAAGACTCACCTGTGTCGACGAAGAATTGGATGTGAGGGAACGGACCATTCCCCGCCATGTCTGCGCCTTCACCCGACGTCATCGCAGGGTAGAGAAGACGAAACTCGTAAAATTCGGGCGCCTCGCTCCTTACATCATCCCACCCGACAGGGAAATCAACACCATCATGGGGAGCAATAAACGACCGGTCTTCGGAATGATGTTGCCCGTTCACGAGCGGTACAAGATGCGTACACATCAGCACTGCGAGAACAAGTGCACTGACTACAGTCGTGTTGCGCATGGACATCCCTGCTTCGAACTGGAATCATCTTCTTCTAATCTCTTTGGGCTTCACGCATAGGTTGAGAGTAAATTTTCAGCATGAACTAACTGCGTGAGCAGTAAATCAAGGGACGGCAAATATTCTTTCAGATGAGGTGCCCACAGGTTTTGCCACGCCTCGAGATGTTGTGCGACCAGCATCCATCGCCCATCAAGGGGCGTTTTAGTCAGAGATTGGAGGCGTGATTCAACATCACCTTCCATGGAAGCGTATCGTGGATTGAGGTTCAAAGCAGCCTTAGAGAATGATTGCGGAAGCGAAGGACATTCATCGAAATCAACCGCAAAATCAACGGCTTCAACACCGTGTTGTTCAATGTCTCCGTAAGACGAATCTAACTCTCTTCTGCCCTGGTAGAGTACAACTGAACCTCCGGCATTCCTCCAAGCCGAGGCAGTTGAGCGTGCCGCACCGCCGCCACCAGCGAGGCCTAGGACTGCGCCAGAGTTGGCCTCAACACCGTGATGATGGGCCAGTGCTACAACACCCAATCCATCGACGCCGGCGCACCACCATGATTTCCCGTCCCATCGCAGTGCGTTGACGGAATTCAATTCCATCGATTCATCGATTGAAACCACGGCCTTGCTCACGAGTTGATGCTTCAAGGGAGATGTGAAATTCATCCAAACTTCGCGCTCGAGGAAATCTGTCGGTAGTCGAACATCCTTTCGGAAATGAGTCGATTTCAATTCGGTCAATACTTGAGATGACACTGAGGAATCGTCTGTTGGAAGAAGGCGAGGATCGCTTTCTTCGATGCTGCAACCAAGTGCGACGGCCTTTTCCATCAATGCATCTGTGCGAAACTTACCAAACGGTGCGTCGGTCAAATCCCAGTGAGGAGCGGTCGGCGTGAACCCAGCATACCCCCACGCAAGCGCATCTTCAACCGCTGCCGTATCGACCAAATGAAGCGAATGCGATGCGAGACGAAACCCTATCGTTCGGTCGAGTTTTACCAAATTAGCGTGGACAAGAGCGAGCAGAAGTGGGGAAAGAGAATGCGTAATGGGCTGCCCTGCAACCGCATACCTCACTCGAGCCATGGCAGTCCTTGAAACCCGAAGTTTTTCAACATCATGGAAATTTATTATGCGAAACGGGGTAGTATTCAAAAGGGGAGAAGTCTTAGAAAACACCATGGAGTTCGCTACGCAAAGCAAGGGCAGTGGAATCATTTCACTCATGACCGCCGGATTAGGACTGTACTTTACCGCTGCAATGTGGGCAGAATTCAACGATGCACTAGGAAACCTGCTTGGACCAAGTTTAGGAATCGTCGTTGGAACGGTTGTCTTTATGTTGTACCAAAGCAAGAAAAATGAAAAGGAATTTACAGACGGCGGCAACTACCTCACCGCTGAAGGAACGGCAATCGTTCGCGATTCCGAGGGTCGTCTACAGCAGGTAGAAGGCATGATTGAGAAAGGACGAAACCCAGCTTTCTTTGTCGGAATGTTGTACTTTTTCATCATCGTGCTCAGTGAAATCTCGTGGTCAGACTTACTTCTGTGAGGCAGGCAAATGGCTGGTCTTCTCGATGTCTTCATCATGAAGGACCGTATGAATCACAGTGAAAAGCCTATTTTTATTATTCTTGAAAAGGCTTCCATCCTCATCACGTTATTGGTGATTGTCGGCCTTGGCATGGCAATGAATCTCCCTTATTGGGGGGTTGCACTGATGTTTGGGCTTTCATTAGGGCCCGTTGTCTTCGGACATTACTACTTCCTCTACATCCGTCCGATATTAAAACAGCAACAGGCGAAGATTGAAGAGTAGAACACCGTATCAGGGAGTATTAGTATGTCATTAATTGGTAATTTCCTCGATTTGCTCGGCCTTGGAGACATCACTGGTGTCGACATATTATTCGCTGCAATGGCGATCATTGGAACTTTTTTGTTCCTCATCTATTTCATCCTCGTGTTGGTAGGCGGGGTCGCAGATGGCGCGCTTGAATTCGCAGGATTCGATACCGATTTTGATATGGGTGCGGAAGGAATCTTTCACATGCTCACTCTCCAGGGTATTTTGAGCTTCATCATGATGTTCGGCATATTTGGACTTGCAGTGTCGCAAAACGGTGGAACAGCCGTCATAGCGATACTTGTCGCAACGACTTCTGGAATTTTTTCGATGTGGATTATCGGCAAAGTATTCCAACTAATGAAAAGTTTAGAAGTCGACGGTACTGTCAAGCACTCCTTGGCAATTGGAGCGCAGGGCAAGGTCTACATGGAGATTCGACCAGGTGAAACTGGCCAAGTTCAAGTTGAATTCCAGAACGCCATGCGCACGTGCGATGCTGTGCTTGAAGATGAAGCGGCCTACCTTAAATCTGGTAAATTCGTTGAAGTCATCAATGCAATCGGGGAGACATTGGTTGTCAAGAAACTCTCAGTCACCAAAGCCATCGAGGAAGAATGAGCGTTCAACTCACTGAACGCTCGTCGGGTCAAAACTCATAAAGGACACCACGCATGATGTGTCATGGCAGATACTGGCAGTTCACTTATCTTGATTGGAATATTTTTGTTTGTTTTTGCAATCATCGTAACCATTTACGTTGCAACAAGCAGATACAAACTTGCTCCATCTGACAAAATCTTGGTCGTATATGGTAATGTCAAAGACGCCGGTGCAGCGGCGTGTTACCACGGTGGTGGTAAGATTGTTTGGCCGTTGATTCAGCACTATGCTTACCTCGACCTTAAGCCAATGACCATCCGTATCGACTTGCAACACGCTCTCTCACAACAAAACATTCGTATCAACGTCCCATCGACTTTCACCATCGGTATCTCAACCGCTCCTTCAATCATGCAGAATGCAGCAGAGCGTCTTCTTGGCCTCTCACAGCCACAGATTGAAGACATGGCGAGCGAGATTATTTTCGGTCAACTGCGATTGACGGTTGCAACCCTCACGATTGAACAAATCAATCAAGACCGTGAAGCGTTCTTGAGCATGGTGTCAAGCAACGTTGACTCAGAATTGCACAAGATTGGCCTCTACCTCATCAACGTCAACATCACCGATATCACCGATGAAGCAGAATACATCATCTCCATTGGTGCAAAGGCTGCCGCAGTCGCTATTGCAGGTGCAAACAAGGACCGTGCTGAAGCTGCACGTGCAGGAGCAGTCGGCGTCGCAATCGCAGACAAAGACCGTGAAATCCAAGTCCGTGATAACCAAGCGGAATCAAAGATGGGACAAGCAGCCGCCGAAGCAAAAGAACGTGTCAGTGTCCAACAGCAAGAGCGAATGGCCATTGAAGGTGTCAACATCTCTCGAGCTGATATCGCCATATCAAACGCTCAACTTGCTGAAAAAGAAGCAGAAGCACGACAACGCTCTGAAGTTGCAGTTCGACGTGCCCAGGAAGAGATTGAAAAAGCACAGTATACGCTTGAAAGCGAGCGTCTACGTGCTGCTGACATCGCTCGGGAAATCGTCGCCAAAGAGCAGATCGAGATTTCTGCTGAAGCAGAAGCAGAACGCCAACGCCGTATTGCTCAAGGTCAAGCCGATGCAATTCTGGCCCGCTACCGAGCCGAAGCAGAAGGGCAACAAGCCGTTCTTGAAGCAAAGGCCGCTGGTTACAAATCACTGGTCGGTAGTGCTGGGGGAGACCCGAAGGCTGCTGCAACGCTTCTCATGGTTGAGAAGGTGGAAGAACTCGTTGCTCGCCAGACCGAAGCAATCTCGAACCTCAAGATTGACAAGATCACCGTATGGGATTCTGGAAACGGAAATTCCGACAGTGGTGGCTCGACCTCGAACTTCATCTCATCGTTGATGCAGAGCCTACCTCCAGTGCACGATGTTGCAAAGATGGCAGGCATTGAACTGCCTGAATACCTTGGCGCAATGAAGGACGAAGACTGATTCGGACTCGATGCAAAGGTTGCTAAACACGCTTCAAGCGTGAATCTGTAGCCGAGGGTTTCAAAGACTCTTCCGACCGCATACGCTTCATGGCAAGTGATTTGGATATTGCACGCTCTGCAACCCTTGAACCGATTGAAACAATCGCATGGAAACTGGGCATCTCATCCCACGAACTTGTTCCGATGGGACGAGGAATGGCAAAAATCACTTGGGAAGCGCTCAGTCAACGGTTCTCAAGACCACAAGGTAGCCTCGTATTGGTTACCTCGGTTAATCCAACACCGTTTGGAGAAGGAAAGACGGTTACAACCATTGGACTAACACAAGCTTTGTGTGCCATTGGTCAATCAGCAACTTGTGTAATCCGAGAGCCTTCAATGGGGCCCGTATTTGGTATCAAAGGCGGTGCAGCAGGTGGTGGACATTCACAAGTCCTCCCGATGGAAGACATCAATCTTCACTTCACTGGCGACCTTCACGCTGTCACCTCTGCGCACAACCTGCTTTCCGCCCTGATCGACAACCACATCAAACAAGGCAATGCAACAAAGATGGATTCAACTCGCATCTTCTGGCCACGTGTCATCGATATGAATGACCGCTCATTGAGAGAGATTGTTGTGGGATTGGGCGGCCCTGCAAACGGCCACACACGCCAAGATAGGTTCGATATTACCGCTGCCAGTGAAGTCATGGCCATTCTCGTTCTGGCTTCGGATTATGCAGACTTGCGCAAAAGAATTGGCAACATCGTTGTTGCTCAATCCGTGGATGGACATCCAGTGAAAGCCGAAGATATTGGCGCTGCAGGTGCGATGACACTCCTGCTTCGGAATGCCTTTTTACCAAATATGGTCCAAACACTGGAAGGGAATCCTGCCTTCATTCACGGTGGACCTTTCGCTAACATCGCCCACGGAAATTCAAGCATTATTGCGGACCGTTTAGCGCTTGGAGCCGCAGATATCGTCGTCACTGAGGCTGGTTTTGGTTCCGACATGGGTGCTGAAAAATTCATGCA
>DAME01000011.1:20564-61666 GCA_002499545.1 Euryarchaeota archaeon UBA88
TCCATGAAACTGCACGGTGGAGCATTTGGAAGCAGGGGGGGCTATCGGCCGACCAAAGATGAACTGGAAAAGGAAGACGTTGAATCAGTTCTGCGCGGTGCACAAGGCAATCTCGAGCGCCATATCAGCAACATGGCAGGATTTGGAATGCCGGTGATTGTGTCGATCAACCGTTTCGCATCAGACACCGATGCAGAATTGGAAGCAATCGCCAATACTGCACGTAAATGTGGTGCGGCCGACGTCACACTCACAGAAGTTCACGCCCACGGTGGCAAAGGGGGTGAAGCGCTGGCAAAGGCCGTAGTCGCTGCGGTACACGACCACGTAGCAGCCGGTCGACCATTCACTCCACTGTTCGCCAACGATGCCTCGATTCTGAAAAAGATGAATGAAATTGCCACCCGGATTTACAAGGCAGATGGGTTCGAAATAAGCGCATCAGCGCAACGACAATTGGATAAAATAGAGGCATGGGGTTACGGCCACTTACCCGTATGCATGGCAAAAACGCAGTACTCATTCTCCCATGATGCGTCTAAATTAGGTGCTCCTGTTGGATTCACTCTCCCTGTTCGTGAGTTCCGATTGAACGCTGGTGCAGGGTTTGTAGTTGCAGTACTCGGCAACATGATGACGATGCCTGGACTTTCCAAACGACCTGCAGCCATCGATATGGACATGGATGAAGAGGGTCGATTGACGGGCGTCTTCGGGTGAAGTGAATGCGGATCCTAAAGCGTGAATTGCAGTTGTGGCGTCTTCGCGTTGAAACAGAGGACGACCTGTGGACATTAGCTCGTTTAGCGCGTAAAGGCATGTCTCTTGGAATGCTTGGAGAACGAAGAGACCAAACCACTGGTGGTGAAGAAGGTGGAAGAGCAAAGTCTGCTGAGCGAAAGAAAATGTGGATACGGTTAAACATTGAACATACAGAGTACCAAACTTTCACTGAACTTTTACGAGTTCACGGCACCATCGATGAGGCCAAATTCGACATTGGACTGCACCACACCCATACCATCGAATTACGGGATGAGATTGAATTATCATTCCACAAGCCATTTTCAGAATCTGATGAAGAACTGTTGCGCCTGGCTGAGCGATCAAATTCTAACATTAACGTCGCTATGGCAGTTGTTGAAATGGATGAAATCGTTTTGTTCACCGTAACGAGTAGAGGATTACGAGAAGGCGCAACATGGACGATGCGAGGTGGTGGCAAGCGTGGCGACATACGTCAATCCTCGAAAATAGCAGCCACCTTTCGAGCCAGTGTCATCGTTGCACTCACGGATTCCATAGGAGATGAAACACCGCTCATTGTATGCGGTCCAGGTCACGCGAGAGACGCATTGATGAATGACCTTCGGGATGCTGGAGAAACTCGGTTCATGAAATCAATTGCAACTTCGATGGCTGGACGAGCTGGTGCCAACGAAATTCTTCGAGAGGGACTTGCCGGGGATTTGTTGAACGAATATTCGATCACCAAAGAAACGGCACTCCTTGAGGAAGCATGGACTCGCCTTTCAACAACCGAAACCGTGGCGTATGGGAAATCATCGTTGAGTTTAGCTATGAAGGAAGGAGCTATCGAAATGCTGCTCATATCTGCTGATTTACTCCGAAATGAAGACGATAAAATCGATGGAGTGACGTGGATGGAATGGGTTCGGGGCTTGTCGCAAATTGGCGCTGGAATGATGCAATGTTCTATTGACCATGACGCAGGCCAGCAACTCGAAGGGTTTGGAGGCGTCGTTGCGCTTCTTCGTTACGCTCTTGAAAGGTGATTGAATGAAAGTACTCACGCACGCACAATTAGGTGAGGACCCCCGACTTGCCATGCAGGGGGCTCGATGGCTCCTGCTAACAAAAGAGGAAATGGAACAGTCGACTACCACACTGATGTTCACCGAATTAGAAGATGTCTTGGTAGGTGTCGACCATCGCGGCAGTGTACCGGACGGAGGCTGGTGGCAGAGAACCGTTCATCTCATTCTCATTGACGGTACACAAGAAGACGGTGAGGAGTTTCGAAAGCAATCTGGAATCACAAAAGTGATTGCGGGTTCGAATTTGAACATCCAAGACTATCTTTGGTAGTGGGTCTGGAGGGATTTGAACCCTCGATCAACGCCGTGTAAGGGCGGTGTCATAACCACTAGACCACAGACCCAGCCCTCCCTGCAAGAAGGTCTTATTGAAGGCATTGATGGAAGGGTTAACCTCAAAACATAGCGGCCGTAGCCGCAGATATGGATGAAGACGTTCAAGCTGCTGCTGCCCGTCTGGTTCGCAGAATTCGCGAAGGGAACCACTCAATCACTGTCGCTGAATCGTGCACTGGGGGCTTGCTTGCAAGTGCATTCACTGATATTGCTGGAGCCTCGCAGTGGTTTAACCAAGCCTGGATTACATATTCGAACGATTCTAAAGTGAACGAACTGGGAGTTAAAAAAGAATCACTGGACAAAAAAGGAGCGGTTTCAGCCGAAGTCGCCATTCAAATGGCGCAGGGAGCCCTAGCGAGGGCAGACGCAGATATTGCGATTTCGATCACTGGAATTGCAGGCCCAAAGAACGACGGTTCCTCTAAAAAAATCGGCACGGTCTACATTGGAATTGCATCGCACAATTGGGCGAATGCTGAGTCCACTCAAATCGGCGGAAACAGAGCTGAGAATAAGATTGGATTCGTACACTTTGCGCTACTTTCGACGATTAAACGATGGGATGAAGCAATGGCACAGGCCGAAGCCAGTCGCAAAGAAATGGAAGAGCGTAAAGCAAAACAACTTGAAGAACAACAGCAATTTGAAATCAATCGAGCCAAGCGCGAAGCAGCAGCAAAAGAGTCCGCTCCATGGCAGGATGATGCATGGGATGGCACGGGTGAACGGCCTCCGGGCATGGGACCACTCGACAGCGATGTTGAATGGGATTGACCAACACAACTGAAGGCTTCTGGCCGGTGTGCTTTTGGAGGAGTTGCCCCACTTGCGTACATGGGCGCATCTGCTGAGGAGATGAACGTCCTTTTGCGCCGCTATGGATTGATTCCTACTGCATCAGTTCGGCCTCGGCTTTTAGAACTTGATGCATTAGAGGAAATCCTCAATTGCTCGGTTGAATTGAATTTAAAGCGCGGTTTCTTGACCGGTGATATGTTGGACCAAATGGTTGCGGCATGGGACCAACAATCACCAAGCATTCAACACAATACTTCGGGAACTGTACCAGTTTCAACACCTGCTGCCCAATTGGGTAGGAGTATCGCCCCAATCGCAGCACCTGAGCCCCTTGACATACAGTTCCGCAACAATCTTCCGGATTGGAAAGCTACAGACTTCAGTGAAATAGCAACCGACGCACCGAGCGTGATTGACATTCACTATGACATCACTGGCAACAGCATCACTGAGGGAAAAATGAGTGACATAACCTCATGTTTCAATGACCGGTTGCAAAGTATTCGCAAGATGATTATCCAAAACTCGAACTTACCACGAAAACCGACTGAAATCGCACGACTTCACGCTGAAAGCAGTCGCTATCAGGGTTATGAAAACAAGGCTGTAGCCATCGGCTTGGTCAATGAACCGAGGTATACCAAAAACGGTCACTTGATGTGGAATCTTGAAGATGAAACCGGTGAATTAACATGCTTGTTGACCAAGCGAAAAGGCGATGACCGTGACCGTGCACATGAACAAATCCTCGATGCTGGTTTGATGCCTGACGATGTTCTTGGCGTGTCGGGAACGTTCAGCCAGACGGGTGACCTCTTCTACGTCGATGACCTGCATTTCCCAATGGAACAACGGCACACAAAGGCCGTATCAGAACATGGAGTGAGCGTCGCCTTCTTGTCCGACGCACACGTTGGTTCGAAAACATTTCTCGAAGCTCAATGGCACAAGATGGCTCGTTGGTTCAACACAGACCCGCTGGCCAAGACCATCAAGTACCTCATACTTTCAGGGGATTGCGTCGATGGTGTTGGAATTTATCCAGGACAAGACAGTGAACTAGCCATACCTGATTTTTACGCTCAATATACCAAATTCGCAGAATTACTTGAACTTCTACCTGATTGGGTTGAATGCGTGATGCTGCCGGGCAACCACGACGCGGTTCGCCCTGCTGAACCCCAACCGACGTTTGAAAAAGACATTCAACAAGATTACAACACCACGACTTTCGTTGGCAATCCTTGTGACTTTTCGCTTCATGGGGTGAGAATTCTTTCATATCACGGAAAGTCGATTGACGACTTTGTTGCCGGACTACGAACGGTTACCTATGCTGAGCCGATAGAAGCAATGCGACAAATGCTGCGCCGTCGTCACTTAGCCCCCCAATGGGGCGGAAAAACTCCACTTTCTCCAGAACCAGAAGACGGGCTGGTTATTCGTCAAGTTCCCGATATATTTGTCACCGGTCACGTCCATGGTCACGCGTGTGAAGACTTCAAAGGCACCACACTGGTATGCTCAAGTACGTGGCAAGATCAAACTTCGTACCAAAGAATGCTTGGTTTCCAACCAAAGCCGTGTATGTTGACGGTCGTGAATCTCAAAACACATGCGACAATTTCAATTCCGTTCGCTTGATTCGTTCAAACCCAAGTACGGTCGAATCGCTGCAAGATCTCTTCCAAGTACAATCGGAACGTTCGCCTGTTCAAAAGCTTCAGTTGAGGATTGGCGTGACGGATTGAATCCAATGAATCGACTCCCTTCGACTTGCATCGACAAATCCATCTCAGAATCACCAACAGACACACAACCACTGGCATCTAAGTCATTCATTTCCAAGAGCCGTTCAATAATGGCACCCTTGCCGGTTGCGTGGAGGCGGCATACGCCTTCATCAGACAGCGTATCATCGTCGTTGAACTCAAAACCATTCGCAATCCAGTCGTCAACCTTCAACATACCAGCAATCGAAGATACAAATAAATCAACACCAGCGCTCACAATTGCGACAAATACACCTTTTTGCTGCAATTCATCGACAACATCACGGGCGCCTTCCATCAACTTAACACCGGAATAGGCTCTGAATAACTCGTCACGGTAGATTGGATCTTGCACTTCCTTCCACAGGCGTATGTCCAGCCGCATGAACTCAACGTCGGTGATTTCACCGCGAATAAAGCGTTGTAGATTTTGTGAATTTTCGGTTCCAAAATGGTCGTGGAGAGTTCTCCACGAACTCACAGCATCGACAAGAACACCATCACAATCAAAAACGACGCATGACGGGAGCGGATATTCACTGGAATTCGTCATGCGGCTCAGTCAAATGAAAACGACATCACTTGAAAGGCTTCGCTCATGACTGTGAGAGAAAGAAAAGAAAAAGGGGACGAAGACAGGGGGCCCTTTTCAGAGACCCCCTGCGTTCGTATTGGCTCTCTGCCCCGTAGGGCAGTCATCCCATTGCTGGGAAGCGGGATACAAAGGGGGAGGGGCTAATGCCCCTTCCCCCAATGTGTCCGGTTCGTTTTACACGTTCACGATCAAGCGTTCAAGTTGTAAGCCAAACCACCCCAAGTGCGCAGAAGCGCACCTTGTCCTACATTTGGAGCGTAGGATAGAGTGATTGTTACATCTTCAAGAGGCGTTCCATCAGCATCGTGTGTTCGCACGAAGATGGTATCACCGGTGTTGAAGGTTGAAATCTTGTTCTCGCCTTCGGAGTTGACCTGGTCGACAAAGGTGACCATTGAGTCACTGTTTGCAGGGTTAAATCCGTACACACCGTTCGTATCTGCCATGTTGTACGTCACAATCTGTGCCGTACCGGTAGCATCAACGTAGAACACTCGAACTTCGACTGCTTGGGTTGCCAAGTCAGTTTCAGCAGATTGTACGGTGATTCTCCAGTGACCTTTGTCAGCATCGAAACTGTCGATGTCTTCAATGTCGAAGGTTACTCGAGGAACGCCCTTCACGTCAGTGTCAGCAAGACTGCTGGCCCAAACATAGATCACACCAGAGAGTACCACGGTGATAGCAACCATCAAGATGGTTGCGATAACTGGGCTCACTGCCATGTCGTTGTCTTCGAGGGACTCGATGACTTCTTCTTCATCATCAGCACGGCGGCTGGACAAAGTTAGAGCGCCAACGAACAATCCTGTCAGGCTTACAACAACAATGCTTGGTGTGAACGAAGGCACTGCACTAGCTCCGATGGTTCGGACAACGTTTGGCAAGGCTTGACCGGTTCGCACGAAGTCACCATAGTTCATCGATGTGTCATCGGTGATGAAGTGAGAACATGCGTCCCATCCGCTGGTGTCGTTTGCTTCAAGCGTAGTCAAGCGGTTGTTACACCAGTTGCTGTCTTCAAGCATTGGACGGCGGTTCGAGGTCTCGGTAAGACTTGTTCCGTATTGACCAGGCATACTCCATTCGCCACCAGTCGAAGTTCGGTGGGACGATGGGTCATCTGCTTGGAAGCGGTCTGCTGCAGGTACAGTCAGGTCACATGGGTCGTTCAAACAAGTGAGAACGTCCATGGTGACCTCAACATGCGTTGTATCCTTGGTGATGTAAACATCTTCATGGATTGGCATCGAGGTACCGTAGTCAGGAACTGCGTAGTACTTGGTGACTTCATCTTCGCTGTGTCCGTTCGTGTGGAACGTGACTGCGAGCATGTGGTCGTACGTGTACGGTCCTTCATCTCCACCAGCGTCAACATTGACTGTGACTGGGACATATGTTCCGGTCATGATGTTGGAGACACCGTTGTAACTGAGTCCAGATTCAGCGTTGAACGAGTAGTCGGCTACACGCTCAGGCACGTTGGTAATCTGTACACGGATGACTTCACTGTCCATCTGTTGTTGGTAGTCAGCGATCGGCATGATAGCTGGGTCGTAGTTCGGTGTGTGCGATGGTGCAGCTGCCGTATCCTTCAGTACCATGTTAATGGAACAGTAGAACTGGTTGTTCGGCTTCAATTGGTGAATACCGTTGTCGTTCAAGTAATCGATTTGCCATGTAGGTGCAGTGGTAGTTGCATCTGGAACCAAGGTGAACACGAGGTCTGTTCCTACGATTTCAGTTGTGAAGTAGTTGGTGTAGTCACAGGTCGAGACAGGTTCAACAGTCCATGTGAGGTCAGATGGCACTTCGTGGTCAATGTCGTTCATCAATGGTAGAAGACTCCATGTGAGGTTGTCGAGGTTTGTATCGTCTTCAGTCATTGTGATGTAGTCACCAATGTAGGTTGCCTTGTCACCAGCAGTGTTCTTCAACAGTGCGTTGCTGTCAGCGTCCAAGAGTTCGATGAACGGTGCATCGTTCACAGGTGCGACCGAGAAGGTCACATCGTATGGGGTCGCATCGGTGTTCTCAGAACCATCGTCTTCAAGGGTCAGTGTAATCACACATGATCCACCCTTTTCGTTGGAGGTGTTCTCCGTGATGATGAGTTCGTTGAGAAGGTTCACTTCAACACCGAATGCAATACATTCCTCTGGAACAGTTGCATCCCAATCGTAGACTTGGCGGTCAGGCGATTGCTCGTTTGCCATGTCACGGATGTAGGACTTGGAAGCGTTTGATACGTCACCAAGGAACTTGCTGTGTGTACCGAATCCTTCTGCCAAGATGTTGCTAAAGTTAGCGTCCTCGGAGAAGATTGGCATGCAGCCTGAGTCTTCAACATTGCAGATCACTGGAGCGTCGTTGACGTTGGTAACCTCGAACGTGATGTTCTTGGAATCCGTCAATCCGTTGCTGTCAGTTACTTCGAACTCGTATTCGATTGTACCGAATTGGTCAGTCAATGGTGTGATGGTCACTGTGTGTCCATTCTGTCCCCAGTCGACCAAGACATTGTCGTGAGCGACAAGGTTTCCGTCTGCTGAGGTCCATGTAAGGTCCGCTTCGAGGTCTTGCACATCGTCAGCCAAGTTGGTGAGGCTGATGACGTATGCTTCCGAGTCTTCTGTGACGGTGATGTCAGCGAGTGTGGCCTGGATTTCAGGGCAAGCACGCTTCATGTCAAGAGAGATTTCGACATTGGTTGCCAACGAGATGTCGTTGGAGGTAGCCCAATCGAATTCACAATCTGCTTCTGTCTTGATCATTACATCGTAGTTCTTAGCGACGCTTGGGGAATTACTTCCCTTGTACGAACGGTACACAAGAACCTCGTCGTCAATGGCTCCATCTGACAAGTCATTGTGCGTGAGCTCAACGGTCATGTATTCAGTGAACGATTGCAGAGTGTTGGTCGAGTCAATGGTTTGCGTTGGGTGAACCGTGCTGACATCAGCAGTGGTTTCACCTTGCACAATGGTGACGATATCAACTTGCTCTGGAGTTCCACCAATTCGTGAGAATGGGATGGAAATCTCAGTCATAGAATCAGATGATGCAACATCCACTGCAGCGTTGCTGAGTGAAGTTGGTCCCCATCCGAGGAATCCATAGCTGTACAGTGCGTAGTTATCTGCGTCATCAATCCATAGAACGTAGTTGGCTTGGTATGGTAGAGTGTGAGCGCCACCGAGGTTGTATCCAGTGCTGCTTCCACTTCCATCGACACTGAGGTAGATGAGTGCATCACTTGCAGTGAAATCTTCACCGGTCAATCCGATGTAGAGGTCATCGCCTTCGATGTAGGTCACCATCATGTCGTTGGTTCCATCACCGCTCATGAGACCAGGCATTGCATAGCCTGATGGATTGAGGGCGTTTCCACCGTTCCAATCGCTGTCTGAACCATCAACAACCATAACTTCTGGTTGGAAAGTAGTAGAGACGTACGAAGCACGAGTTCCGTCTGTTGATTGAATCAACATTGCGACTTCCTTCGTTGGAGCCGATTCGAGGTGAGTCGAGTCCATGCTGAACAGGTTTGCTTCGTCAATGGTTGCAGATGCTGCAACGACCAACTTGGATGCATCGATTGTGTTACCAATTGAGGTAACGTAGGCGTTGCTTCCAGCATTCACTTGTGTTGTTGAATCGGACCACGTAATGTTCTCAACGGATCCTTGTGATTCTTCAACCTGAAGGGCAGTGGTTGCTGTCGATGTACCTCCATCCCAGCGGAATGGCGAGTTTTCGACATACATACCGACAAGTCCAGATGCGTCCATTGGGTAAACCCACACATCATCGCTGTCAACGACGTGAAGACCAGTACCGGTGCTTCCACCGTTGACTTCTGCGTTGATTGCAATAACCGTTGCATCATCGACATAGACACCGTATTCATCACCGGAGATGGATGCGTCACCTGTGAGGGTGAGAGCACCGCTTGTCTTTTCGACACCAGTTGCGAATCCGTTGATGATGGTACCTGAAAGGACCAACGAGTCACCGTTATCGTCATCTGCGTCAATTCCAACAGTTACGGTATCAGCCATTCCTTGTAGAACTGAGCCAACATCTGTGACGTCACAGTTGCTGATCATCATTGCCGTATCCATGACATTCACTTCATTGCGGGCAGAGTTGATTGAAACTCCAGCACAGTCTTCGTAGATGAGTCCAACTGCATTAGGTGCAGTTCGTCCCACCGAGGTCTGAATTGTGTTGTCGGCGATTGTTGGGCCACTGTATCCGCCAGCAGTTGCTGCTTCAACCATGTAGACATTGGTACCACCGTCACCGTATGAGTCACGGAGAGTCAAGGTGTAGTTTCCAGCATCGGTGTAGGTCACAAGCGGCGAGTAATCTGTGTTGCTTGCAAATGTGTTGGTCGACCATGTGTCTGTCGTACCGTCTGGCTTCAAGATGGTGATGCTTGCTTCATAGCCCCACGAATCGGTGTTGATGTTGACGTTCATCGTCTTTCCAGCACCGAGATTTGCTTGGCATACCGCAGGTCCGTAGTTGTAAGAGTAGCTGTTGATGGTACAAAGCGAGATGCTTGGCGCAGGTGGTCCAGCAGGTGTATCGATGTACAATCCACCGTCGGTATCCACGAGTGTGTTGTTGTGGATGTCACCGTAGCCACCAGTTGCATGAATTCCAGCGTACTGGTTTCCGACACCGGTAATCGTGTTACCGCTGATCTCGAAATCTTCTCCTTGGGTGATGGTAATTCCATCTCCAATTGAGTTGATGACGTTATCTGTGATGGTAGCACGGAGGTTCTTTCCGCTGTAGACTGCAATTGCAGCTGCGTTTCCATTGGTGTTAGCATTGTTAATCGTGTTGCCAGTGATGACTGCATCGTCGGAGTATCCGCCGGTGTAAAGCCATACGTCTGCAATTTCTCCACCATCGTTGAACACGTTGTTGGAGATGGTTGCATTGTCAGCACCGTATGAATCTGCTGTGTGGTAGTTGAAGTATGCAGATCGTTGTAGTTGAACACCTACACCGCAGTTGTTGAAGGTGTTGCTATCAATGACAGCACCGTCACCGCCACCCAGTTCGATACAAATATCGGTGTTCTGGATTGCAGAGTTCAACTCAGAGTATCCCTTGAAGTGAGATATACTGCTGTTCGTGATCGAAACTTCATCGATTTCCCAGTTGTACGAAGACCAAGTTGACCTGTATCCGTTGGTCATCTCAATCTTTGCAAGGTTCGAGAACACAGTGTTGTTAGCAACTAAGGTGGTGATTGGTGAACCGTAGTACCCGATTTCTACACCGAACATTCCATCGTTTGCAGTATCTGGTGTCACACCGTAGACTGCAGCGTCGTTCATGTAGACTTCAGCACCGTAAGGTGAGCGAGTGTACCAACGTTGCGAGTCATAGTAGCTGTAAGCACCGGTCGAAAGGATGGTTGATCCGTTGAAGTCGTACGTAGTACTTGGCTTGAGGTAGATGTAAGGGGTATCAAACATGATTACCTTGTTCGCCTGGCTGGTTGTCAAAGCAGAGTAGTAACCGTATTCTGTGAGTGTTCCACCGTTACCGTCGCTCAGTGTTCGAGTTCCGGAGGTCGAAAGGTATCCCGCACACGGCGAGATGGTATCGTACAGAGTACTGGTCGAATACCAGCAGACACGCTCGGTGATCTGCGTGGTCAGTGCAACGCTAGCAGTGTTACCAGATGCATCGGACAGTGAAACTGCCTGGGACGCATAGCGGAAGTCAGCCTTGTTGTTGGTTGAAGACGTGTAGAAGTAATCGACTTCTGCAACAGACATTGCCTGATATCCGGCCAATGATGGCGTGGTCAATCCTGATGCATCAACGTGTTCAGTTTCGAACGTCAAGTCGTTTGCGACACCGGTGGAATCTGTGATTCCAGTACCTGCTGCTGCACCGCTTGCGTCAAGCAATGTGACCGTTGCGCCAGCAACTGCACTTCCATCAGCTGTGAGGCCGACAGCAAGTTCACGCATTCGGCTAAATTCACCAATCCCGGTAACTTCTACAGACGAGGAGTCAACGATTCCTTCGATGAATTCCACCTTGGAGGAACTGCTGATAACGAAGTCCTTCGTGTTCGACATGGTCACGTCGGTAAGAGTGATGTCACCCGTACCCGCGTTGTCAATTCCGACAGCGTTTGATGAGATTGTCATCGAATCAAAGGTTTGGTCGTTGTCAGTGTTAACACCGTACTTGAATGCCGCACCTGCACTGTTTGCAACAGTTCCGGTGACAGCGCCTGCCAAGTCGGAGGTGTAGTAGACACCAGCTGTACCTTGACCGTCGAGGTCGAGGTTCGACAAGTCACACGAACCAGATGCAGTGTTTCCAATGAGCACACCGTATGTACCGCCGGTGACTTCTAAGCCATCAACGACTGATACAATTTGTCCGGTGATTTCCATACCAGCATCCACTGGGTTGTTCACTTCAATGTCTTCAAAGTTGGCAGCAGCATATGCACCACCAGCAGAGATTCCGACATCAGCGCCAGAGATTACTCCGTCCTTGAACAATGGAGTTCCGGATTCACGCATGTATTCACCGAGATCGGCAGCATCGTCACCAGAGCGAGCGACAAATTCGAGTCGGTCTTGGAAGTTGTCTGCACGGTTGTGCAATACGTCGATGTAAAGCGAGACCTTCGAAATGTTACTTGCCGAGATATCGACGGTAGGCATGGTGAGTCGAGCACCTTCTCCTGCACTCATGTAGTAGGAGTAAGCATAGTCAACACAGACGTTGTAACTCGATGGGTATCCGCCTCCGTATCCTTCTGGAGGAGTGAGCGGTCCGTTGGTTCCGCCGTGGTACGAGGTGTAGTAGAAGCCCCAGTAGTGGTACGGGTAACGAGCAGCATACGAGCCGTCAGGGCTAACATCTTCGATGTCTTCCCATCCGAATCCGAACTCATCCGGAGCTTCGTAGTAGCCAGGGAATCCAGGGTTGGATTGTGGGCCACCGTTCCAGTAGTTCCACATGTAGTAGAAGTATCCCTCATAGGTTTGGTAGTTCGGTCCGTAGGAGTAACCGTAGTAGTCACACGACCAACTTGGAACACCGCCAGTAGCACCAGCTGCATATGTTGCGTGGGTGCCATCACCGGATGCCGGGTCGTCAGAGCCGTACGGGTAGTATCCAAGGTCGTCAGAACTGGTAATGTTCCAAACGCTTCCAGAATCATCTTCGAATTCAATGTTGTATCGGTCGGTGATCATGTAGTACTTCGATGTAGCGTAGTTGTTGGTTGGGTGAGCGTTTCCGCCACCGTAAATACTGTTCCATCCAACTTGGAGATAGTCATCTGAAAGATAGGTCGAAAGGTCAATCTTGTAAGTCGTCCATCCTGTGCTTTCTCCGCTAAGTAGAGGGCTTCGGTAAACGGTTGGAAGCGACATTCCGCCGTAAACGTCGACACCAACTGTGTTGTCAGTCGATGTGAATCCATCGACTTGTGGTGCGCCGTTGTAGGATTGAATACCGATTGCTGCATTCTTGACAACAATGTTGTCAATTGTGCCGCCAGAGCCTTCAACCCAGAGAGCGGTTCCGGTTTGACCGTTGTTAATGATTGAAGAGTCTGCAATGTTCACAGTTCCGCCGTCAACCTTCACGGTTGCCATTGAGTCACTGCTTGCGGATGAACCGTAGATTGTACCACCGTTCATCATCTTCAGCGTTGCACCTTCTCCAATGAGAAGTGCTCCACCTGCAGATACATCTTCTGCAATGTCACGCACGGTTCCACCGTCAACTTCCAAAGTACCTGCTTGGATATCGATGTGAAGTCCATAGGTTGAGGAAATTGCGCTGATTGCTCCAAGTGCACCGGTGTCAGGTGAGGTCGTAACGACAACCTTTCCACCGTCGGTCAAGGTGAGGACTGGACTGCTGGTAGCAGTGCTCTTCACCTTCAACGAGGAACCCTTCAGGACAATTACACACCCGTCAAGGGTGAGATCGGCTGAGAGGGTCATCGGAGTACCGTCAAATTCGAAGATTGTGTCTCCGTTTGCAGTCGTACCATTGGTAGGTAGTTGAGCACCGTTGTTCGGGTCAACATATGCATCCATCCATGCACAATCCATTGCTGCTTGGTCGAAATCTACCGGAGCAGGTTCGAGCAACAAATCAATGGAATCACCGATGGTGAATCCACTGGTAGGGTACCATGAGGACGAGACCAATGTTTCGTTTTGTCCAGCGGGTCCGAAGGCACGAATGTTGTGGTCTTCGTACGCATTGCCGGTTTCATCGCCAGTGATGACCCAAACAGTTGCTGTACCGGTTGAGTCGGTAACGTGGCTACCAACTTCAAACAATTCAGAGGTCGAGCTGTCGACAACGCCTGCAGTCACGGTGTGACCGGACTTGAACACGTTCGTAGGAACGCTGTTCACGAGTGCGATTCGGTAGGTTCGAACAGTTGCAGTTCCACCATACCAAATTTCACCAGATGAACTGGCAACGTCAACATCACAGTTGCTGGTTGAACCAGTACTGTCTGCACAATCGTTACCGTTTTGTGTCACGTCGATCAAGCGGATGTCCGAGTTGGTGTCCGCTTTTGCGATGAAGGTTGTAGAACCTGAAGCAGTCGTGATTGCAGTTTCACCAATGGTGACATCTGAGTATCGTGCATAGAATGCGTCTGCTGCCGATGAACTGGAGGTGTGACTGATGGTTGAATCAGAAATAACCCATGTGTTCGAAGCAGCCGAACATCCGTTCGAAACCACTGAGGAAACAGCCATGTTGCTGGCTTCAATCGTCCAGCCACAGTCGGTCAGACTAACATCAGAAGCAACGAGGTTGTTCATGACAACTGAGTCAGCAGCTTGTGGGTTTCCAGACATCGAAAGGTCGCCAATGCTTACATCATCGAATGTTCCTGGTTGGATGTCGTTCATGATTACGTCACCTGCAGTAACTGTGTCGAAAATTGCGTTGTCGCCTGCTGGCCCAACTGCAGTGCTTGAAGCGCCGCCAGGGTAGAGCATCATGTCTGCGGTTCCAAAGTCGACATCGTTCATGTGAAGCGAATCGATGGCGTTGATGGTTACCGAGTCGTAGTCAGCAGCGTCAAAGTTGTACAAGACAACGTCGCTGCTTGCTCCGGCTGAGGAACTCAATGCACTACCTGTCTGCGCTGAGGTTGCAGTTGCAGTTACGTTGGTAACTGTCACTGTAACGAAATCAGTGCTGATGAGGTTGTTGTAAGCATTGGTGATGGTCGTGTTTTCGAGGAACAGTGAACCTGATGTTGATCCTGCAACGTTAACGATAGCACCATCAGTGGCGCCGCCGTCCTTGTTACAATCCTTCATGGTTCCTTCAGTCAATGTGACAACCGAGTCTTCAGCGAAGCTGAAACATGAATTATCGGTTCCGTCAATTTCGAATTCGTTCATCGATACAACAGTACCTTGTCCACTTCCGTGTGAGAACGCTGAACCTACATTGGTGAAGGTCACGTGATCCATGGTGAAGTTTCCGACGTTTGCGTTTGTGCTTGGGCTCGAACCGTGTCGAGAACCTGCCGCAATCACTGCATCGCTGGTGTTGTTGAAGTCAACGTATGAGAACACGTGTCGGTCATCAGTGCCAGTAGAACATGAGTCCGTAAAGGCAATTCCGAGCCATTCTCCGCCACTGGAACCGTTCGTGAACGATACCGGATGGGTTGCATTTCCATTGATGGTCATTTGGTCGCATGCGCCGTCAAAGGAAATACCCTTGCCGTCTGCAACTTCAATGACAGTTCCAGCTTGTATGGTCAAGTCAGCGGATACCGAGAGGTAATCGTTGCTTGGGTTAATGCGGATTGGGCTGTCAGTCAAATCCCAAGTTGTATCTTGCGTAATGTCTGATGTAACGTCAGTACCCTTGCCTTCGAACGGCATGGTGCGGTAGTAAACACCACAATCCATGTTTGAGTTCTGGTAGCAGTAGTATGTTCCGTAGTACGACCAGTACGGTGCGATTGTACCTGCACGAGCGTAGGTGCTCGATGAGTACGGCAGAGAAGGCATGTTTCCATACCATGTGGTCATGCTGCGAACCAGTGACGTAGAGCCGCTGTCGAGGAAGTGCATGTTTCCATGACGACCGAGGTTGATTCGGTCGTTGGAATCAGTGTAGTTGTAGTCAGTGCCGAAGTAGGTGAAGTTGAAACCGGTCGGCATTGGGATGTTGTCAGCGCACTTGGACGCCCATGTGTTCCAGTAGTAACTGGAACCACAGTAGTATCCGGACGGTGAACCAGACGAGGAACCCATGATGTTTGAAGCATCTGCGTTCACAAGAGGTGTTAGTCCGCGGGTGAACGATTCGAAAGAACCATCGCCACTATCGGTTGAAATTCGGTAGTTGGATGGGTGAACGTTCGTTCCCTTGAAGGTCGTACCGCTGTTTTGGCGGATGGTTTGACCCTTGGTTCGAGTTTGATCCATGAATCCGACTGTAGCTGCGTCGTATTGGACGTAGCACGAGTCAGCGTACTTGAATTCGATTTCGTTGGTAACGTCATAGAACACCGCTTGGTAGGTACAGGCGTTTGCACTTCCTGTTCCAGTGTATGCCATGTCTCTCCACTCTACGATGAACATCTTGGTCGGGTCACCGACACTGAAGCTCTCTGTTGAAGTGGTTTCCGAGTTGACACCAATAGTTGAAACGTCTTGTGCAGTCATGTAGTATTCGACTGAGTCTCCACGTTCTAGGTCGTCAACATCAGCAGACCATGTGCACACATCAATGGCACATTCTGAGCGGGTCTTGCCAGATTCTTGGGTCATCACTGATGAGGTCCAAGAGCCGGTTGTACCGTCTGCAGTAGTGATTCTGTAGTACAGAGTTGGACCAACTCCAGCGGTTGTGCTGACGTTGAGTCCTGCAGGTGGGTCTCCACCGTCTGAGATCTTAGCAGAGATTGAACGGTCTTTGCTGTGAGAATCAGCGAGAGGCGAATGGTCAAACACTGGCTTGAAGGTGTCCGGTGTTGGCTTAACGCTGCTGAACTTGTATGTCACGGTACCAGTAGATGCTTGTCCACCGTAGTATCCAGTTCCGAGAGCGAAACCGCTCCATGTAGATGTTGGAAGTCCACCGTATGAACCAGCGTACGAATACGATGGAGAACAGTCGTTGTACGAAGAGTACGGACTGCGCCAGAACGAAATCCATCCGTTAGTACCAACGCACAATCGGTTTGCATTCGTTCCAGCTCCACCAGTTGCATTACCGAACGAGAACTTACCCATTTGTCCGCCGTAGTCGCTTCCAAGAGTAATCTTGTAGCCATCTGCGTATCCTGAGCCTCTCGAGGAGTCTGCATCATCTCCACCAGTCAATTTCGATTCAATGGTTGGTTCTGTACCGATTCCGACCATTGCAAACGCGTCGCTGGATGCATGGTAGTGGAACGCAAGATTGGTACCAGGACCGTTCTTTGCGTTGGTATAGAGGTAACCACTGGAATCTTGGTGTAGCGGCATGATGTTGGAGCGAGTACCGCCAATGCCGTTGTAACCTGAACTTGCAGTTGTGGTGTGCTGTGTAATCCAGTTGTTGTAGAAGTAGTAGGATGAACCGCTTTGGTATGTTGACCAGCATGCGCTAGTACCGGTTCCACAGCTTGACACGTCGAATTCGAAGTAGAATTCGTCACTGTTGTCAAAGTGGGTGAATTGTCGGTCGAGCGAAGATGCTGCTGAGTTTGGATTGTATGTGCTTCCAGCGTGTACATCAGTGGTCAGTACAGTCATCTTCTTTGTCGTTCCCGCATCGGTAATATCATCGACAGCGAAGTAGTACGGTGTCGGTGTTGTTTGTGTACCGGTAAGAGCAGGATCGTATCCAACGTTTGCGCCACCAGCAGTGTTCAGGTCTTGGTACTTCCAGTAGTACTGGACGTAGTCACCTGCGCTGATGTCTGCGGTGGTTGCGCTGAATCGGCACTCTGACGAAGTCGAAGAGCAAGTACCAATGCTGCTTGCGCCAACTGAGGTGAAACTACCGTTGTTGAGAGAGTAGTACAATGTTGGCTTGTTAGCAGAGGTGGTATCGATTCCTGAAAGGTCAGTCAAGGTTGTGAAGAACGTGCGCTCTCCTTCAACGTAGGACGTTAGACCGGTGTATGGAATAAAGCTGGACACAGGGGCGTCAGCATCAGTTCCACCAGAGTAGACGATTTCGATGTAGGAGTTGTACGTTCCGCTGTTGCGTGTGTACGAGTACATGTAGGACGAAGTCGTCGAGTATTGGCTTAGACCCAATGTGCCGCTGTTGGTTTGTGCGGACGTGATGTATCCAGCGGCGGTGCCTGATGCACAGGTTGATGCCGTAGTACATACATCTGCAGTCTTCCAACCGGTTCCTGCGGTGTACGAATCGAACGTTGCACTGTTCGCAACTGATCGAATCATTCGCCATGAGTTCGCGTTGTTGTAACTCGAACCACTCAGAACTTGTGAGCCGGTGAGAGCACCGGAACAAGTCGAAGTAGGAATTGCGTGGCTGTAGTAGCTACCTGGACTTCCAGCGCCACAGTTTTCGAGAACTGTTGCGTAGGTCGTGTGCGAGGCACCAGACTTGTATGCCCAGTAGGTTTTCCATGCAATGGAATCAATGGTTGCACCGGATGGGAGTGCGCTACTGGATGAGAAAGTGTAGCGGTGCCATGGGTAATATCGCATTGTTCCATAGTAGTTGTAGTGGTATCGGTTGGTACCAGAGTAGCAGTTGTTGTAGTATCGGTAGCAGTATCCACCAGCGTTGGACAAGACCTTGATGGTTGGGTCGATGGCGAGTGGGAACACTCGGTCTTCGGACATCAACCAATCAGATTCAACAGCCGTGGTCAAGATGACTTGGCTACCAGTAACCTGAATGAAGTAGGTTGCAACGTATGGCTCTTCGCTACCTTCATCGAGTACGAGTGGTACTGGGATTTCTGCGAGGAGTTCGCCAGTCTCGATGTTTCGAATTTGAAGTGCTTCTTGAGTTTGAGTGATGTCTTCTCCGAGCATTTCATCTCCGAGGAAGAGGGCGAATCCTGAAGGAAGTTGAAGTCCCTCAGCAAAACCGAACCATGCAGCGTGAGGCTCCAAAACTGGGCGCTCATCGATGACGAGATGTTGCTTGAGTTGCGTGCTCTCGACAGTGTAGTCGAGGCTGAAACCTTCAGCGACCGGGTACCGGATCATGTTTCCTCCAACCGTGACTCCGTCGTTCGAAGGAGCGGCTTGGAAAGGCTCTGGTGATGTACCGGTTTCATCGATAATCACAAGCATTGGATTAATTCCAGTGATGATTGGATCGACGAATTGGTTTGGTTGTACAGCAACACCGTATGACATCTCAGCAGCAAAGTGGGTTTCGAACGTGTTTTCCGTTACTTCCCAGCCGTTTGCTGTTGCGACAACATTCAAGTTGATGTCTTCCCAAGCACCGTTTTCTTCCAGGAAGTGGACAGGTGTTGCGTGCGTGAGCTGCGCAATCTTGCCGTCTTCGAGGACGAAAGCCTTGGTAGTTTGGTCTCTCATGCCGATCAGTTCATCGGATGGTTCATATTCATAGTCTACAGTCTTCACAGTATCTGGCAAAGCGAAGAAATCATCCTCCGCTGCTTCGTTTGCGTTCACAAACTCTGCTCCACTTTCGTTGTTGTCAACGAACCCTGCCATAGGCATTAGGGCCATCAATGCGCACAACAAAAGTGCGATGCCAATACCGCTGAAGACTGACTTTTGCTTGGTTGTTTTATTTTGTTTTCCCAACATGTCATTCACCTCATACGGATTGTATGCAAAGCATCCCACGCCTTATTCCCCTTATAGCGGTTGGGGTGCAAAATGTTTGATTTACAACATTGAATCTCAATATATCAACGAGTTGCTGCGATGTATTCGAGCACGCAAGTGGTACATTCGATTTGTAAAAGTAACATCTTGAACATGCAATATATCCTTGAGAGGGGATGGATGATTTGACAGATCGATGAAGTTGGCTGGATACATTCAATCCATGATCAACACAATCGAGATAATCTCATTGATGTGTTGAGTAGAAGAAGTAGAAAAGTAAGGTTGCCGAGAGGGCCGTCGAAACGGCCCCCTCAGCGGCTCTCCCCTCCAAGGAAGGGTGTGTTTGCTTCAGGGTTGGACGTGAGATCAGTAGTCCCAGTCCTTTCCTTCGTCGCCATCTCCTCCACGAGAGAGGATGAAGGCTCCAACGATGAAAGCAACGACGACTACGCCACCAATGACGCCCCATGTCCATGTTGGGACACCTGAAGCAGCAGCATCATCACCGATGATGTCTGTGTTGTCATCGACGTTGCTGTTGTCTGCGTCACGCTGGTAGTCAATACTGTTCATCGAACCGGCTGCTGCCGAGTTACCAAGTGCGTCAACGGGCACTGCGGTAAAGTGGTAAGTGAAGGTTCCAGGTGACATAGGCATAGCAAATGTAGCGGAGGTCGTTGGTGTTGTTTCACAGTTTGCAGGCATGTTAGCAGCATCGAAGGTGTTCTTTTGCCAGCATACATTCCATTCTGCAACATCGGATTGGTCTCCAGTAGCAGTCCATGCAACAGTCCATTCGTCGCCCATTGCGGAAACGGTTAGGTCAGTTGCGGAAACATCGCCGTCAACCTGTCGGTCAACAACCACATCTGCAGAGCCCACTGGGCTGCTGCAGCCAATTTCGTTGCAGACAGCAACGTGAACGTTCAGCGAAGTGCCGTGAGCGATGGAATTGTCGCTGTACTTGTAGGAGGTAGCTCCTACTGCAAGACCAGCAGTGAACGGATCATCACATCCAGCAGCACCTTCACAGATTGTGATATCGATGCTGTCGTCAGCGAGCATTGTGCCGTTAATGTTCCAGTTTAGCTGTATCTCACCGGACTTGGCAGCAGCGGCGCTGAAGCCAGTCACGATTGCGTCAGGAACATCTGCCTGTGCGAGTGAGCCACCCATCAGTACCAGCGAGCCTTGAGCAAGGACTGGTGAACTGGATGGGAAGGTGTAAGCGAACGAACCAGTGGTTGCATCAACGTCGGTTGAGGCGTCGCTGATCAGTGTCCACATTCCACCATCGCTCACATACCAGAGGGAAGTGGCTTCCAAACTCTTAGCGTAGTGAACGCTCATCGACTGCGACAATACATCGCCTGCCGAGTAGGTTGTACCAGGCACGTAATCGATTGCACCAACTGCATTGTAGGTACCGGAGTAACCTGGAAGTTCGGTGTTAGCGTAGTCGTTCAATTCACCGTCTGTTGCTGTGAGAGTGAAAGCACTCACTGCGAAATACTGGATTGCATATTCGAGGGTAAGTCCACTGTCGGTGGTTGCTGATGCACCGCCGTTATTCCAAATACTCAGCATCAATTCTTCGCTGGTTTCGCCACCATGAGCGTCAAAGACGGTCACAGAGACTGGGAAAGCAGTCACGTATTCGTCAAGAATAATCACTGAGCATGTCAGAGCAATCGAACGCTCGCAACCGGGAAGTGCAGTTCCTTCATTTCTCCATTCAACTTGAATTCCAGTTCCAGACGGGTCGTCAACATCGAAGACTGAAATAGCCATAGACAGAAGGTCTTCCTGACCGGTGAACAATTCTCCGTCATTAAGTAAGTCAAGGGAGAGAATCAACGGTGCGTTGTTGCGGACGTTCAATGTCATGTCTCGGTCGTTGTTGCCCGGACGAGCATCTGTGGTCTTCTCTTCCATGTGGAGTTGTGCAGAGAACGTGTGGTCTCCGTCAGCAGAAAGTGTCACCATCATACAGGCTGAACCAACGGTGTTCGGTGGTTGCTCGCCTACTGGTGCTTGACCCATACCGAGTTGAGCGTGAACGTATGCAGGTTCAATTGCCTCACACGAATCGACAACGGCGGTTGTAACGACTCCAGCGGAATCGGTCATCGACATTGTAACGTTCCAGTCGTAAAGGTTCGATTGGTCGCTGCCGCGATGTTCGACTTGAACGAGGAGGTAAGAGGCTCCAACGTTCAATTCTCCACCGGTATCATCGGATACCATGGAGGTACCCTGTCCAGTTCCGTCAGCATTGAATCCTTGTACGACAGTCATCTGAGAGATGCGGATATCGTGGAAGACTGATGCAAATCCATCAATAGAATCGTCGTTGTTTGAAGAGTATGCGTCAGAGGTAGTTGACTCTTCACACGAATGATCCCAAGTTTCGTTAACATCGCTTGCATTGGTTTCCTGACACGAAACAAACATTCCGTACATGTCGTAAGAAATCAACGAGGCCTTCATGCCGTAATCTGCATTTTCGTTGCTAGCGTCAACGGACAATGAACCTGTCAGCGTCCATGTGGACATGTAGCTGAGAACTGTCCGAGAGCCAGGTGTGATGACTGGTGGGTCGGTCGAAACGTTCTCGAACACGTCGACAGTTGTGACAGTTCCAGCCACGAAGTTGTTGACACTTCCACCATCGATGGAAGTCCCATCGGTGGTCTGAGCAGCCAATACATTACCAACGGTGTTGATACCGACAGTGACTTCACGAGGGTCGAAGGTATCGCTTCCGTTGGCCTTGACAGTGAGTTGCCAGTTCTTGGTATCAGTTCCGGATTCGGAACCTTCCATTGGATTGCCATCAGCGTCGAGCCAAGAGAGGTCGAGTTCGATGTCATACCAGTTCTCGACGCTCACGAACACACTTTGTGCATCGTTTCCGGCGTCGACATCAGGGGAGGCGTCAACCACGATTTGGATCACATACAATCCTTGAATTGGCGACCAAACAATGTCGTTTCCGCCAGAGGTCAGTGTGAGTTTTCCGCCACCAAGGACGTCACCAGATCCAAGTGCACCAAAGTCACATAGTTGTGCATTCGCACAGATGACATCGTTGTTGGTCCAGGTAAGGTCTTGACCAGTGGAATCCTTCGCAACCATGCTCGGATTTCCAGCAGCATCCGAAAGATACACTGTTACAGTGTAAGTCATTTCAGTGATGTCTGCATCCCCGCTGTTCTGAATGTAAGCAGAGAACGTTGTCTCTTCGCCTACTTTCATGACGTTGCGGCATGTTGCCTGATTACAGACAGTTTCTTTCGGGTTTGTAATAGCAACCATTTCGGCATCGGCACCCGCTCGGGCACCAGTGTCTTCAATTACTACATTTTCTTCTAACTCGGCGACATTGAAACCTGAGAGAGCACTCACAAGCATCAAGGCGACGAGAATCATTGGGGTTGTTTTACGCATATCTATACCTCCGATGGTTCGGTAATTCTTCCCACGAAAAGCGTCGTATTTATACTATAGGAGTGGAAAAAATGGCATTTTCAACCAAATCCGAATCATGATTCCGCTTGGATGAATACGCAGCACCCCGAATAGAACACAATTAGAGTAGAATATTTGTAAAGAGAGACATCATGAGAAAAAAATCGATAAATCGAAGAAAATTCCGTCAAAAAGTTACAATACACTTCAAAAACAATACTACACCCCTCGCAGCGCAGCTGATGCTGGTACGGTAGTCGCACGCTTTATCGGAATGTATGTGGCAAGGAGTACGAGAATCCATCCACCGAAAAAGATGAGGAAAATAGATTCGAAAGGTAGGCTAAAGGTCGCTCCTTGATCCTTCCAAAACGACAGATACAGCGCCCGGTGAAATCCGATGGCGATGAGGATTCCATTGACCATACCAAGGACACTGACCCAGGACACTTCGATGTAAAAGGACCACAGCACCATGCGTTGCCTATATCCAAGCGCCCTTAGAATTCCAATCGATGTTCTTCGCTCGGATACGGACCGGTAAGTGACAACACCGATGCCAGCGATGCCAACGATGAGCCCAAGAGCGAGATAGCCCTCAAAGATGCTGAGCAGAGCCAATACAAGTGATTGTATCAGCAACACTTCATCGGAAATTACCGTCACTTGAACGCCTTCAGCGTTCATCAAAGGTTTGAGCTCGAGTTCGAGTTCTGAAGCAGCCTTTCGGACATCGTGCGATTTCCCGGCAGCGGGAAAATCAACCACTGAATCTCCTGAATATGAGGCGGAGGGTTGTGCATCATTCGAGATGCTCACGTACATGCGAGTTAGGCGTCCATCGAATTGCTCAATGACGGTTTCATCGTTCATCCAAACACCAGCAGAAAACAGGTATGATGATTGCTCTAGGAATCCTGCAACGATCATTTGGCGTGTGTTACCTGGGTTGGATAAGTCAATTAGAGTAATTGAATCTCCAATTGAAAAACTTAGGCTAGAAATTCCGCTTCCGTCAGCAAGACTTTCCAGTCCAAACGACGCGTCGAGGAGGACCAGATCGTCTCGTGAATGAACAACCGACCAGACCTCAAGTTCGCTGCTGCCAAGTGACTCATCCCACGCATGTAATGGAAGGCCTCCATGGTTCGAGAATGATGGATCAAAGCCGCGTAAAACATACGGCATTCGCTCTCCGTTAGCATCTTGAAGAAATGCTTCACTGCGATGAACTCGCCCTACTGAATCAATCAGTTCGACTGAATGGTCGGTGAGGTTCCACAACGCTACATCGTCAGCTAATTCGATTGGACCGGCGCGAGAGCCGGTCAACAGCAGTTCATACTCTCCTTCAGCTTCTTCGACAAAGGAACTTGAATAATTGTCAAATTGTTCTGTGTATCCCCCCAAAACCACCACCGAAAATACGGTGATTGAAAACATCCCCATGACCACCGCAGTCCTGACAGGGGTGGCCAATGGATAGGCGAGGGATACCGGAAGAACCGGGCCCCAGCGCGAGGTGAGTACCTTCGATTTGCCAAGCCTCCGAACAGCCATCGGCGCTGCACTTGTGAGCAGGAGCACTCCTGCGAATACTTCCACCAAACCCAGCACGATGAACGAGAGTTCGTCTGGCTCCATCGAACGACGAACTGGGTCGATTGATGCTAGACCGACTGTCCACACCAACAGTGATGCACCTACCCAAGCCAACGTATTTCTTCCGACATGACGCCATAGGCGCTCCCACATCGGGGAACGTGTGCGCAGTACAACCGGAAGCTGCCAGGTGAAAACCGGAACCAGTACAACGATACCGCCAACACCAGCAATCACCCATAAAAAGTACGAGAAGGATGAATCAAGACCGGTGACCAGAAGACTGAGCAGTGAAAGTGAGGCGATACCAAATCCAACAATCTGTACCAGCATCAGCACCCAAGGTACTCCTTGAGCTCGCGGTATTCTCCCCCCGCGAAGGGCGAGGACGATGTTCAATTTCGAAGTCCACAATGAAGAGGACCACAAGGTGATGAAGGCGAGCATGAAGCCCCATATGGCACCGGATGCAAGCGAAGTCCACGTCCAGTCAAACAGAAATTGATTGGAGCCAACCGATGAGAACATGCCCTGAAACCCAATACTGATGAACCATGCGAGGACAATTCCGAAAAGAGAGCCCAGAACGCTTGCAATTGCGGCAACAATGATCCCTTCTTGGACTGCCAGAGCACGAGCGTCTGATTGTGTGAAGCCGAGTGAACGAAGTGTACCTAGTTCACTTCTACGGGCCTCTGCCAGCATGATTACAATGGTTAGAACCAACAAGATTCCAGCAACGATTGTGAACGTCCCGAACACCAAAAACATCGCTGAAAGAACCCCCGAAGATTCAGCGGCTAAAGCGGCGGCTTCGATTTTAACTGCACGCACCTGGAGGTCAGCGTTTGATGCGTTGGATTGTTCGTCGAGCCACGAGGTGAAATCATCGGTTAGTGACGAGTTCCATACGCTTGAATTACTGGAAAAAAGGATGAGCGAGCGTTCATCCTCCGATGCTGACGCCAATGTTTCAGCATCCGTCAATGCTAGTAGACCGAGAACAACTCCATCAAGTTCCTCAAGGTTATCGAAGGCTTCAGTGTCGGAATAAGCTCCAGCATGGTACAATCGATAGGCTGTGTTGTCACCAAAAGCGTACGGAATGAGACCTTTGACCCACACTTCGCTTTCATTGACCGAGAGATTGAGTTGGTTCAAACGTTGACTCAGTTGAACCTCGCCCTGCGATACGGAAACGGTTGTGTTGACACCACCGAACGCCAAAAAGAGTTGAGGCAGCGTGCCAAAGCCTCCCGCAGTAGAGACTATCGGAATACGAATGCTTTCAATTGATTGCGATGCATGATTCCAGCGCATTAGACCTTGTTCAAACGTGCACCAATGATTGTCACCCATCGAAAGAGAAGCGATTAAATCGCATTGCATGTGCAGATCTACGTCTGCTTGTACCGTGACTTCAGGCGGGAATTGTGATGAGGAAATCTCCGTGAAATTCGAATCCACGTCAGGTGATGAAGCGGCGTACTGAGTCGTAGAAAGGAGTCCCTCGATTTCAAGATACACACCACCATCAACAACCAGGTTCGTGGAAAGGACGGTTGAAGGTAGTTCAACATCCACTGAGGACCAGTGGTGGTTGGTCAAATTGAGGTCGAATGAATGCAGGAACAATTCGTCACCCCGTTCTTCCAACGCCATCCATCCACTGTCTATTGATGCTGCAGAAACCATCGAGCCGTTACTCTCAAAAACCGCCCAATAATCTTCATCCACTTCGTTTTCAAAGGCAACCAACAGCCCAGAGTCATGGGCCACTAGTCCGTATAAACCAGTTGAGTCGAGTGAAAAGTCATGCACTTTCTCTCCGTCTTCAGCGCGCCAAACCCACGAATCACCGGTGCCGTCGATTTGAACACCAGCGCCGTTAGGTGACACGTGCCATACTCCGCGTGACCCACGGTGCAGTGCACTGATCTCTCTTGAAGCAAGTGTCACGATGTTTTCGTCATTGGATTGAAATTCGACAACTGGAACCTGCAGCACTTCCATCATTGCATAACCGGGCAGAGTTGTGCTCGTGTTCTCGCGCATGCTACGGACAAGGTCGCCAGAAATCCGACCAAGGCCCTTGCTCGAAGAAACGGTCAGTGCGTTGGTTTGTTCGCTAGACTCAACCGATAGTCCGATATCCTCATGGCCGATAAAGTGGTCGAGCAGTACTTCCAATCGCTCGAGAACGGGTTCAATTGCGGCGGCATCATCTGAACCATCGACCACTGAGTAATACACTGTGTTAACGCTGGATTCCATCGATTGGAGCCGCTGTGCCGTGGCTAGGTCAGTGAAAACAGCGGGGGCTTGCGTTCCTGCAGAAGCCCCCTGTCCTTGATTAGGAACAAGAGCGAAGACCGTCATAGCCGCTTGTGTACGAACCCGCGACCCGTCTTCAGTGACGTACCATGTCACATTCAGAACATCGTCGACGTTGACATCAAGTTCGTCAGCCAACACTTGATTAATCGCAATGTGAGGCGTTTGAGAAAACAGGTTGGCTTGGTAGAGGTCTGCATAACGGATTCCATCGCTCTTCGACCCGATCATCGGCCACATTGCTTCAGCGTCAATTGTACTGTTCATGGCCATCCACGTGACGCTGGTGACCGAAGAATACCCGGTTGAGAGGCTCGCAGAAGCAATCAGGCCTTGTTGCTGGCCACGAATGGTTGACAACAATTCGGGGTCGTTTTGAATCGAATCCCACATGCCGTGGGCAATTGATTCGTTCAGCACCGAACGTTGTCCAATCGCCATGTCGAATCCTGAAACGGTGATATCGGTTTCACCCCAGGAACCTTCAACTTCGTGCAGTACAGTAGCATCGAGGGAGTCACCAACAATCATCGATGAGGTGATTATTGAAGAAGCGATGATTAAACCAAGCATCAGCAGTGCAGCCTGTCGCTTACGACGCAGAATATTTTGCTTTGCAAGCCGCCAAACAATGAGTCTCTGAGGTACCAGCATTGGTTGTAAAAACACGTGGCTGATGATACCAAATGCAAGTGCACCCCCAAACAGTGTAATACCGCCAACGCTGAGCCAGTCGAGTAGGATATACGCAAGTACTCCGTCAACAACTGGTGCGAAAACGAGGAGGGATAGTGTAACCACGCTAAGTTGCTTCCTACGCCCAATCATCCATGTCGAAAGTCCAGAAAACAGGACAATCATCACGAAGAGAACGGCGAGAGGAAGAAGCAGATTCACTCCTCCTCAGTATGAATTGAATCTTCAACAATTAATCCATCGGACATTCGAAGCGTGCGTGAGCAATGCGAAGCGATGGTCGAATCGTGGGTTACGATGAGGAAAGTCGTTGAATGCTCTTTGTTCAACTGCTTGAGCAGTGAAAGGATTTCATTCGAAGTTGCTGAATCAAGGTTCCCCGTTGGTTCATCGCACAAAATCACGCTTGGCTTGTGCACTAGCGCTCGAGCGACAGCCACGCGTTGCTGTTGTCCACCTGACAATTCGGAAGGACGATGTTCGGCTCTGTCCCCTAGACCGACAGAATCCAAGGCGTCCAAGGCACCACTACGAGCCTGTGAAGCGGAGTATCCAAGCAAGAGCAGCGGAAGTTCGACATTTTCGCACGCTGAAAGTACGGGAAGAAGATTGAAATCTTGGAAAATAAAACCCAAATGCTCACTGCGCATGTTGGTTCGTTCATCATCCGTGATGCCAAATAACGGCTTGCCGTTAACAAAAACTTCACCCGAATTCGGCTCATCAATACCCGATAGGATGTTTAGAAGCGTAGTCTTACCACACCCTGAAGGCCCCATGATGGCCACCATTTCTCCAACATCGATACTGACATCAACACCACGAACTGCTTGAACGGTTGATTCTCCAGAGGGATAGAGTTTCCATACACCACTCGCTTTCATGACCGGGCTCATGCCTTGAGGACGACTGAGTGCGTTGATAAACTACCGCTTGGAAGCATGTCCGTGGAAGAGAACAATCGCATGAAGTTGGTCGTTCTTGCCTTTGGCCCTCTGGCCGAACGCCTCGGGTGGAGGAAATCAGAAATCGACATTGCCGTATCATCAACCGTTAATGATGTGTTGACTCATCTGGGCATTGAAGCTCATCGATCAGGTGCCCTCATGGTTGCAGTCAATGGACAGCAGTGTGAATATACACACCAGTTGTCCAACACCGACGAACTCGCTCTTCTCCCTCCGGTATCCGGTGGATGAACAAAAATGGTTGATTTTCGCCGAAGACTTCAACACTAACAGCCACCACCACCAATTGAGGAAGGCGTATGATTGGTGGAATGGGTCCATTGGAAATCACTGTGTTGGTCGGAATATTCTTTGTTTTATTTGGCGCAGAACGTTTGCCAAAAATGGCTAATGCACTGGGTCGCTCGAAAGGTGAATTCCAGAAGGGTCTGACAGAAACAACGCAACTCGGCGACCTCTCACGCACAACTGCGGATTTGGAAGCGGGTGGTCGCACACCAGAACAACTTCGAGCAGAGCGAGCAAAAGCGGTCGGCCTCAACCCTGAAGGTATGGAACCAGAGGAACTTGAACGCAAGATTGTAGCATTGGAAGCGATGGCTTCCAGCGGTGAAGAGTAATCACTTTCTCCGCTTGAGTTTCAGTGGCGAACCGCATCGGTCGCAATCACCTACATCGCCCCCACGAGAACGGTTCACGTTCTTGGGCACCTCGCTGGTAGCCCTACACCCCGTGCACTTAAGTTCCCATTTCCACACCTGTTTGGCACCTGCAGCACCGACAGTGTGCGTCACTTGATCAACTGACTTCATCACATTTTGGAGACGGTAATCATCGGTAACCAAAGGACATTGCATCCCGAGTGCGAGCGCCAATACATCGATATCGACATCCGATAAGCGCGGAAGGTCACCACTCACAGCTGCTGCCTCACTGGCCAATGATAGCCAAGCAGGCGGCACATCTCGCCACTCGATGTCAATCGATTGAATCAACATCCATCGCTGTGGACTCACCCGTTCGAGTTCTGCCTGCTGGCTTTGAGAACAGATGTTTCCGGTGATTTGTTCGACCGGCCAATGCAACAGTGCCGCCGTGTCAAGAACCCGCATCGAGGTGAGTACCGCAGAATGCCCCCCTTGAACTCACCGCAAACCCACACCTTCATGACCAAGATATTGAAGCACGATGCATGTCGTGGAAAGAGTCGATTCTCGATTTTTTCGACATCTTCGGGCCGGCAAGCCTTGCCATACTGTCATTCACTGAGTCAATTATACAACCGATTCCGCCTGATTTACTCTACATTCCCATGCTTGCAGACTCAATTGGGAATACGCCGCTGGTAGTGTGGTTGTGGCTAACGGTTACTTTGGCTTCAGTTGCTGGTTCAATCATTGGATATTGGGTTGGAAAACACTGGGGTAAAACGCTGCTTACCCGCTTTTCCAAACCTGCTCACATCGAAAAACTCGAGGCACTTACGCTCAAATACGGAACATTTGGAATCTTCATCGCTGCCGTATCTCCAATCCCGTACAAAGTGTTTGGATGGGTTGCTGGAATGGGTGAGATGGAAAAAAAACCGTTCATCATCGCTGGTCTAATGGGTCGTGGGCTTCGGTTTGGCTTAGAAGCACTGTTAATCGGTATCTACGGAAACAGTGCAATCGATGCTCTCAATTGGTTTCTCAACAACGAAATTCTGTTGGCACTGCTGATGATTGCAGCTTGTATTCCGGCTTGGTATGCACTGAAATGGTGGCAATCAATTGAGAAGGAATCCGACGCTCAAGAAGCTTGAACAAAAAGAACCCTCGATTATTGCGCCAGCGTGCGAGCGAATCATTATCAAGGGGTGGTCGGTGGAATGCCTGTCGCTCGTGTGGTGTAGCTAGGTCCATCATAGTGGGTTTTCATCCCGCCGACCCGGGTTCGAATCCCGGCACGAGCACCAATGCCTTTCAGTGCAGCTTTTACTCGCCACATTTTACCTGCTGCAGCCACAAAGACTCACGCTAATGTGCCGTTTTGGTAATCACGCAGTGCTTGTTGAATTTCTTCACGGGTGTTCATCACAAACGGTCCATATCGAGCGATTGGTTCATTGATATCGGGTCCAGCAAGGAGTAGAAATTCGGCATCTTCCTTCTTCGCTTCAAACAGCACTTCTGAACCATCGTTCATCAAACCCAATTGACCGTCGCGTACTGGCTTTCCGGAGAGGTGAACCGTTCCACCAAAGACATAGATCATGGCATTCAAACCAGCATCAATGTTTTGTCGATGAGCGCCGCCTTTCTTGATTTTCATGTGAATGTAAGTGATTGGAATTACGGTATCGATAACCGCTTCAACACCGAGAGTGGATCCAGCGATGACATTCGCCCATACTTTTCCATCCTCAGATTGCGCTTTAGGAATCGTTTCAGCGGCAATATCTTGGTATCGAGGAGGCATCATTTTGTGCCGTGCGGGCAGGTTTACCCATACTTGGAACCCGTGGGTGGTTCCACCTGCTTTGAGAAAGTCATCTTGTGGAAGCTCAGAGTGGATGATTCCTCTTCCTGCCGTCATCCATTGGACGTCACCTGGATTGAGGTCACCACTGTTTCCAGCACTGTCTTGATGTTGCATAGCGCCTTTGAGCATGTAAGTCACGGTCTCAAATCCTCGATGCGGATGGGCCGGAGCCCCGATTGCTTCTCCCGGACCCCATTCGACTGGGCCCATTTCGTCGAGAAGAAGAAAAGGGCTCATCAGTGAACCCATCGAAGTTGGACGACGTACTGGGAAGCCGCCTCCTTCAAGTACGGTATGGGTTGGTGAAGTCATTCGTAGTGTTCGTAGTGCCGTCATTCCAATACTCCCTTTACCATCTCAACGATTGAATCTATCTTAAGTGGCTTTGTTTTGTTAATCACAATGGAACGGCCCAAAACATTGGAACCGAGATGAGAAAATTGCACCCGCATACTCAAGATTGCATGGTGCCCCCCACCCCCGCTAACGGTTGCTAACCCGACGGTTCGTTTGTTAAACAACAGCCGGAAATTGGTCGATTGAACCGAAACCCACGCGATTAGATTACCTAATACTGGGGGTACTGAACCGTTGTACTCAGGCGCACATACGACCAAACCATCGCATGCCAGAATACGCTCCATACACCGGTCGATTTGATCTATGTTAGTGAGGCGTTTTTCGTTTTCTGGCGTGTACATTGGTAGTTCGAGGCCACACAGATTCATCACGTCAAATTGATGATTGCGAGAAACCGCAACCTCCCCAATCTGCTTCGCCAAATCCAGGTTCTTTCCGGTAGATGCCGCGAGAATCAGCAGGTTCGCCATGTTGAGCACACAACGCCGGCCCCTTTCAAGGTGCAGTACCAGCGAGGTTACCATTTCATGCGGTACGCAAGAAGAAGAATACCAATCACGGTTGGAACAATGGCAATGGCGAGCATTGTCAAGACCAATCGCTGAACTTGTCCGTCAGTTGATTCAGTCGTGATAGTATCGGACGTCTCATCTGCACTGTCACAGTTCTCTGTGAACGGGTCGCAGGGGATTTCTCCAGTGGTGTTGTCATCTGCTTGGAAGTGGTCCAAATCTTCGGTTTCATCTCTGCAACCGTCCGAATCGGAATCCGTGTCAGATGCAGACTTCCACTTGGTTTCTCCAAGCGGACACGAATCTACGAGGTCACCAATGCTGTCGCCATCATCGTCAAGGTCTTCACCTGAGTCAAGGCATCCATCTTGGTCGTGGTCGTTGATCGTGTCGGAAATCCATGCGAGAGTCCCTCTCGAGCAAAGGTCAATTGAATCGAAGACTCCATCGTTGTCATCGTCTTCATCCTCAGTGTCATCGTTGCATCCATCACCCTCATAATCGGTTGCAGGGGTCGAAATCCATGAAAGAGCACCCGTTGCACAGAAGTCAGCTGAGTCGATGATTGTATCATTGTCATCGTCGGAATCTTCCGTTGAATCTCTGCAACCATCGCTGTCGTAATCCTCGACAAGCGATGATGTCCAGTCGACTTCTCCTGTTGGGCAGACGTCATCGATATCTTCGACTTGGTCGTTATCATCATCTTTGTCTTCTGAGGCATCGGAACAACCGTCTTGGTCGTGGTCGTTACCGGTCGAGGACGACCAACCGATTTCACCGTTGGCACACATATCGTTTGAATTCAAGATTCCGTCACCATCGTTGTCATCGTCTTCAACCGAATCCATGCAGCCGTCAGCGTCATGGTCGAATTGAGACGCATCCCAGTTCGACTTACCCAGAGGACACTGATCAACTGCATCCAACATTCCATCGTTATCATCATCGCCGTCTTCTGTCGAGTCTCGACATCCATCAGCATCGTGATCTGTTGCTTCTTTCGAGAGCCAGCCGAGTTCACCTTTCGGACACGTATCGGAAAGATCGAACACGCCGTCGTTATCGTCGTCAGCGTCTTCAGTAGCGTCATGGCACCCGTCATCATCGTAATCGCTGGATTCGTCAGATGTCCAGTTGACGTTTCCTTTGGGACAGTTGTCAATGAGGTCAGGCTTCTCGTCGTTATCGTCATCCAAGTCTTCACCTAAATCATAACAGCCATCGAGGTCATAGTCGTTGATTACGGTCGAAATCCACGATGCGCGACCTTTCGGGCACGAATCAGCGTCGTCATCGACTTGGTCGTTGTCATCGTCATCATCTTCAGTCGAATCTCTGCATCCGTCTTGATCATAATCTTCTGCCGAGGTAGCAATCCAGCCTAATTCTCCCTTGGGACACAAATCATTGACGTCAGAGATGGTGTCATCATCGTCGTCGTTGTCCTCAACTGCGTCTTGACAGCCGTCCCCGTCGTAATCTGTTCCGGTTCCAGGCACCCACCCAATGTCGCCCTCAGGGCAGGCATCTTCGTTGTCGATGACACCGTCGTTGTCGTCATCATCGTCTTCTGTTGAATCACGGCATCCGTCGCCATCGTTGTCGTTCGAGGTCGTCGAAGTCCATCCGAGATCACCCATTGGACACGCATCGTTGACGTCTAGAACGCTATCGTCATCATCGTCAAAGTCTTCCTCCCCGAAATCGCTCATCTGATCCATACATCCATCGGTGTCGTAGTCAGTGAAACCGTTTGGGTCATCCTCAAGCGGGAAATACTCAATCAGAGCTGGGCCCTTCGGACATTTATCGTTCACGTCAAGGACTCCATCACCGTCATCGTCGCGGTCTTCGAGAGAATCTTGGCATCCATCACCGTCATAGTCGGTGGTACCTTTGATTCCCGGTCCAGTCGAACTCCAGCCTATGTCGCCCTTTGGACACTGGTCGTCGGAATCTCGAAGCGAGTCATTATCGTCATCATCGTCTTCAGTGACGTCATTGCAACCATCGGAATCGTGATCGGTGTTGGAACCTGAAATCCAGCCTAAATCACCGAGCCTGCAGTCATCTACGTTGTCCGTAATCAAATCATTATCATCATCGTTATCTTCAGTGGCATCCCGACATCCATCCGAGTCATAATCAGTTGCTGGACCTGAAATCCATCCTAATTCTCCAGCACGGCAGTCATCATCAACGTCCGGCTTGGTATCGTTATCGTCGTCAAGGTCTTCGCCTGCGTCACGGCATCCGTCTGAATCATGGTCCGTCACCGGACCTGAAATCCAACCGAGGTCGCCTTTCTGACACTGAAGGTCGATCGTATCGATGACGCCGTCGTTGTCATCATCGGGGTCTTCAGTCAAGTCACGGCATCCATCTGAATCGTAATCATTGGCAGAGGTGGGGTTCCAGCCGATTTCACCTTTCGGGCAATTATCGATAACATCAGGAACAGAGTCATTGTCGTCATCCAAATCCTCACCTGCATCTTCACATCCGTCTGAATCATAATCGTTGGAAGGGTTGGAATCCCACCCAATACTTCCAATCGGGCAGTCGTCAATTCCGTCGACAACACCGTCATTGTCATCGTCGTTGTCTTCCGATGTGCTGTCTTGACAGCCGTCGGTGTCGTGATCGGTGAAGCTTGTGGAAATCCAACCGAGGTTACCAAAGTGGCAATCGTCGAGTACGTCGATGACTGTATCGTTGTCATCATCGTCATCGCAAGCATCGCCGGAGAATCCCTGGCCGAGGGTTGCGGCGTCGGTGTCGTAATCTTCTTGGCCCGGATTGGCAACGAAAACACAGTTGTCAATGGTGTCACTAACACCGTCGTTATCGTCATCATCGTCGTTGGCATTCGAACATCCATCTCCATCGTTGTCAGTCGCTGGAGTTGATTTCCAGCCAACGGTACTTTCCGGGCATAGATCGCTCGAATCTTCAACATTATCGTTGTCGTCATCGGTATCTTCGTTGGAGTCTTGACACCCGTCACCATCGTAGTCTGTAACCGGCGGTCCAACGCTATCAGAAATCCAGCCAATATCGCCCCTTGGGCAATCATCAACAGCATCAGGCATTGAATCGTTATCGTCGTCGAGGTCTTCCAGTGAATCGTCTTCGCATCCGTCTGAATCACGGTCGGTGCTCAGATCTGAAGTCCAGCCAAGGTTGCCCTTTGCACAATCATCGTTACTGTCAACGATGCCATCGTTGTCATCATCACCGTCTTCAGTGTCGTCTCTGCATCCATCAGTGTCGTAATCGGTGGAAGGTGTTGAGGTCCAATTGAAATCTCCTTGAGCACATACATCGGGTACATCATCGTTGATACCATCGTTGTCATCGTCGTCGTCGCAAACGTCACCTTCGCTGTCGAAGTCCCAGTTTGCCTGGTCGGCATTAGGAACGGTTGGGCAGTTATCGTTGGTGTCACCTTTTCCATCGTTATCATCATCGGAGTCTTCGGTAGCGTCACGGCAACCGTCGCCGTCAATGTCGGTTAGATTGGTCGAAATCCACCCCAAATCTCCCTTCGAACAAGTGTCATCGAGATCAATAACGGTGTCGTTATCGTCATCCAAATCCTCATCAACGTCTCGACAACCATCGGAATCGTAGTCGTTAGCTAGCGTCGGAATCCATTCGATTATACCGGTTGGGCAGTCGTCGGACGAATCTAGAACCGTGTCATTGTCATCATCGAGGTCTTCAGCTGAATCGTCTTGACAGCCATCGGAGTCGTGGTCGGTAGTCGAATCTGAAATCCAGCCCAAATTACCCATGAAACAATCGTCGCTGCCGTCCAAAATGCCATCGTTATCTCGGTCAGGGTCTTCCGTTGTGTCACGGCATCCGTCCGAATCATAGTCATTTGACGGAGATGAAATCCAGCCAAGGTCACCCTTCACACAATCGTCATTCTCATCGATAACTCCATCGTTATCGTCATCGGTATCTTCACCGGAATCTTGGCAACCGTCCGAATCATAGTCGGTCGAGGTACCCGGCGACCATCCCACATCTCCTGCAGCACAGTCATCATCGACATCGGGAATTCCGTCATTGTCATCATCGGTGTCTTCTGCAGAAGCATCTTGGCAACCATCTCCGTCGTTGTCAGTTGATGCTGAAGAAATCCAGCCGAGGTTACCCTTTGGACAGTCGTCAGGATCAAGATCGAGAACCGAATCGTTGTCGTCATCATCGTCTTCGGTTGCGTCTCGGCAACCATCTGAGTCGTAGTCTGTTGAAGGACTTGGGCTCCATCCAGTTTCACCTGTTTGGCAATCGTCTCCACTGTCGGGGACACCATCGTTGTCGTCATCCGTGTCTTCAGACGAGTCGTCCTGGCAACCATCACCATCAAAGTCCGTTGAGGGTGAAGACGTCCATCCAAGGTCACCCTTTGGACATGCATCAGGGGCGAGGTCTTCAACGGAATCGTTGTCGTCATCGAGGTCTTCTGCCGAAGAATCTTGACAGCCGTCCGAATCGTAATCCGTGGTCGAGGAAGATACCCAGCCCAAGTCTCCGATTTGACAGTCGTCAAAGAAATCAGCCATCTGGTCATTATCATCGTCGGTGTCTTCATTGGAATCTTGGCAACCATCGGAGTCGTGATCGGTCAAAAGCGTTGGACTCCAGCCCATATCACCGGTTTGACAGTCATCGACGTTGTCCAATACGCCATCGTTGTCGTCATCGGAATCTTCAACCAGATCTTTGCATCCGTCACCATCGTAATCTGTCGATGATGAAGATGTCCAGCCGATTTCTCCTTGAGGACAGTCGTCGGAATCGTCTGAAATCGAATCACCATCATCATCGTCGTCTTCAGTGTCGTCTTTACACCCGTCTCCATCGTTGTCATTGGCGGATGTTGAAATCCAACCGAGAAGACCTGTTTGGCATTCATCGTTCACGTCGATAATCGTGTCGTTATCGTCATCAGTGTCTTCTCCAGAGTCTTGGCAACCGTCCGAATCATAATCCGTGGAAGAAGAAGGTGCCCAACCTACAGTGCCCGTTGGACAGTCATCTGCAGCATCGAGAATAGAATCATTGTCGTCATCGGTATCTTCACCTGAATCTTGACAACCGTCATTATCGTTATCGGTGAGAGGCCCTGAGATCCATCCCAGGTCGCCATTGTTGCAATCATCAACGTCATCATTGACACCGTCGTTGTCCATATCGGCATCTTCAGTGTCGTCTTTGCAGCCGTCATTGTCTTGGTCGTTAGCCAATGTAGATGTCCACCCAGTTTCACCGCGAGGACACGAATCACTGCCGTCAATGATGCCGTCATTGTCGTCATCAATATCTTCTGTCGATGAATCTTGACAACCATCCGAGTCGTGATCGGTGGTAGAGTCTGAAGTCCATCCGAGGTTACCGTTTGGACAAAAATCGCTACCGTCGGCAACATTGTCATTGTCGTCGTCCGTATCTTCATTGGAATCTTGGCAGCCGTCAGAATCATGGTCGGTCGTCGAAGATGAAACCCATCCAAGGTCACCGGTTTGACAATTATCCAATCCATCAATACGTTGGTCGTTGTCGTCATCGGTGTCTTCCGATGAGGAATCTTGACAACCATCTGTATCATAGTCAGTGCTCGAGTCTGAGGTCCAAGACAGGTCGCCAGTCGGGCATGTATCTGACCCGTCAAGAATACCGTCGTTATCATCGTCGGCGTCTTCGCTTGAGTCTTGACAGCCATCCGAGTCATGGTCTGTAAGAACGGTTGAAATCCAGCCAGTAGCGCCGTTTAAGCATGCGTCAAATCCGTCGTCAACGCTATCATTGTCGTCATCATTATCTTCAGTTGCGTCTTTACAACCGTCCGAATCAAGATCGTTTGCGCTGGATGAGGTCCAACCTAATTCACCAGTCGGACACGAATCAGAAGCGTCTGTAACTCCGTCGTTGTCGTCATCGTTGTCTTCACCCGAATCTTGACAGCCGTCGGTATCGTGGTCTGTGGAGGAGTCAGAAGTCCACCCAAGATCACCTTGTGCACATGCGTCTGAAGTGTCGAGAATACCGTCGTTGTCCGTGTCGTTGTCTTCGACCGAATCTTTACATCCATCGCTGTCGTAATCCGTTGCAGAAGACGAAATCCATCCCAATGCACCATTTGGACAATCGTCGGAAGAATCTGTAACCTGGTCGTTATCATCATCAGTGTCCTCATTGGAATCTTGGCAGCCGTCCGAATCGTAGTCTGTGGAACTACCGGAAGTCCAACCAATGTCACCCGCAGGACACGTATCTCCTGAATCAACCAGTCCGTCATTGTCGTCGTCGAGGTCTTCAGCGGACGCATCTTGACAACCATCGCCGTCGTTGTCGGTCGAGGCGGATGAAATCCATCCAGTGTTTCCTGCCGGGCAGTCATCATCGTCATCGTCAACTGAATCGTTATCTTGGTCGTCGTCTTCTGTTGCGTCACGGCATCCATCAGCGTCGTGGTCATTGGAAAAAGTGGAAGTCCAGCCCAAGTCACCGAATTGACACGAGTCACTGGTGTCGATGATTCCATCGTTATCGTCGTCCGTATCCTCTATTGCATCCTGGCAACCGTCGGTGTCGTAATCCGTAGTCGAATCGGAAGTCCAGCCGAGATCACCAGTCTGACAATCGTCGTTGATGTCAAGCACGTCGTCATTGTCATCATCGGTGTCTTCTGACGATGAATCTTGACATCCATCTGAATCGTGATCTGTTGAACTACTCGAAGTCCAACCAAGGTTGCCTGAAGGACAGTCATCGACGCTATCGTTGATTGAGTCACCGTCATCGTCAGTGTCCTCGGTCGAGTCTCGGCAACCGTCAGTATCGTAATCGCTACTTGAATCAGAAACCCATCCAAGGTCACCGGTTGGGCATGAGTCAGACCCGTCGAGGATACCGTCGTTATCGTCATCGCCATCTTCCATTGAATCCTGGCAACCGTCTGTATCGTGGTCAGTGGAAGAAGATGATGTCCAGCCAGTATCGCCGGAGGCACAATCGTCAGAACCATCAGCAATGCCATCGTTATCGTCATCATCATCTTCCGTAGACGAGTCCTGACACCCATCAGAGTCGTGGTCGGTTGAGGATGTTGAGGTCCAACCCAAATCGCCGGTTTGGCATTCATCGTTGCCATCAATCACGCCATCGTTGTCGTCGTCCGTATCTTCTGAAACGTCTTGACAACCGTCTGAATCGTAATCTGTGAACCCGCTCGAAGTCCAGCCTTTATCGCCAGTTGGGCATCCATCAGATGCATCGTTGACGCCATCATTGTCGTCATCCGCATCTTCGGTTGAGTCCCGACAACCGTCTGAATCGTAATCTGTCGAGCCCCCGGAAGACCAGCCTGTATCTCCAGTCGGACAGTCATCAAAACTGTCCGTTATACCGTCTCCATCATCGTCATTGTCTTCGGTGGAATCTCGGCAACCATCGGAATCATGGTCGTTGGAGGGGGAGGAGGTCCAGCCGGTATCGCCCAGTGCGCACCCGTCGCTTGAGTCCGTTACGCCATCACCGTCATCATCGGAGTCTTCCGTAGTATCTCGGCAACCGTCTGAATCTAAATCTGTTAAAGCAGAAGAAATCCATCCCAAATCACCTTTGGGGCATGAATCACTGCCATCGTTGACACCATCATCGTCGTCATCGTTGTCTTCTACAGATGAATCTTGACAACCGTCTGAATCATAATCAGTCGAGCCTGTCGAAGTCCAACCTTTGTCTCCTGTTGGACAATCATCGTTGACGTCTAATACGCCGTCGTTATCGTCATCTGTATCTTCAGAACCAGCATCTCTGCACCCGTCTGCATCGTAGTCAGTGGACACAGAGGAGGTCCAGCCCGTGTCACCATTCGGGCACTGGTCCAGAGAATCATCGATGGAATCGCCATCGGTATCAGCTCGTCCACCAAAAAGGGCGATGTTTTGTTCATCGAGTTCAAGGTCGATGAACATCACTTGAGCAGAGGATAGAGAGGCGATGAGAAACATGAACAAGGCCGCAAAAGATGCCATTTTGTGCGTACGCTCCGCTAACATGGAAGTAGGTGAAGGTGTGGTCTTTTTATCCTTCCGTTGAAAAGTACCGCTGCTTAAACCCATCATGGTTAAATTGTACCCGGTTTAAGTTAATACTATCGCAGCAAAGAAGGGCAAAGAACATGGTTGAGAATCGTTTGGCAGAACCATGCCTCAAGTGCGTTACTTCGGACGAGGAGGTGTACTTATGGATCACCTCAAGAAATCCGGGTGGAACGCTGTATCGCGCATTGAAGAGGCTGAAGTAGCATTGATTGAATGCTATGATAACGGCTCTGCTACGTCCATCCACCGACTGAATGGCACCATTGGTTTGACGCGCCAGGCAATCGACGAGATTGAGCGTTCACCCGTCAAACGTGTCGCTCTCATCACCGACCAATCATCGACCAGCGGCGCCATGCGTAAAGGAACCAGAGAAGGTCTCGCTTTTGCCGACGTTCACGCGATGGGGAGTGCAACTGCCGAAATACTGAGTCGAATGGGGTTGCGAATTGGTGCAAAGGTCAAAGTGTTCCGAATCAATTTGGAAGCGATGAGTGAAGCCATTACGGAGATTGAATCCTACCTAAGCGATGATGATGTACAAGTAAACTACGAAGTCGTCACCCTACAGGCATAGCCTCAAAAAGGCTCAATCGTTCATCGAAGTATGAGCGAAGAACTCATTCTGACACATGCTCAAAAATCTACGGATGATTTTCTCATTTACACGGGAAATTTTTGTGGATATTGCACCGCTGCAATCCGATTATTGGAACGTAAAAACCTCACCTACACCGAAATTAACTTCGACCATGTAAAAGATATTCGCAAGTCAATTGTAGCCGCAACCGGACACCGAACCGTACCCGTGATTTTGGATATTCGCCAAGATACACCGGTGTTCGTTGGTGGTTTTGACCAATTACAGCCCTATCTCAGAAAGCGCGGTTAACCATTCCTTCAAGGCGTCGTGATGCTCCATTGGAATCATGTGCCCCTTTGGATGTTCAATCAATTCCAAGGCCCAGCCGGCCGACTCAAACACGTGGGCAACCGCCCAGCCGTCTTGAATCGAAACCCGCAGATCTCGTTCACCATGCATCCAAAACAAATGCTTAGCATCAAGTTCATCCAAGCGTATTCGCAGTTCCATTTCTCGAACCAATCGAGTTCCCATCGCAACTACGCCAATAATACGGTCTGCAAGGGGGAGTTGAAGTAATTCTTGAGCCATGGCACCACCTTGAGAAAAACCCCCTACCACCAACGGCCCCATTGGGGCTCGTTCAGCGATGAGTTGTTCAAGTTGTGAAAGGGAAGAATCAACATCGATGAGTTCTCGACGCGACAGTGTCATTCGTCGTGTAGCGTCAGCGTCTTCGTCTTCATA
>DAME01000011.1:62076-63833 GCA_002499545.1 Euryarchaeota archaeon UBA88
GGACGCATCATGCTGGCATCGCCAGTCATCCCATGCATCATGATGAGTGTGGGCAAGTGAGCACCTCACAGCGTCCACTGGAAGACAAGTGCACCTGCGACTCGAAGGTGAACAAAGGAGCCTTGACCACGCACGGTTACGGTGAGTGAGTATTCCCCCGTGTTGGAGGGAATGGTTCCAATAGCACCTTTTTCAGTCGCTCCAGAACCCCAAGCACGTGTAAGTGGTGAGGCACCTGCATGGTCTTTCATCGAGAGAGAGCCCGAGCCACCTTGGCTAATATCCACATCCAAATACCATACAAGTGTGTTCCAATCGCCTTCCGTGGAATGACCCTCGTCAAGGAACGTATCGTAGACTTCTTGGTCGTTTTCTTCATACAGGTTGTCGAGTAAATCACCGGCTCGATAAAAGAAAACGTCACCTGAATAGCCACTCCGAGCAGCGTTCAAATCCATTCGCAGTTGGCGTACTCCGTCACCATCTCGCCAGACAAAACTATCCATGAAGTCATTGTTTCCGCTGAAGGTGTAAGAGATTTCATGACCTTCTGCAGAAGTTGCTGAAACACGAGCATTGCCGTTGTTGATTGAATCGGTCGTTGCAGTCCAATCTTGACCAAACAAGGTGAATGCCCACGTATCTCCAACCGTCCATGGGAACGAGAAGACTTGTTGAGGTTCACCGTTTTCATAGACAGATAGACCGTCAATGGTCATTCGTCCAAGGAAAGGGTTGTGGTTGATGACAGCGTGACGTTGAGCTTCTCGTTCAGATGAGATTCCCAGACGATACACACCTTCTCCATCATCGATTTCAGCGACGACCAATCGAGCACTGTCTTCACCAAATTGCGGTGTAATGAAGGTATAGAGCCACTGGTCTCCTACTTCCCACTGTGGGAGCAACTTCTGTTCTTCGGTCGTTGAGTCTTCTGATGAAGACATCGTTGTGCCTGAAGTACACCCTGCAAGAACACTGGTGCAGAGTAACAGCATCAGCATAACGCTGCCTTCAAGCCTTCGACCCATGAAAGGCCGAGTTGGGCTTTCTTCAAGAGTGTAACGCTTGAAAGCGTCTCACACGAGTTGGCCAGTACCAGCCAATACTACCGCAACAATCGACATCAGTTTGATGAGAATATTGAGTGATGGACCAGATGTGTCCTTGAACGGATCACCGATGGTGTCGCCAATGACGGCTGCTTCGTGAGCATCGTCACCTTTCTTAGCGCCATCAATGTGACCTTGCTCGATCGCTTTCTTGGCGTTGTCCCATGCACCACCAGCGTTTGCCATGAACAGAGCCATGAGAACACCAGTGACAAGAGAACCTGCAAGAAGTCCACCAAGAGCATCTGCTCCAAGTGCCAGTCCAACGATGACCGGTGCAAGAACCGCAACGACACCAGGACCGACCATTTCTCGTAGAGCAGCCTTGGTTGAAATGTCAACACATGTTTGAGAGTCGGGATAGGTCATGTCCCCTGAAACGACCTTTTCAGGCCATGTTGTAGCATCTTCTAGGTCTCCTTCAAACGAAGAGTCCTTTGACAAACTTTCTCGCATGATTGCGAATTGACGTCGGATTTCGACAACCATGTCACCTGCAGCCTTACCGACTGAAGTCATGGTCATAGCTGCGACAACGAACGGTAGACCGCCACCAATGAGAAGTCCAATGACAACCATTGGATTGGTCAATGTCAAGTTGAGATTGTCGGGACCGACTGCGGCCGTGTATGCTGCGAACAATGC
>DAME01000011.1:64217-82735 GCA_002499545.1 Euryarchaeota archaeon UBA88
ATTGAATCAAGTTCGTCAGTAATTGCTCGAACATCCGAACCAAGTCCACTCATCTCAGCAATTCCACCTGCGTTATCAGCCACTGGCCCGTATGCATCGACGGTCATGGTAACACCAACAGTTGCCAGCATACCCATTGCAGCCATTGCGATGCAATAAAGGCCGTAATCGTTTCCACCGAAGTGATTTGCTCCAAAGATACCAGCTGCAATCAAGATGATTGGAATAAAGGTCGACATCATACCAACTGAAAGTCCAGCAATAGCGTTGGTTGCAGGTCCAGTCTTGGACATTTCACCAATGTGAGGAATTGCTTTGGTTTTGACGCCAAAGACGGGTTCGATTCCGGTATAGTACTCAGTGACGAGGCCAATTGCAATTCCAACGACGCTTCCCAAAACAACCGAGTGCATGACACCCACATCAACGTCAATGAGGCCTTGACTGATGGAGAGGTATCCACCCGCCCAAAAGAGAATTGCTGCAATGAATGTGGTGTTACGTAGCGCTGCTGCGGCATCTTTTCCGTTCTTGAGAACGAACATTGAGAATACACCGATGATGGATGCAATGTATCCAATGAGGCCGAGCATAATTGGCATCATGATGTAGTCAGATGAACCTGCAAAGTCATCAGAACTGGCGATGATCATTGCTGCAATGATTGAACCGACAAAGGATTCGAAGATGTCTGCTCCCATTCCTGCAACGTCGCCGACGTTGTCTCCAACGTTATCAGCGATTACACCAGGGTTACGAGGGTCGTCTTCTGGAATTCCAGCTTCGACTTTTCCGACCAGGTCTGCGCCAACGTCAGCAGCCTTGGTGTAAATTCCGCCACCAACACGAGCGAACAGAGCGATGGATGAAGCACCCATACCAAATCCTGCAGCGGCTGAAAGTTCGTGATCTGCATCGCCTGCTCCTAGCCAATATGCAACAAGAGAAATACCGAGAAGCCCAAGACCACCAACTGAAAGGCCCATGACAGCCCCTCCGTTGTAAGAAACGGCTAGTGCACCAGCCTTGCCATCGTTCTTAGCGGCCATGGTTGTTCGGCCGTTTGCCGAAGTTGCGGCACGCATTCCTGAGAATCCAGCAGCAACGGATGCAAGTGCACCTGCAAAGAAGGCAAGAGCGGTATTCATATCGTTGAGTTGTGTCAGTGCAGCACCAACAACGACCACGAAAATGGCGAGTACTCGGTATTCTGCAAAGAGGAACGCCATAGCGCCTTTTTGAATTTCTTCGGTGATGTTGGCAACTTTCTCATTGTCAATTTTCACTTTGTTTACTTGTTGGTACAGCATAAACGCAACGACAAGTCCGAAAAGACCTGCTCCTGCGGCAATTATTGGTATATTATCCATCATTATAGAACACCTGTAGATTTGGCGACCTGAGAATCCTTCATAAGTGGTTCCCTTGTAAAATTACCCCATAGTCGCCTTTTCCGTGTTTGCGAGCTAATCGCCGTCGAAATTGCCGTACGTCATATCTGTGAAGCAATTGTTGAAAGAGGAGAAGCAGGTAGGGGAGATTGATGAGCATCAGTGCTGAGGAAGTTTTGGCCGAAATTGGTCCGGTTCAAGACATTCTCGATGAACATGATGGAGTGGTCACCGTACTGGACACCAGTGATGGAAACATCATGCTCTCGCTTGACGGTGGCTGCAATGGTTGCTCTTCAACACCGATGACTGCCATGCAGATTTATTACTCGTTGAAAAAACTCGACCACATCAACGATGTCATCTTTGTCAACGGGGAACTCCCCGAATACATGCGAACGTTCATCGATCAAAAAATGGCAAAAGAAGCGAATGAAGCGAACTTGGAAGATACAAATTCAAGTAGCCCCCGTGGCGAAATCGTCTGATCATTCCGATTCAGTATCTTTCCCGATGGTATGGGGATTGGCTCCGAAGGACACATTTTCTCCTTTGATGTTCATACGTGCGGAAATGGCAATGATGATGCACACCAATGAAAGTGGCCGGGGAAGATAGTTCGAACCCCATAAGACTCCACCTGAAAGCGATAACCACCAGAGAACTGCGGCGGCGGCAACAAGCAGAAAGGCAATCAAATTCTGAGCATACCGCTCCGCAACAGCAGAACGTGAAAATGTAGCAATGAACGTGAACAAGAGCGCTGCACTGGCGCACAGGCCTTCAGCCAGATGTTCGATGAACACGACGCTGACCATACCTTACCCTATTGCTTGGGGTTCTTCAACTTGAAGGAACCAAAGAATTCGATAGAGCAATGTTTGAGAAGGAGCGATTGCAACCCGTAACATGGCCGACAGCGGTTTTGCTCTCCCAAAACCACGTTCAAGCGGTCCACCGTTTTTTTCAAGAAACCAGATTGCTAAGGCCCTCCACCAAGTCGCTGTTCTGCTGGAACTCAAAGGCGCAAATGTGTTTCGAGTTCGCTCGTACCAAAACGCAAGCCGAATGCTTGGTGGAATCACCGAAGACCTTGGCGAATTGGTTGCGACAGGCCAGTTATTTGAGATGAAGGGTATTGGAAAAGGCCTCGGTTCTGCGCTATCCCAAGCGATTGGTGAAGGTCGATGGCCGTCGGATTGGGTTGACCTGCACGAACAGACCCCACAGGGCATGATTGAAATGCTCGGGATTCCCGGTCTTGGACCCAAGCGAATCAAATTGATGAGCGATGAACTGGGAGTCGACTCGGTTGCATCACTCAAGCAAGCAGCTTTGGAAGGGCAGATTGCTCCAATGAAGGGTTTTGGCGAAAAATCACAGCAGCGAATGCTTGACGGTATTGAATTGTTGGCACGGTTCAGAGCTCGACGCCGTTTGGACATCGGTCTAATGTACGGTGAAGCGTTTCAATCCAACATTTCAACCATTGATGGTGTCATAAAAGCCCAGTTAGCAGGAAGTGCTCGGCGCAGAAAGGAAACCATCGGCGACCTTGACCTCGTTGTTGCGGTACTTCCAGAGCACCATGATGAAGTAGCGGATTCGATATTGAAACTCCCGGGTATTGCGGATGTCAAAGGTGCTGGCGGTTCGAAGATTAGCTTAATTCTGGACACAAGCGTGTTTGAAGGTGGATTCAAACTCGACCACATCGATCCCAATGTTTTGGATGCAATTGGAGGAGAGCATTACGAACAACTCGAAAGTGGTGGAACCATTGATGCACAGGTTCGATTGGTTCCTCCTCACGTGTTCCCGTTCACATTAGCATACTTTACCGGCAGTAAGGAGCACAATATTGCCATGCGTCAGCGGGCGATTGACCGAGGCATGCGACTGAACGAATTCGGACTAATTCCCGAAGCCGAAGCCGGCGAACTGAAGGGAATGGCGGCTGCGGAGTACTCACTGATTGCTGAAACGGAGGAAGAAATCTACCGTCATCTCGAACTTGAATGGGTCGCACCAGAACTTCGTGAAGACATGGGAGAGATTGTGGCTGCAGAACATCGCGGACTGCCGCACTTGGTTACCAACAACGACATTCGAGGCGCACTTCACAACCATACAACGCTCTCTGACGGTGAAGCAACGCTTGAGGAAATGGCAGATACTGCCCGGAAAATTGGGTGGAACTGGTTAGGGGTCGCAGACCACTCACCAACACTCAAAGTAGCAAATGGCGCAAGCGCGGAAGATTTACTCAACCAGGGGACGATGATCAAATCGTACAATCAGGCTTGGGAAGAGGAAGGAGTTGATTTTCGATTGTTCCACGGTGTCGAATCAGACATCTTGGCTGATGGGAAACTCGACCATCCCGATGATGTTCTGGCCCAGCTGGACTATACTGTGGCCTCAGTACACGCTATTTCAAAATGGCGAGCCCGGGATGAGGTTCAAAATACTGAGGACTTGTTAACCTGTATCGACCACCCTGCTACAACCATCCTCGGGCATCCCACTGGACGTATCTTGCAAGGGCGAGAAGGATACGAAGTCGATCTGTATGCTGTGCTTGAGCACATGGCAGAACACAACCGAGATGGCCGATTAAAGGCAGTTGAATTGAATGCAAGCCCGTACAGGTTGGACCTCGACTGGCGACTATGCAAACATGCAAAGGAACTGGGTGTCCCCGTCATCATTAATCCAGATGCACATTCAGTACGCGGTTTAGCCGATGTAGGATACGGCGTAATGGTTGCGCGTAAGGGCTGGATCGAGTCCGACAACATCCTGAACTCACTTTCAGCATCTGATTTATCGCTTCGCTTGAATCACTAAGGCATACCACACCTTATGGCATTCGACCTCTTGCCAGTGGTATGCGACTGCTTCGGACACTCATCATGGGAGGTGTCTTACTTCTCCCAGGTTTGTTGTTGACCCTTTTAGTTTGGTACTCTGCTGGGCAACCTATGTCGGGCTTTTGGATGTACGCCATCTGCAACGGTATACCTCTTCTTTCGGTTGGGTTAGGACTGTTCTTTGGATGGAAAACTGGAGAAGCGTATGCAGTCCAAATGGAATCGTGAGGTATGGCTATGACATCCGTCTCCATTTCAGATTGGGAACACGTGTGCGAAACCTTTGCTTCTTTTTTCAGAGGCATTGGAGAAGTTCAAATCGATTCAAACCAGGCCCACTTCAACTCATTCTCGGACGATGTCCAGACAAGCCTTGGCCTGTTTCAATCTGGTGCGTTTGCAGCAGCCATGCCGCTGCACGGCATTGAGTCAAGCATCGATACCGTCGTTTTTGATGGAGAAGCAAACGAAGTCCGACTCCTCGGCCCTTCAGTCAACTATACTTACAGAGTGCCACCTCAACTTCTGTCTCACAGAGGTGAATGAATGAAACGCAGTGAGAAGGCAGTCAAAATTGTCGAAATGCTCGAAGAACTCTACCCTGAGACACCGGTTCCTCTCGACCATGAGAACAATTTCCAGTTGCTTATTGCAGTCTTGATGAGTGCGCAGACAACTGACTTGAAAGTGAACGAGGTCACCCCCGAGTTGTTCCAACGAGGACCGAATGCGGCCAAAATGGCAACTGTTCCGGTCGAAACCATTCTCAATGACATACGTCAGGTTGGTCTTGCTCCAACCAAGGCCAAGAACATTCTGAGGCTCTCACAGATGTTGGTTGAATTCCATGCAGGGGAAGTGCCTAACACATTTGAAGAGCTTGAAGCGCTACCGGGAGTTGGTCACAAAACCGCCGGAGTCGTTATGGCTCAAGCGTTTGGCGTACCTGCATTCCCCATCGACACGCACATTCACCGCCTTGCAGCACGATGGGGGTTGTCCAATGGTACCACGGTCGAGCGCACAGAAAAAGACCTCAAAGCAATTTTTGAAAAGTCACTGTGGAATAAACTCCATCTGCAAATTATTTTCTTCGGGCGAGAGTATTGTCCTGCTCGCAGGCATGAACTCTCACAATGCCCAATCTGTTCATGGGCTGCCACAAAAAAACGAATGGCTGAGGAACGAAAGCGCTGAAGTTCAGTCGAAGCGTCTTCAATTACCGCGTGACGGCAAAAACGGAATGAGTTTTCCTGCAAGTGCTTCGACGTTACGGGTCTGGATCCAAACGCTTCCTTGACCGGTGAAGTTCATGACTAAGCCTTCTCCCCCTACGAGGAAGGACTTCATTCCGCCAACCTTCGAAATAGTGTACTGCACCGAATCTTCGAATGCTACAACGTGACCGGTATCAATCGTGATGGTTTGTCCGGGTTGGACTGGAATCTCTTTAATGGCACCAAAGGAGTTGTACCACACTCGGCCGTTTTGACCGTCCTCGGTGAAAGCTCGGATAAAGAATATCGACTCGCCACTGAACATTCCTTTCATCCCTTGAAATTGAGTGTCTGTCTGAACGTTAACCGTTGAACTGAGGTATGAACCGCCTTGAATGAAAATTTGACGGCCGGGTGCGAGATTGAACCCACTGATATCACCAGGACTGCCCGGTGCGATGCTGACCCATCCACCGGCTTGCCCAGCCATGAACGTGTTCAGGAAGAACGATTCTCCACCGAGTGCCATTTTCTTTAGACTCTTGAAAATCCCACCACCACTTGACCGGGTCTGCATTTCAACGCCACCCATAGCCACCATGGCTCCGGGTTCAACGTTGATTGCCTCGCCAGGTGCGAGGGAGTAGGTCAGCAGCGTGTACGAAGGATTGAATTCAACATGTTCTTCCATACATTTTGCTCGTGCGGCACGATATAATACATTTACCGAGCGATACTGATGGATGAAGAGTCCAATCAAACGCCAAAGATCGAAGACGCCGCTTCAAGAATCAGAGAAGTAATGTACGAAGTTATTCCTGCAATCCAAAGAAGTTGAATCGCTTGACCGAGCGAGGTAATCTTTCCGCCACCTCGCAGACGATTAGAAATCGATGAAACCGCCCAGACTTGGAAGAGAATTAACACCGATACGATGATTTTGAACAATCGAATATTTTCATCAACTCCGGACGCATCTTCCATGATTGGAAGCGAAAGACCGGCACCGAATTCCGAAAGCACACTCACGTCAGTGTCGGTAAAACTTGAAGCAACGCCAGCAATTGAGGAACCAAGTTTCATGACAATGGCAATCGTCACGTTCAGGCTGGTGACACAAGCGATGAGAAGACCAAGTGCAACACCACGCATGGTGTTCGCTGAAAGTGCTCGGCGACGACGTAATGACAGCAGACTACCAACGGATCGAGACACCATTTCTGCGGTTTGTGCGGGCTGACCGGAAGACTGTGAACCTTCGATGTAAATACGCGTATACCGTGAAATAACTGCAGAATTGGTATCTGCATTGAAGTAGTCCCAGGCTTGGTCTGAATCGATTCGAGTGGCTAAACGACGTTCAAGTCGGTCAATGGAATTGTCAAGCATACCGAAATCGATACCACGAAGCGCTTTGATTGTCGCAGACGGTTCTGCTGAACGAGCCTGAGCAGTACCACCGAGGGCACGGATAAAATCAGGATACGTCTCATCTCTGCGCAGGACTTGACGCTCTTCTCGAGACACCATCAACGCAGGAATTAACATCGGTGAAAGGGGTGCTGCAATGAACAAAAGCCCGTACCTGTCCCACTGCGTGGTAACAGCTTCCCATGCTGAAAGAATGGTTAAAATCGTGATGACGAGCAAAATGGATGTGAGAATGAGTGAACCAACAAGCGAACGAATGAAGTTGATACGAAACGGTGTATCGAGGTCGTCTCGAGCAAAGGTTGGGTCTTCTGGTATTGATGCCCGGAATGCGACAACAGCCCCGATTTGAATAATCGTGAACAGCAGTCCTGCGAGGAGGAGGAATCGCAAACGGCTTGCAACCATAATGGGAGTATCGGTTGAGGACCCAACCTCAAACAACACCAAGTGAATACCTGCAATCACCAATCCAAACAGGCCTGCAGAAACGAGTGAAACGTAAATCTCTTTCATCGTGTCAACTGATTCGAGACGAGTATCGTACAGAGTTGAATACTGTTCGGCGATGGTTTCTTGCTCAGAGCGCATGAACCCGTCAATCGGTTGTCCTGCTTCGATGGAAAACGCCATGCGGTCGAGGAAATCAGCCCACAGTGGACTTGGACTCTGTTGAGCAACAATTCGGGATGCTTCGGGTAGAGATGTGTGCCACTTATCGACAAGGGTTTCAATCCGCTTCACTTCATTCGCTAATTCACCGTAATCGCTCATCTGTTTGAGAATATCAAAAATCGATTGTGCCGCGACTTCTCCAAGCGAAAGAATACCCATTCGAGTGATGAACATGTGCATCTCTTTTTCGATAAGGTTCGCTGCACGCCGCACTTCCAGCAACGGAAAACCCATCGCTGCACCACCAGCGATAATTGGAAGGAAAATGATCAGCAAAACGCTCGATGAACCTGTGAAAAGACCGTCTTCACCCGTCCCTCCTGTGATGAAAATAATCACAAATGACAGGATGAAACCTGCAAGAGCAGCCCCTCCTACGAAGAACATGAGGAAACGCAAGACCGGCATTTCCAGACGGCTAAGAGCGATTTGCCAGTAAGACATTCGCTGCATTCATCATCCCTCATTCCTGATTTACGCCTTTCCAACTGTCAACAGCCTTGTCGAAATGCTCCCAACCACTGTTGTAGTAGATTCCGAGCAAATCAAACACGTCATCATAGTGCGTCAAGCCTCTGTCCACCATTCGTTGAAGTGCATCTGCACGCTTGAGCATTTCATCGTAAATATCTCGCTTGTTCGCAAACCCTGCCATTGCTGCAATTTTGTTCTCCAACAAGTGGCTTTGGAACATACCGCGGAAATAGTGCTTATCTTTCACAGGATCCCATTCGAACATACCACGGGTTAGAACACCGTCGCTGTGCTTGTTGTATCCAATTACTTCGTCAATACCGGTGACACGACGAGCAATTCCCCCACCAGGTGCTTCCACGACTTCTTGGAAAATTGCAAAATTTAAGTTGTCGAAGAAACGAATCGGGACGTTAATTGGGTCACCAGTAAACCGCTGAATCATTTTGACAATCGATGATGCGTGGAACGTAGCGATTACCGGGTGACCTGTTTGCATTGCTTGGAAAGCGGTCGCCCCTTCAACACCACGAATTTCACCAATGATGATGTATCGAGGACGGCTACGAAGTGCTGCTTTGAGAAGGTCGAACATCTCAACACTGGAATCTTCATTTTTCGATGTTCGAGTGACCAGTCGCTGCCAAATCTTGTGACGAACCTTCACTTCAGGCGTGTCTTCAGCGGAGTAAATCTTGACGTTGTGGTCAATGAATGGGAGAATTGCATTCAGAGTCGTTGTCTTACCGGATGCGGTTTCACCAGACACCAAGACGGACATGCCGTATTCAAGACAAATCCAGATGTAGGCAGCGACTTGCGAAGAAATCGTGCCCCAAGCAATCAATTGTGTAATCGAAATTGTTTCTTCAGCGAACTTACGAATCGTGAACGATGGTCCAAGCATTGATACGTCGTCTGAGAAGATGATGTTGATACGAGAACCGTCGAGAAGGGCTCCGTCAATAATCGGCTTGTTATCCGATACAGGTCGACCAATTCGCTCCGACATTGCTCGCAAGAATCGAGCAAGAACATCCCGTTCTCTAAACCGAATGTTCGAAGTGACCATTCCAAACACCTTGTGGTCCATGTGAACGTGCTTCAATCCAATCGAGTGAATATCTTCAAGCATCTCATCAGAAAGAAGCGGTTCGAGAGGACCGTTTCGAATGAGGTCGCGGATGATGATGTAATGCAGTCGCTCACGTTGCTGTGGAGTGACAATCATTCGCTTGTCATCCAACCCCATCATTTCCCACATGCGCCCTTGACGACGAACCGACGTGGTAAGTTCAGATTCAAGAACGGTATATTTGTCAATCATTTGTCCGAGAATGGTTTCAAACTCATTGTCAGTGGTGAAACTCGGAGCACTGGGTGCTTCCTGAAGCAGGATGTCGACCAGCCCCCGGCGAATGTTTTCTTCCTCTTCAGTGAGTTGCGGCTCAAGACCGAACCACAAGACCTGCCCACCGCCTTCTTCATCAGCAGGAGGTTCGTAGATGTGGATGAAAATTGGTTCTTTCGCGAGGTAAATTAGGTTCAGAGGCCGCTGCTTCTTCGCATCCCTGTCAAGCGGCCCATAGTACACTGGACGGGTACCGTACCTTGCCTCGAAATCACGAACCCAATCGCCGACGTGTGGATGAGCGTTCATGACGCTGTTGAGGTCGCCCTTCGCGAATCGTGGTTCATCTCCGGCCATCTACACTCCCTCCTTCAGCTCACCGCTGTAATGTCAACGATGAAGCCCATGCTTGGCTCAACACGCCATCCAACCGATGTTTGAATTGGACCTGCTGCTCGTAAGAAACGGGTCACGACAATGTTCCGCTTGATTTCGCCGCCAATCATGCTGGTTTTGAGGTCCAAGACAATTTCAGCAGAACTCCGCAGGTTGTGCATCAACTTCTCATCCATCTCTTCCGGGTCTACACAGAGCATCAATGAACGACCTTGTGATGAAATTTGACGCAACCTTTGCATCAACTGAAAGCGGCTCGTATCATCGAGATTAGCCGGCATGAGTGAACTTGCTGAATCAATCACGACAACGTCTGCCAGTTCGATCGCATCGGATTCGAGAAGTTCGTACAGGCCAACGTTTGGATTTGCTTCAGCAATGGTACCAAACCTACTGAAGACCATCAGTTTACCTTCACGGATTGCGTCAGTGATGCCGTAACCAATTGACTGCATCTGTTCAATCCAACCTCGTGTTGTAAGTTCGGTTGAGATGACCAATACTTTGACGCCGTTCTCAACCATTCCAAACACGAGGCGTTGGGAAATGAGCGACTTTCCGCCACCAACTTGTCCCTGCAACACATAGAGAGAACGGTTTGGTAGTCGAAGCCCCATCGTATCGGCGAGTGAATCGGTTTCCAAGTCAAACGGAAAACCATCTTCGATAGGTTTGTGGGCGGTGCGGAACGGATCTTCGGTTGAATCAGACTTCATGCAATCGCACCTCCTCACTCATACTTGTTGACATCGAAAGGCCGGAGACTTCATTCGAACGTGCTGTAACGTACAATTTGATGTTATCTTGGTCGCTAAAGTCATTGAACGAAGTGTGTGAGAGTGAGATTTCCATCATCACATTTGGTTCCCATTGAGTTGGAGTCTGAAATGTATTGGTGTCTTCGTTAAACAGCGGAACAAAATCAGCATCGATTGATGTTTCATCCAGCAGCACGCCCTGAACAAATACTGTGAGGTAGACATCACCACCAGCATTGGAGTGTTTCAAAGTGTGAGACCCTGAATTAAGAAGGTAAAAATGGATTTCATTTGGATTTGTAGCAGTGGAAAGTTCAACCATCATTGGGTCACCTGCAAAGTCAATGCTGATTTGTTCTGACACCTGTAACCCTTCTTGCTGTTGTTGAATCGCACGTGAAGTCGCCGCCCATTCTTGAATCAACACTGCACTGGCAGCACTTGAAATCAGCAGCGCAGTGACCAGCATGATGATCGTTGATGCTCCTCCGTCTGCCATGCATTCACCTCACAAAATTTTCACAATGGATTGCGACACCGTTGTTTCACCAACGGTGAATGTTAGTCGCTCAGATGCAGCGTCAACATTTCGCCACACCATATCGGTGGTTTCACCTGAGAACAGGTTGGAATGAGAGATTTGATTTTGCATTGTCTGCTGATGAACCAGGACGTGTGAACCATCAAAAAATACGAGAATCTCCTCAGTTGGTATGGTCACTGAACCAGTATTGGTAAGGTTTGAGTAGACATAGGAACGGATTGTTGTAGAAAACACCGGGTCGTCACCGTCGCCCAGTCCCGAGCGAACAGCGTCAACAACGATGACTGGATCTTTGCAATTACCGTGATTGAGAACGGTGATTGCCCCGATACCGTCGTTGCCATCTGGAACGAAGCGGGCTTCAAAACCGCTGCAGTCAGTAGACGTCCCGTTTGAAGCGGTGAGCCATCCAAATCCGTCTCCATCCATCGTAAATCCACTTCCTGGTGTTGTTGCTGTGATTGAATGAATAGCGTGTTCAAACATGTTAGCGTTTTCAACGGCGATACTCGGTAGAGGAACTGACGCACTTTCAATGGTAACCAAACTGGATTCCACTTGTGAGTCAAATGCTGTAATGGCCATCGAAAAGACCACCAACATGGAGATCCCAATGATGAGACCGCCAATTCCTACCGAGGCACCCATTTCAGACTTCACCTCGAAGTGATTTCACGCTTCGCCATGAACTCACAAGCGATGAAAACGTGAGCAACTCCTTGTGCGTCAAATGATCGTCGAGAGCAGCTTCTGATTCCCCAGGTGCTGCGAGTTGAACAATAGCCAAGACCTTGCGACCTTCGTCATCCGAAAGCATGCCGGATGCCATGGCTTTTTGCGTAAAACTCACTGCCGCCATCCCAGACATGTTATCCAAAAGCAGAGCAGAGATTGTTGGTGCTCCAACTTGGTTGGAATCCGTGGTTGCGCCATACGATGGTGCATGCAAAAATGGATTTGCAGCAAGAGCCTGCGCTTCGTACAATTCTACCAAAGGTGCTTCATCAACACCCATCATTCGGTCAGTGCCAGCAACGCTGATGACCTCGCCCGATGCAGTGACAATCGTATCACCTTCAAGCACATGTTCGTCACCCTCTGATGAGCCGGTTGATTGCGCCATGGATACACTTTCTTGAAGTCGAACTTCTACGCTTCGCAGTACGTCCTCGACCATGTCGAGACGCGTGCTGATCAATCGCTCAATTCCGGATGTGTCTACGGTGGTGTTAATCTGTGTAGGTGCGGCAGCAGGCGAAAGATTGGCTGCAACGGTAGGAACACTACCGATACTGTTCAGCCGCGCCTTTGTCGGGCCTGGGCTAATCGTCCATGCATCTTCTGTACCGAGTTCACCCTCTTCAGGAAGCGGTACTTGTTCAATGGCAATGTTTGCCATGATCTTGAGCCGCTCTTCAGTAAGCGTTGCTTCTGCATCGTGGTTTTTTTCTGTGTTGTTACTAAATGGCCATGCCATACTTATTCCTCCATGAATTCCGAGCCGAAACCAAGAACCTCAAATCACCAGTTCCCCTGCAGATGTCGAAGAGATTGAAAGCGTCTCGTATGTCGAGCCTGCTCCAGCAACGTGGAGATAGAATTCCACAGAGGTGTCGCCGTTGTCTGCGCTGCAATCGGTTGCTCCGTCAATAGCATCGACGGAAATAACGTATCCTTTCGCAGATTCAAGAACAGCGTTTTCAGTCAGTGTAGGAGCGTTATCGACCATCTCGGTGATGACACCGTGTGCCGTATCAGTAAACGTGCCTTCCACCGAACCTGTACCTGAATCACAGTACATCTGGAACGATAAATCACCAACCAAAACCTCTTGGCTTCCTGGCGCTAATCGTACGATGAATGTGTAAGCATTGCCGTCGTCAAATGTAGCGTGGACTCCGGATGAAACAAATCCTGCTTGAATAAGCAATTTACTTGCGATGTTTTGCGAAGTGTCATCACCGGTTGATTGAGCGTTCTGTTGCAACTTTTCAGCAGTTTGGATAATCACGGCTGCTGCAACTGCTGCAACGAGGATGAGTGCGATGAATACAATCATTGCACCGATACCCATTGCTGCCATCTTGTCATCATCAAATCTGTCTTGCTGTTTCGAATTCATACAACCACATCCCCCGTATTGACACTTGTGCCGTAATTGAGCAGTTCATAGGTGAATCCACCCGCCATCGATTGAATCACGAGCGTGTGGTCTTCGTTAGCAACCGGAGCGCACGTGTTACCGGGGTTGATTCCGACACTGTACGTGTTGTGGGGTTGAAGGGTCACAACTGCACCGGTTCCAATTTCATTGCTGCCAGCAAACGTTCCGAATGCTGCACCATTTTCACAGATAATCGACCATTCCACATCATCAGCGAGTAAGTTAGACGACCCGGGGGCGAGTTCGAATGTAATTGTTAATTCTGCTGCACCATTATTGTCTGTAATAATGACGCTGCTGATCACAACTTTTGATGAAAGCATATCCGTTGTTTCATCACCAGTCGATTGTGCATTTTGTTGCAATTTTTCGGCAGTTTGGATAATCACTGCTGCTGCAACCGCAGCAACCAAAATCAATGCAATGAATACAATCATTGCACCAATACCGATAGCGGCGAATTCATCACGCTTTTCGTTCGTATTTTCTTTCATAATTTCACCGTTTTTAATATCCCCCAAAAAGGGTGGAATGGAAGGAGTTCAGGATTGACCTCCTGAACTCATGCTTATTCGAAGTGGCATGCGTATCACAGCCACTTCATCAGGCGCAAGACGCGCAATGAATGGTACTTTTTCAGTTGTGAATCCTGGCGGAAGCCAAGGTGAGAGGACGATGTCGGACAGCGGTTCCATCGAACGGTTTTGAGCACGAATAGTGACGGTAATTTCTCCCGTGCGCATCTCATAGCCAGTTGTAACAGCCAACTTGCGTGAAAGTGGAATTTCATCAGCATTGGTTCGCCGATTGGGTGAAATGCTAAATCGCAGAGGCAGATTTCCTCCGGGTGCGATGATTGGTAGGTCAACCGAAGAGGGGGTAGATGTCCATCCATTAGGAACCGGAGGCGCCATGCGCATTGGTGGCATTGCGACAGGTCCGTCGTTAATGATGCGTACAACAAGTACACCGTCATCCCCGCCTGCTGGCCATCGAGTTTCAAGCCCAAGCCAGAAATGTCGGAACAAGAAGGGATTGAGCGTTGAAGTGTTACCGCCGATGAGATCATCAACAAGGTACTCAACTTCACCAGCTGCTGCCCCAACGTCGCCAATTTCAGCGGCACCAGTGGCACTTCGCAACCTCAAAAGTATGGTTTCGACTTCTTGCTCTCCGACTTTCTTTTCCTTGAGAAGCCTGTGAAGCATGGCGATGTTTCTGCGTAAGAACAGGACATCTTCTTCAAGAATTTCCAGAGCTTGCTCTGCAACTTCTACGCTTTTTAGGGCCTTGCCTAGTTGATGAGTTCGTAGGAAACCTCGTGCCTCGCCGATTTGAACTTCTGTACCTGCCAGGGAATTAGCCTCATCTTGAACGACGCCAGTTACGTACTGCTCAAGGTCACGAGATGCTGCGAGAATCTGAGCAGTCGAAGCCGATGAACTCGGCTCGCCGCCTTGAGGAGAATTCTCATCACGCATCGTTGTTCACCTCCTCGTTTTCGAACATACCCGGTGATTCCATACCTGGAGGAAGCGGAGGGATTTCCGGAGCAGCAAAGATTTCATCGAGGTTCAGTCCATCAGACGCAAGTTCATTGAACAGTCGCGCTGGATCTCCCAAATCTCGCTCAATGCGAGTCGACTTCACTTCGATGTCAGTGAGACGGCCGTAAATCGCGCCGTACAATCGGTCTGCTCGCTTGATGAGAAGTAGAACGCCCGTCATCACCAAAGCGACATACAGGACGAGTACCACGAGGTTTGTTCGTCCTGGTGCGAGTTGTGGAGGTATACCAAGTACAACGGCAAGCATCCCCAAAACGGGCACACAGAGAATAACATTCAGTTGCTTTCGGCTTTCTGCAAGTGCTTCGAAGTGATCGATATACAGGGTCGACAGTCCTTGACGAGCGCGTTGATAGTCTTCATGAATGAGTCGGAATTCGTCGGTACTGTTCCAAGAGGAACGCCAAATCCAGACAACTGAAAGAGCGAGGACAACAAAGCCCCACCAGACGAACTGGAACAGGTGGAAGGAGAAACCGAGGCCAAGAACGCTTGCATACACTCCCAGCAATCGGAATTTTTCATTCTGACTGGTGAGCCTGAATAAAACAATGGAAATCAGCAAGCACGTCACTGTTGCGATGAAACTGTTGGACACTCCCGGCGACCATGACACGATATCTTGCTTGAGTTCCATTTGGTCATTGGCTTTGACGTTCTTCTCCATGTAGGATGCGTTCAGTGATGCAACGCAGTTCGTCTCCGAAGTCTGCAACCACCAGTCAATTGGTGTTGCCTTCACAGTCCACGTGAATGTGCGGTCATCCGCTGGTGTGAAGATTGGAATGAGTGACAGATTGTTTCCTTGTGCAGTCGGTCGCGAGAGGAGTGTCGGGCTGCGAACAATTTCAAGACCCGTACACGACAGGTCAACGACAACATCCAGAGCAGTCGCGGTTCCGACGTTTTGCACGACAACAGTGACGTTCGTTTCAATGCCTTCGCTGAACTCTTCCTTGTCGGTTTGAATGCTGATGATCTTAGGGTCAGAGTAGACATCCAGTTCAAGCGTGAAGGTTTCTTCATCGTAAACAGTGTAGGCAATATTCTCAGAAGGATGGTAAAGTCTGAAGGTCAAATCCCATCCATCACCAGGCAATATTTTGCCGCTGACAGGAGTGTCAATCATGAGAGTGAATGTCGACGACGACCACGATTCTTGTTCAGGAAGTTGGTACCGTGAGGAAGGTCCTTGCGACCCATCATCGCATGAGCTGCTCATGTCGAGGTTGTGGTCAGTGATGTCGCCCAAGGTATCGACACGCAGGGTGAAGTTCCAACCGTATTCAGAGGGGATGAGCCCCATTGCAGCGATGTCGAGAAGGCGGTCAGCACCGCACAGTTCGACTTCATATGCTGCTTTGGTACCGTTGCCGTTTGGAATGTGGCTGTACGGGATTCCTTGCGTGATGGCATCGTTGCTAATTCCGGGTCGCAGAGCGATGTCACTGGCTTCGAAGAATCGAGACATGACAAGTTCAGTCTTAAATGAGCCATTTCCTTGGATTGAGGTATCATTTGGAGCAATGAACATGAACAAGTCGGCAGAGAGTGACAGGTCTGGTGCCATGTTCGCGGCACGAACGGTGAAAGAGTGCGAAACTGCGACGTTTCGTGGCAAGTAGAGTGTGGTTGCGCCACTGTCAAAGACCCAATCGCTGGAGCCATTCAACAACCCAGGACGATTGATTGAATATACTGCATTAACCGTAACATCTTGGTTTCCAGTGTTGGTGATGGTCACTTCCCAAGTGCGGGTTGATTGGCGATGGAATTCCATTTGGGACGGCCAGTCATCGGATTCAACGATAAACAAGGGTTCGACGATGAGTTGGACTACAACGCTGGTACGCGTTTCACCGATACTCGAAGATTTGTCTTGTACTGTAAGAGTGAGGTTGTGTACGGCCCCTTTCGAGAGCGATTCAGCACCGCCAAGGCTCGGTACTTGGACGATGACATGTCCGAGGGCGAAATCACCGATTGCGATGGTGAACTCTGTATCAGAGCCTTCAATGCCCCAGTCACCCTCAATTGTCGCATTCACATTGATCGTTTCAGCAAGATTACCGCTGTTCGAGACGTTAAAGTCAATTTTCTCCATTGTGCCAGGTGTGACCGATATCTGCGAAAATGCGTCGATACTCAGCGAGTGGTCCTCGCTGATGTTTGCGACAATGTTTGCTGACATGTTGATGGCCCCGTTATCGGCAGAAACCCACAGTGTGGCCATGTAGAATCCATCAGAGGTTGCACTAGGGAGTGGATTCATCCGGATACGAACTGTATCATCATAGCCCGGGGCAATGAAGATACTGGGGCTGTTTGGAAGTTCGATGTTGAATTCAACCTCACCGGCCTGGCTCGTGTCAAGCCACAGCGAATAATCGGTAGGAGCGTTACCAGCGTTGGAGAGTGTCACGAGTGTGAAGGGAGACTCTGATGCACCCATGTCGACGGTTTGATTGGTCGGCGAGAGCGTTCCGTTGATGATTTGGCCTACCTCGACTTCAACGACTTGTGTACGAATGAGTTCCCCCGTCATTTTATGCTCTACTCGGATGGAAATAGGTTCAATAGAGTTTGCTGGAGCGAGGGGGTCCGTGAGAACGTTAAGCACCAACTGTTCGTAGTGTAAAATCCCGTACGGGTTAGGGTTACCAGGTACCGGTGCTGAGTATTGCTCTGGTTTTGAGGACAGGTTGTCGATGATGTTGTCTGTTCCGTTGAATTCGACAATCCAGTTATCGGGTAGGGATTCATCGTCCACTCGCAAACGGAATGAAGAGAGATCGTTTCCTGTATTCTCAAACGTGATAGGAACTGACGAATTCTTACCTACATCGACAGGATGAACGATGTCAGTAGTCGTGTCTGAGATTTTACCATCGATGAGAGAAGGAATGACGATTGTGAGGGTATAGGTGATCGCTTGTGGCGAGATGTCAAGGTTCGGGTCGCCCGATCCTCCACTGAGCGTTGGGGTTGCAGTAACTGCGACAGAGAGCGTACCTGCGGTTGGATATTCATCCGATGGGCTTGAGACGGTCAACGAACCAGAGCGAGAGTCGCCGATATCGAGATCAACAACAGATTGAGGTGTGAGTAGATGGGTCCAGCGCTTGTCTTCAGAGAATCCACCGGTATTGTCAGCCTTGAACGAAATCGAGTCAACGGTGATTGTAGTGTCAAGTGTTTCTTGAAGTTCAGAAGCAAGGTTGTGACGAGCTTCGATTGCAAGTTCATCGATAACGGTAATCGTAACTCCGCTTTTTGTGTTGCGTACCTGGTCTTCAGTCAAGACAATAGGTTCGTTCGACAGTCCAGGGTCGACGGTAAGGATTGGTCGGATTTGCATTAACGCGCTGTCGGTAGCAGGTATTCCACCAGTTACAGGTTGGACTTGAATCCATACAGATATCGTGTCACCTGCACGATTAAACTCTGCCAAATCAAGTGGGAACTTAATGGAAGGCGGGGTGATTTTAATTGAAATCGACGAAGTTGCACCTGGACTAATTGGATTGGTTTGTTCGGTATATTCGAGATTCCAGTTAATCGCCGGTTGCGAAAGACCTGCACTGACCAAGAAGGATGATTCACCGTTACCGGTGTTCGTGATGTTGGCCGTAATGCTCTCTTCGTTACCGGGTAGAACAAATTTCGTTGAATTTGA
>DAME01000011.1:83121-155028 GCA_002499545.1 Euryarchaeota archaeon UBA88
TATGTTTCGCCCACTGGAGCAGCGACGGAAGTGAGCGTAAGAGTCACGATATCGGGAAGATTCAGAGGAGCATCTGACGGAATTTCAATGTCGATGTCAAGCACATAGGTTGTGTTTGCAGGGATTGTCGCAGTCGAGTCGCCGTTCAGTGTCATCCTGTTGGTCCACTCGAGCTGATTCCCGTCCAAGCCGTTGCTTTCCTGAACATTGATGTTGTATGAATCGCTTTGATTACCCGTATTGTGAACGAGGAACGTCATCACCGTCTTGACACCGGGTTGAAGAGAACGGTCGGAAGGTGAACTCAGTTCACCACGGAAATTTGAGAATCGAATGTCGAGCGTTTTTACACCAACAGCAAGGGGGCTCGTACCGTTAAACAACACCGTTGCTGTCGAATTCCACAAGCCCGTGATGGACGAAGCATCGAAGGGGATTGAGAGGATTGATGAGACGGAAGGGGTCATCAGAGTACCCGGCAGGAGAGTGACTGTGTTAGAATAGTAGGTCATTGTGTTCGTAGCATTGCCAACTTCAAACATACTCAATTCCATGACTGCTGAAACGGGTTTGACTCCCGAATTCACGACCGTTGCATTGAGGAGATGAACAGAATTACCTAATGTGGCGTGACTCGAACCCGGGACAATGCTTGGCAGAGTGTTGGCGGTTACCTCGCCGTTGTAGTAATTTGAAACATCGAAGTAAATGTCGCGGTAGTTGTTACCGGAATTGGTATCGGTAGGCGACACTGTGCTCAGCCTCAGGCCCTGGTTATCTCCAGTAGTAGCATCCCATTCGATGTCGAAGGAGTTGGTTGTGGTGAGGCCAGAGACGGTGCCAAGATTAATTGTAGTCACTTCTGAGAAAGCGAGGTTTGACGCCCCACGATGTTCAAGCTTAACCTGAACATCCCCCGAGCCCGAGCCGCTGTTTTCAACGACGACACGAATGATGTGCTTGCCTTGAGCAAAGTACGTATCGCTTCCGTCGCTCACCGACCCTATGCCGCCAATCTCCATCGATTTAATGCTGAAATCTGGAGACGAACGGGCCGAAGTCGTACTGGCATTCGATTCGTCCACTGCGGTGACGATTGGCAGGATTGCAGGGAGCAGGAACAACAGGACCATTGCGGTCACGAGGCCGATTCGGTTAGATTCAGTATTACGCAGATTCAGCACCCCCAGGTGTATCAAATCGATCGATGGTGACCTTCTTACCCTGGCCCTTCCATTGATTGAGTAAGAGATTCAGAAGATTTTCATGCTCGGTGTCAGTGATACCGAGACGTCGGCGTTCCTCCCACAAGAGCATCTGCTCGGCTTGTGTGAGAAGCGAATCTCGGAGGTAAAGTTCGAGCGACTTTCGGTACGTGTCGCGGTCCGACAGACCGTAGATGATGGCGTCTCCAGGCAATTGGTCGGAACGGCTTTGAATGAGGTTGCCAAGGCCGAGTGCCTCGTCGTAAGAGAGGTTCTTTTTATCCATGTCAGTTTGAACATTACTGGCGATAGTTTGCAACTCTTGTTTCGAATTAACTCGAAGAATCTGCTTTGAGTAGCGCCGACCTCTACGAGACATACGAACGGCTACCATGAATCCCGTTAAACCTCCCGGTTATTAGAAGAATCGGTCGAATCAGGTGCAATGAATCATTCTGCATGATATTTAAACCACCATGCATAAAAAAAGTACTGCGTAACATTTAACCGCTGATTGAGCGAGAAAACGAACAAAAACTCTCTCCGAATGAATGCAATCCTTCATCAAACACCACGAACTGGAACCGCCATGTCAGAAGCGAAAACATTCCAAATTGGCGAAAAAGCACCTGAATTCAACTGTTCTGATTCGTCTGGGATCGAACACTCATTGTCGCGCTACAACGAAGAGGGAAAGACTGTCGTGCTCTACTTTTACCCACGTGATTCTACACCAGGATGCACCAAGCAAGCCTGTGATTTTCGCGACAGCATGGCTCGACTCACCTCCAAAGGATACGTTGTGCTTGGTGTATCGAAAGGAAGTGTGAAATCTCACGACAACTTCATTTCAAAACAAGAACTCAATTTCCCTCTCTTGATGGATGAAGACGGTACGTTGCACGAATCCTACGGAGCTTGGCGTTTGAAAAAGAATTACGGTAAAGAGTACATGGGCTGCGCCCGTTCGACGTTTGTCATTGGGCCAAACGGCCAATTTGATTGGCTTAGGTACAACGTCAAGGCAAAAGGGCACGTTAGCATGCTCCTCCGTGAACTTGGACTTGATGAATGAGGGATTCAATGACACAGAAGGCCACCCTTGGCGGTGAACGCATCGAACTTGAACACAACAGTGTTGCTTGGTCACCGTGCCACATTGGAGCGCAGACTGTCATCGGCAGCGATTGCTCAATCGGTGCTCTTGCGCACATAGGCCGGCGGGTGCGCATGGGCGCTGGCTGTCGCATCCAAGGCGGCGCATACGTTGCGGACAGGTGCGTACTGGGTGACGGTGTATTCATCGGACCGAACGCTACGCTGCTCAATGACAAGTATCCACCATCCGGAAATTCGAATCAGTGGCAGCCAATCACGGTGATGAACGGTGCAGTGATTGGTGGAGGGGCGACGATTGTCGCAGGGTGCAGCATAGGAACCAATTCCGTCGTTGCTGCAGGGGCTACGCTTACCCGCTCATTGCCCGCCAACGAAGTATGGGCAGGAAATCCTGCTCGGTATTTGATGACGCGTCAGGACTATGACAAAAAACAAGCCACATTAAAGGCAGCGTCCTCATCAGACGAATGAAGAGGTGGTATGATGGACAGAAAAGCAGTTGTAGTCGATTTCTTGGAACGATGTAACGTCTATGCAGCGGATTCAATCAAGCGTAAGCAGAGCCGTGGTGAAGACGGAAATATCGAATCATGGGAATCGTACATAGAATTCAACCAACATGCAATCGAAGAGATTCACAACGGAAAACTCGACCGCTGGTTCACCCCGCTTCCAACCAGAGGTATGGAACATGCTCGGCGCATTGAAGTTGATGATCTGGAACATCCTGTTCGGGCTGGTTGGCTTTCAGGGTTGCTTTCACCTCGCCCACTGGTCGTTGCCTCAACCCAAGACGAGAATGGAAACCTCAACCTCGCTCCATATACATCGGTAATGGCGGTGTCTACCGGGCCTCCGTTGTTGATTGCGTCGTTCAGTTGCAACAGAGAAGGGCGCTATCGAGATACTCTGCTCAACCTTCGAAGTACCAAAAAAGCACTCCTTCACCTCATGCCAAGCACCCTCAGCATGGTCGAAGCGGTGAATGAAACGGCAGCTCCCCTTCCCAACGGTGAAAGTGAATGGAACCTTTCAGGATTAACGCACAGCGAACATCACCCTTTGCTCATCAACGAAGCCGTTGCCGCCCTTGAAGTGGAATTTCTCGAAGACCGCTCATTGCCCGATGCCGTTGCCCGCCTTGCGGTTCTGCGCGTGACTGGGATATGGACCACTGAAACGGACATGCCACCCGAAGGACTGGATATTTTATGCCAGCACGGTCACGACAGGCTCACGCCTGCTCCAAATGCATGGGGTGGAAAGGTACTCAAGCACTATGCCAACAAGAAGTGACCTATCGAATAGAATCCCACATTCGCTGCAGTCCATCGTTCAACGTCGTTGATGCAGACCATCCGAGCAGTGACGTACTCTCGTAACAGTTTGGAAGCCGTCGTTTGGAATCACCAAAATAGCCGTCAGTTACCTGAACTTCAGGCAGAGCTTGTTTCCAAGTCAGGTCGCTTGCAACAACCTCATAGATGGCGGTTTGAAGTTCTTGGATTGAAACTTCCTCAGTGCTCCCGATGTTCAACGCACAACCGTTCAGCGAGACTCCGTCAAGTCCCGTATCCATGAGACCTGCTTTGAGAAATCCGTCAACGATGTCGCCAATCCACGTGAACGAACGGGTTTGCTGGCCTCCAGCATGAAGTGAGAGTGGCTGATTGTTCACGATGGATTGAAAGAACATCGCAACAACTTGACCGTATTCATCGCCTTTCAAGCGAGGTCCGTACGCATTGAAGGGTCGGACAATTCGAACATCTAATCCCTCACGGCTGGCATGCTGGCATGCGACTTCATCGAGGTATTTACTCGCCCCGTAGGAGTGGCGTTGATGCTCAGCAGGGTCGCTGAATGTCATGGGGTTACCGTTGGTCAGTGGTTGAATTTCTGCATCTCCAAACGCTTCAGGTGAAGATGCAAGTACGTACCGTGCATCGTTTGCCATCGCTAGTTCCAACGTTCGTAGCGTACCGTTGATGTTGACGTCGATGACAGAATGTGCGGCCTCATGGAACCATTTTGTCCCGTTGATGGCAGCGAGGTGATAGATGATGTCAACGCCGCCAAGATGTTCAACAGCATCGTCCAATTGGTCAATATCACGAACATCACCTTGCATAAACTGGAAATGCGGGTGCTCTAGAACTGCTGAGAGATTGTCCAATGAGCCGCGAAACAAGGAATCGAGTCCGAGAACCGAATGGCCCTGTTCAACCAGTGCTTCACACAGCGACGAGCCAATGAATCCTGCCGCACCCGTCACCACAATTCGATTGGATTCCATTCAATCACCCTGTGCGACTCGTTGTAAAACCGTGAGGGTAACGTTGCCATCTTGGGATTTGAATTCAACAAGGTCACCGTCGTTCACCTCGATGCACGGATCAGAATCAAAACCGTGACCGTACGGCAATCCGAGCAGCGAACACGCTGGTAAGGTGAGTGGGCAGACGTCTCGATTCACCACGGCAAGCGGCCCCTTACCGGTGTAAATCAGGCCCATCAAGACAAAAGGAGCAACCGTGGAACCCGACCCTTTTGGATAGATCAGAATGCTGTCTTCAATCGCTCGGCCATCGAGTGGGTGACCGGTTTCTTCGATGACACCGGTATCGCGATTAACATAGCCGAGGTAGGTGATTGGAACGTCCGTGACCATGGCCCGTCCCGTCACGCAGAAGTCGTCCTGTGAGAGCAGCGGTGCCCCGTTGATGACCTTCGTAGCCACTTGATGTGTCTTTGCGCTGACGTGCTGGGGTTGGGCTTTGGACTGCAAGACGGGACGAGGGCCGGCTGAAAGACGTGGCTCAAAGGCGTGAGAAACGCATTCAGTAATGGGCACGACGCTTGTCGGCAATCGGTTGAGTCCACTGGTGAGATAGTGTTCTGCTTTCAGAGAATTGGTGAGCAGGTGGTTGTAGTGTTGGCGATTGTATGGCGTCACTTCCGGGCAGGTATCTTGCAGGATCACCGCACCTGCAGATTCCAACAATTCGATGCTTCCATCAGCACACGCAAGTTGATAATTTTCACCACTGGTGAACACCCACAGCCGTTGATCGGGTATTTTAGCACCCATTTCTGCATGCGAACGGACGGCTGATGCGGTCAAACGAATTTCTTCAAGACTTGCTTGTGGGCAACCAATGACCACTAAATCGACTTGGCCTTTGGGGGCTAAATCATCGTAGCGTGCAGCGAGTTCCTGCTCGGTGAAAACCAACTCTCCCTGCCATCCGCCGTCTGGTGAAGCCCATCCCCCCAACGAATCACGCTGCAACGGCGGGTCTGCAGACAAGCCTTCAGCCCACAGCATCGGCGTACCGTAATTTGCTGCAGCTGCTGTCAATGCCTTCTTTGAGGCAAAACTTGCAGTGACAGGAAGACCTTGAATCAGCGGCATTGGACCCCAGGGAACGTTCCAATCAGGCCGCACTTGTTTTCCAATCCAGTCTCCTAAAACCGACCAATCGGCCAGCGTGTTTAATTCGCATTCAACCTTAACAAGAATGTTTGGCACTCGGTTTTCATCCAAGTGGAGTCCCCAGCATGGAGCAAAACCGGTCAACGCAGTAGCAAGCGCTGAAAGACCCGATTCACGGTTGGTAATTAGTGAGGTCCAGGTATTAGAAAAGCAAACTGCATTGGATTCAGCCCAAGATGCAAAACCGCTGATCTGTTCGATACCCCGGTCGTAGGGTGTGCAAGAAAGCGTGGCTTGAATGCCCAATTGCGAGTAGGCCTCAACGATTTCGAACTGTTGTTCAAGAAAATCAGGCCATTCAATGTCCATTTCCTTCATCTTCTCTTTATCACAACCCGCTGAGTTGAGCGTTGTAGGGATGGTGACTTTACCGTCACCTGAGCTGGATAAATCTGCTAAAAATCGACGCAACCCGTGCCCGCCAGTGATAACGGAGACGCCCGAAACGTGTGCGTGGTCAACTTCGATGTAGCCTTCTGCTCCAGCCGTCACGGCCAAATCCACCACCAATCGGGCGGCTTTTTGTCGAGTTGGACCTTCTTCACCAGCCAGTTGGGCTGCAAGACGAACGGGGAGGTCCATGCCTAAGGGAAATCAAACACTGCCTTGAAGTCACCCCTTACATCCAACTGCCATCCGCGTTTTGTAGACAGGGGACGTCTGAACCGAAGGATTTGATACCATTGACTGTCTTGGAAGTACTCATGTCGAACTCACAACGACACGAAGACCCGAGCCATATTGCAGGAGAACCTGTACAGGATAATTTGCACAAGCGTGTACCTGAAATCGCTCACCCAACGGCCAGTTCCCATCAGGCGGTACAAGCGCCGATTCGCACCAAATCACGATGGGCTGCAGTCATGCAGACCTTACTTGTGGTCTGTGCGTTAGCCATTTCGACTACGTCGTACATCATGGTCGATTCCGTATCACAGCAACCGGGTGAAAAGGGCCTTGATGCTCACGAGATGCTTGTACGCATCGAAGGGCGGGTCGCTGACTCAATCTGCACCGAAGGAGGTGCAGAAATCATCATTGGAAGTGATTATGACCAAAACGGTATCTTGAGCGATGATGAAGTCTCCTCAACCACCAAAGTGTGTCACGGTAAAGAAGGTCTTTCAGGGCCCCAAGGTGCACCGGGCCCCGTAGTTGAAGCAAACCAGAGTCTGCTGCGAATCAACCCGATCCAACCCGGCAATGAATCCTGCCCAATGGGAGGGGCCGTTCTGTTGGCAGGAATCGACCTTTCGGATGACGGTGAACTTGGTGATGATGAAATTCACACCGCCAACACCGTGTGCAACGGAGTGATTGGCAGCAACGGAATCAATGGAATGCAGGGCGTCGACGGTCAAACCGGTGCGTCTGCTTTGGTAGAACAGCGTCAGCCTCACCCATCGGTCTGTCCGGTTGGAATCATCATCGAATTCGGCATCGATGACGGCAACGGCGGAGGTATTGCTCATGATGGCACGCTCCAAACCGGAGAACTGCTTGAAAGCCTCAATGTTTGCAGCACACCGTTGGCTTACGGTCCAATCACCGATATGGCGAGTGGATCTGCTAACGGCGTCACAGTAAACTGCGATGCAATGGTGTGGATGGAGCAACAACAGCGGATTCTCATCTCCGGAGTGGACGGTGTAAGCGGTTGTGAACTGTGGGTCAGTGAAGGGACAGAAGCAACCACGAACCTGCTCCTTGACATCAACCCAAGCGGGGACGCTCTTCCTGGCAGAGACCTGTCGTTCAACGCTGTGACCACCAACGCAGGCGAACGAATGTTCTTCGATGCAGATGACGGTGTGCATGGAAGGCAACTGTGGGTCACCGACGCGACAACTACTGGTACCCAACGGATCACAGATTCAGGCACGGGAATCGTGCTTGCATCGCATTCCAAACTTGCACTGTGGGCTCAAGGCGTGGTCGTGCTGACCGCTGATGACCGATTGGTTTGGACCAACGGAACGGACACGTCAAGTGTATTCAGCCATCCCATGTTCGGTAATGAAGCCTCAGCGTTGCTGAATAATTCCAGTGCTGGCTTGAGTACATTTGCGACCGAAGTACTGTATTCTAACGGTCCACATTTGTGGTTTTCAGCCAAAGACACGCAGGGACTCGAGCCGCACCTACTCACAACCTCTGGAGATTTACTCAGCTGGGACCTCAACCCGATGGGCAGCAGTGCACCCTCCAGTCCAACCGCTGTAGGAACCGGTGCGGTCTTTGTCGCTGAGGCCAACAACGGACGCCAGTTGGTGCATTTGTTTGAAGACGGGTCGGCGAATTGGCTGACCTCGCTGACCCACCAAGGCACCGGTTCGCCGACACAACACGTTGGCGTGGCGTTGGGGATTCATGAAGTCGGCCAGTACCTCGTGTTTGATGCACTGACCTCTGGCGTGGATACGACTGTGTGGTCTCACAACTTGGTCACGGGTCAAACCCAACTGCTGTCGCTTGACATCCTCGCTCCGGGCGATTGGGCGGGAGGATACGTACATGGAGGACTGCTATGGTTCGACTGTGTAGCGCCGGGCGTGGCCCATGAAGTGTGCACCAGTGACGGTACGGTTGAACAAACAAAGGTCGTCACCGACTTGAGGGCGGGCATTGCCAGTTCAAACATTCTCCACTTTGCCGCACACAGTGAAACGTTGTTCGTCATGGCTTCCGGACAAATCGACGGGCAAGAAACCGGTTCTTGCTTGTGGTATTTCAGCGGTACCGGTGCGCAGTTAGCGTACGACCCCTGGGAGGGGAGTGGGAACAATTCCGCATCTGGAACCTACGGTTCGCTGGTGATGAGTGAACATCATGCTCTGTTCATGTCCCATGACGGTCAACGCGGCCATGAGGTTCATGCTTGGAGTCACGGTACGATCTCCGGTGAATGGCTCGTGTGGTCATGACCGCAAATGAATGCAGTGTGGGCATGAAACCTCGATGACGTAGTCGGGGGATTGTTGCTCTTCGACGGTCAGCGGTTGGCGACAGGCGAAGCACTGGACTACGTCACTTTGGTCGAGTTCCGGATTGACCGCTACGCGATGGTCAAAGACGAAGCAATCACCGTCCCAATGTGCTTCTCCAACTTCTTCGAAGTAGCCGAGGATTCCACCACCCAATTGGCGTACGTCCCTGAATCCTGCATCCATCATCACGACGCTGGCTTTTTCGCATCGTATTCCACCGGTACAAAACATCACCACGGGAATATCCTTCATCGAATCAGGCAGTTGTTCAATCGCTTTAGGAAAGGATCTGAAGGACGTGATATCGAGGTCGATTGCATTTTGGAAAGTGCCCAAACGAATTTCGTAGTCGTTTCGGGTATCGAGTACGGCAACCTCTCGACCTTCATCCAACCACTGCTTGAATTCCGTCGGTGATATCACCGGACCGGTTCGTCGAGCAGGTTGAACGTGGTCGAGTCCAATTGAAATGATTTCTTTTTTCAATCGAACATTCATTCTATTGAACGGCTGATAATCGGTGAATGAGTACTTCAAGCGAATGCCAGCAAACCGCTCATCACCGTTCAAGAATTCAATAAAACCGTTCAAGGATGGCTCTGAACCTGCTAAGAAAAAGTTGATGCCTTCATGGGCCAAGAGAATGGTTCCTTTCAAGTCAAGTGAGGTGCAGACTTCTTTGAACGGTTTGCGGAGTTCATCACGATCGGGAAGGTCGACAAAGCGGTACCCCGCTATGTTCGAAATGCCTTCACCCATGCAGTTGCGAAGATTGAATTGTTTTTGAGTCATTCCGACCGTAGACATCAATGGCGCCAATCATGGCGCGAAGCGAGCGGTCTGCGCCAGCCCTGTCCGAACGCTCGTTTCGAGACTCGTGGTGCAGGCGACATCTGCCAACGCTTGTGTTCACTTCGCTCAAGTCGAGTCAAGACTTCGACGACTTGTGAGCGTTCAAATCCAAGTTGTGCTATAGCCTCAGCATCCAAGCCATCCTCGATGTGAGCGTGAAGTATTGCATCAAGCACGGAATACGGAGGCAGAGAATCTTCGTCTTTCTGGTCAGGAGCTAATTCTGCAGAAGGTGGTTTGTGCCGAGTTGAATCGTTGACTGGGACAATGTTGCCTAATGCCTTTGCCCGTGCATTGAACTCATCTGCCAGCCCGTACACCTGCAGTTTGTACAAATCTCCCAACGGAGAATAGCCACCTGCCATGTCACCGTACAGCGTACAGTAACCCTGAGCTAATTCGGATTTATTACCCGTAGCAATCGCCATTCGGCCCTGAGCGTTAGCATATCCCATCACAATCAACCCGCGAAGCCTCGATTGAAGATTCTCGGATGCAACGGGATGACCGTTGTTCAGAACCCCTCCAATACTGCCTTCGACTGAAGAATGTAGCCCGTCGATTGGAACGGTGTCAAACACGATACCCAGTGCTTCAGCGGTATGACGGGCGTCGTCGATTGAATGTTGGGACGAGTGCCGGCTTGGCATGGCGATTCCTGTCACGTTTTCTGGGCCAACTGCAGCCGCAGCAATACACGCAGCCACCGCTGAATCTATACCTCCTGAAAGCCCGAGGACCACCGACGATATGCCCGACTTTCGGCAGTAGTCAGACAATCCAGCGATGACGGCGTCGGTCAAATCTTCGAGCAGATGTTCATCATACTCTTGGCCTGAATGGCCGGGTGAAAGGTGTCGCAACGCGTCGTTACCAACCGAAAGTGCGTCGACTGCATCAGAAGGAATCCAAGTGCAGCCCTCGGCATCATCAAGGTCGACCAAGAAAACACCTTCTTGCCATGCAGGTGCGACAACAACTCGGCCATCTGGCCAAGCAACCAGAGAATTCCCATCAAAGAGAAGGTCGTCGTTACCCCCAACTTGGTTCGCCAAAAGGAACGGATGTCCCAAAATTGCTGCCGCTGTTCGACACACTTGAATTCGTGAACTCAACTTATCGGAATGGTAAGGAGATGCAGAAAGATTGACCGTAGCATCCAGTTGTACGCCTTGTCGGCCCCATTCAGCAAGATGTTCAATGGGGTCTGCTGAATATTCCGAAGGCGTCATTCCAGCGGCTTGCCACGCATCTTCACAGACGGTCACGCCGAGGTTGAGATCACCGATGGTTCGAGCAATTCCAGAACGGTTGTCTGGGTGAAAATAACGAGCTTCATCGAAGACATCGTAGGTAGGGAGAAGTTGCTTTCGTGCAACGATGTGAATGCTGTCTTCGCCGCTTGGCTTGGCCTTGTTTGCTCCAGCACGAACAACCCCATTTGACGGAAGTTGACGGGCACTTGATGGTTCAATTGGAGTTCCTACGAGGACTGGAAGTTCCACCCCAAGATTGCTCGCAGTGTCCTGTGCTAATCGAATAAATTCGTCTTGCAGCAACAGGTCACGTGGAGGATAGCCGGAGATGGCCAACTCGGTTGTCACGCCAATCCTCGCTCCGTGGTCTGAGGCCAACTTCGCCAATGCTTCAATTCGAACAGCGTTTCCGACTAAGTCGCCAACAGTTGGGTCCACTTGCAATAATCCAATTCGACGAGGCATTGGGTCATCTCCGAGTATCAGCTGTACTTCACAATCTCGCCTTCGGCGTTCTTGTACCACCATTCATTGGTTTGCTTATCGTGGTACCACCAGTAACCGTCGGAACCCATCGACCAATCAGATTCAGCGTTCACGACTTGTGCAGCCGCGACGGAGGCTGCTTCGCTCAACGAATCCTCAACATCAGGTTCAAACTCATATTCGTCCTCATCATCATCAAATGATGAAGAATAATCGTCCCAGTCGTGCTCACTCTTAGAACCACCTCGCAATGTCATCCGTTTTGCTAAGACAAGTAAGGTTGCAAGAATTCCGATGAAAAGTGATGCTGAAAGGGTTCCGAGGACTGGATTGACATCTCCAAACACGCGTTCAGTGAACGATTCTTCTCTCATTGGACGAACGTCGATGGAAGGCCCGATTGTCACCACATCTGAACCAACTTGGACCTCGACCCATTGTAAACCGGGTGCTGATGGGTTCCAGTCGGTTGATACTGGAAGGGTCCCACCCTTGGGAACGATGACAGTGGTACGGCGCATGGTCGAACTGGTACCGTCAATGAGGTTCTCAATGAAAATGACTTCAACTGAACCGTTCAGTGTTCCAGTGTTCTCGATGTATGCTGTTACAATCGAAGTCTGGCCGACTTCAACAAGCAAACGAGAATAGGTGACGCCGGTGGCAGGAAGCGAAAATTCCGGTTTGAGCCATTCCATGTCCCAAACGCCTACAGGAGACCCTGCTGGTGAACCGCCGATGCCAAGAACTGCGTTATCGGCAAGGTCTCGACCTGAAATCTGGATGTAAAAAGCCAGACGGTTTTCAAGCATTTGTGGGGTTATTTCAGATAAATCAACGTTACCTACGACTTCCAAACGAAGCCCTGCAATGTCAGAACCAACAAGACTGAGAGCCTCAACTCCGTTGCGTAAGCGGTCTCCGGTTTCCTTTTCTTCAACCCACCAGATCAGTTCAAGTGAATCGACATCAAGCCCACCAGCTTCGGAGAGAAGAATGCGGACTTCATGAGATTCAGCCTTGAGAACCGATGAAGGTCGAGGATTAGATACCTCGACCGGTTCAGGCCCCGTACCGTCAACAAGAATCCAACGAACCGAAGATTCTTGCTCCGTTGTATCCGTTCCCTGTCCGGAAAGACAACCGATGCTCCACGTCAGAGGAGTTGTCATGGATTGCGATGGAGCAACCAAAGGCACCGACCAAATGCCGTCCAGTGAAAGGGCGGACGTGGTTGAGCCTGCGAATTGGACGTTCACTTGACAATCGAACTCTGGAATCAAGCCTGTTTCGGTGAAGACAACGCCGCCCGCAATCTCGAACGGACTGTTCGGTGCTAATCGCGCACCGTCGACAACCAGCGAACCCTGAGAGAGAATCAGTGAGACGCTTTGTTCAGGAATTTCCATCGCTGCAGAAAATCGCCAGCGATGCTCTGGGAATGCTCGGAACACCTCTTGCCCAGCACGGTCAATGACTCGAATTCCCGGTTCACGGCGAGTTTCGCCGAGGTCGGGTGTGGTCCAACCCAATTCAAAATCAACGCTCAAGGTCATGGCACGGTCGTACGGACTGGCCTGCATGCCGTCAGTTCCAAGCATTTGACAGCCGAGAATAATGAGATGTGGACTGGTCGTTGTGCAGTTGCCGGTCAGGAAATCCCACTGAATTGGCAATGGGTCACTTCCTTGATTCGATGCCAGTTCGACAACGACCGTGGACAAATCCGAACCTCCATTCGGTTCATCGATGTGGACGTTGAAGGAGTACTCCATAGCAGGATGCAACCACGGTTTTTTACCATCTTGATAGCCGAAAGCGTTCGATGCAACCGTCGGAGCTCCGTCAACCGCTAACTGGTACATGAACAACTGTTCACCGGAAATGTTCGAGCCACTGTTCTCGAGATGATGACCAGCACCATCCGTACCTACAAGGTACACCGAGACCTTCTGACCCAGGCTTCCTCCCGTATCATCGATCATCAACGTATATTGACCAATTAACGCATTGAGGTCGTTAGGGATAAACAGACCCATTGGAGTGTATTCATCCGCATCAGGCCACGAGTCGAAATTGTCGTCATCACTCCATTCTCGCCATACCATTGCTTGAATGGAACTTGGAAGGACTGGTTGGTCTGAAATCTTAATTTGGAATGTTTGGGTCGATGAAGGAGTGCGATGGTCGTAGAGTTCGGCATTGGTTTCCAGTACTTGCGGCGAGATAGAGTCGATGTGGAAGGTTCGTTGATAGACCGAATCATCAGCCAATCCAATCCCGTTCAACGACGTAATCTCGAATCGCCAGTCAACCACCCCAAACGTAAACGGAATGGCGCTGTTTAGACTCCACATGTTTTGCTCTAGCACCGTCGTATTTGCTATCAGTGACTCGCCTTGGTAGAATTCTACAAGTGCGTCATCGTCTGCGAACGCATCGACGGAATCTACGCCTTCAAACCCGATTCTGACATCGACATCTATGTTTGAGCCGGCCATCAAATAGTAGTCACTGACCGTGAGTTCCTCACCGTCATCACCGGTAAGAGTGACTGATTTAATCTCAAGGTCATTTTCAAAACCTTGAATCCCGTTTCCTCCCCAAGTATAACTGGCAGGAATCGAAAGAACGCCGTTCGAAAGCATCAGACGTGTTGAGGCAGTGAGGTGAGGTGAATCATCCCACTCCGGTTCCATTCTAAAGGTAATGTTCACCGTTACTGAGGTACCAGCAATGTCACTGGTGATGGCGCTATCAGGGTGCAATTCGACCAAATTTGAATCACCAGTTCCGATTGGAGAACCTCCGTTTAGAGGCAACAACCACGTTGCGGAGTAATTTCCGCCGTTCACGTCCAAACGAGCCGTCGCTGCGGCTGAAGAAAGTACAGTGTACTGAGTTTGCATTGTTTGCCAGCGCTGACTTGGTGTCAGCGTGGTTGCATCGGTATCCATCGTGACGCCGGTTAATTCTACCAGTGAAGACGAGTTGAGCCCTTCCAGTGTAACATCGAGTGACCCCGAAGTATCCGATGTCATCGGAATTGGGATGTGATGCATTCCTCCGATGGATGATAATCCATTTCGAGCACCGTTCAAAGCGAGGACAAATGCTGAATCGACCGGGGCTTGTATGAAATCCACTGCTTTGTACGGCACTCCAAGTCCCGACAGAGTTGCGTTGCCAGTTCCAAAGACCTCAAATTCAATTTCGACGAAATACGTACCCAGTGCACTGGCTTTCGATGTTGATTGCATGGCTGAAATTGAAAGATTCTCGAGTTGAGAGGGTTCGAGTGTAAAGAATCCCGACCCGCCTTCAACAGTCCAATTGGCAATCGTGGAACCATCGAAATTCAGGTTCAATCCAGTCATTTCACCGTTGTAGGACATTCCCGAAAAGCAGAAACTGAGAAGTTCTGTTGCTGGAATCCACGCCTTCACCTTCGAAGTACCCGATATCCCAGGGTTAGCAGCGATGGAGGTTTCACCGTTTTCAAAACGGTCTTGCCATCCCCATGAGCCAACTCTTGCATCGCTTGAGCCCCACTCTGCAACACCATCTTGTGCGAAGTCAATGGTTGGGTTGGCTGGTTGAACTCCACCAAATGCACCGGTTTCAAAATCATAGACTTGCCAGAATGCCGTAGAAGAATTGGATGCTGAAATGAATTGGATTTGGTACGCACCAACCGTTCCTTCTTGCCCGGCTAAGTCCAGCGAGTAGGGGAGGGTTATGTTGGTCCAGTTGTCCAATGGTGAAGTTCGCATCTGAGCTTGTGCAAGGGTAGTTGTAGCGCTAACGTGAATGTGTGACAGTGCTGCTGAAGGCGTGAACCATGGCGAGGTGAACCGGTCATTCGCAGTACCTTCGTGTGAACTGCTTGTTTCGACATAATTGATGCCTCCACCATTGGAAGTCCAGCCCTCAAAAGCGAGGGGGGAGTTAGCTGACACGGCGTACATTCCGTCTCCGCTGATTGAATGAACGGAGGCCATTTCACCACTGGGTGAAGGTTCGAAATTCAAGTGCAGACGGATGGAATTAACGGTTTGCCAATCAAGAGCATTGAGTGGAACCCATCCCGCCCCACTTCCCGTCATCCCCTGTAGAGGTGCACCTGTAGTTCCATCGAGAATCGTCCAGTTGAGGTTAGCCCCAGTCGGAACTGTCGCATCGATGTACAACGGTGCCCACGGACCTTGGTCGACGACTTGGAACGAACTTGGAGCGAAACCGATCGATGGAGACCGCCATTCAGCAGAAGGAGGAGTGGCGAAATGTACGTCATCGATGAACCAGTAATCGCAGCACGTTGAGGAACCCGAGGTTTGATGGAATCGTATTTGTGAATTGGTATGGAGGGCGGCAGCAGGAAGCGTTGTCATGTACTGTGTCGGTGTTTGAGAGCTTGAAGGAGAACCAGAAAAGGTATGCAGTGTGGTCCACGTACTGGTGGCTGTGCGGTATTGTATTTGCAGGTCTTCGTTCAAATCTGGTTCTTCACCGCAGTTGGAGTAGCCCTCGAGAACCCAGAGATGGAGCGGCATGGTCGAGACGCCCGAGAAATCGCTCACCGGTGAAGTTGCGTAGGTTGAACCTGCATAGGTTCGAATCGAACCTCCCGAAGAGCCATTGTAACCGCATGCTGGGCTGGTCACAACGCCTGAATATGAGTTAGAAAAAGTCCACCCGGGTGAAGGATTGGTTGGTGAATTGAAGTCCCAAAGCATTCCTGCTCCGTTACCGGTCAAGGCTCCTGATTCACCAAATGTTCCATTGTTCACAGCACTGCTGTGCGCCCAAACGGTGCTGTCATTCCAAGTGAAACCTTGTTGGGTGAGTTCAACCGAAGGTTCCAGTGAAAGGTGAATATCGGTCACCGGTGCGTTACTGGAAACGTCGATTTCAAAATCGGTGGAGTACGAGTTGGCACCTGGTAGGATAACAACGGCGTTTTCACCGGAACCAACCGAACGTATGTCGGAAGTTGGGAGGAGCACGGATATGGGTTCAGAAGCCGGATTTTCAGAAGAAATCATGCTCTGCAGCGGTCCACCGAAAACCATCAACAACGCAAGGAGTACAGCCTTGCGTGCGCTTGACCCCCCCGCCATGCCTGCTGCTAAGCGTTAAAGGACTTCAATGATACCCCCGCATTTCATCGATAAAAATCTCAATTTCCAAACTTTTGCCTTCTCTCTTCGACCGTTCAATGACCGTTGAAATCACGCTGTTCAAGGGTGAGGTTCAAGACAAAAAGGCTGCTCGGTGGTTCATGGCTCGTCCGAACCCCGCTGGTGAACTCGATGCGGTGAAACTTGAGACAACGCTTCTTGAGATGTGGAGCAAAGAAGGTGCATTCCAGCAATCCATTGAAACACGACGCAATGGCGCTCCGTTTATCTTCCTTGAAGGACCACCTACTGCGAATGGAAAACCCGGAATCCATCACGTAGTAGCACGCGCTTACAAGGACTTAGTCTGTCGTTGGAAGACGATGGAGGGGTTCAAAGTTGAGCGTAAAGGCGGATGGGATACGCACGGCTTACCTGTGGAGATCGAAGTCCAAAAGCGAATGGACTTAATGTCAAATGAAGCTATTGAAGCCTACGGAATGGATAATTTCAATCAAGCCTGCCGTGAATCAGTGTGGACCTATGAATCTGCTTGGAGAGAAATGACTGAGCGAATGGCATACTGGGTTGACTTAGACAATCCCTACGTCACTCTCGAGAATTCGTATGTCGAATCATGTTGGTGGGCCATCAAGCAAATGTTCGACAAAGGATTGCTGTACAGAGGCCACAAAGTCTTACCCTACTGCCCACAAACCGGAACATCGTATTCATCTCACGAGGTTGCTCTTGGCTACAAGGAAGTCGAGGAACCGTCCGTCTATGTGAAGTTCAAACTCTCTGACGAAGAGGCGAGCATTCTTGCATGGACTACTACGCCTTGGACGCTCCCTGGAAACGTCGGGCTTGCCGTTGGACCTGAGGTGACCTATGTTCGTGTTCGCGTGACTGAAGTTGCCGAAAACTGGAGTGGAGAAGGAGGTGCCTCTGTCGGTGAAATCGTAATTTTGGCCAAGGACCTGATGAAAGAGGTTCTTCGCCACAATGTCGAAATCATCGATGAATTCCCCGGCCGAGACCTCGTTGGTCGCTCGTACGAACCGTTGTTCCCCGAAGCCGTTCCTCGTGGCGAATCTACAACCGCATGGACGGTGTTGGAAGCCGATTGGGTCACTACCACCGACGGTACGGGCGTGGTTCACACAGCCGTCATGTACGGTGAAGACGACTATAATTTGGGAATGGCAGCAGGCTTACCTGCCTACCATACCGTCGGCATGGATGGCGCCTTCCTTGAAGGGACTCACCCACTGTTGGACGGACGCTATGTCAAAGAATGCGACCAGACCATTATCGAACTGCTTTCAAGCCCTAAAGGCAGCAATGGAAGCGGGCCTGAAAGCGGCCTTTTGTACCGTGAAAAAGCCTACCTCCACGACTATCCACACTGCTGGAGAACCGACCATCCACTGCTGTACTACGCAATGGATTCATGGTTCGTGCGCATGACTGCTGTCAAAGAACGCTTGTTGGAATTCAACGATGGCGTCGAGTGGGCACCGGATTGGGTTGGGGAAGGTCGATTCGGCGAGTGGCTACGAAACGTCAAAGATTGGGCAATTTCCAGAGAGCGATATTGGGGAACGCCAATTCCAGTGTGGCGAACCGAAGACGGACAAATGAAGTGCGTTGGCTCGATTGAAGAACTTCAATCTGAAGTTGCCAAAGCCGTAGCCGCAGGCATCGCAAACCCCGAATGCCCCGATGATGTTGACCTTCATCGACCAATTGTTGACGGCTTTACGTTGGTATCTGATGACGGGAAACCCATGCACAGAGAACCCTTTGTCATGGATTGCTGGTTTGATTCCGGATGCGCTCCGTTCGCACAGTGGCACCACCCCTTTGATGGTGGAGAGACATTTGATTCATCCTTCCCTGTCGACTATATCTGCGAAGGCGTTGACCAAACCCGTGGATGGTTTTACACTCTCTTGGCAGTTTCGACCACCGTGTTTGACAAACCCGCCTACAAGCGTTGTTTGAGCCTCGGGCTCATTCTTGACGCTGAAGGAAAGAAGATGTCAAAATCGAGAGGGAACATTGTTGACCCTTGGGACCACTTCAACCGCGAAGGTGCAGACGCAACACGCTGGTACATGGTGACCGCTGGCGCTCCTTGGAATCCGTTGAAATTTGATTCCAACGGCGTTCGAGAAACCTACGCAAAGATGTTCTTGACGTTGTGGAACGTCTACAAATTCCATGCGGACTACGCTGCGCTTGACAACTTTGACCCCGATGCATCAACCTCTGATGTCGCATCGCGTCCCTCACTGGACCGATGGATTCTTTCTCGATTGGCAACAACTGCTCAAAATTACCATGCTGACTTCAAAGGGTGGAATTTCCACAAGGCTTGCCGTGATTTGGAGGACTTCATCGTCAACGATGTGTCAAATTGGTATGTTCGCCGTAGTCGACGAAGATTGTGGGACGATTCGGAAAGCAGTGATAAGTTGGCTTGCCAGCATACGCTGCATGAAATTTTGACCACCGTGTGCCGTTTGGTCGCTCCAGTCAGTCCCTTCATGGTCGATGTCATTCATCGGAACTTAACCGGAGAAACCGTCCATCAAGCTGCGTGGCCGCTTGGTGTTCCAGGAACGCTTGATGGTGCAACTGCCGATGCGTGGGACGAACAAGCCGCAGCTGCAACTGCAACCCTACCTCCACAAGATGTGGAACTGGAAGGCGTCATGGAATTAGTTCGGGAACTTGCTGAAGTGGGTCGAAGAATCCGAATCGATGCTGGACGGCGTCAACGGCTTCCATGTTCACAAGGCTGGATTGTCGCAGGGCTTGAAATGAGTGAATTCCACGACATATTGGCGGAAGAACTCAACGTCGAATCGATTGCAGTTGAAGATGACCTTGACCGCTTCCAACAGATTGCGTTGGCCCCGAACTTCCGAGCCCTGGCTCCAAAAGCACGAAGTGAGGTCAACGCTGTTGCTGGTGAAATCAAACATTCACAAGACCCAGTCGGCCTTCTTGAATCCATTCGCGCGGGAACCTGTGTAATCATGGGGATTTCAATCGAAGAATCAGATGTTGAAATCAAGCGAATTGAACGGCCAGGATTTGCTGCTTCGACCGTACAGGTCGGTCAAGGTGATGACGCTGTTCAAATCAGTTTGGTGCTTGACATGAACGATACGCCTGAACTACTTTCCAAAGGACTTGCACGCGATGTCACCCGTCGAATTCAGGCAAAACGAAAGGACATGGACTTGGTTATCGAAGCATCCATTGATCTGGAAGTCTGGATGCGCAATGCTCCTGAAATGTTTGAAGACGACCGTGCGTGGATTGTAACTGAAACTCGCGCTGCAGGCGCCGTGTTTCACGATGCAAAGGCAAACCCACCATCTGATGCCGAGCACTTCGAAGTTGACGGCGCTGAAATCTGGTTCACCGTCAAGTAAAGCGGTGGGCCTATGCGAGTCGTATCACTTGTACCAAGCCTGACGCTCACTCTGTTCGACCTCGGCCTCGATGCAACGAGTATTGTTGGGCGGACGCCGTGGTGTATTCATCCACAGCAGCATGTAGAGCACATCGAAGTCGTAGGCGGCACTAAAAATCCGAAGCTGAAAAAAATTCTCGCAACCAGTCCCGATGTCGTCGTACTTGACCGAGAAGAAAATCCGAAAGACATCCATGACGCCTTGCTGGAGAACGGCATTGATGTGTTTGTTTCATACGTTGAATCACCTGCTGATGTTCCAAATATGCTTCGTCAACTCGGCGCTAAAGTTGGGTGTGGTCAACGAGGAGAGACAATGGCTGTTATGCTTGAGGAGCAGTTGAAACTGTACGAAAATACATCCATTGGTCCGATGCGTGTCTTACCGATGATTTGGCACAAACCCCTGATGACGGTCAGTCCTTCGAGGTACGCTGGCGCTCTGTTAGAAACCCTCGGCGTGAAGGTACCCGATCTTGAACCGCAAGGAAACGGGTATCCGGTCGTTTCGATTCAAGGAATCATCGATCATTCGATTGACGGCTTACTTCTCTCGAGTGAACCTCATGATTTCACACTTCAAGAAGGAGAAGAAATCGCCAATCAAGTCAGGAATGCCGGTGGCGGAGAGGTGTGGTTCACGACCATCGACGGTGAGGCTCTGACGTGGTTTGGCTCGCACACCATCAAGGGCCTAGCACACCTGCATGAAGTGCTTGAAAGCCTGAAAAATTCAAACCAAAGTGAATCGACGACTTCAAAGAGATGAGCGGTAACGGTATTCCATGCGTCGAGCACTCCTCTGCATTCTTCTCGCTGCGTCCACGCTTTTGGCTGGATGTTTCGGCTCCGGGCAAGAACTCGTCGATGAAGAACTGCCAGAATCAATGTGGGAATCGTATAGTTTAGTCGATACCATTCCTCATGAAAACCCTCAGATGTTTGTCACCATCGACCTGCGAACCAACCAATCAACCAACACATCTTGGGCCGTCTTCGACGCCTCGAAAGGTGGAAATTGTTGTGAACACTACCTTGCGACCACTATTGAAGGTGATATCCTCAACATCGGGGGCGAATATCCAGTGTTCAGTGAAGACAGAGGCCATGCTTGGGACACGTACATACCCGGCGTTCTTCCAGCTCTCGGTCAGTGCATCACTGCAGTTCCAACCAATCCCGGCCAAGAAGGATTAGGCGAAGGGAGCATCGTCCAAGCTACCAATGGAGATATCATTTCGATGTCATGGTTCCCATACATTGGCGCTGATGGAAAAATCGACAAGTTCTATGCCATTCTCTACGACGAATCCGAAGATGAATGGAAGTGGTGCTACAACCGTTTGACTGAACCATTTTACGACCGCTCTTGGCAAGTCGAAGTTGTTGGACCGATTACTTCCTCGATTGGGAACGGTGAATGGGCCAGCATCGTCGTGTCGAACTTCTGGCATCAATCACTCGATGCAGGTGGCCAAATCAGCGTTGATGGATTGAATTATTACCCGTTCCAATTCACCGGCCGAGATTCCAATGACCCAGTGGTCGAACTCGATCTCAATTTCACCCAAGACGGTCTTTCCTCATACTACGACGTCAATAAACCGCACAAGGAAATGCGAGCCTTCCCCATGCCGAGTGGAGGACTTATTTTTCCGAGTTACTACGATAACGGAAACGCTGCATACATGGACACCACCCTTTCTTGGAATCAATTAGAGGTCCAATTCCCGTCCGAGTACTGTCACTTTGATTCGGCAGGAACCCTCCACTGCGTTGAAAATTCTGGAACGAGTTTTACTCATTACATGTCCAGAGACGGAGCAAAGACCTGGGAGAACCACACCTATGAGATGGGATCAGTTGCTTCTGCTATCGAAGAATGGGAATTCCAAGCCAATGGAGAGCAGGACCTGTTTGTCCTCAACGTTCGATACCAAAGTACTGATGGCCCAGACGTCGACATGGTCTACCATGTTCGAGACTACTCCGTAGACATGACACCCGACACGCTGACCTACATCGGCCAAGGTGACCTTGATTCAACGTCAGGTGCTGGAAACGACATTCGGTTTGACTTTGCCTCGTTGGGCATATTGAACGATGGGGGAGTCATCGTCGCCTACCACGATTCAACAGACCCCGATCCATTGTTTGCGGTTGAATTAGAGTTGCCGTATTGATTGGCGTTCGTTCTTGGAACAGTAAAAGACATGTACTCTGAGTTGATAGGGAGTGTATGATTGAACCCATGGACCTCGGGAGTTCTGCCCTTCAAGGACTCGTGCTCGGCGTACTCACAGCTCTTCTTTTCAAAATTGCAACCAACATCATCAAATTTTTTATTGTGTCTCAGTTTCTGTTGCTGAAGTGGCTTGAAGTTCGAGGGATTGTCATCATTGATTGGCACCGACTCACACTTGGTCTCGTTGACGAAACAGACCTCATTCAACAAGTAGATTCGATGCTCAATGCTCTGTTGGAGACCGGCTCATTTGGAATCGCGGCCATCGCCGGTTTTTATCTCGTGCAACGGTTCTCCAAGTAAGTGGCTATCGAGTAAACGAAAGAAACTGACGTACACGTTATTGGCTCAATCAGAACAGAAATTAAGAGCCATTCAAGCACATCTCGTGCAAGCATTCTGGCGGCGTGAAATACATTCGGTCAGACGGTTCAAACGTATCCAGCAACAACGTTGATGTTGCACCTTCCTGTACGAAAACGACTGAAGAAGTACTCGCAGGCAGGTAGTCTTCTCCCGTTGAGAGCAAACTCAGGCGCAGTGTGTTGCCGGCTTGAATTTCTGCATCCAACGGCATAAACTCCATTTTGGCATTGATGGTTTCAAACACCGGCGTCCACGATTGGATTTCGTCACCACCTGCGTGGTAGCGTAAATCCATGATGGCATGGCCAATGTGAATACATGAGTCCGCATCATCGCACTCCTCGAGTAGAGCGTACAGTTGTCCTCCAACAGAGGCAGTGGTGACGTCGACGTGAAGACGTGGCGTTCCTGCAACATACATCGTTTCAGTGAGAGGTTCAGACTGCCATACCGGTCCCGTGGTTGCATCGGGTAGTACTGCGGTTCCACCTCCTACATTGGTCAATGAACCCCCTAAATCGAACGAAAGTTCAGTGGTATCACTTGGGGGATAGCGGTCCTCAAGCCTCCATGAGCCTTGATTGGATTGAATTTCCACGTACAAACCGGGTTGTTCTCCGATATCGCGGAGGTAGAAATCGAACCATTCAAGCAGATCTTGCATCCAATCAAAGCGAACCATTTCTGGGAAAGCCTCACCGCCTCTTCCACCCAAATCCGAGCGTTCACTCAATTGAACAGGTCGGTCTGGATAGTCGTGGTCCCACTGTCCAAACAACCCTTTAGCATCGATGCCTGCGTCTTTGAGGGCGTTCAAAGTAGGAACGGCCATGTGCGGATCCACGTTCCAATCGTGCATACCTTGAATCAAGTACACGCTGCCTTGGAAGTTTTCGAGCACTCGGTCGAGGAAATAGCGCTCAGCCCAGTAATCTCCGGCGACTTCGGAACCAAACATGTAGGCTGCTACGCCAGTGCCAGGACCGAGAATGTAGTCTGGACAGATGTTTTGATAGTCTTCTTCATCGCCATCAATCCCGTACGAACCGTAGACTCCATTGTGCATGATGGGCGCTCGTGCTTCTGAAGAACCGTTTCTCCACATCAATTCCTTTACGCCAATCAATCCCGAAATTGGAACGATGGTTTTGAGATAATCGTGCTCTGCACCAAACATTGCTGCTTGCCACGGCGTGCTACCATCGTAGGATTTCCCGATCATAGCAACCGCACCATTGGACCAATTTTGTTCACCCAACCACCGAACTGCTGCGTCGTTGCCGAGTTGTTCGGCGTTGCCCATCAAGTCCATGCAGTGATTGGAACGGCCGGTTCCGGAAACAGACACTTGAGCAAAAGCAAAACCGTGCGGTAGTATTTGGTCGATAATCATCTGACCCAACCACGTACCGGGGACCTCGATCGTTGGTGTATCGACCGATGGTTCTTGGAAATACGGTCCAAATTCGGCAATTACGGGAACGGTCACGCCTTCAGGAACGTTGGGGCGCCACACTGCAAGACTGATTACCGCATCATCAGGTGCAGCTCCGCCCTCGCTTATTGGAAGAGAATATTCGACAAAGTGATGCGTTGAATTCCATTCATTCGATGTTGGGAGAACCTCGTAAGGTCCAACTTCCAGCGCTACGCCGAATTCTCCATCAGTCTGGTAGGGCAACGTGTTACGCTGCCATACAGGAACTCGAGTATCGGAATATTGCTCGTCATCATCGATGAGGTCAACAAGTGCATCTCCGAAGACTGCGGATACGAAGAGGAAGACCAAGGCAACGGCGATGGTCGAACTCAGCACGATGTTGAATTCACGTCCCATGCGAGCGTGAGAATCAGGAATTTCTTGATCCACGCACTTCCACCGTACATCGCTACATCCGATGTCTTTTGAGGTTAACGCGCAGAGTCCTGCGGATGTTTGCCCTCGTATTTCGTCAAAATCGAAGAGATTGAGCAATATCCTCAAAAGCCCTTGACAAACGATTGTAGTCATGGTACTGAGTACACTGCCCGGAGTCGGAGAGCGACTCGCTAAGAAAATCACCGACCACTTTGGTGGAGAGGAGGAAGCAATTGCATCGTTGCGTTCTGGAGACATCGCTCGAATCGCAGAGATAGAGGGTGTTTCACCCAAGCGTGCTTTGAACCTCGCACGAATCATCGCTGGTGAATCAGGGTCATTTCTTGCAACCAAAGAATCCGAACGACTCCATCGAGCGCTGCTTGCTGATATCGGCAAGTTTGCTTCATGCGCCGCAACACGGGAACGTATGCAGTTGCTGATGCCGGTTGAAAACCCGAACGAACGACGACGAAAAGTTGCTCAAGCGATGGAATTTGCACTCCAGCACCCCGAACGAATCGAAAACCTCGCTGAACTGTTCCAAAACCTTCGTCAGACACGGTTCAACAACGAGCGATACGAACGGGTTGTCGTTTCCCGAGAGCCACGCGAGCATCTGAAAAAGTGGTGCAGAGTATTACAGCCGGGTGAAGGTGAAACGTGGAAGGATTACAGCGTATTCAAGTCCGTAACATGGATTGGAGCGGGTGCACCTGATACTGCACCGGATGGATGGGTGGTACTACCGAAAAATGCGAAGTCGGAATTAATTCTACCTGAGCGAACAATCGACTGGTTCCGTCACAATATTCGAACCCTTTCTGCAGTTGTAGACATCGTCAAAATGGCAGAACATGATGAATCCGAGCACGCCTTCATCAATGCGCTAAATGAGACGGTGCTAGGGTTGCAGCAATTGCCTCAACTGCTCAACAGCATTGACGACCAAGGTGACCTTGACCACATTGCTGAGGTCAAAGACAAGTTGTGGAAGAAAGCTAAATCTTTGGAAAGCCAGGTCAACGATGAAGTCGCCCAAGCGATGAATGAGCAAAAAATGGACCTCAGCGGGCAGGAATTATTGGACGCCCTTTCCGACGGTGCTGCCTTTCAACGAAAGCTCAAGCAGGCAACAGAAGACGTCATTACTGAGGCCATGCAAAAGGCGACAAAAGCACTGGGCGAGATGCTCGAAGGAACGGGCGTTCGTTGTCCCTACACTATTTTCACTAACGACTGGCCCGCCAAAATCGTTCGAAAGAGTATCGATGAACTGGACCACGCTTTAGAACTGAAATTGAAAGCAGGCCAAGCACAACAACTCATCGATTTAGCACGAAACCTCGGACCGTTGCGTGAACCGTGTGAAGAAGCAGTTCGAAGCCTCATTGAATTCGACCAGTGGGTCAGCATTGCACGTTGGGCAGTCGACAGGGACTGTGTTCTTCCGGAGCTTGTCGACAACGGCATATCCATAGTCGAAGGGAGGCACCTACTGCTTGGATGTCAACCAGATCCAGTCACATACGGACTTGGTGAAGCTGGCGACATCGAAGACCAACAATCACTTGCTTTACTGACTGGGGCCAACTCTGGCGGTAAAACAACCTTGCTCGAACTCTTGGCTCACACCTGTATCCTCGCTCACATGGGTTTACCCGTACCCGCTGTATCTGCCAAAGTCGGCCACGTAGAAGCACTGCACATCCTTGCCAAAGCGGGAGGCACCCAAAGTGCTGGCGCCCTTGAGCAAACATTGGTCGAGCTCGCCAGTGTCGTCAGTGACCCAACTCCAAAACTCATTCTTGCTGATGAACTGGAAGCCATCACTGAACCTGGGGCTGGTGCTCGAATCATTGCTGGCATGTTGCTTGCGGCAGAATCCCAAGACGACACGACGATGATGCTGGTAACACATCTGGCCCCGGCAATCATCAAGGCTACTGGAAGAAGCGATTTGAGAGTCGATGGAATCGAAGCGTCAGGACTGGATTCCAACCTCGAACTGATGGTCGACAGAACACCAAAGCGCAATCACCTGGCACGTTCTACGCCTGAACTCATCGTTAAGCGATTGGTTGAACGAAGTAACGGTCATGCACAAGCATTGTTCAGAGATATCCTAACAATGTTTGAGTAATTAACACGCTCGTAATGCGTCACTGCCGTAATCGTGCACAGGTGCTTGGAACAAGTCTGCACAAGTACGATTCACCAGTGGCAGAGTCATTGTAGAGGCGGCCCAGTTGATGGTATATCCACCTACTGCAGCGGGTGAAGGAACATAGTCATCACCAGTTTGAGAGAGGGTTATGTGAATCGATTCTCCAGCTTCGAGGAACACGTCCATAGGCATGAATTCCATTTTTGCCATGACCGTGGAAAAAGCCACGAGACCTAAGTTGCCGTCACGACCACCGTCAGCAAATCGAAAGTCCATCACAGCATGGCCCAAATGAATTCCGTCATCGTCGGTCATCTCGAGGAATGCGTGACCACCGTTGGCAGTATGCGGCGTTGCAGAAATGTGGAATGTTGGCATTCCTGCGATGTAAACATCGGTTTCGAATGGGCCGTAGGTCATCGTCAACGAGTCGAGTGAGGTTAAAGCGATTGATGCACCGCTTGGATTCATCGAATCACCTGAGATTGCGAAGTATTCTGTGTCGGGTGCGGGGTAGGTTGATTCAAACCTCCACCCGCCTCGATTATCCTGAATCTCGACACCCAACGTTGGAGCACGGCCCTCGTCTCTCAAATACCAGTCAAACCAGTAGAGCATTTCGTCCGCCCAATCCCATCGAAGCGTATACGGATATGCTTCGGCACCTTCACCAGGAGGGAGTGATTCGTGACCGGACATTCGGTCCGGATAATCGTGGGCCCACTGACCTGCTAGAGTTTTAGTTTCAATGCCTGCATCCTCCATGATTTGATGGGTGGGGAAAGCCATGTGTGGGTCGACGTTCCAGTCTTGCATCCCTTGAATGATGTAAACTGAACCGTTGTAATTCTCGACGACCCGGTCGATGAAAGATCGCTCAGTCCAGTACGTGTTGCCTGCATACTCGACCATTCCACCCGAGAGGTAGGCTGCGGGGCCGTTAACGTAGCCCTCGAGATAGCCTTCGCACAAGTTCTCTGAGTCTTCAGTGTCGCCATCGATACCAAACGAACCGTAAACGCCGTTGTGCATGATTGCACCGCGGGCTTCCATGCTTCCGTTTCGCCACATCAATTCGTGGACACCGATCAATCCAGACATTGGAACGATGGTTGCGAGGTGTGGATTACCGAAGGTTGCTGCTTGCCACGGCGTGCTACCATCGTATGATTTTCCAATCAGGCCGACCTTTCCATTGGACCATGCTTGCGTACCCAAATACGTCACAGCAGCGTCAATTCCGCGCTGCTCATCGGTCCCCATCAAGTCCATGCAGTGGTTTGATTCACCCGTGCCGAAAACCGATACTTGAGCAACTCCGTAGCCGTGTGGAACGTAGTTTTCTATGAGGAATTTACCTAGACGGTCGGCTGGCGTAAGCGCATCGACGTCGCCGTCGTTGTAGTACGGTCCGACTTCGGCTATGACTGGAACTTGGCAATCAGCAGTCAGGTTTGCAGCCGTCCAATCACACCCGTCAATGACGGGTAGCCAGAGACCGAGATGAACTTCGGCATTTCCGGTGAGCCCGGCTCCACCGTCGGCGGCAGTGATGGAAGGAACGGGAACAAATACCGATTGAACGGTATCGATAGCATACGAACCGTTTTGCGAAACTCTGGCATAGATATCGGAGTCAACGTACTGCATTTGGGTGCGTTCCCAAGGTTCAGGATAAACGTCATACGCTTCCATTGTCTCAGATTCTGAAGCGTTCTGTTCACCGAAGCAACCAGAAAAACTGGCTGCCATCATGACAAAGAGAATCAGCCACGGGCGGAAGTTCATGATTAACCGGCGTAGCATCTATTTCTTGAACGCACCGGCGGGATGCTTAGCAAAACTACTCGCCAGAAGTTCCGTCTTCAGTTCGTGCTTCCATCTCTGCTCGCACTTCATCCATGTCAAGGTCACCGAGTTTGCTCACCAAATCGCGTAGAGCTGCCTCGGGAAGAGCCCCGGGTTGGATGAAGACCCCAATACCATCCTTGAAGGCGACCGTCGTTGGAATCGAACGGATATTGAATGACTGGGCAAGCGCCGGTTCCGCTTCCGTATCGATTTTCCCAAACACGACATCAGGAAACTCTTCAGAAACGCGTTCGTAAACCGGCCCATAGGCTTTGCATGGTCCGCACCATTCTGCCCAAAAATCAAGCAGTACGATGGAATTGTTATCGATAATTTCGGAAAATTGGGGTTCTTTGATTTCTACTGAAGCCATGAATCCTCTCAAAAAACGGCCGTACTTCAACATGACCGTTCCAAACGGTGCGAGCGACGAGTTCATGTGCTCAATGAGCAAGGCCGTGTCATGCGCCTCACCCGCCATGCATTGTTCATCGCTGTCCTGTTATTGCTCGCTCCTATTGCGAATACCTCCTTTTCTTCATTGACTGATGAAGGAGAAAACGGCCAACATCGTGTCGCTGCACGCGACTCCTCTGTGGTAGTATCAGAACTGCTGGTTAGTCCTAACAACCTGGTTAGTAACGATACGTCCGACAATGTCTACGGTGCAATGGACTGGAACAACGACGGAAAATACGGCAAGTATTCTGACCAATTCATCGAGCTGTGGAACTCCGGAACCACCGAGGTCAATGTTTCGGATTGGAAACTGGAAGTGACCTCTGGAAGCCCTCCGTGCCAACTCGCTTGGAATACGGTCATTCCAGCCGACGGGCGAATCGTCGTATTCAGTGCAGATTCTGATATTATACTCGATTACTTTGATGGCGATACTGTCACTGTATCTGATACGTTCGGCGAGGTTGCTGACTCAATGACCTATCCTGCACAGGATTCGTGGTATGGTAAATCCTACGTGGAAAACTCTGAAGGAGAATTGTTGAAAGTATCCCCGACCCCCGGATTTGGTCCTGACGACCCCGAATCGACTGTTGCTCTCAACATTGTCAAGTGTTTCAAAATTTCTGACACAGTCTCCTCAAATGCGTTCTTACTCAAAGGGCGGGTTGTCACAATGGATGGTGAACAGAACGTCATCAACCAAGGTAACGTGATGGTTCGCGACGGAGTCATCGAGGGTGTTTGGGCGGACAATCAAGCAATCCCACTCAGCGTCGACCTCACCAATGCAGTCGTGATTGAAACCAACGGTACAATCTACCCTGGACTGATTGACCTTCACAATCACATGCATTACAATCACATCCCTCTGTGGGATTTTGAAGTCCACCTCAACGATGAACAAAAGTCCGCAGAAGGCGGCTACTCCAACCGATACCAGTGGGGTAACAACTGGGATTATGGACCAAGCATCACTTGGATGAAAAACAATGTACAGTCGAACTCCCGATGGGGGATGGCATCTGAACAGATGAAGTACGCTGAGGTTCAAGCGGTATCAGGTGGCGTAACTGCAGTCCAAGGATCTCCGGGTACAAGCACTCAAGCTTGGGACAGCATGTTGTCTCGTAACGTCGAACTGTACAACTTTGGACAAGACGGGATGTCAACTTGTTCAGTGTGCGGTGCTGCTGATAGCGACTACACGGGTAGCCATCTCATCTCCCAAAACCAATCAGGCAGTCTCAATGCGTGGTTCGTTCACCTTGCTGAGGGCGTTGATGACAGCAGCCGCGAGGAATTCGACGCACTATGGGACAAGGGACTGATTATGGACGAAACAGTTGTTATTCACGGTACAGGAATGGAACGTACGCAGTTTGACAAGATGGCAACAGTCGGTGCAGACCTAGTCTGGTCGCCGATTTCAAACCTCTTGCTCTACGGCAACACGACCGATATTCGAGCAGTTGATGCCGCTGGAGTTGACATCTCACTGGCTCCTGATTGGGGCCCGAGCGGTTCGAAAAACAACCTTCACGAGTTGAAGGTTGCCGACCTGTGGAACACGGATGTCCTCAACGGGTACTTCTCCGGATACGAACTGGCTGAAATGGTCACCAGCAACCCTGCTGAGGCAGCAAATTGGGAGAACTTCGTCGGTAAAATCAAGGCTGGAATGTATGCTGACTTGGTGGTCATGGATACGTTCCATGACGACCCGTATCGCAACCTTATCGAATCGATTGATGACGATGTGCGCCTCACCGTCGTTCAGGGTAAAGCCGTGTTCGGTGATACCGACATTATGACGGCTCTGAAAGGCGATGATTGGGAACCAATTAACGGGGGAGGTGTCCAAAAGGCAATTGACATCACCTCGACAACCGAAATCGATGGGATGCAAACATGGGCGTCAGTAGAAGCCGGTATGGCAATGGCCATGCGCAACGACGTGTCTGATATCCTCGAGCACTGGTCGGCTCCAAACGACGTTGCATGGAATAATGAAGCCGATGTTCAGGCATACCTCGATACCGAATTTGATGGGAAAAACCCAGCAACTTCGGGAGTTTCACAACTCAAAAACGTGGTTGTCGACCCAATTTTCACAACTGGAGACGAGCGATATTTCGATGTCATCAATCGTTCTTCTCACGGCAATACCCACGTTGACATGTCGAAACTCTACTCGTACTACGATGTCCCAATGCTTAACGGTGAGCGAACCGGAGTGAACGTGGATTTGGGTGAAGACTCGACGGACTCGAATCAAAACGGTAACAGCGACTCAACTTCTGGAAACAGCCAAGACACAGGCACAGATGACTCCGATTCCTCTTCGGACACCTCAAACAACGATGGTTCAACAGATTCTTCGACTGACTCTACAGTGGACTGTACGGCGAATCCAACCGCAGAGGGATGTACTGACCAACAAAGCAACGACCAGATTCTCCCCGACACCACTGCTGCAGAAGAATCTGAGACACGTGCAACATTCCTGCTTGTCGCCACCATAGGAATTCTCGCCATCGGACTTTTCTTTGCAACGCGTAAAAGTGAAGACCAACTCAATCTGAATCAAGAAGCCATGATCGAAAAAATGTGGGACGATGAAATTCTTGACGGGCAAACGTTGGATGCCGGATTCATACCTGCACCTCCTCCGCTTGAAGCAGCCCCTCCGCCTCCGAGCGAAGAAGAATGATCACGAAAGGTCCCATGACGGACCATCAGGTGTGTCGGTGACAACCACTCCCATCTCACTGAGACGGTCTCGAATTTCATCTGCTTTGGCCCAGTCTTTGGAAGACCGGGCAACGGCTCGAGCATCCAGCAGTTGCTCTACCTCATCCGCAATCTCTACTCGGCGTGGGTCTTCTTCCGGCTCGGCCATCGCCATTTCTCGAGATGGTAGAATTCCAAGGACGGCTCCCGCGGTTTCTTCCAACCAATCCACTGCATAGTGGGCAAATGCATCGAGGTCGGTTTCATCAAGGCCTCCATCAAACGTCTTGCCAATCTCACGAACGGCTCCGAGTACCTTTGCAATCGCTTCGCGACTGTTGAAATCATCGTCCATTGCTTGGGCGAATCCTTCGCCCATCTTTTCCAGCATCGCCAGTGAACGAGGGAGGTTTTGAGGGCTTGAAAAATCAGGTTTTGGGAGCGAAACTGGATGCAGAGTCGTTCGCTTCTTGAGTGACTTGACATACGTGTCGAGGACTTTGTTGTAATTTCGTTCTGCATCTTTGAGAAGAGCCTCGTTCATATCGATTGGCGAACGATAATGCGCATTGATGAGAGCGAAACGAAGCACCATTGAATCGACTTGTTGAAGAATGTCTTGAATCGTCCAAAAGTTCCCGAGCGACTTACTCATCTTTTCTCCATCGATGTTCACGAAACCGTTGTGCAACCAATGCTGAACTACTGGAGAGCATCCAGTATGACATTCGGCTTGGAATATTTCTGCTTCATGGTGAGGGAATCGAAGATCGTGCCCTCCGCCGTGAATGTCAAATTGGTCTCCAAAGTAATCCATCGACATCGCCGTACATTCAATGTGCCATCCAGGACGTCCTGGTCCCCATGGAGATTCCCAGGTCGGTTCGCCGGGCTTCGCAGATTTCCATAATGCGAAGTCCTTGTGATCTCGCTTTCCAGAACCCGTCCCATCGACGCGACCTCCAGCGCCTGAACGAACGGCTTCGATGTTCTGACCGGTGAGTTCTCCGTACTTTTCTGGTGCAGATTCAATGTGGAAGTACACACCGTCATCGGTTTGGTAGGCGTGACCCTTTTTGATGAGGTCTTTAGTAATGCGAATCATGTCATCGACGTATTCAGTACATCGAGGATAGTCATCTGCTCGCAAGATGTTGAGAGCGTCCATGTCTTCATAATAGCCAGCAATGTTGTCTTCGACCAGCTTTTCCCAATCGCCACCAAGTTCATTCGCACGATGAATGATTTTGTCATCGATATCGGTGAAGTTTTGCACGTAGTGCACGTCGTAGCCTGACGATTCAAGCCAACGGTGAATCAAATCAAACGCAAGATAACATCGTGCATGGCCGAGGTGGCAACGGTCGTAGACGGTCACGCCACACACATACATTGAGACCTTTCCAGGTTCCATTGTCGAGAAGGTTACCTTTTCTCGACGGCGGGTGTCATGCAAGCGGATTGGCATGGGATTCGACGCTGGCTGTCAGCCGCTTCACTTGAAGGTTAAGACATATTACCCACTGGAAGGCCATATGGTGCTGTGAAATGATGATGCCATCAACGCCAATTACCGGACTCGTGTCGGACAGATCGTAAAGGAGGTACCCATATGGACATGCACGCTGAAAACTCGATTCTTGTAGGTAATGTACGTATCTTCGACCATCACCTTGTGCGATTGGGATGGATGATGCCGTTGGTCACTGTCGTCGGTGCAATGGCCGTTCACTGGCTTAACGGAAATTATCGCGCCGTGCCATTCTTCATTTCGGAATCCGATTATCCGGGGATTGAACGATGGATATTCACACTCGGCTTAGCACTCACTGGTGTCGTTCTCTGCACCATCGCCCACCGATTTAACGTTCGATTTAAGCATCGAAAGGCGTCGAGGTTTCACCGCGTCTCGCAGGTGAGTGGATGGCTAACGGGAGGGGCGGTAATGCTGCTGTCCTTCACCGACATGTACGACCATCTCACACTCCACACAATTACAGCGGCAGTCGTGTTTGGAAGCGGACTGGTATGGGGGGTTTCGACCCACTTCCTCATCGGTTCCTCATCAGCAGGAATCGGCATGCGAAAGGTCGGCTTGTCGATGGCCATTTCAGGCATGGCCATTCTGAATACCGTTATCGGATATTATCTTTTGACGTGGGATGCGGGGTTTTTGGACACGGATTCGATTGTAACGACGCTGAATAAAATCCAACCGGCAATCAACGTTGCTGCTCCAGGCGAATATCTGTTGTTTCTCGGCTTGGTTCTCTGCATGGCATCGTTTGAACGTGACATGTATGCGATTGAACCTCAAAGCGAGGAATGAAGAGGCGCAAGTAAAGCGTCGGCCACAGAAATCAGGTCTTGTTCCATATCGAATTGTTGTGCTTCGCTAGGAGTAAGGTCACCGTGACGGAGGGATGCTTCGATAACGCTGGATACGGCTTCGGGGTGGTATTGAACAGTAAATATTGGCCGAGTAGGGTGTTGGCATGCAGCAATAGAGCAGTGTTCTGCGGAAGCAAGAACTTCAAGTTCACCCGCATCAACAACGTGGTCTTGATGAGTAAATACTGCATTGACTGTGCGTCCATCCTTGTAAACCACAGGTCGCACGAACGCACTTGTCCTCTCCGCGCGTTCTACTCGACCGCCAAGCGAAGCGGCGATAATTTGGTGTCCAAAGCAAATACCGAGAATCGGTGTGGTTGTATTTCGTATCAGGGCAGCCACATCGTCCATCCAGTCTTCCCACATTGACACATTACGTCTCGAACCCGTGATGACGATGATATCTGATTCGACCGGGCCTTCGACAATCCTTCCAAAACCGTAGTCTACGCGTTGATTGGTATGAGGAGCCCATAACGAAACCTCTGGGTTCTCAAAGTGCGAGATAATTTCCCGGACACCTTCACGACCAAACGATTGACGTTCAGCCAGTAAATCAACAACAAGGACATGCATCATTCGTTCACCAACGAAAGGATCTTTGCGTCCAGTGAAGAAATAGCGACTGAAGAGGGTTCAGTACCAACATCACATGAACCGCGCCAGACCTTGACAAAGAGGTCTCGATGGGACAATACATGCTTTACTTCTCCGATGTACTCCAGACCTTCAACATCCAACTGCTCGCCCATAGGAGGACCCCACATTCCAGCAAGGATTCCTTTCATTTCACGTTGGACCAAGTGAGGGCGCCCCAATGAATCAATGTTCAAAGCACAGGTAAGATCCAGGCGTTTCCGCTTGATTTTCTTTGGCTCAGGATAGCGATGTGCTTCTTCTCGTCCTTTGCAAGATGAAGCGACAGAGCAAACTTCACATTTCGGCTGGCGAGGTGTACACGTCGTGGCACCGAGTTCCATCATGGCCTGATTCCAATCACCAGCATCTTCGACATACAAATTGGAAGCAGCCCAAGCCTCAACTTGTTTCAAGCTTGGATTCGTCTGTACAGTTTGGCGCGCCATCACCCTACGAATGTTCCCGTCAACACAGGCGACTGGTTCACCAAATGCAATGCTCGCAACGGCTGCTGCAGTATAGGGGCCAACGCCTGGAAGCGTTCGAAGTTCCTCTGCCGTAGTTGGCATCTGACCATCATAGCCTCCTTCACTTGATGGAAGACAGACCGTTTGTGCAAGTGCATGCAATCGACGAGCTCGGCTGTAGTATCCGGCACCCTGCCAAAGATGGAGGACTTCATCGACCTCTGCAGCAGCCATCGATTGGGGGGTTGGGAAGCGTGCAGTGAGTCGATGCCAATAGCCTATGCCGCGACTCACCTGAGTTTGCTGAAGAAGAATTTCAGAAAGAAGAATGCTCCACGGGTCCTTGGTGTGACGCCAAGGCAGGTCGCGTTTTGATGCAGCATACCACGAAAGCAGAGCGTTCTGCTGAAGGTATTGCTTGCTCATGATTCACCGATACATTGGTTATGCTTCTACTTTACCAACTTCGGACTTCTTCGCCTCGATTGCTGCATCGTTGGCTTTGATCTGTTCCCATACAATTTCTGCTATGTCTTTGACTTCCATCTCCGAACCAATGGCAGTGAGACCATCGGTCACCATGGTTGAACAGAACGGACACCCTACAGCAACAGTATCAGCACCGGTTTCAGCGAGTTCTTTGGACCGGATGATGTTGACTCGTTCATGGTCATCATCAACGTGTTCTTCCATCCACATTTGCGCACCACCTGCTCCACAGCAGAACGATTCTTTTCCGCTGCGGCCAGGTTCAACATCGACCCCACCGATAGCATTTCGAGGTGCATCAACTTCATTCCCGATACGCCCAAGATAACACGGGTCGTGGAACGTGACTGAACCATCGTGCTTAGGTTCAGGAAGTTTTCCTTCGAGTTGAAGATGGTTGATGAGTTGCGAATGATGCATGACTTCAATCTCTTCTCCACCATAGTCCTTGTATTCCTTTCCTAAAGTGTGGAAACAGTGAGGGCAAGAGGCGACAATCTTCTTGACGCCTATTTCTTGGAAGGTCTCCAAATTGGTTTCGGCGAGCATCTGGAACAAGTATTCGTTTCCGGCACGACGCGCTGCGTCTCCACTGCATCCTTCTTGCATCCCAAGTATTCCAACGTCAAGGCCGGCTTCTTTCATGATGCTGATTGTATCGCGAGCCACCTTTTTGTTGCGCTCATCAAACGATGCCGCACACCCTGCGAAGTAGATGTATTCTGCCGGTTCTGCAACCTTCACATCAAGTCCGTTCGCCCAATCGCCTCGTTCGTGCGATGGAAGACCGTAAGGGTTTGAATCTGATTCCAAGTTTTCAATGGTCGCCATTAGCGGCATAATCGTGTCTTCAACCGCCTCATCGAATTCCATTCTCTCCATCATCAAGTGACGTCGTGCATCGGTCAATTTCGGGACGTGGTCGATGTAAATAGGGCAGGCTTCAACGCAGGCGTGACAGGTCGTGCATGCCCAAATAGCGTCTTCGCCGAACCGAGATATGATATCTTCTGCAGGCGTTTCATCAGCCAATAACGTGGTCGCATTATCGTTGGCATAATGGCGAACATCGTGAATGATTTTCATTGGATTCAAGGCTTTACCAGAAGCATATGCTGGACAGACGTCTTGACAACGAGCACATGATGTGCACGCCCATCCATCAATGAGATTACGCCAAGTCAAATCAGTGTAGTTCACCGTTCCAAACGATTCGAGGTCGAGGTCATCCAACATTACAGCCTTACCACTCTCGGTTCGGGCGAGCGGTTCCATTGCCCCCATCGGACGCATGTCATGGAAGAATACATTGGGAAACGCCATGACCAGATGCATGTGCTTTGAAAGCGGGATTAAGAACAGGAAGGTCGAGATTGCAAGCATGTGCATCCAATACGCTCCGACAACGAGCGCAGTCGATGGTACAATCGTCACAGCAACCCATGAACCAATGGGCTCCCATGTCGGTGACACCGTTGATTCACCGGCTTCGACAAAGAAGGAGGTGACCGTGATAGTCATGATCAGGAACAGAATGAAGTTGCCTTCTAACTGGGACTTCCCCTTGAGTTTCTCTGGCGTAAAAATCACGCGACGTATGAGGGCGAGAATACAGCCAACTAGAGCAATTGTATATCCCGTTTCCACGATTAGATTCCAAGGCCCTCTGGCAAATCCTGGAAGGACATTGTGTGAGAACCAATTGGCAGTTGCAAGGTCGAACATATCCGTTGAAAGCATAAGGAAGCCCCAGAACATGAGAACGTGGATTCCGCCCGCAACGCGGTCTTTGAGCACCTTCTTCTGCCCCAGCCATCCGGTTACAACTTCCATCACTCGAGTGCCCCAGTTGTCAAACCGATCATCGGATGAACCTTTGAGGACCAATCGGGTTGCCTTGGTCACTTGGTAGGCAAAGAAACCCCCTGAGACACTCCCCAACACGATGAGAAAGACCCATCCAGAAAATGGACCGTACATCATGTTCAGTGGATGTTCGATACATATTCCCCCTTGAGATGGCACCCGAAAGACGTCCTAGGACACCCTCTTGACCATCGGACGCAGCGTTCACCCTTCAATGCACCGATATTTCAAAAGAGATTTACTGTTTTAAGAACAAGGGATATGAAGCACGATGTGTTGGTTGTGCTCGAGGGGTCGAATGGGAAACGTGTCTGCGAGTGCTCCGGGGAAATGTATTCTCTTTGGCGAGCATGCAGTCGTCTATGGCCAACCCGCTGTTGCGGTCGCAGTTGAACAGCGCATTCATGTCTCGATTCAGTCTGAAAGTGACTCAGGTGATGAATGGAAACTTGACGGTATGACATTTGACCCGCTGCGCCATCCGCATGTCGCAGCACTCCGTCAACGCTTGTGGCAAGTGGAGCAAGGCGCTCCAAGTCTGTCAATCCGTGTTTCGGGCAACATTCCTCCTGCCTCTGGACTTGGTTCCTCTGCCGCCCTATCCGTTGCGGCATGTGCAGCACTTCGCACCGGACGTGGACGTTGGTTCAATCAGCAACCAGAACCGAGCCAACCATCTACTTGGGCAGAAGGATATTCGCATCAATTCAACACCGACATCGCGTATGATGCTTCGCGTTCAATAAGCGCAGAACGTAAAGGTGAGGCGGGCCTCCACATGCATTATCTCACCGATTCGTCAGTCGTTGATACCGATGAGTGTGCCCTACTTGGCCATGCGGTCGAAGCGATGGCACAAGGCGGGCGCGCCTCACCAATGGATGCCTCGACCTGCGCCCATGGTGGGATTGTGTTGCTTTCAGACACCATCGAATCCAACGCAGACTACCTCTATACCCGCTCATTGAAGATGGAAGATGGACAACGAACGTGGCACTTACACTCGATTACCCCACCTCAAGGAAGCGATGATGTATACCTGGTAATCGGAAATACTGGGATTCACGCACCAACCTCCGAACAGGTAGCCAAAGTTGCTGCTGCACTGAAGAAAAACCCCAATCGAATGAAAGAAATTGAAACCATTGGGCTGATTGCCCGACGTGGAATACAGTCGCTTCTCGAGGGCGACTTTGATTCGGTCGGAAGAGCGATGTCGGAAAATCAACTGATGCTCAAAGGACTTGGCGTATCATGCCCCGAACTGGAGAACTTAATCCGTGCTGCATCACCAAGTTCGCTCGGTGCGAAATTAACCGGTGCAGGTGGAGGAGGTTGCATGATCGCTCTTACTCGTCACCCAAAACAAACCAGCGAAGCCATCGAATTAGCCGGTGGTCGAACGCTGATTTCGAAATTCGGTAATCACGGTCTTCGAGTTGATTCCTCTCGAGGATTACCACTGTGGCACTGCGGCGATATCGAGTGATATTCTGATACCCGATAGAGCAATTATCTGTGCTATGGAGCCGTCCTTTTCTTTATATACCGGTTATATATGGGACTTGTTATGACAACTGATGAAGAACGTCTAACTGTAGTGAACGTCGTTGCGAGCACCCGGGTGGCAGAAGAACTTGACCTGCCCGATATCGCAATCCAATTGAACTGTGAATACGAACCTGAACAATTCCCTGGTGTCGTCTACCGAGTAACCGACCCTAAGCTTGCTATTCTCATGTTCCGCTCCGGCCGTGCAGTCTGCACTGGTGGAAAAGATGAAGCGAACATCGAGACGGGAATCGAGCGAATGATTGCTGACCTGCGTGATGCTGGTATTGAAACATGGGACCTCGACCAAGTCGAAATCGAAGTTCAAAACATGGTTGCTACCTACGCCCTCCATTATCCGGAAGACTATGACGGAAACGACAAGTTCACTGGTGAACCTCTGGCCGGAGTCCCTCGTAAACTGAACCTGAATAACCTCACCTTCCACTTGCCTTTCGACAAAGTCGAATACGAACCAGAGCAATTCCCAGGTTTGATCTACCGTTTGGACTACCCCAAGGTCGTCTGCCTCATTTTCGGTAGCGGAAAGATGGTGATCACCGGAGCACGACACAAGGATGAAATCCTTGAGGCTGTCGAAATCATCAAGGACGAACTCGCAGACCTCCTGTGATTCAACCTCTCCGAAGAGAAGCGTTGATGTCATAGAGCGATAGTGGCCTATCATGGGCACAGGCAGGTTTCGGCAGGCCATTCCGCTCTTTCTCGTGTTTCTGCTGTGCGTTTCGTACGCCAATCCGCTGGTATCACCGGCCAATCTCGAGCACCAAACAGTGTTACAATCAGCCAATCAGGACCCCGGAGTAAGCGATGTTCCGACCTGGAAAGTAGGTGACAAGTGGATTTATTCTGGTACATTTGACCCAACAAAGTTGGTGACCGATACCGGTGTCGAGGCAACTGTTGGAGAAATTTATGGAGATACGACCGCTGAAGTCATGGCAATAACCGAACGCTCGGTCGACAACATGACGGTACTCGCCTATACACTTCGTACGTCTGCGAACTTCGACAAATCTGGCGTTTCACTCGAAGGATTCAGTGGGAACGTTTACATCACCTTTGAACAAACAGAATACCTTCGAGTAAGTGATCTTTCATCGATGCGCAGTGACCTCGAACTCTACATCCGATTCGTACCTTTTGGACTGTCCAGTCTCGCACAAGTGCTTGGTGATATCACCATCACAACCACCTACAGCCCGGTATCAGAGGTGTACGACTTCCCACTACGTTCTAACGAACAGTGGACCACAACCACAACTTCGACCGCAACATGGTCAGGGTCAAGTGATTACATCACGCCCTTCCCCCCACCTACCTCAGATACCAACAGTACGACGTGGGAGGTTACGCAGGTTGGAAAACCTCGCAACAGTTACGGCCAAACAATCGCCTATGGTGGTTGCAATGCATCGTATGAACTCATGTCCATCAACAGTGCGGGAGACTCCAGCGGCTATCGCTGGTACTGCCCAGAAGCTCGAAATTACGCATGGCTTCACACCGAAGACGATATTGGCTTGACCATCGATTTCCAATTAAAGCGATACATGCCGGTCGATTCGACCGGCGTTGACCAATACGCAAACCCCGGTACGCGTGATGAGTGCCTCGCTGTTGAATTTGAAAATCAAATCACAGCACTCAACACACCCATTGAGGTATGGGTGAACGCCTCGTCGAATTGTTTTTCGACAACTTCAGGCATCCCCATCGAAGTTCGGCATGAAGCTACGAACACCGTCCAAATGGCAACCACAGCTAGCAACGGAAGCGCACACACCGTCATCAACGTCGGGAATATGAGAGATTCATCAAGTTACGCTTTAGATTGGGCCAGCCACGGAATCGTTGCCAGAGTTCAAGCCTCGGCTGCGTCAACATATGGTTCTGCTACTGGTGTTTCGACCATCACACTGGATGAGTTCTTAGTTGGATTGGATTTGATTGCCAGTGATGATTTCGCAAAAGTGGTTCGAAACCGGTCTGGAGTTGTCACCGAACTCAATTCCCTCTCTGGATGGAACATTCTACCTGGTGATGAGTTACAGGTAGAGGTTGCTGTTCAAAATCGTGGTATTTCGACCAGTGCAACTGCCAGCATGGCCATTACGCAGCCAGACGGTCAAACTTCGACGCATCCCCTACCAGCGCTACAAACGTACGCTGCTCACAAAGTCAATTTCACCTGGACAGTCCCAGACGACCAGCCAATTGGAACCGTTCCAGTCAGTTGGCAAGCCGACCCTGATGGAATCAATCAAGCCGATGCAGATGCCGGGAACAATTACGCTCAAATTTTGATGTTTGTCGGACGATTACCAACACCAGTAGTGTACAACAGCACGGCTCTTACTCTCGAGACAATTCCGCTGCTTGCGAACCAGAGTTTTGATGCAGATGGTGGCGATGTTTCATGCGAGTTCAATATCCCGTACGATGATGGTACACGCACATGGTCTTGGGAACGTATCGTGTCACCTTCATGCATGGCCAACTGGACATGGACCGATGACGGACAGTACCCAGTCGAGGTGACCGTTATCGATGAAGAACGCGATGAACAGCAGGTAGTCCTCACTGTAACGATTGAAAACCGCAACCCGAAAATCAAGGTTATCAGTGCTCGCAGTGAAGCAAAGGTTGAGTATCCTATCACGTTGTACGCTTTCGCAAATGATTCGGATTCTGAAGACGTATGGCCTGGAGTGGTCGACGTCTACTGGCCTGATGCACTGTGCAAGGAAGGATATTACACGCGGGTGTGCACAACAACCGCACCAACAGAAGGATGGCATACGTTCACTGCAATAGGCACGGACGATGATTCGGGTTCAACGGCTGCAACCATCGACATCATGTTCACCAATATTGCTCCCCACAGCACTTCTATCGCCTTACAGAAGAACAACCAGTTCCTTGAAAGCGATGAACAGCAAATTTGGCAGCTCGATGAAGATGAAGTGGTCACCGTCAAAGGACAAGCTCTGGACTCGATCGATGACATCGATCAACTCACACACACGTGGTGGCCTGATGGACAAGATCCCTCGCTCATGTACACCTTCACCGGTCAAACCTCCTCGTACCCTATGCAATGGAGTACATCCGGATTGCACACCATCCGTCTGGAAGTCAGCGATTCGGATGGCGAGTCCAGTTCAGTGAATGAGCGATGGATCAACATACGCAACGTGCCACCTGTCATTCAGCCACTGGTATCGATTTTGCCAATCGCAGAAGGACAAGAAATTACTATTGTCGGTAATTCAACAGATACTCCAAGTGATGTAAGCACCCTTGTGAAGTGTTGGGACATCGATCCTGGCGTTGACAACGACGGCATTGGCGGTGCTGATGACGATTGTGACTTCGTTGGCGACACCCTCAACTACGCGTGGAACAGAAGTGGCTCTCACACAATCATCTATCACGTGACTGACGATGACGGAGCGCAATCAAGTGAAGTCTTGACCGTCGAGGTTCTGAACATGCCTCCAATTGTTCGTCTGCAAAATAAAAATTGTATTGCTTACCAAGAATGCGTACTCACTACCTTGCAGACCATTGATTCACTGGCTGATCTTGAAGGACTGACGATTGTCTGGGATATTGACATCACCGATGATAGCAACGGAGACGGAATCAAAGACAACGATGCAGATATCGTTGGTGCAACAGCAGTCCATACCTTCAGAAATTCTGGAACGGTTCGTGTCAAGGCCATCGCCTGGGACGAAAATCCTGAACGGCCCGGTCAGTCGGTGATGGTGGTTGAGGTTGCGCCGCCTGAACGTACAGCAATCGAGCAAGCGGGAGCAGCACTCATCGGAGAGGAAGCAAATCCACTGGCGCAACTCGGACTGCTAGCCATCACGCTCCTGCTTCTTGGAATGATGACTCGTCGACGCAAAGCCAAGCCAGGAGACGACCCGTGGCAGGATGGATTTGACCCCCTAAGCGAATCAGAGAAGTCATTCGATACTGCTTCGATGATGGAACAAGCCCAATCAAGGCGACCAAAAAGTCCACCTGCCGTTCACATGTTCAACAGCGCCATGGAGCACATCTCTGAGATTCAGGCACCTGTTCAGGAGTCAACGCACACAGAGAATACCCAATCTGTGCAACAACCGGCCGGAGGCCCGCCTCTGCCCGAAGGGGGTCTTCCAGAAGGATGGACTGAAGACCAATGGATGCATTATGGACAACAATACCTCGAAGCACAGAGTTCATACCCCTAATCGTCCCTACGGGACGGAGAATCTAACCTCTCAAGTAGGAGAACGCTTTCGGAGTACTATGAATCGCTTTGGCCCAGTTGTCGTTGGATTGATATTTTTGATGCTTGTTGCTCCGTTTACATCTATGGTTTCGCAACAGACTGCCGAACTTTCGACAGCAGAAGTCAACTTTGCAGAAGGATGGAATGTGGACCAAGACGTTCCTACTTGGCGGATTGGGGATGAGTGGGTCTATGAAACCAAATTTGACGTGGCGCAACTCATTGCCCAGGCAAACGTTTCTGCCTCACTCAACACACTCACCGGAGATACCACCTACACCGTAGAAGATATCTTTTTCATCACTGTTGACGGGACTCAAACCCTCGCATACAAACTCAAACTCGATGGAAGTTTCACCTCTGGTGGCAGCGGTGCAACGCTGGAAGGAGTCACTGGAAGGCTTGACATCGGTTACACTGGTGAAGACATTGTCCGAGTTCGAGATCTCGCTGTTATTAATTCAGAATTTGAACTCGATGTTTCATTTGCACCGTTTAATTTAGGATTCCTTTCCCAAAACATCGCAGTGATTTCTTTTGATACAAGTTATTCACCACCCAAGGAGAAAATCGATTTCCCGGTACACACAGGCGATCAGTGGTATATGCCATTCTTTGCATCAACGGGAGTAACGGGAAGTTCTGACTACTTCGACCCCTCGGAATTTGATACGGCTGGTCCGGAGAACAACAGTTGGCAAATCACTGCGAATGGAGTCCCTACTGACGGGACAAGCAACATTGGATACACTGGCTGCGATGACTCATACAAAATCAATGAATGGAACGAAACCGGTGTTTCACAAGGCTACAACTGGTATTGTCCCGCTGTTCGATACAATTCCTGGATGAGAGTCTCCAATGCGGCAGGATTTACCATCGACTGGTTACTGAAATCCTATTCTCCTGCTGATTCTTGGGGGGTTCAAGCAACTTCAAACCCCGGTGCTCGAAACGTTGAGGTCAACGTTGATTTGCAGTTCTTAGCAACGTTACCAAATTCTGAACAAATACTCACCGCAACCTATGAAACTTCACCAGGTGGTCAGCCCCAAGGCAACAAAAACATGCAGATTCGATATGAATCAACCAACCTCTTAGCCAGCCCTACGACCAATGGTTCTGGTATGCTAGATTATCTGTTGAACGTTTCAAACGGCATTGATATGACGCCCTCAAGTGACGATTATTCCAGCAACGGAGTTATTGTTTGGGATCCCGTAACCGAAATCATAGGTGCAACAACCGTCGTGATTGATTTAACGGTAGTCGCCATTGATTTGGTGGCTCAATCCGATTCAATCATCGTCACGAGAACTCGAGGGACCGATGTTCAAACTCTGAACCAAGCAATCGGCTACGGGGCTCTTCCAGGCGACCTTCTGTCGTTCTCTATTCCCGCTCAAAATCGAGGTGTACTCACCTCTCCACCGACCGAAATCGAAGTTATTACCCCTGATGGGACAAGTATTCGAGAATCCATCCCTGCCATCCCATCGTACAGCGAACAACGCATTGTGGTCAACTGGACGGTACCAGCCGAAACAGCGATTGGAAACCAGACGCTGTCATTCACTGTTGACCCCGACCAATTGGTCATCGAAGATGCGAACCGAAGTAACAATGATGCGAGTGTTGACGTCTTTATCGGACGTGCTCCGACTGGATTTTTCACCTACGATGAAGGAATGTACACATTTGACAACATCGTGTTGAACGCCACGGCAAGCTTCGACGAAGACGGCGGTGATGTAGAATGCCGCTTTGAAATTGAAACCAAACCGGGCCTGATTGATGTCATCGAAGCGCCAGACTGCATCACTCAATGGAACTGGAGTGATGGTGGAGAATGGCCGGTGACGGTCATTGTTTTCGATGAAGAACTTGACGAAGACATCGTCCAACTCAACGTATCTGTACTCAATCGTGCACCCTACATGAATCTCAGCATGGTTGAAAGTATCGACGTGGAAACCCAAGTTACCATCGATGCGAGTGACAGTGGCGATATCGATACGATTTCTCCTTCTGGCCAGCAGGTTAGCATTACCTGGCCAGGTTTAGCGTGTCAGGAAGGATTGACCCAACCAACGTGCACCATTACACCAATGGCAGAAGGTCCAACCATCATAACTGCGGTAGCGACAGATGATGACGGTGAAACCACGACTGTGAGTTCTACCCTCGATGTGCTTAACGTGGCCCCAACACTTGAATCTCCCGAATTGTGGTACGGTGGGCAAATCCTCGAGGTCGACTCAATGGGTGCGTGGAGCCTCGATGAAGACCAAGTGGCGCTCTTGCGAATAGTCGGAGACGATACGCTGTCCGACCGGGACGATATCACCATTGAATGGCTCCCATCAGACATGGATGAAAACTGGACGGTTGCAACAAAGGGTCCATCTTCTACCGCAACTGTTTCGTGGCCTACCGCTGGACTGCACCAAATTCAAGTTTCAGCATTCGACGATGATGGAGAACGCTCTGTGGTCCGAACTGGTATGGTCAACGTCAACAACCTCCCACCTACAATCAGTGGATTAGGGTCAGACGTACCGATTTACGAAGACGATAACATCACTCTCAGTGTCGCAGTTTCTGACACTCCCTCGGACATTGATTCCCTCACCGTATGTTGGGACAGCGATGCACAAATTGACAGCAACAGCGATGGCAACATGCTCAACGATTGCGAAATGCAGGGCGTGGAAATGACCACTGCGTGGTCGACTCGGGGAATTCGACAAATCACGGCTACCGTCACGGATAATGACGGGGCTCAAGCAATGACATCGGTGAACGTGAGTGTACTCAATCTGCCGCCATCTGCCAGCATCACCAATTCTAGCAACGTGTTTGAATTGATGGAAGGCGACAATATCACGCTCTCTGGACTCACTTCTCGAGAGACGGCTGGGGACAAATTGACCCTTCGATACGATTGGGACAGCGACCTCATCGACAGTAACCTTGATGGCGACACGACCGGAGAGGTTGACTATTCTGGGCCTGAATATACCATCACAAACCTCGAGCCAGGAACGTGGACTTTCACACTTACTGTAACCGACGATGACGGTGATTTTGCTACATCGGTGATCACGCTCACTGTAGCTGAAAAACCCGCTGAAGGTTTCCTTGAATCCGTCAGCGCCGTACTGGGTGGTGGCACGACAGCCATCGTCGGAGGTCTTGCAGTTATTGTCATAATCTTGGCCGGATTCCTACTCCTTACCCGTAAGCGAAGCGTATCTGAGAACGAGTATTCATCGTTCTCCAACGTTCCAAAGAACCAGCCACCTCTGCCTGACGGTCAGCCATCCTTTGCATCTGAACCAACCCTCGACATGTCGGCTCAAACCGCTGGTCTTTCACCTGACATCTACGGTCAGCAGGCCTATGCACCACCGGTTCAAGCAGCAGCGCCGGTACAAGAAGCCCAACCTGCATACGACCCATACGCCCAACAGTATGCCGCACCTCAACAATCGTTCGCTGCTTCAACCCCGGACGCATTGGACGCTTTGATGGCACCAGAACCAACGCCGCAACCCGTTGCAGCCCCCGTTGCAGCCCCTGCAGCAGTATCGGGTCCGCCTCTGCCGAGTACAGGACTTCCACAAGGCTGGACAATGGAACAATGGCAACACTACGGCGAGCAATATCTCGCTGCACAAATGGGTCAAACCGCTCCAACACAGCCGACAACTACCAATACCTCAACTCAATCTGCGAGCACAGATATGTCAGGATTCCTCGACGATCTCGATTTGTGAACGGTGAAAGAATGGCAAGTTTATGGCAATTTTTTGGATTACCGGACCCTGAATCATCGGTTGATACACGGAAACGCCCGTCCCAGATGAATGAAAAGCAACCGTCATTGAATGCACCGTTGGAACAACAGTCACTGGGCGACTCTGCGCCAGTTGATGTTCGAAAGGTTGAGCTACCTGATGTAGAACAGCCCACGATTCAACCAACGAACCTCCAAAAGGAAGTGAAGAAAATACCCGATGGGTGGAATGGACCTGTGTCTGCAGATGGAGAAGCATTCCATGATTTGGGGGCGCATTCGCACTCAAAGAATACGCTACCTCGTAGGGCACTGCGATACGTTGCGCCTGATGAAATGAAACGTATTCCGACCCAACACATGGCTCAGCGAATAGGACAAGGGGATACCATCATTGTTGATCTTCGTCCGATGGTTCACATGGATACGCACCAAAACGTATGCAGACGAGAACTGCAGCAGATGAGTAACGATGTGGGCGTCGGAATTTTTGCACTTGACCCTGAAGATAAGGTGCTACTTTTACCGGGAAACGACGTCGTTGTTGATGTTGGAAGGCATGAACTGGGACTGGTCCCGTTGTTGCACGAAGAATCATGATTCTGCAACCGAACAAAGTACTTCCATCGCCGTCCCAGCAATGCCCAATACCGTTGCTTCATCTCCATCGATGAGCCGTGCATAAGCACCCATCGGACCTGCCAAGTCGTACCCTCCTGCTTTCCCCTTCCAGGATTCACTCAGTACGAGTTCTACCAATTGCTCATCGGTTAATTCATCAATTTCAACAACGGCGTATTCGACAAAGAATCGCCATTGTCCGTGGAGTTGCAAGGCTGTGGCCGACCAAACCTGATGACGGCGCCCTGAAAGGCGGTGCAGCATCATCGCTGCCTGAACCGAATCACTCGGTTTGCCAAGTGAGCAATTCAAATCATCAGGGTCAGCAAGCATGGTATCGCTAACGATCACCAGGTCGTGATGGTGCTGTGAAGGAACTGCATCCACCTTTCGTTTGCAAATCGCGTGGACCTGAGATTCTACGTCGCCTTGGGGTGACCGTTCGTCTACGTCCGGCAAGCCCCTGCACTCCAAATCGACAAACAGTGGTTCCAACATCTGAGCACGGCGGCGGGATTGTGATGCTAGCCAAACTCGAACCATGGGTCTCCTCGATTTCTGCTGCCGTAGGCATGCCTTATTTTCTTGCATCAGCAAAAGGGAATTTCAAGAAATTCAAGGGTGAGGTTGAAGAATCGGAGTGCATACCACAGTCCGGTGCCGGCATGAGTGAACTTGGAAGAATACCAACCCACATTGAAGGATTGGACGAAAATATGCAGGGTGGAATTCCAGAAGGCCACATCTGTATTGTCGCAGGAGCATCGGGTGCAATGAAATCCAGTCTCACATTTTCTATGTTGTACAACGCTGTACTGTACGGAGAAACCAGTGGAATTTATGTCACCCTCGAACAGGGGAAGGATTCCCTTCGCTCCCACATGTCGAACATGGGAATGAACGTGGACGATCCTCGTGTCAGAAACAGAATCGCGATTATTGACCTTTCTGATTTGCGCGTTCAACTCGATGAGCAAGGCATGAGCAACAGGGTAGACTGGATGGGTCAACTGATTAAACAACTCACTTCATACCGCGAATCAATTGGCTTCGAACTCCTGGTATTCGACTCACTTGGAGCATTTTTCACACTCACAAAGATGGAAAACCCACGTGATGAGATTTTCAGATTATTTGAGGCTGTTCGCCGTCTTGGCCTCACGTCCTTCTTCATCTGTGAGATGACTGGAGAAGACAACAAACAATTTGGTGAATACGGTGTTGAAGACTATCTTTCCGACGGTGTAGTCCATCTGGTCATGGAACGTGCGGGTGACGACGTTTCACGTAAACTCGGTATTGTCAAAATGCGACACACGCGACACAGGCTTGGCTACAGGCCATTCAATTGGAAAGAAGACGAGCAACGCTTCTCGATTCTCTGATTCACTCAACGGTGACCGACTTCGCTAGATTCCTTGGCCTGTCAACGTTACAGTCGAGTGCCAAGGCTGTGTGATACGCGATTAGTTGGGTGGGAATCACCGTCAGCAGTGGTGAAAGAAGCGAGTGGACACGTGGAACGGGGATACTGACGTCACCTTCAACAGCAATATCATCGCCCTGTTCGTGAATGAGGATTATTTTGGCACCTCTCGCCCTGCATTCATGAATCGCTGAAATTGTCTTCGTTTTGACGTGGTCGTTCGGTGCGATGAATACCACCGGACTGCCTTCTTCAAGCAGAGCGATTGGACCGTGTTTCATTTCTCCGGCAGGATAAGCCAAGCAAGGAATATAGGCGATTTCCATCAATTTCAAAGCGCCTTCTTTCGCTACGGGAGCGGATATTCCACGTCCCAAAAACAGAACGCTCTTGGCCTCTTTGATCAGTTCGACGGCTTCTGAAATTGGTCCTTGATGTTCGAGATATTCCTCAATTAGGTGAGGTACTTGTTGTAATTCTTTGATGATTTCCTTGCCTTTCTCTCTGCTGATGGAACGCGAACGTCCAATCTGAAGAGCGAACATCGTGAGTGCTGCAACCATGTTTGAGAACGCTTTAGTCGAGGCAACTGCCTGTTCAGGACCAGAGTGGATGTAGACGCCTTTGCCGCATTCGCGAGCAATCGATGAACCAACAACGTTCACGACACCATAGACGCTGCCGCCCTTGAGCTGAATTTCCTTGACTGCTGAAAGCGTATCAGCGGTTTCACCAGATTGCGTGATAGCGAAATGCAGTGCGTTGGGGTTGATGACCGGGTCGTTGTGCCTGAATTCACTTGCGATATGAGCTACAGCAGGGATACGCGCCAAACCTTCAATCAAAATTTGACCAATCTCTGCTGCATTGTAAGCGGTTCCACATCCAAGTAATCGAACGTGCGGTACGCTTGATAATTTTCTCGGTTCAAGTTTGAGCCCCCCAAGTCTGCCGTTTCCATCGACACGATCGAGCCGACCGCTGATACAGTGGCGAAGCGCATCTGCTTGTTCATAGATTTCCTTGATCATAAAGTGCGGATAGTCTCCAAGTTCAGAGTCACCCCACTCCTGTTCGAGAACCGTAATGTTGGCTGCAAAATTCTTCCCTTTGAGAGTCGATAGAGACATTGAATGAGCGGTAAGGGTTGCGATTTCTCCGTCTTCAAGGAACACAACGCGCTGGGTGTGCGGCGTAAGGGCATGAGGGTCGCTGGAAACGAACATTTCGTTTTCGCCCTGCCCAATAATCAGCGGGGAACCGTTTCGTGCACAAACGATAGAATCGTGTTCAAGAAACAGCACACAAATCCCCCACGTCCCTCGGATTTGATGAAGTGTTCGCCGCACGGCATTTTCCGGATGGTTATCGACTGAAAGTTCACGCTCGATGATGTGAGCGAGAACCTCTGAATCTGTCTCGCTTTGAAGTTCAACACCTTGAACAGAAAGTGAAGTGCGTAACATCCGGGCATTTTCGATGATTCCGTTGTGAACGATCACCACTTTACCGTTTGCAGATTCGTGAGGGTGTGCATTGGCATCGGTGACACCACCATGCGTTGCCCAACGAGTATGTGCAATTCCTACGTTCCCAGAAATCTCGGATGGTAGGACGGTCATGAGGTCAGCAACCTTGCCAACTTTCTTGTGAATTCCAATGGCGCCGTTTTTGACTGCGATACCTGTAGAATCATAACCCCGATATTCGAGACGCCTCAAACCATCGAGTAAAATTGTGGACGCCTGCCGAGGACCAAGGTAGCCAAATATTCCACACATACAGGATTCCTCAGAAATCAACTCGGGCAGAACATATAGGGCATTGAACAGTACGTAAGGTCATGTCTTTTACGGTGAATTTCGCGTTGCACTCTGCACATGAAACATCACGTTGTGGAGGTGCGATTGCAGGCAGTGGTGGAAGACCAGGTAGACCTGGAAGAGGAGGTAGGCCTGGAAGAGGAGGCAATCCCTCAAGTGCTGGAAGTTCCTTTGCAAGTTCTTCAACCGGGACAGGATCAAGTGTTGGCGCAGGCAAAGGCGGCAATTGAATTGAAGAAAGTGATTCAGTGATTTCTTGGATCTCACGCGCTTGCTTTCGCTTCATGCGGCGATTCAGTCGTGCATTACCTTCACCTGCTGTTGTTTTTGCTTCAAGCGACTCTGCCAAAGTTTGCTCTTCCTCTGCATCCATCACAGCAAGCGGTATATCCCTCACGACAAGGTCCTCAGCGTCTGAATCAATAGCGAGTAACGGCCCGTCATCTTCAAGCGGTTGTACAAGCAATTCCAGCCCCTCCGATTCAACTTCTGCTTCTACAGTGATCGTATCGACGCTGTGCTGGCGACGTGAGCGTCGAACAGAAACGATAATGGCGACCAAAAACATCGCGAATCCGAACGAAACTCCGCCCAAAATGAGAGTCTTTGTCTGGTCATCACCGGGAATCGGTGCGAGGAGTTTTTCAATTAGTGACGAAGAAGATTCACCGAGTGTTTGTTGGCTGTTTACGTCGGCCAATGTTCGCATTTTAAGGGCTCCACTTGCGGACGATAGCAGCACAATTCCATCAAATTCTAAGCCAGCATAGCCGACTAGGAATCCTTCAGCCATGATATTGGAAAGAGCTAATGATTCACCTGCGTCTCCATCGGAGAGCAAGCCGTAACGAGTCACTGGGCCGTAGGAATTGATTTCATCATACAGCACTTGAACACCATCAGATGTTGGATTTAACGAAACCGAACTCACACCGGGTGCGGAGAGAAGTTCTGCGTCGTGCGACCAAGCATTGTCAGTGACAATGTGAGCGAGCATCGCTTCTTTTCCTCGACCTTCAATCCATGCAGCAACCAGCACATCGTCGCTACCGTTAGCAAGAATCGATAATTCCGCATTACGAGCATTGTCACCAACCGATGATTGGAATCCCCAGGCAGTCATCGATGGGTCTCCGTGCGTGTACATCAAACCGACTCGGTCAATTCCAGTCACATCGTCACGAAGTTCTTGGTAGAGGATGTGGAGATTTTCTTGACCGAGCCCAATCGTGAGTGAATCACCTTGTGATGGGCGTATGTCAATATCAGACACGGCAATGTTGGGTCCGTTCCACGAGGTAGGGCTGTCCGGCGTTGAGGAAGTGAGAGTGAAAATCGAAGTGATATCCTGCCATGAACCACCGGTTGAAATGTCGCGATGATAGCCTGCAAGCACCATCATACCGTCATGTTCTGACAAATCCAAGCCCCAATAAGAGCCTTCAGAAAGTTTAATCGCAGTCATTTGGTGATGGATGGGTGTCTTCACCGCAGACTTGGTGAGCGAGGTAATTGAAAGGTCGGAGAGCGTGTAGCCATCGGGACTGATTGTTTTGCGAGACCATGCTGCTTGAACCAATCCGTCTTCACGGAGGTGGGTCGCCAACTCTCCGCCCCACTTTTCTTCAAGCAATTCATCAACTTGCATGACCATCGAGGAGGTGAATGTGCGGACATGCAATTCGCCGTTACGAGTGGTGAACAGAAGACCTCCATCCTCAAGTCCAATGAATTCAATTGGGACTTCGCCTGAACTGAGCGACACGCTGATCTGTGAGCCGATGCTGGCATCATCGACGACCACCGTGAACAGATGTTCGCTGTATTCGAGCTCGACTCCGTCACCTTCGAGCATCACTCTGTATTTGACAGGGCCAATTTCAGAACCGATGTCTGAAAACCGAGCATTGCTCGAACCTGAACTGGAATCTGAGCCTGGAACGATAAGAATGTCGTCGGTTCCGATTTCCTGCCAGGCTTCCACTCCACCGGTGTCTATCGAACGCATGAGACGCATCTTCAGCATTGTCGCATCGGTTTGACCGAGATTATCGAGTCGTATCGTAATCTCGTATGGGGTATCGGGGAGGGGTATCTTTGGATTGGTGGTTACTGCGCCGGGCAGGAATCGAAGCATGGATTCGACCGGTCGCTCCTCAACTTCGAAACTGAAAGTGTACACGTTGTTAGAGGGATTGGGATCGCTGTGCTGGTCGTTCGGGTCGATGGTGATGGTAACATCATGCGTACCTGCTTCTGTCGCCCACCAGTAGAGCGTGATTTGCTGACTCTCGCCCTCATCCAGTGTCGAAATTCGTGTCTCACGAGGGTAGGTTGCAGATTGACTGCCGGGTGCACTGAGTTGAACAAACACTTCATTGGCGCTCAGATCTCCGGCATTGGTTATGGCAAAGTCGACTTCCAATACCGTACCGGCAACTGCAGAATAGACTGGAAGGCCTTGATCCATGATTTCTACCGAGCCCTGGAACAGGAAGTCCGGCGCTGCCGGCTGATTGTCAACCGTGTATGTGCGTCGGACTTCGTCAGTCCTTACACCGCTTTCATTGACCATCCGAACCGACACTCGGTGCGAACCGTCGTCAACAGAATTTGAGTTCCAAGTGAACGACCAATCTTGAGTTCCAATTTCCAAAGGGTCCAACTGTTCGCCCAACAACCAGTCACCGGTATTGATGCGGTATTCCAGACGGTCGTGTTCGATACCCTCTGCCGTTCCACTGAATTCAACAGTGCCTTGAAGCGCCGTTCCGATCGCTGGTCCGGCGATGGTGACTGCCATTCGGGCGAGGTTCACCCAGCGTGCATCGACCGCAGATTCATCTCCATCATCGGTGAGTGCACGGGAAAGAACTAGAACGTAGTCTTCGTCTTGACGAATCCAACTTTCTTTCACTGAGACGTCCAGATACCACGACGATACATCGCCACCAGCATCTGCCCAATTTTGAAGTTCACGGACCGTACCGGATTCAAGATACTGTTCAATCTTAACCTGTACTTTGGTGAATTCATCGCCGTCTTGATTGGCATCAACACTACCTGCGACCCGAACAAAATCATCCTCAATCCACCACGTTCCGTTCGATGGTTTTGACATCTCAACATAATCTCCGGTGCCGTTTCCGGTTGGTGGTGGGGTGATGATGCCGTCGCCTGCTTCAAGGGGCGTACAGGATTTATCCAGCGCCATATCAATGGCACACGAGGCATCGATGAGACCGAAGCCCCATTCATCGTTCCAGCGATTGGAAACGCCGGGTTCTGAAGCCGAGCCGCGCTGTTCTGAAGAATTACGGAGTATGTCCTTGACTTCTTGTGGCTCGAGCGATGGATTGGCTTGAAGCATAGTGGCAATCACCCCAGATGCAATCGGCGTCGCCATGCTCGTTCCATCTTTTGAATCGTAGTCTGAATCGGCAAGCGGTCGAGAGGGTTGGCCAGGGAATGAAGCACCAGTTTGCGCAGTTGCGGACATGATATCTGAACCAAACGCAGTGATATCGGGTTTCAACTCATCCCATTCATCGTCATCGTTGTCCGAAATACGGGGACCAGTATTGGAATAATCAGCAACGATGTCATTGGTTCTGTTAACTGTGCCTCGGTCGGAAGCAGCGCCCACAGAGATGGCTTTGTCTGCGCTTGCAGGAGAAGGTACTCGATTGTAACCGTCGTTACCCATGGCGATTACGCAGACGATTGACGCATTGACTGCATCGTTCACGAGGCGTGCTTCAGCTCCGCTTCCATTATCGCCTTGGTCGCCTTGGTTCAGTGGAGTTGAGGCTGAGCCAAATGACATGGAAGCAATCTGTATTCCCCGGCTGGAGGAGTTATGCCCCCAGTCCTTGTTTTGATTGTTGATGAGCCACTGGATTCCGTTAAGTGAGGCTTGGGAATTGGTACCTCCTGAATCGGTGAGGACTTTGATATCTACGAGATATGCACCCGGTGCAGTACCCATGTGAACCCTTGATGAGTCACCCGTACCCAAAGCAGAACCTGCAACGTGAGTGCCGTGACCGTTGCCGTCATCGGGGTCTTGGTCACCTTGCGTGCTACCTGCTGACGAGGTAGCATCGTAGCCACCAACCCATTTGTGGTCATTGTAGGAGAGCGGGTCTTCATCGGGTTCATCGTTTTCATCGTCGAAATCGTTCAGTGACGTGTGTTCATTATCAACGCCAGTATCGAGAACTGCGATGACGATGTCTTCCCCGATGTAGTCCCTCTCGTAGGCTGTAGCAGCGTAAACGTCAGATGGACGTGAACGGCTGGCCTTTGCAGCTACATCATTGAACGGAATCATGACGTTTTGCATTTCAATGACAACAACACCGTAGGATGAATAGATGTCCATCAACGCTGATACCGGGACCTTGTCAACTGCAACTGAATCGATGTCCGTGAGTTGCTGGAACCAAGCGCCACCGTCTTCACCGACCCATCCGTGAGCCAACAGAATCGACCGAAGTGTTTCAATTTCCCCAGCGTTCGGCTGCCAAGCATAATCAACGACAATCGCTACGGTTTTACGACCATCATGCCCTGTAACAGCAGTAGGTGAAACCGATTCCGCACCTGCTAAAACCCGTTGCAGGCGGTCGTCCATCCCGTTCCAATCCAAATCAGGACCGTAGGATTGCCACCACTGGTCTGCTTCTGCAGAAAGACGGTCACCGCGGTCGAAATCTCGAACGGGTCGAAGGCAAAGTTCGTCGCCACACATCAATGGAGGAAGTCCGTCAACGAGTATTGGTTGGTCGTACATGTCATCCAACGAGTGCTGCGATTCGAGTGGAGAGTCGTTCGCTAGAACACCCAGATCTGCGATCAAAAACACCGCAACGAGGCAGAGAGAAACCCGCCAAGATTTGTGAGACTTCTGTGAACCCAACGTATCCACTCCTGTATTTGGTAAGTCCTCGTCCCTTTGAGCCTATCCTTTGATTGACCACCTACTGCCCCTTTAGGGGCATGATTGCAAAGCGTCAATTTGGCCAATCAAGGTGGTTTGGCTCCTTTGAACACTGCAACCGTGGACCAGTGTCCCGTTCTACTACCCCCAGCGGTGATTCGCATTCCGGGCACGAACCAGCATCGGCTAAATGCTCCATCCAAGCGAACCGGGTTTCAGGCTCATCGCTGGATGCCAGCAGACTCTTTAGCGGACTGCGCAAGTGTCGAGGTACTTCGATTCCACGTGAGGTCCACGGGTCGACAACATCGCTCAAATCAACCATGGCCTTCTTGATCCGGTTTAATCGCATTCGCTCACCGCTGGTTGAAGCCGGACCGTCATCGACAACACCCATCTCGTACGGCCCACCTCGGGCGATGAGAGGGAGCAAAATATAGCAAGCCAAGAAACCACCAAAGTGCGCCATGTGAGCGACTTGGCTCGGTTGGTTGAGCCCGAGCGTGGAATATGCACGGACAACTTCCATGCCAAAGTAAAACAGTGCGAGATACATAACGGGCCATTTTCGAATCAAAATCATTGGGAACGGAATCTCGTCCTTTGGCCAACCTGCAAGATAGGCGCCAAACAGTCCAAACGCCGCGCCTGAAGCACCAAGGGCAGGTGTGGAAGAGGACATGTTGAACAGCACCCATGTGAGCGAACCCCCGAGTAACCCTACTGCATAGACGACTGCAAAGCGTTTGGTACCGAGACGTTGCTCAAGAGGGACTCCAACCAGTGCTATGACCAGAATGTTTCCAAGAACGTGTGTAGCATCCCAGCGGTTGTGAAGAAATCCGGATGAGATGAACGTATGCCACCAAGAGGGTTCACTTGTCCTGCTGGGAATGAGGACATAATCCCACCATAGCCAACCACCCACCCAGTTGTTGACATTCGCAAATTCAGACACAACTTGGACAAGATATGCCAGCAACAATCCAACAGTCAGCGAAAGTGCGAGGGAAGTTTTGTGGCGCAGAGCGTAGTATATCGGCCAAGCAATCACCAAAACCCACAGTACAAACAACACCCACTCCGATGCTCCAAACAGGGACATCACAGTAGCCATGGTCCCCCCTGACGATGCAGACATTTGAGTTCATGGGACTTCTGTGTTGAATGCGAGGTTTGATGTCGGTTTGCAGACTCGCACGGGCATGGGAGATGCCCTGCTCAGCCTCAAAGGACTCGAAGTCCGGCGTGGAATGGGCGTCGTGCTCGACGGTTTTTCACTCGATGTGCATTCGGGAGACGTTGTCGTTCTTCAAGGCGTCAACGGATCTGGAAAATCGACCGTTTTAGAAAGTGCCGCTCGACTGTTACCGCTCGAGAAAGGTTCTGTCCATCACGGCTCCACGATGGTGGTCGATTTCGAAGGAAGACGACACATGCCATCGCAGCCGTTTGGACTCACGTTGCAGAGCAACGGCATGATTGGTGATGAAACGGTCGAAGACCACTTGCAGACAGTGTGCGCTCTATCGGATATGACAGCGGACCTCACAGGCATTCTCTCTTCGTACGGATTGGAACACCGTCGACATGACCGAATCGCTCACCTTTCCGGTGGACAAAAGCGAAAGGTAGCCGTACTTGCTGGTCTATTGCCAGCAATGATCAGCTCTGAACCGAGGCTCATCATGCTCGATGAGCCGGACACTGGATTGGACGATAATGCGATTGCGTCACTGGTGTCAAACATCGCACAACTCCGCATGGCAGGGCATGGTTTTCTCATCGCGTCTCACCACGCAACCATACTCGACTGTGCAACTCGCTTGCACGACTTAGACGGAGAGACTGGACAAACGCAAGACGATGATGTTGTCTGGGAAGCAATCGGCACCCAATCTCCAGCATCATTTCTCTCCACCCGTGTCGGGCATCGCTACATGCGGCACACTCGAGCAGGCTTGGCTCGCAACGGTTTGACTGGCGTAATCGTGGTTGGTGTTCTGTTGACGTTGTTCAATGCCACTTCAGTCGAGGACCAATTATGGTTGGTTGGGATGGTACTGGCCGTTCCATTCGCTGTAGGGTTGTCGGGCGACCCTGTTGTCTACATCTTGCGAGAACACCGAGCCATCGATTGGTGGAGGGCTCACGTCAATCGACTTCCTTCTGCGGATCTAATTGGACCGCTGTACGGCGTTGTCTCAACCGGCTTATGCAGCCTTATTTTCCTGAACGAACTACGTTGGGACCTCGTGTTCATCGGCACTGCCGTTCTCTGGGCAAGTCTCACTTTCGTTCGCTTCATTGAACTGTCCACCGTCCGTTTAGCCCGTCCAAATGCCGCATTCGTCCGACTCCTGGTCCCCATTCTCATTCTTCCGTGGGGATTGCTTGTGGACTATGCAGCGTCACTTTAAGCACCCAAGTTCAAGAAGGGGTGCCGACAGTGCGAGTCATGCGAGGACGTTCCCCCGAGGTCCTCTTGTTCACAGGTTTTGCAGGTATAGCAACGACGCTCTTCCTTGCATGGAACTGGGCACCAAGCGTCTCAATCAACGCCTTTGAATCTCCAGCAGCTCAGCGGATTTTTTACTGGCATGTGCCCTCTGCATGGGCTGCATTGATTGCCTTCACCGTACTGTTCGTTGGCTCAACGATGTGGTTCTTTAAGCGAAATTCTCTCGGTTGGAAACTCCATGTTGCAGGGTCAGAAGCAGGTCTTGCATGCGGCTTAATGGTCGTATGCTCTGGCTGTATTTGGGGCTCTGCCGAATGGGGCACTCCCTGGGATTGGAGCGATGTTCGACTGAATTCTTTCGGACTGCTCACCCTGCTTGCCATGTTTTTGGTACTTGGTAGAAAAAGTCAGCCTGACGGTGTAGAAACTCGAGATACGTTTTCGACCTTTGGCATGTACGGATTTGTCTTGGTCCCGCTCACCTACATTTCTACACGAATTTGGCAGATTCGTCACCCCGGTCCTGTAGGTGGGCCCGGAGCGGAAGGCACGATTGACGGGAGCATGCGATTCGTCGTGTTGTTTGGAGCACTCGCCTTCACACTGCTCATCGCTGGTCATATGATGATGTCAATGCGGATTACGGACATGGAACAACGCCTCGAACAGGCACAAAAGAAACTCGATGAGGGATGAAAATGGACGGAATGATTTACTTATCGCTAGCGTACATTGCTATGATTGCTGCCATCGCAATTTGGACATGGACTGTAGTCACTCGAAGTCGGTCGATTGAGGCGCGCCTTGCAGCGGTCGAATCAACCATCGGGCTTTCTGCCGATGAAGGTGATGATGTCGCCTCACAATCGGTTGATGAATGAAGAAAGATGCCACACCTTGAAGACGGGATGGCTCAACAACGGCTTGAGGGGATACCGTGTCAAGCGATTTAGGTGGTGACTTTTGTGTGGTCTGCGGAGCGGACCCGCCCCTCTATGGTGAACGGATGTGTGAACCATGTGTCAGAAAGCGAGTCAAACTTGTCAAGGTACCTGAAAACGTACCTTGGGTGCGCTGCGCTCGATGTGGCATTGTTGAAATCCAAGGAAAATGGGTTCACATCTCCGAGGAAGAAATCTGGGATGAATTGATTCAGCGCCATGTCGTAGTTCACGAACAAGCGTCTGAGGTGGGTTTAGCTTTCGAGACCCGCAGAGTTTCTGATCGCCACACGCTGATTTACATTCAAGTCGAAGGCGTCATTGAAGGCTTACTGTTCAAGGAAGAGCACACAATGCGCGCTCGAATGGCTAACGGCGTATGCCTAACATGTACCCGTCGAGCAGGAAATTACTTTGAAGCAACCGTTCAACTCCGCTCAACTGGACGACGATTGATAGAAGAGGAATTCACTGCACTGCGCGCTACCCTCGATACGGTCATCGATGAGTTAGCAGATGACCCGATGTTTTTCATCACCAGTGAAGGCGCAGTCACGGGTGGATATGACGTTGTTCTTGGTAGCAAAGGCCTCGCACGAACGTGGGGTCGGCACCTCGTTTCAAATTACGGTGGCCACTTAGCAGAATCCAATTCCACCGTAGGGCGGAAAGACGGAATCGACGTCACCCGTTTGACGTTGCTGTACCGTAAACCGGGTTACGACCTTGGCGACGTATTGCGTTGGAGAGACAAATTCTGGCGACCCGCTACGTGGTCGAAGGACGGGGCTATCATGTCACGTATCGACCGACAAGAACGAACAGGCGCAACGTGGCGGGATTTGGAATCTGCCAACGTCATTGCTCAAATGAAGGACCACATCGTTGCAGACATCATCACCGAAGATTCTTCAGTCGGCGAATTCCTTGACCCTACTACGTGGAGCATGGCTGAAGTTCGTTTACCATGGGACCACGTTGCCAAAGAAAAACTACGACTCGCACGAATCGATGGTGAATGGCTCGCACTTCACAAACTCGGCTGTGATGACGATGATGAGGGGAAGGCCGTATGAAGGAAGACGAGCATACTCCCCCGATGGCCGAGACTGATGATACGGTATCCGAGGTTGGCATGGTTGAACTTGCTGAAGCCTTGGACAACGGTGGCATGGTCGGATTTGTTCGGGCATTTGTTGAAGATCTCCGCAGTGGATTGGCTCACGTCACTCCAGAACACTTCCCTTGGTTAACCGACCTTGCTGCTAAGAAATGGAACGGTATTCTTTGCCTTGGAATGGGTGGTTCTGCTGCAGGGGGAGATTTCCTCAGTGTCCTTTCAAGCCTTCAGGGGACCATTCCGGTGGTTCTTCAGCGCGACTATGTTGTGCCTGCATGGTGGGACAGTTCGTGGTTGATTCTTTCAACCTCGCACAGCGGCAACACCGCTGAAACCATCGAAGCAACCGAAACGGCCCTCAAAGCAGGGGCCACTGCCGTGGTCATCTCGACGGGGGGATACCTCTCTGGCCTGACGGAACTCTACCCCACTTGCCACCTGATTCCCTCGGTTGGTGGCCAGCCACCCCGTTCAGCCTTTGGCCACATTTTTAGTCGACAACTTGGCTTACTGCGCAACCTAGGCATCCTACCAAAGCCGCGCGAAGGTGCGGATGATGCAATGCTTGAGCGATTACAAGATGCGAGCGATGGTTTCGACGTTCTCAAAGACCCCGAGGGCGATGTCGCACAATTGGCCTTGTGCATGATTGACCGGCCGATTGCTCTTCTTGGACCAACCGAACTCCAAGCCGTGTTGAACCGGTTCAAGAACCAGCTCAACGAAAACGCAGCTCGATTCGCACGGGTGGGCGTGATTCCGGAAATGAACCACAACGAAAGTGTAGCATGGGGTGGGGTCGGTTCTGACGAGGATTCGTCAGGAATTGAACACGTGCTGTTGCTTCTCACCTGGCAGGGCATGCACCGCCAAGTGTCCAAGCGCATGGATTGGATGGTCGCCCACGCTACAACTGATTATGCATGGAAGATAGCGGGTGAAGGCGGAACGTTGCTTGAATCTCTGCTCCATCTCTGCATATTGACCGACTGGATCTCGATTGCGTTAGCATTCCTGATCGGCAAAGACCCTGCGTCCATTGGGCCAATATCTGCACTAAAGGCGCACCTTGATTCGGTCAGCGAATCAGTATAACCGACCAAGGATTAATCTCGGGTCAGGATAGGTCACAAGTGCTTGATCTCGTTGACTCAATTCCACCACGCCCGGCATATCATTGACCGTGGGTTCACTGATAGAGAGTTGAATGTGAAGGTGAGGCGGCCATCCACCGTTTTCGTGTTCCGCTCCAATCCAAGCAATCCGGTCACCTGCATGGAATACCTGACCCACTTCAAGACCGTTCAAGCTCGTCGCAGTCAAGTGTCCGTGTAGCACCCACACCGTCTGAATTGGAGCCAATTCAGAGGAACCAAGCGTGACGGGTAACGCTACTTCATGACGAGTGATGATGGTTGGTCCGTAGGAACCGGCCTCATCGTTCACACCCAGTGAATGTATAACACCGTCTGCAAAAGCGAAGATTGGCGTGCCGACAGGACCACCGAGGTCAATGCCAACATGGAGATCACGGACTCCGCCAAACAACGGCGTAGTGTACATCCCAGGGCGATGCTCGTCGTACTTGCCAACCGAATACTCAAAGGGACATTCAAAATCAGTTTGAGGTCCGCGTGAAAAGTCGTACACCCAGTATTCATCGGCCATCTTTACCACCTCGTGAAACAGCGAGTGGTCGTTCGACATGGTTGCATGACAGGGTCTTTTCTTTTGATTGTTGGCCGAACAATGAAAGCCTTTGCCGATTCGTTCACATCATGTTCGCTGCAACCGCCCTCATGGTGTCAGTGACGACCCTGCCGGGATACGCTCTGTGCCGAATCCTCGATGCAAGTGCAGACAGGTACCGAAAAATGGCGTTAACCCCAGCGCTCGGACTGTTGCTGTTGTACGGATGCTCTGGAGCCTTGGTATTGGTCAACCTCTGGTCGTGGTTTTCCTTATCATTGGTAGTTGCGGTGCTCAACGGTCTTGCTCTGGTCCAGATTCGAAATCGAACAAGTGAGAAAAAATCCCTAACACCGTGGCAAAAACTCGAACGAGCTATGCACGGTGAAGTGTACGGTACTCCTGAAGAGAGTATCTCCGAAGAAGCAGCAACGCAGCAATGGCTTCAGCAGCAACGAACTCCTTGGCTTCTCTTCGCAGCTGGACTGATTCCTCTCAGTTGCCTTACCCTGCCGATGTTGCAAGAGTTACCCTTTGGAGTTGACTGGATTGGCTTTTCGATGCTCACCGGTCAAATTGCATCCCTTGGAACGCTGGCATTACCTGGAACGAACTCTGGGTTTTGGACCTATCCGCCCGCACTTCCATCCGTGGCTGCATGGATTCAACTGACGCTCAACGTTTCACCAGCACGAGCAGTGTTCGTCTTAGGCCACTACAGTTTGTTCGCTCTCGTTCTCGGCATTGGAGGAGCAATGGACCGCCACGGGTCGGGACCTCACGGCATTCTTGCCATGGGTTTGGGGATTGGGTTGTTTGCCAAAGTGTTCGACTCGGGTTATCCAACGGTTGCCAGCCAACTGGGACTTGTCGTGGGACTTTTGGTGCTGCTTCGCCCGACTTCATCTCGTGGAAAACACCACACCCGTGGATTCATGGTTGCGTTCCTGTGTGTCGCAATGATTCATCCCACCGGGGCAATTTATCTGGGAATGCTGATGCTTGCCCACATCGTTGTTGGTTTGCGCCTGCAAGAGCAGTACGGTGAAAACATCAAGAAAATCCTCTATGCCAGCGCAATACTCCTGACTTGTGCAGGGGCTGTCGCCTTACTGGTCTTGGCACCTCGGATGCTTGAAAGCGCAGTGTTTGCAGAATACGGATGGCAAGGCGGACGCCCGTTGTTAACCTACAACGGCATACTGTTGGTGGCTGGATTGCTGGCTGCTTTCTATTTGCGTGCAACCGTCGAAGGGCATCTTTTGGCCGTCTGGCTTGCTGGATTGTGGATTCTCACTGGAATCCACCTTGTTGAAGGTCTTGAGCGAGTCCCCGTGCTGTCGCTTTTGTCCTACACGCTGTACTCAATGGGTCTGCACGCATTTCACATCCCACTTGCTGCTTTGGTCGCCTTGTGGTGGAGCGATTCGACAAGTTTGACGCCAATCGACGAACCGAGGGGATTGCGTACTGTTGGATGGGACCCTCACATACACACCTATGTTTCAACGGCATTTTTGGTAGTCATCATACTCGGCGTTGCCGCGGGTAATGCGATTCTTTTACAAGTCAGCACCCATGACGAATTGCGACCTATAGCCCAAAGCGATGTGGCGTTGAAAGACCATATTGCTGGGTTACCCGATGGTAGCGTGATTTACTCGGAAAACGCTCATTGGGGATATGTGTTTGACCCGCCAAACAATGTAGAATTGACAAGCATCCCGACCCTTGGACTGGTTCAACTCGAAGCCAGCATCCAAGCCCAAGCCACCTCTGCTGTCTTCTCTGACAACGCGGAACTGCTTGCTGCTCTTGGAATCACTCATGCGATTTCTTCACCAATTGGTACCGTCGGCTGGTACTTAGCCCAATCCGTTCACTGGGACGCCATCGCTCGAGAAGATGGGAGTGCACTGTGGCAATTTGATGCAGCGGGGACTTCTCCATCGATGTCGTATTTGAAAATAAATCAAACATCGAATGTTGGTACATGCACGAATCAGGGTACGGAAGTCGATTGCAAACAGCGTATCGATCCGTGGTCTGAACATCGGTTTCGCGACCCGTTGAACCTCGGCTCAAATCGTGCCTTCATTCCCGAAGGCACGAACTACGACGCCCTGATGCATGTGGACCGTCCAACTGAATCCAGCGCAGCAGGACGTGAAATCTGCGTGATTTTTGAAGCGGTAGGTGACCTTAGCGGTCTTTCCTTTGGATTTGACGCGGGAATAAATCAAACATTGATGACCGAATCGATTGAGTTCTCTTCAGGCTGGCACCGCTCCTGCATGACGGGTGACGCACTGTCAACAACCGGCTCGTTCACCATTCAGTGGACGGATGAAAATGTCCAGCCGACCCGTTGGGTCAATCCGTTGGGTTTCTCTGGGCGAGGGGATGCCTTGTTGGACTACACCGGAATTCGACTTCACTGGTTGGAAATGCCACATTTTGGCGTGAATGAATAGAAGTCATCAAAACCATGAGGTCCTAACCACCATGCATGAAGCAGGTGATGATTCTGCTTCCGACCTTGGATGAGGCGGAAGGCTTGGCGAAGGTGCTGCCAAGAATCCCTCACGAGCATCTCGCTCGAAAAGGATGGGAAGCAACCATTCTCATCGTCGATGGCGGAAGCCAGGATTCAACCGAAGAGGTGTCAAAACAATTCAACTGCACCTTCATCAATCAGCAAGGTCGTGGCAAAGGGGCAGCGATGCGATTGGGTTTCTTGCACTTTCTCAAATCCGAGTGCGAAGCACTGGTCATGCTGGATTCGGACGGGACGTACCATCCCGAAGAAATGGTGCGAATGCTCAGCAAGCTCAAGCATGCCGATGTTGTGGTAGGTGACCGATTGAGAGGCGACATTGATCCTGACGCAATGACACGAACCAATTACTTCGGAAACCACCTGCTGACATGGATTGCAGTCATGCTGTACGGGACTCCAATCAACGACTTATGCTCCGGATATTGGGTGTTCTCAAAGTTTGCAATCTCAAGGCTCAAACTCAACTCCATTCGATTTGAAATCGAAGCGGAAATGTACACTTCGTGTGCGTTAGAAGAACTTGAAATGGTCCACGTTCCAATCCGATACAGCAAGCGATTGGGGGAAGCTAAACTCGGTTCGGTGAAAGACGGTTGGAACATCTTTCGCAAATTGTTGATTCGTCGAATATTCCGCACACCAATCGAAGCCCAGCGCGGTGAAGGCAACTTGACGATTCGATAAGACAACCCTCAAAACATTGGGTTGAGAGCCTCGACCATGCGGCGACGCCCTTCCGTGGTACTCGGTTCATCTGGACTGGTTGGTCAGCGCATGCAGCAGCGTTTGGTGAACCATCCTTGGTTCGAAATGGTCGCCGTGTGCGGAAGTTCCAAGCGCGCAGGCACGACACTTGACGCTGTTGAGTGGAGGTTAGAAGAACAGCGGCCTTCACTTCCAAATCTCACCGTGCTTGACCTCGCTGCGGACGATGTTGTCGAAACCTTGCTTGAACTCAAAGTGGAAGTTGCCTTTTCCTGCATTCCAAGCGAGATTGCCGAGTCGATTGAACCTCGCTTGGCCAAAGCCGGTATTGCGGTCTTTTCCAACGCCTCTTTTCATCGACGAAAACCAGGCGTCCCGTTGGTCATTCCCGACATCAATCCAGAACACCTGGATGAATTATCGGATGTATCGCCAATGGCCTGTGCGACCAATTGTACCCTTCTCCCCCTTGCCGTACCGCTGTTTACGCTCAAACACTTCGGCATCAAACGCGTGGTAATGCGCAGTGAACAAGCCCTGTCTGGAGCAGGGTGGCAACTGCTTCACGATAACGATGCACTGCGTGGAAACGTCAATCCTGAGATACCCGGAGAGGCAGTAAAAACCAGGGCAGAACTGCTTCACGTCTTTGGCACTACGACACAGCCCGCTAATTTTGAAGCGGATATCACCTGTCAGCGTGTTGCTCGCCGTGACGGTCACCAAGTGTTTGTCGAAGTGGAGTTTCGTAACGACCTCACCCGCCAAGAAGTGCTCAGAGCTTTTGCTGGGCATCGATTTAGTGCTGCGGTTCAAGCGTGCCCAAGTGCTCCATTTACGCCACTTCATGTGGTTGAATCAATCGATATTGACGAGCATCTGTGGACGGATGGTAGCAAGTTCACCAACCGTCCGAATCCAAGCACTGACTTGCGAACTGGCATGGCAGTGGTTGTCGGCGACATCGAACTTGTCGATGCAAGGCGACTGAAGTTCTCTGGCTATTCGCACAACACCGTCCGTGGTGCTGCTGGCGGAACCTTGCTGTTGGCTGAACAAGCGGTGAGTGAAGGGCGTATTGAGTAAGGCTCACGAACCGTCAGTAGGCATAAATGCAGACACCGCACCCATCGGTTCGGTGCGAACATGGGTATCACTGCAATGGTTCCAGACATGACGATTGGTCAGTTGATCAACGAAGCAGAACCTCGATGGGGTGAAATCTGGGACGATAAGTCAGCACGGATGCTTGTGCTGTTGATGTGCCCTCGTAAAGAGCGCAAACTGATGGAACTCCACGGTGACATGGTCGAACACGGCCAGCCCGTGATGACTGTCTTCCACCGACCTCGCAAGGAGGCACCACTGCTTGAACAACAAAACTTCGACCCAAAGGCTGCGTCGTTTCAATTTGTCAACCTCGCCAGCCCGGACCTCGGGCCGTGGATGCAACACCTCATCACCAATGAAAAGTGGATGCGAAGTTCAATCGAACTCACGTCCGTTCCTTTTTCAATGGATATTCCCGCACAACGAGCGTTTGAAACCGAACGAATCCTGTGCTTCCGACACCCCTCACTTCCTGCCTTAGAACGGTACTACCTTCCGTTCCCGCCCAACTCCATACCCGGGAAATGCTTCGTGAGTCTGCCTCGTCGACAAGCAGCAGAACTCGCACGACAACAGGCTGAAGTGCTGGGCGTTGGACGACTGGAAAAGAAACCAACCATCACTCAAATCGATGCCAGTGAACTTCCCATAGCACCTCCTGTCGTTGAGGCATCTCCATCCAACATGGACGACATGATGGACGACTTCTCATCCAACATGCTAGCAGAGATGAGCGCCGAGGGGGAAGAAGAGCAAAACGTTACACTTCCTGGCTCAAATCTTGAAAAGCAGGAATCTGAGCAACCAGAGCACGTGTTCGTACCGCTGCCACCTTCTGCCTCGCAAGGCCCATCAAGCCCTCAACCTCCACAGCCGCCCGCTCCTGCTGCAGCAATCGAAAACTCAGCGGATGTTCCAGTACCGGAACCAATCCCTGAACCAGAACCTGAAATGTCAGATATTGAACGTGAATTCCGTGAACTGGTATCAGGATTGCTGGCAACAGGAATCGAACCATCCGAAGTCATGGACGACCCACGCTGGGAAGACATCAGCGAACGAGCTGCGGCTGAAGGATTCGAAACGTGGCCTGTGTTCTTGCAATTAGCGGCAATGTAATGAGAAAGTTCAAGTTGATTCGACTAAAGCAGTAGATGGAGGCAGAGGCATGGGGTACTGTATCAGTTGCGGTCAACAGCACCAACAGGGGATTCGTTTCTGCAGATTTTGCGGCAATCAACAGCCGGGTGAGCAGCTCTTGGCTCGCCTCCTGCAAGAAGCCGCACAGATACACGCACTGCGTCTCCAAGCGCAAGCTCAGGCCCAAGCACTTGCCCAGCAACAGCAACAATACGCTCAAAATCAGTACAATCAACAGCCTCGCTGGTGATTGAATGCGACCAAAACATTTGGCAATCGAATTGTCAAAACTTCAACCCCACCCATGCGTTTCGGTTGAGTTAGAACAGTACGCCACTGAAGGCGACCTCGCATCGTATTGGATTCGTGCCATCGAACAGTTGGACGGACTTGACGGAAAACGAATTCTTGACCTCGGTGCCGGAAACGGAATCTTAGGAATCGGATGCGTGCTTCTTGGTGCAGTTCATGCCACTCTCATCGAAGCCGACGCTGCTGCCGTCGAAGTGATTCAAACCAACATACAGTCGATTTCAAAGCACTTCGCTGGTGAATTTGAAGTCCGTCATGAAATGGTTTCAACAACAACGCAGAACCTTGAGCAGCCACCTGACATCGTGGTGATGAACCCACCGTGGGGCGTTCAAACAGCGCGGGCCGACCGACCCATGCTCGAGTATGCATTCTCACAAGGGGCGGGGGTGGTTCACGTACTTCACAGTGCAAAAGCACACCACGTACAAGCCATTGCAGACCAGTACGGCTACCAATCTGAAGCCGTTTTTGAAACTGAGTTCCGCTTACCGCCCACGTACCAACACCACACAAAACGCAAAGCAACAACTTCTGTACGATGCTGGCGATTTCACCGTCCTGGCGATACGAAGTTGAACGACGATGAGCAGTGACACCCCTGCCAAGTCCATATGAGGGGTTGAAAAGGGGTAAGCACACCCGTTCAAACAAGCGAAACAACATGCGTCCCACCTCGGGCCATGTTTGCAACAGGAATGAGAAAAATGACGCCGAGCCTCGTCACCCCCGGAACACACATATCAGCCGCAACAGATTGCCAGGCTGGAGAAGGAACAATCGAATCCAATGGAGCCATCTTGGCTACCGCTGTTGGTATGCTTTCAATCACTGACGGCATTGCAACGGTAACCACCAGTAACCCGATGGTTACACCAGTGGTAGGCGATACCGTACTGTGTGAAATCGTCAAACTCAATGAGAAGAACGGTGAGGCTCAAGTCATCTGCGTTGAAGGGAAACCCGGCAGCGTTCGTCCTGAACACCTCTACGGTCAATTCCACGTCACCGGTATCGTTGACCGATACATGCATCAAACCGCTGACGCAGTTCGACGCCGCGACGTCTGCCGTGCAGAAGTGAAGGAAGTCGAACCCGTACTCCGAATCAGTTTCAGAGACCGCGATGATTGCGGTGTTCTGCACGCTATTTGCCCGTCGTGCGGTGATGACCTGCTTGCCGACATGGACGGAGACTGGAACGTTCGATGTCCTTCCTGCAACTACCAATCCTACCGAGCACTCGCAGACAATTACGGTGCTGGATGGTCTGAAGTTGATCAGGGTGCAAGTTCGCTTAACAATTCAGGAAAGCGCTGGGGGGCAGCCGCAGAAGCAATGTTTGCCAAAGGACCAGCCGGTCGTGCAACTTTCATCGCAGCAGACGTCCGTGAAGACGGCCGGGAACGAACCTACTTCCGATTCGAAGGCGAAGGCGGCGGCCAAGGACGGCGGCCACGAAATGCACCCGGATGCCGACTGTTTGTTGGTGGATTACCGAGGGAAGTCGGAACTGAAGAACTTCGTGCTTTGTTCGCAGAACACGGCGATATGACCGACTGCATCGTCTTGACTGATGATAACGGTGTCAATCGTGGATTTGGGTTCGTAACCTATGGAAACAAAGCAATGGCTGACGCAGCAATCGCCAAACTCGACGGCCACAAAATCAACGGACGAAGGATCGGAGTGCGCGACGCAGACAGCGACGACAAGAAAGGAAAGCGAGAGAAGCGACGGGACCCAGAAGGACTCAAGCTGTACATCGGAAACCTACCGTTCAAAGCAACTGAGGACAACATCAAAGATTTGTTCAAAGGTCTTGCAACCGTTAACGGACTGGTCATTGCGACAAGCAGTGATGGAAAGCCCAAAGGATTCGCGTTTGCCTTCGTCAAAGAAATGGACAAAGGCGAGGAGATTGTTTCGAAACTCAACGGCACTGAGCTGCTTGGCCGCAAAATAAAGGTCGACGTATCACAAGGTGGAAAGAAGGGTGGTAGCCGGTCCGGTGGCAAAGGTGGCAACTCCAACGACGGCGGAAAATCATCCCGTGAACTCCAAGCACTTCGTGAAGAAGCCGAAGACGCAAACAAGCGTCGAAGAAGCCGTCGCCCGAAGAAGGATTGAAGGCGATTAAGTTCGGGTCGTCCAACATGGTCGAACGGGCGTCAGCAAAATGGCTGGTTTTAGACGGCTACGAGGATGAACCCGCTGCCTTCGGAGTTCCCCCTTACATTGGGTTTCACATTCGCTATGTTTGCGGGGTTCTTGAACAAGCCAACATCGACTACGACTATGTCACCATCGACCAGTGGCGAGACTATGCGAGAACCAACGGTGAAGAGGCTGTTCGAAAACGGCTTGCATCCATCGAAGGCATCGCGTGCATTGCCGGAGCTGTGGTTCCTGGCCGATATCTGCGAGGCACGCCCATCTCGCTCAATGAAACTCAGCAACTGATTCGTGAACTACCCAATGGCGTACCGGCAGTCTTTGGTGGATGGGCGATTCGTGGATGGAAAAAACATGGATGGACACCGTTGCGGGCCAACTTATTTTTGGCGATTCAAGACACCGATGCAAGCCTGTACAAATTTATTCAAACCGGAAAATGGAGTAACGGTCGAAGAAATGCCGAACAGTGGACTGCATGGGCGCAAGCGGGCGCTAGCAGCCTTGCAGTCACTGCGCACCCAGACCTTGGTACTGTGGACAAAAAAGGACCGCTCACCTACGAAGTAGAAGTTTACCAGGGATGCGTACGGTACAAACGTGGATGTAAATTCTGTATCGAACCGAAAAAAGGTGTACCTATTTGGCGAACGCCAGAAGACATCATCGAAGAAGTACGCATTGCTCATGATGCTGGAGTCGAACACGTTCGCTTGGGTGGAATGACTGACACCTACACCTACATGGCCGAAGGCGTTCAAGAACTCGAATATCCGATTCCTAATCCCGAACCAATTGCGCAACTCTTACACGGGCTGCGAGACGATGAGCGACTGGGTATACTGCATACCGATAACGGCAATCCATCCATTATTGCTGAAAGCATGGAAGAATCGGAAGCGATCACCAAAACCTTGGTTGAAACTCTTTCAGACGGTGCTGTGCTCTCTTTCGGTCTTGAGTCCGCAGATCCGAGTGTCCACGAAGCGAATTGGCTCAACTGCGATTCGGCTCAACTCAAGGCTGCAATTGGCCTGATCAATAAATACGGTAGAGAGCGTGGCCAACGAGGACTACCGAAATTACTCCCTGGCCTGAATTTCATTGCCGGGTTGAATGGAGAAACCAAGGAAAGTTATCAGATGAACCTTGATTTACTTCACGATATTCGTCGAGAAGGGCATCTCCTACGCCGAATTAACATTCGTCAAGTCGAAGGTGACGGATTCCAAGACATCCCACAAGATTCGTTCAACATGTTCAAAACCAACGTTCGTGACACGATTGATCGACCTCTCTTGGAAGAATTATTCCCTGTGGGTGGAATCTTATCCGATGTGCATTGGGAGACGCATGACGGTCGCACACGGCTCCTAAAGCACCAGTCAGAAGAGCACACTGCGGAACGATGTCGTGGAAAAGCAGGTATTACGTTTGGCCGACAAATTGGTGCATATCCTATCTTGATCGGCGTAGAATACCACATTCCCCTCGAAACCCAATCAAACATCGTGGTCACAGGACACGGAGCTCGTTCAATTACAGGGGTCGAAACGAACCTCGACCATGAAAAAATGTCACAAAAGCAACTGGAATCCATACCTGGAATCGGTGAAAAGACGGCATGGAGGCTTATCAGCCAACGTGCAAAGCAGACTTCGAAAGGAAGAGCACCCTTT
>DAME01000036.1 GCA_002499545.1 Euryarchaeota archaeon UBA88
AATCACCGCATACGCAATCGACCAATTCGGCAATGAAGTACCGGGTCAATCGATATCGTTCACGCCAAGTAACGGTAGCATGGATTCTTTCACAGATGGGTTGTTCATACCCCATGCAAGCGGCTCGCAAACCGTAGTCGTTTCATGGGCGGATTCATCGGGTGCTACTCAAAGCGTCACAGTTACGATTGAAGTTGAAACCGGTGCCCCTGAGTATTTCGAACTCTCTGGCTGCTCTGGAGAAGTTCCTGCCGGTCTCTTATGTGCAATTAGCCATACTCTGTTTGACCAATTTGGAAATCAAATCATGGACGTGACCGAAGCGGGAGATTTGACCTGGACTACCAACGATGGAAATTACAGTGAATCGACATCCGAATACTTCCCGGACCATGTCGGTACGTGGTATCTCAACCTCACTTCAACATCCGGAGCAGAGGCCACGCTGATGATCGTCGTAGGCCACGGTCAGATGGCCAGCTTAGAATTAATCGCATCATCGACATCCGTGACCGCAGATGACCGAGTTTGGATTAACTCGACACGCATTGACGTTCAAGGAAACCGTTTGCCAGTCTTGATTCCAATCGATAACTGGACCAAGGTTTCGGACGGACAATTGACTCCGGGTGCTCCAGCAATTTGGGACCCACTGTCGCGCGGCTCAAAGACACTCGAAGCACGCTATGAGACGATGACGAGTCAATTGACCATCAACGTTCAAGAGGGCTCGATTGTCTCTTTGATTATGATTGTAGAAAACGAAGATTCAACATGGCAGATGTTTGACATCACAGCTGACGATATATTGGATGTGAAAGTAAAAGCCACCGACCAGAAGGGTAACCGATGGTCCGTCAATGCCAACTGGTCCTTGACTCATTCAGATTGGACATCCCAGACTGCACTTGAACAGTTGCAGGGCGATGAAACGACCTTTGTGCCTTACCTGTCATCTTCTGCTCCGTATTCCATCACCGCTACATATGATGACGGAAATATGGTGCACGTCGTTGGCGTGAACATCACTGTATCGCAGGGTGACTTGAATTCCGTTTCGATTACAGCAACCGATGCACAAGGTCTGACCAACACTGTCTTTGACATAACATCGGACGCTCATATCGACTTCACCTCTGCGCTGGCTGACGTGGACACGAATGCCATTAGCTCTGATATTCTTGGCTGGGTTTTGACCAACACCGATACTGGAGATTCAACTGACATCACAGCACTTCTCCTCCAAAATGCCATGCGTTGGGAAGCCAGTGTGGTTGGAAATTGGAGTATCACTGCGTATGCAATTAGTGACTCTGGGTACAACATCACAGACGGAATCACGATTGAGGTACACCATGGTGTTGCAGTCTCAGTTGCTGCAACACTCGATACGTTCGAGCAAGATGCAGGTGCAGAAATAAAAATGAGTGTCACGGGAACAGATGCCGATGGCAACATCTTCCCACAAATTGTAGAATGGACTCAAGCGTCAGTCGTTGTAGCGAACATATCTGCTGACCTCGATGAAGGGTCTTACGTCTATCTTGCAACGACTGCGGGTGTCCACACCTTGGAATACACTGCTGGTCAAGCAACGAACTCCGTTGACGTCACCGTTAATCCGCAACAAATCGTCCATTCATTGGTTATTGATCTCTCGTCGCAGACGATTGAGCAATTAGGTAATTTCACTGTAACGGTCAAAGCGTTTGACATGTACTTGAACCCAATCGACCTTCCTCCAAGTGCGAATGTCGATGCAACTGGTCGTGCAGAAGTGCTGAACCAAGGCCAAGGTGTTTGGAATATCATCACCTTGGATGACGGTCCCCAAACCGTTACTGTTACTGCCGGAAACGTCAATGAAGAACGAACCGTCCAAGTTGAAGGTAATCTTGGAGGCTTCTTCAAGGCTGGCGGACCGTTGTATTACGTCGGGGCAGGTTTGATTGGCGTCGTCGCTATCGTGCTTCTAGCGCTGCTCGTATCGGCTCTCCGTGGTGGCGACAGCGACTACGACGACGATGACGATTACTCATACGAAGACCAAGACGAGGCACCTTCAGGACCTGCTCCAGGACCAACTGGTCCTGCACCTGATGCTAAACCAAATCCGACTTCGAGCGATGAACCTGAAGACACATCGTGGCAAGTCGACCACCGTGTTGATGATGATGGAACTGAGTGGGCACAAGATCAAGATGGGACGTGGTTCTACCGCCAGCCCAACGACACTGAATGGGACGAATGGACAGACTGAAGTTCGTTAAATGAGTAGTTGATGAGGGGTGTATGAATGAGGAAAGCAGACATGCGCTATGCTCATGCACTGTGTATCCTTCTCATACTGTTGTTCACCGCACAGGTACAGACTCCTCTCGTACAGCATTCAAGTCTCGACAAATCTGGCATCGTCATGCAAGCGGGTACACCCGTTCGCATTGAAGTGACATCTCCGACTTCAATCATCACTGCTGATGAAGTTATGACCTTGTCTGCCAGCATGTACGACGCGTTGAACAATCTGGTTTCAGGTGAGGTTGTTTGGAGTTCTTCCAACGGCAGCATGACTTCGGATGGTGTCTTCTATCCGTGGTCATCAGGTACAATCACCATTGAAGCATCGTTCAACGGGTTGGTGGGTTCGCTCAACATCTCGGTAACACCAGGTGCGGGCCAAAGTCTTGAGATTACCAGTCATTCGGGCAGTGTCTTAGTTCCTGTGATACTCACTGTTGATGTGCTTGATGCGCGCGGAAATTCGCAACCATCGTCGACCGCTGTGTGGACCGTCGACGGTGTATACGCAGGAGAAGGAAGTCCCTCCTGGACCCCACTTGACATCGGAGTTTACGAACTCCGAGCACGATTGTTTCAAATGGAACACATTGCAAATATTGTAATTTCGGCAGGAAACCCCTACGAATTTATTCTACCACAAGGCTTGCAGGTACGTAGCGGTGAATCGATTCTTGTCACGCCTCTTCTGCTGGATGCGAACGGCTTTGAAATGAATCATACCGCAGCTGGTACGAAATCATGGGAAGTCGAAAACGGTAGTATCCTTCCATCAGGGCGTTTTGTAGCAACGCACCCCGGGCTTTGGATGATCAATGTTTCAGCTGGAGACGTAAAGGGGGCGGGGACGATTCGAGTTGTTCCTGCTGACGCCTCCCTCTCGCAAGTTGTCGTACTTTCTGAACTGGTACAATTCACTGCAGGAACCCCGTACGAGGTTGCAGCCTTGCGAACAGATTCCCTCGGTTACACGGGCACAATCACACCACCTCTGATGAATTTCACTGTCAGCAGTGGAGGGATTTCCAGCGATGGTGACGCCATTCATTGGACGCCTGGGTCGATGGGAATGCATACGATTTCAGTTATCGATGGCGGTGTATTTTCATCTTTAGATGTTGAAGTTGTTCACGGTCATGCGATTGAAACAATCCTGCGCACTTCATCATCCAACCTAATTGCTGGAGAGCAAACGACGCTCTCCCACATGGCTATGGATGTAGCTGGAAATCAATGGTTGGCAGACGGTACATTCACTGTTGCGAATGGAGATGAGTCACTTTTTACAGCTTATTCTGGTTATGCTACGGTTACGCCTCATGAAGCGATGCTTTGGAGAATTGAGACGACGTGGTTTGACCAAACAACCGATACGCGATTTGACGCTCTTTTCCAAGCACAATCGCAACCTGGACGCCTTTCGTTCATTCAGTTAAACGGTGAAGGTTCTGTAGTGAAGTCTGATACGCCATTTGTCCTTGAGCCGATGTTCTATGACGGATATTCGAACGAAGTGACAGGTGTTAGTCTGAATTGGACCATCGATGGAGTCGATGAGACTGTCGAAATACTCCTTTCTGGTCTCACTTGGACTCCTACCTCTGTAGGTGAACACGAGATTCGAGCCAATGCTGACGGTGTATTCGCTACTGTTCGGCTCACGGTTGTCGCAGGCAGTGCTCGAAACTTGGTCACGGATTATGAAGACGGCTTGGTGGTCAAAGCCGGCATTCCTACCGAACTGTTTATCCAAACAATGGACGCACACGGGAACCTCGCCCCTGCAACGAACATTAGCACCACATTGTCTCCTGATTTTGGTGTGCTTACTGCGTCGTCATCAGGTAACGGGTATTGGGATTTTGTCGGACAAAAAAACGGTGCCTACTCCCTTGAGTTTATTCAAGACGCTGCCATTCATCAAATTCCACTCACCATCGAAGCAGGTCAAGCAATCCGTCTTATCTCTTCTATTGAAAGCGAAAACATTGCTCAAGGCGATACGGTCTTGCTGCGGGTGAGGGGCGTTGATGCTTACAATAATTCAGTCGCTATCGATCCAGACAACACCACAATCAGCTGTACTTCTGGGCCGGATAAGCACATCACTTCGGACACGTGGGAATTGAAAATCTCTTCAGCCGGAAACGACCGCTCGTGCAACATCCTTTGGAACACATTAATTTCTCAAAATTATTTCGATGTGGAACCAGTTCTTCTCGGCGGAGCAGTTGGGTCTACCAACACTGCAATGGTGCTCGGCTCGTTCATGCTGGCCCTGATTCTCATTACACTCGTGGTCTTGGTTCGACGTGCCAATCTCGAAGTAGACGAATACGATGATGACGATGACGAAAAGTACGATATCGATGACGATGAACTCCTCAATGCTCAACCCATTTCAAACGAAGAGTTGACCGAAGAGATGTACGAAGAGTTGGCCGCCAAAGCGGCCGAAGTTGGCGTCATGCAGGCTGCTCCTGGAACCGTCCAAGGTGAGAGCGGCTGGTATGTGGACGTCGACCGTGAAATCCAGTATTGGAACGTTGGGGAAGACGGCTCGTGGACGAAGTTAGGGTGAATCACCGTTGCTGTGCGTGCGTATTCAGTTTTACTCGAATATGGAGAGTATTCCAACATTCTGGTCCTACATACTACCAACATTCACGATGCATTATTCCGAATATACAAACATAAATAACTGTTAATCGGGGCTTTTAGTTGGAGGCCGATTGGATGAACACAAAGAAATCCGTGATTTTGACTCTCATAGTTTTCTCAGCCAGCCTGTCCGGGTGCTTATCAGATGACGTGAAGGAACTACAAGAGTTCCCGTCCTTCAGTCTTTCAGACGAACAAGGCAACGTACACGAAAACAGCAATTACAGCAATTTGCCATATGTTGCATATTTCTCAGCTTCGTGGTGTTCACACTGTAAGCCAGTATTGCAAGCCCTTGATGAGACGATACCCGAGGGTCAGTTGCTCGTTTTCAATAAAGAATCACGGGAACAATACTCGGACATGAACGAATGGAAAGATCGCATGGAATCAGAATTAGAGCGTAACTTATCTCATCCATTCATCCACGCTCCTCCTCTCTCTCAGTCATTGAATGTCACCGGGATTCCGACAATGTTCTATGTTAACAGCGACGGTTTGATTGAACACAGCATGTCTGGAACTACCGACAAACCAACAATTGAGGCATACTGGAATGGATTGTCTTGAACCGCTAAGATTTAGAAACACGAGAGTTTAGAATCTTGGTATGGCTAGGTTTGGTCATCGAACGCCAGTGCAGCATGATTCTATTCATTAGTACAGAACAATTGTAGTTAGTTTATTATTCAGAAACTATTCTTCTGCGAGCGAAGCATCGTATTCTGATTCCAATTTTTCTACAGTTTGACTGTCGAGCCCGTAGGCGCTTGCGACGGTCTGCAGAAGTTTTCTCTCTTCTTTGGTAATAATCAAGTCATCCATAGCAGTTGCGTACGCTCCAAGATAAGCAGTTTCCTCGGGGGTATGTGATTCGGGTATGAATCGACTTGATACTCTGTCCAGAATATTCAGTATCGGACGACGTATGGCAAGGAGGGCGAGACCAACCATGATACCTCCTGCCATACCATACCCAACCACGCTCTCCATCGCTTCGCTTCCAATGATGAATGCTACAAGTCCTAAACCGGTGAATACCGCAGTTCTGAATGCCTTTCGCAAATTATTGTCGATACCAAACACCGTGTCGTTGAGTGTGGCGTGGACAAACATCATTGCTTCAAAAGCGATGGCGGCCGGAGTTAGCAATAATCCACCGGTCCATAAGAAATACTTCAAACGATCAAGCGTGGTTGGATCGGCACCGTATCTCCAAATCGTTTCATCAACGAAAGTGACCGGACCACCATGGAGGAGGGGGAGAAGAACAGCAGTCAGCGTCATCCAAACAATTAACCCAACCACTTTTCCAACAAAGCCGATGTAGAGTGAACGTGAAGAAAGGTTTTGACTGGCGTCTGGATTGTCACCCGATGCGTATGAACGGAGCGATGAACGAATAAACAGCAGGGCCATGAGTGAGATCAACGGGGACCCCAGTGCAATGGCCCATAGCCCAATAGGTTGTGAGGTAATGGTTGTTTCAAAGTCATAGGCGCAGGTTCCTAACTCTGCTACTGTCTCATCCATCCACGGTTGGTGCGAACCAAACCACATATCCAGCGTTGCAGCAGAACCTTCAGTGCAAACAACCCACGCTGCATCAGCGACGTAGAAGTCAGGATGGCCGCGGAGTACTGAATAGATTGAGAGTGCGAGCAGCGGTGCAATGTACCAGGCGTGGCTTCGAAGCAACGGTTTGTACATGAAGCTTAACTTGTTGAGCCTGTAGTACATAGGGATGCACAAATACAGGATGACGGTGGTTATGTGTGCGACAAAAAACACGTCAATGGTCCACACCCACAAAATATCTTGCAGCCATTCATATCTTCGAATATACAGGATGCCGGAGGAAACGATGAACGAGGCTTTGATACCTTCACACACCAACAAAACCGACATGAATTTGTTCTCATACGACTTAGAATTCGCTCTCCAGACAAGAGCGCTCAGAGCGACACACCACAGCAGGATGAGAAGGGAACCCCAAGCGATTAACATTCGGAAACCGAACAATGCTTCGGCGTTGAATGCTTCAGAATAGAATTCCCACCCCGTCTTCATGGCTCACAGGGCCGTGCGAAAGCAATTAAACAATACCATCGAAGAATTTCCAAGTCATACGAAATATTCTCATCTGCGGTTAGAGTGGTGGAGCTTTAGCAATTACTTTCATTTCAACCGCAATCGGGGTAGGCAGGGCTCGAATGGCCAGTGTCGTGCGAGTCGGGCCGACCTTTCCAAGCGTTTCAGCCCATACTTCGTTGTAACCTGAGAAATCTCGGTCCATGTCCACCAAAAACGAGGTGACGTCCAGTACGTCGTCGATGGAACCTCCAGCCTCTTCTAAGATACGAGTGATGTTTTCTACCACTGCGTGAGTTTGTGCCTTGATATCATAGTCCTGTGGGGCGCCCGTTGAATCACGTATGGGGCCACCTGGGATTGCGTTAGTGCCTGGTTGGCGCGGTCCGACACCTGAGAGATAGAGCAAATCTCCGACCCTTCGAGCATGGGGGTAAGCACCGACTGGCTTCGGAGCCGCCTCACTGTTCACGGAATCCTTTCCATCGGTTGGGTCCCACAATGCAGGTCCACTGTCATTGTTTGCTACTGGGATTTTGTCTGGTTCATCACTCGTGAAATCTTCATCTCCGTCCAGTACGTTTCGCTCACCATGAAAGAATTCGATATCGTCTTCATCGTATTCCTTGTCACCTGCACCAGAAGGCGTAGGGTCGAGGTGGACGATTGCTCCACCTGCGCCGTTTAGGGCTTCATATGCCAGAACCTCACCTGTGAGATTGTTTCGATTTCCATTCATACCGGAAAGCCACCACATCGGTTTGAAAGCCACGACTTTTTGAACGCGAATTTGTTGATGAATTGTTCGTGAAAGTTGACCGACATCTTCGAGCCTTCCCTCGCCTAAAAATTCAAGAATTTTCCTGTTCCATTCATCGTCCTTGAGTGAGTGAATCCGGTCATCTTTGGGATCGATATGGGTTGTAAACATGCGATTTGAAAGTGACATTGCGGTAACTGCAACAGCTTTTCTCCCCGTCGATTTAATGACGTCGAGGCACGCTTTGGACAGAACGGTTGTTTCGGCTCGATTTGCATAGACATTGGACGAAACAATCACCGCCGGAATCGCATTGTCAGGATTCAAAAGTTTCAGTGCAACTACCGAGCCCACGTCGATTGGGAAGCCGTGGTATGCAACAGTTCGGCTTTTCAGGCCTCTTTGTTCGTTCGCTTTGTCCCATGCATGGGCGAAATCAGCGTCGATGTTGAACGAATAGGGGATGGAGCCAAGTTCGTGAAAATCGTGGTCAACCATGGTCCACTCGGGATTTGGGTCTGCCATGATTTGGTGACCGATGATGCTTGGCCACGTGGTTGAGTAGATGATCAAGAGGTCAGCACCACTGTCTTTGATTCGTTGTGCAGCATCATCGAAGGACGCACGCAGTCTACCCCAGCCTTCGTTTCCTTCTGGGACCAAGAGTGGGTGCGGGTGAACGGGGACGATGAACGAACCAACGAGCTCTCCTTGGCTCATGGGACTGCCTCCTTGTGGTTTCTCTCTGGCCATTCTACAATGGCATTTCCAGTGCCAATGATGGTCCCGTATCCGTGTAAGATGCCGGGATATGTTGGCATATCCAAGGTAGAAAGCAACCACGAAAGTCCCCCTCCATCACTTTCAGCAATTGCTTGTTCGGTGAATTCAGGCATTTCATTCAATATTCTCTGCGATTGACCGGTACGGAAATATTCGATCATCCGCATGTCCCATAGATGCATTGCATGGCTGGTAATGTGTTCTTTACTCATGTCTTCCGGGATTGCTGATTCGGTTGTGAAGTGGCGGTGTGAGAGCGAGTTGCTGGCCAAGACGACCACCTTTTTTCCGCTCGCAAGGATTGTTTCGCGGGTGACTCGGCCTAGTTCCTTCATCATTTCCTGCATGACTTCAACCGAATAGTAGTCGGTGGAACGGTTGCTGGAAATAACGACAAGTGGCTTGTCCCATGCCGGGTTGAACAGGTGACCGGTGGTGATGGTACCGTAATCAACTCTAAAGTCGGGATTTTCCATCATCTTGACCGTTAAACCTGCATCAGCGGCACGGTCATGGAGTTGAGTGGCGAGTTCAACATCGATGTTCAAGTCGTAATGGTAGCGGAAAAGATTTGGAAACACTGGGTCAACAGAGAGATTCTTGAAATGTGGCAGTCCAAGGAAATGCGTACCGACATAGGTTTGCCAGTGCGGTGAAAGGAGCACAATCGCATCATAGTCAACCCCTGCAAGTGATTCTCGGAGTCGCTCATAGCCCCATCGCAATTGTTCCCAACCGCCTTCAGCAGTCGGCTCATTTTGTTCGGGATTTTCTGCATACACCAAATGCGGAGGGTGGGGTGCTAAACATCCTGCGACAATCTCGCCTTTCGCCATGAAACTCCCAAGGGGTGGAGGATTATATCGGCATCGGCGAACAGTCATGCGGAAGGTTCACTCGCCCGAACCCTCAAACACGACGAGAACTTCCCCGAGTCATGGACGGTGAAGCGACCAGCGAAATGGTGGTTGAACAACCGCTGTTGATTCGTGCGCTTGATTTTGACACCGGGGCACGGCATATTCTGGCTCCCGCATTTCTCGGCGTCATCTTCGGTGGCCTTTGGCAGTGGATTGTTATGCCCGAAACCGGAGATTTGAATCTCCCAAATCCGATACACGGGACTTTCCTCATCACCCTTGTTCTTTCTCCGTTGTTGTATCGAATCTTAATCAAGGATTCTGAAGGAGAATGGTGGGAATACAGTTTGGGACTTCTCCTGCTGGGCGGAGTGTTTTCGATGATTTGGCTCTCAGGTTGGGGTGCTATGTTCTGTGGTGGCTATGGGGCACTCTTGCTGTGGGTTTGGATCAGCACCGACTGGGGACGGTACCAACTTCCACCCTTTCGCTACGGACTGTGGCACGCTTTTGGGCTGGACCTCGGTGCCTTTGCAGGTAGCGTTTTGGTGTACAGTATGCTGTGAAAATCACGACGTGTAACTTTCTTCATCGTTGGGGAAATCCCCAGAGCGAACATCACTGCAATACGATTTAATCGCACCGTTGATGTCATCTGCGAGATTGAGATAACGGCGGAGGAACCGTGGCGAGAAATCCATGGTGATGCCGAGCAAATCATGCAGAACCAGTACCTGTCCATCGCAATCTGGGCCAGCTCCAATACCGATGGTCGGAATCGTGATTGCTTCGCTGACTTTCATTGCCAGTTCCCGTGGGATTTTTTCCAGTACGATGGCGAAGCATCCTGCTTTTTCCAACAGTTTTGCATCTTCAATGAGTTTCTCCGCCTCAGCGTCTTCTTTTGCACGAACTGTATAGGTTCCAAACTTGTAGATTGATTGTGGCGTCAAACCTAAGTGACCCATCACTGGAATTCCAGCGGTAAGAATTCGTTCAACGGATTGCAAGATTTCCGCTCCACCCTCAAGTTTCACTGCGTGGCCTTCAGATTCCTTCATGATTCGAATCGCTGATTCAAGTGCAATCGCAGAGTTGCCTTGGTATGTACCAAACGGCATATCGACCACAATTAATGCGCGGTCTACCGCTCGCTGAACACACTGAGCGTGGTAAATCATGTGCTCGAGGGTGATTGGAACGGTAGTGACTTGTCCTGCCATCACGTTTGAAGCGGAGTCGCCAACTAAAATCACATCGACACCAGCTTGGTCTACCAGTTTTGCCAGCGAGTAGTCGTAGGCGGTGAGCATGGTGATTTTTTCATCAGCTCGCTTCATTTCTTGAAGTGTGTGGGTGGTGATTTTGCGCGCTTCTGAGTGAACAGACATACCCCTTCCACCTGCGCACTTGTTTTCAAACCCTCGCCGATGGAGACTATTCTTCTTCAAGGGATACGTCGAGGTGCAGTGAGAGTTCAGCAATCGCCTCATCGATATCGACGCTTGACAGGATTTGCTGGCGAGCCTCCAATTCATTGACCAACAAGGCTGCCACAGCGAATACTGCGTTTTGGTCCTCATCGATAACGTGTTCGACCTGCTCTTCGACCCACTGTTCTAGCATGCCTGAATCAATGTTCAGCATGGAACCGATTCGCTTCAATACGCTTTCCAACATGTCTTTCAGTTCTGCTTGCTGTTCGGGACTGGTTTGGTCGTGCGGTTCATGGAACTCTACATCTGCGCTAATGTAGAGTTTCGAATGTTCAGCATCTTCTGGAATCAGTTCAAGCAGTGTTTGAAGGTCGGGATCTATACCGTCTTGATCGATTGATGGCTCTACCATCGGATGGTTGAGAGGAGGCAGTGCGGGGTCGAACACCTGTTGAACGGTGAATCTCCGACGCCCGACAATTTTCAAGAAGTGGTTGCTGCCTTTAGTTTCGTGATGAAGAATCTCTGCTTCGCAGCCGTGAGTTCGTGGCCCATCCCAATGGTTCGACGGTCGAAACGGGTCGTTCAACACCAATCCGAAATTCAGTTCATCCAACAGGCAATCATCGAGCATTTGGCGGTATCGTGGCTCAAACACCCGGAGTTCCTGAATCTCACCGGGCAGCAAAACCATTGGTAGAACAAACAGTGGGAGATTCTCCATGAAGTTAAGTGATAACGAGGGCTTTTGAAGATATGTTTGTCATTGGTCTGGATGTTTGACGCAGATATTGGTGAGTTCTGAAAAGAAATCCATCGACCAGCGTCCCCCCTCTCGTCCAACTCCGGAGAGTTTCATGCCTCCAAACGGTGTGCGTAAATCTCGATGGAGCCAAGTATTGACCCAGACTATCCCGCTTTCAATTTGACTCGCAAACGCCCGCCCACGCTCAAGGTCTTTTGTCCAAACTGAACCCGCCAGCCCGTATTCAGATGCGTTAACCATGTCAAGAGCCTGTTGCTCATCGGTGAATGTGTGAAGGGTCACCATGGGACCAAAAATCTCCTCAGTCGCACAGCGTGATGCGGAAGAAACTCCAGTCACAACGGTTGGACGCAGGTAGGCACCTCTTGCTTCAGGATGTGGATGTCCGGTCATTGCTTGCGTGCCTCCAGTGAGAATCTTACCGCCTTCTTCAAGTGCGAGTTCGATGTACGATTCGACTTTTTGCAGGTGTTCATATGAAATCACGGTACCCATGTCGGTTGATTCGAGCATCGGGTCTCCAACCTTGAGCTCACTCACCCGTTGAACAAATGCAGGGATGAATGCTTCTGCAATCGCTTCATGAATCATAATTCGCGACCCGCACAAGCAGACCTGTCCAGAATTGGTGAACGCAGCCTTGACCGCACCCTGCACAGCAAGTTCAACATCGGCATCCTCTAGTATGATGGTGGCGTTTTTCCCACCCAACTCAAGAGACAATTTCTTGAACATTGGCGCTGCAGTTCGTGCGACGATTCTACCCGTTGCAGTTCCGCCGGTGAAAGAAATCCCCTGTATGCCAGGGTGCTCGAGAATCGCTTGACCAACTTCCGGACCCAAGCCATGAACCAGATTAAACACACCAGCAGGTAGGTCAAGTTCATCCAAGGTTTGAGCGAGAATGTTGGCCGTGAGCGGTGTAATTTCACTCGGTTTAGCAACAATAGTATTCCCCATGAGGAGGGCTGGAGCCACCTTCCATGACAGCAGATAGAGCGGAAGATTCCAGGGGGTAATCAGTCCAACGGTACCCACAGGTGTACGATGCACATAATTCATCGCATCATCCATTTCAAACGATTCAGGTGTCTGTTGTCGGGCAAAGTCCGCAAAGAAGCGAAAGTTGCTAACCGAGCGCGCTGCGTCGACTCGGCGGGAAAGCGACAACGGTTTTCCAGTATCGAGAGTTTCGGTTTGTGCTATGTGTTCAGCTTTCACTTCAAGTGCATCAGCAATCCGGTCCAACCATCCTGCTCGCATTTCAAGGGTCAATGAGCTCCACGCTTTTTGAGCAGAATGGGCTGCTACAACAGCCTTTTCAACATCAGAACTTTTCGACCTGGGAATGGTTGCAATCTGTGTCTCCAAGGCGGGATTGATGTCGTAAAGTGTCGTTCCGTCCTCTGCTGGTTGGAACTCTCCAGCAATGTAATTGAGGACTTCTTGCATCCTCAGACCTCCACGTCGTAGAGCCATCGGTCTTGGTCGGGATCCCATTCATCCCACGTCGGTAGGGTTTCCAATTGCGGGAGGTACTTCTCAGGTACAATGCCCGGCACGATGAATGCTTTTTGGCGATGTAGAGGGTACGGGTTTCGCAAATCGATTCCTAATACACCCAAGACTGCTCGAGCGACGTACCACATTGCCTGAGAGTTCCAACCGTGAGCGATTTTCACGACAACGCCGAGTCCTTTGGGGTAATCTGGGTGCTCGATGGCAAGGCCCAGCAACCCATCAGCTCCTTCTTTGGCGATGACTTTTCCGTTTCCTGCTTTGAGAATGGTTGAATCGAGCCGATTGAATCCTCCGACCAAGTCTGGGCTTCGTACCATCGATTCCCAGATCCAATCTTTGTCCTTGTCGCGAACCAAACCCGCATAGATTTGCGCTAATTCTGCTACAGTATTGGATACTGTCGGAAGGCCACAGCCGTCTTTAGCAATGCGAAGTGGCTTCCAATCTGGGCCTAAGTAGGTGCGCAGTTCTACCATGTAAGCGTCGAACACTTCGTGGGTTGGAAGCGTGTATCCCGCTCGGTTCCAACCTTTTTTCCGACAACCGTGCAGAATGGCAGCGTGTTCACCAGAACAGGTGTGAAACCATCGACGAGGACGACGTACTTGGCGACCGAATTGAATCAACGGCACGTCAAGTGGTGTCAACATCAGCGGCCATTCTTCCTCTGAAAGCAGCGATTGGGCAGCTGCAACGTGTTCAGTATCGCCGTTATGGGATGCAACTGCAATAGCCTTTTGCTCCCAGGTGAGGTCTTCAAGTTCTTCTGTGAACGCTTTCAGCATGAACGGCTTCATCATTGAGCGGCCGTAGCACAACACGTTTCCTCCAAAGGAATGAATCACTTCGTTACCGTGCGACCAAGCTATTGCACCGTGAATTGTCGTTTCTGAGACGCCGTTCCTGCGATAATCAACCAGCGGTTCCCATGCCACTTCTCGTCCAGTAGGAATCCCTTCGACCTTTTCTCCGAGTGGAGATTTCGGATACATTTCGCTCCCAGGTCTTCCCGGCTCGACTGCAGATGGAGTATCGTGTTCAATGACCATACAGACCCCTCATGCTTGCAGTAATTCTTCGACCCGAGGGACAACGTGTTCCATGTAAGCGGTCATGTTTCGACAGACTCGATCAGAATCGTGGTTGAAGAAATCGAACCATGCCATGATTCTGTCTTCTGGGTGGAACCGTTCGACGATTTGTTGTGCAACTTCTTCGATGTTGCCAATCAAAGCATTTTGTGCAGCATTGGTGACCTTCGAGGGATCGATTGTTCCCTCGAGTGCATTCCAATACGCACCCAGTGCTGCCTTTGCTTCATCATGAGCTGCCTTGCTCTGCTGCTCAGTACTCAAGTGTGGTTCGTTGTTAAGGAAGACAAACGATGTGCGAGGCATGTCGCCTCGAGTCCATGCACCTCCATCAGCGTGGAACACTTCACGCATGCGTTCATGGGTCGCATCAATGACTTCTGGTTTGGTTATTGAGAGGTTGAATACCTTCACTGGTGCGATGGAGTTGAAGAAAATCTGAGCCTTCGGTTCGTGGGTTCCCGCAACCAAACTCAAGAGTTCCCTTCGGAAATTTTGCGGGATGATTTTCAAATCTTCAAACACGTACCTCTTGGGTATGAGGATTGAATCAGGGGCTGCATCAAGATGTTCAAGTTCAACCGCAGCGTTTTGGACCAGTGCCCAATCCTCATCGCTTCGGAAGTTGTCTCGTGTGAGCACCGTCGCATATGTCTGGTCGGAGTTGACGATGTCACCGCGCAAAAGTCGCAGAAAAACGTCACCTGCTTCCATGAATATTTGCCCACGAAGGGCTTTCCATGCTGCTTCTTCAATCGAGTTACGGGGCTTAATCCCATATGGGCGGGCCATGAATTCAAATCGCCCGGCTGAAAATCCGATGTGGAGTTTTCGATGTTCGTTAGGGTTTAGGCCGTGCAGTTGGAGTGTGTTCGCTATACGCTCTGCTTGAGCAATCGGTCCACCAGATGCGAGTATCGAAATGACTGCACAGCCGATCTCCAATGTGTTGGTTTGTCGGAACGATTCCATTGCGAGCTGAGGGAAATCTGTGCACAACCCTACTTCTCCTTGCCAGTGGGGAACAACTGGCTTGGAATTCGATTTTTGAACTTCAGTGGAGAGGTGTGCTTGGGCAATCCACCCGACTCCAAAGCCAAGTTTGTCAGCGCATTTCAATTGTTGAAAATAATTTCGAAACATTTCTTGCTCAGAAGGAATCAAACCGGACGCATCCGGCGTTTGACTGATTGAGAAAAAAATGTCGTGGTCCATGGGTGGCACCGTTCATCCCAGAGGAAGCCCCATCATAACGAGTGTGGCCAAATACGATGAAATCATTCACCTGCTGGTTTGTTGTTGAATTCGGTTAAATCAACGATACGCTGGCGGAGCGGATGCGGTGCAGGAACTCCTGCATTGATGAAGGTATGAAGGCAATCTGAGAGCTGAAGCATGGCTGTTTCATAATCCTCTTCGATTTCTGCAATGTCAGCCAAACCCCAACGAGCGACTAATTGGCTACCAAGGTCTTCCAGTTCAGCCGCTAATTCCAGTGACTTTTGATAGAGGTCCTTTGCAGCGGCAAAGTTACCGATTGTGGCTTGCGTGTGAGCAAGGTCTCCCATGGCTTCAATTTCTGCTTCTTCATCCTTCATCAGCAGGGCTAATTCAAGGCGTCGAGTTCCGTAAACGAGCGCCGTATCATGGTCGTCTTTTCGCTTAGCACACGTTTCAAGCAAGGCCAAGCCGTACGATATGCCGTTTTGATCATCGATGCTCTCTCGTAATCGAAGGGAACGAGTGGCAAATGTTTGTGCATCATCGTAGTTTTCCATACTCAAGTGGAGCAGTGCGATGTGGTGAGATACGGCTGCAGCCAGCGCTTCTGCCTCATCAAGTGATTCCGATTTCACGCACAGTTCGGCAAACGCATCAATCGCTGCATTTTCGTGCTTTAATTGCTCAAATGTCGCCCATCCATGTTCGATATCATCAGTAGCGATTTCTTTGGCATGGTCCAGTAAGCGTTGTGCAAGCTGATCGTCTTCGAGTTCAAGTGCCAGTGGACGTAATCGGAGTGCTAAGGGCGTGTTAATGCGATCCATCGCACCCCCAGCTGTCAGCATGTCGAGAATTTTGCGAGCTTGTTCAGCACTCACCTCTCCGTCCATGGCCCTTGGCAGCACTTCCGCGTGAAGAACCTATGTGTTGCCTTTGAAACAGAATCAACATTGATAACGGGAACAGCCTAGCCCTACCATGGGTGATTACAACGGGTATTTGCAGGGTTTGAGTCTTGCCGCCATCCTCATCTTGGCACCCATTGCTCTACAATCGTTACTCACAGGCGACAGCGCAGACGTCGTCTATGTCTTGGTTGAAGAGGATACACCGCCACCGATTATCATCATCGTTAACGATTCCTCGAACGATGCTCGTGAAGAAGAATTGAATCGCTCTGAGGTGGCTCGTATCGCTACATTTAACATCAAAATTTTCGGTGAAACCAAGATGGGTAAGGCAGACGTTGTGGACGTTCTTGTCGACACAGTTCTGCGATATGATTTGGTCGCCGTTCAAGAAATCAAAGACATAGACCAGACCGTTCCTTACGATTTTTTGGACGCGATTAATGTGAAATCCAACGGAACATGGTCGATGGTCCTCAGTCCTCGAAGTGGATTGCAAGAGGACGACCAATCATCGCAGGAACAGTATGCGTTTTACTACAACACCAGCGTGTTCCGCTCAATGGACAACGGGACATTGCACAATGATTCAGTTGACGACTCGTTCCAGAGAGAGCCGTTCATCGCTCAATTCGAAATCATCGATGTCAATGGAACAGGGACCGGTTTTGACCTTAGCCTCATCACTGTTCATACCAAGCCTGCCGAAGCATTGAACGAGATCAATGCTCTTCCTGACGTCATTAATTCATACCTTGAGAACAACACCAATGAATCAGAGGTCGTCGTACTGGGTGACTTGAACGCTGCGTGTTCTTATGTCTCGTCAAACGAGCTTTCAAATTCTCCCCTCGCTGATTCCAAGTACACGTGGTTGATTGAAAACAACGTCGATACGACCGTAGCAGACGGATATTGCGCATACGATCGAATTATCACCAACGGTGACCTTGATGGACGCCTGGTAGGCACTTGGGGCGTAGACCGCTTGTACGACGATTCAGACATTTCTGACCATTTCCCGGTCTGGTTCGATGTTCAACGGACATCAGATGCTTCGTAATCGTCCGCCGTCAACAGCCAAACTTACGCCTCGGATTCCTCCAGCCACGGGCAGCGAAAGATAAACTATCGCAGAGGCTGTTTCGAGTGGTTCAATGAGCCGTTCGATTGGGACTTGACTCATCCATCCTTGTTGAATATCTTCGATTGATTTACCCGTGCGTTGATTGATAGAATTCGCGAGGGAATTCAATCGGTCGGTGTTGGTGAATCCGGGCAAGATATTGTTGATTGTGATGCATGGGGCGAGCTCTCGAGACATACTTTTTGCCCAAGACGCCATCGCACCACGGAGGGTGTTGGAGAGACCGATATTAGGGATTGGTTCTTTCACAGAGGTGGAAATAATCTGGATGATGCGTCCGTATCCCTCCGATTCCATGCCGGGTGTAATTAACTGCGTCAAGCGGTGGGCTGCATGCAAATGTCGTTTGAAAGGGGCCTCAAAATCATCGACTTGGTTTTCGATGAGAGGGCCGCCTGGTGGCCCACCTGCATTGTTGATCAAAACGTGAATTGGTCCACGGCTTTCAATCAAGGATTCAATGCTGGCATCAAGGGATGCTGTGTCCTCAAGGTCAAGAGCCAGTGCTGAATGCTTTCCGTTTCCGAGCGTTTGCAATTCGTCGCATAGTGCGTTTAACGCCGCTTTATTACGAGCACACACGGTCACGTTTGCTCCAGCCTTGGCCAGCATTTTTGCTGTCGCTTCCCCAATTCCTTTACTGGCTCCACACACCAATGCGTGTTTACCTTGCATCGCTGAATGTGCGAAAGGGAAGTCGTCGCCAAGGAGGTCCATGTTAACGGGCAGGCGTTACTCTTCAAAGGCTCTTCTGTTCACAGCCAATCGAGAATTGTATTGAGTTCAACCAGCCAATCATCGGATGCCGGGTCAATTAGAGTGTAGTGGTCTCCAGGCAACCACAACTTCTGCACATCGGTTCCTTTCGCCGACATGACCCTTGCATAGGTTTCAGATTGGGATTTTGGAACATCCTCGTCATCCTCTCCGTGCACCAGTAACACGGCCGAAGCAGGTGGGTGATCGATTGGACTGAGTTGACTCCACAGGCTCGGGTTCTCCTCTGGCGAGCAGCCAATCCACCGTCGTACAGCATCACCATCATCCGATAACTTGGAACGGTCCGCACCTACAAGGTCGGTGATTGGAGCCTGTGCAATGACCAACCACGGCTTTCGTTCTGCTTTAGCCGCTAACAGGAGAGCGAGTTGACCACCGGCTGAGTGCCCCATTACCATCGAGCGAACAATATCAATTCCGGGAAGCAGGGCGAGTTGCCCCCACGCTCGAAGGACGTCGGAGAGTGTGTCCATCCACACACCTTCATCACCTTCACTCCATCCTTTGAATTCAATGTTCCAAGCAGCAACCCCCGCATCGGCAAGGTCTTGAGCGACCGGTTTCATCAATTCACTTGTCCATTCCGACTTCCAGAAACCGCCGTGAATCAGCATCACGCAGGGAACTCCGTTGCTGTTTGCATATGGAGATTCATCATCAGGCATGTACAGGTCTGCATACTGCCATTCCTCAGCCCCCCACTGCATTCTATCAACGCCCATGGAACAGAACTGAAGAGTTCTGTCTATCACCCTTGCGATGCACTTTGTGGTACAAGAGTTCAAATCATAGAAGCCGGACATGCAAATATGAATCATCCGCTTGACATTGAAATTTTGAAGATGGGCGGTGAGAAAACGACTCTGCGCGAGCTTGGCGATGAGGGGGCCACTCATTGGATAGTGGTGAACGTCGCAAGTGCGTGCGGTTTTACCAAACAATACCAGCAACTCCAAGAGGCATCTCTACGTACAGATGTGTGTGTTGTAGGATTCCCCTGCAATCAATTCGGGGGTCAGGAGCCAGGTACGCACGAGGATATCTGCAACTTCACTGAATCCACTTACGGTGTTACCTTCCCTCTCATGGCCAAAATAGAGGTCAAAGGTGAAGGGCAACACCCCTTGTTCGGTGAATTGTGTCAATCGACCGATTCAGGCGGCCACACAGGTGATATTCGCTGGAACTTCGAAAAGTTCCTCGTTTCGCTTGATGGTACGGTCACGCGTTATTCTTCTAGCGCACTGCCCAACGACATGATCTAGTTAAAACCGGTCAAATGCACCGGGTTTGAACACCCATCGCAACCCTTCCGCTTCACGATAGTAGGCTTTGATGCGTTCATCATTTGCCATCCAGTCATGGAATTGCATCAAGACTGGATAGTTCGAACTCATGTCGGGAGTGATTCCATCGAACTGTCCTGAAAACAACATGAATGTGTCGATGAACGCTTTGACATCAGCGATGGTCATGTCATCGGTATTCGCCAACCATCCTGTCGACGATTCAGAATAGATTCTTGAAATAGTTTTGAGAGCTTTATCCATGCTTCCGCCTTCCACAAACATTTGCTCACGAGCAGCAACTTTCTCCTCTAAGTCGTCGATTCGGAATGTAGGAGTAAAGTATTCTCGCCATCCGTTGATAACTTCAACCAGTTCGTCAACTTTGGCACGAACATGCAGGTCCTTTGGCTCCAACCCGGCAAGCGCTCCAGTGTAGCGAAGCAACGCATTTGATTCGGCCAAGGTTCCGTTTGGAGTTTTGATCACCGGGAGATAACCGTGTGGTAATTCCTCAGCGTTGCGAAGAGCGACATATCCGTCCCAATCCACTACAGTATTTTTCCATTCAACTCCGGAGAGGTCGAGAAAAAATCTGGAAACTTCAGCGAAACCGGGAGATTCAAAGTAAATCAGTTCATGCATATTTCTTCCTCACGGGTGGAGCATTTGAACTCTTTCAATCGTTCAACTGCTCAAGGACTGACTCGACGTCGGTCTCGTGGGAAGAGAACCGTTTCACGGACGTTTTTAGAACCCGTTAGTTTCATCAAAATACGTTCGACACCCAGCCCCCATCCAGCATGGGGAGGTACGCCATGACGGAATCCTGCAACGTAAAACTCGAATTCTTCGGGGTCTAAATCCATGTCTTTGAGATTTTCAATAAGCACGTCCATTCGGTGTTCACGCTGACCACCGGACGTCAGTTCGTCACGACCGAAGTTCAAATCAAAACCACGACTGAGTTGACGTCCAGTGCTGCCCATTTCGCCTTCGACTTGGTGAATGTAAAACGGCTTGAGGTCCATTGGCCAGCGTGGAAGGAAGTAGAATTGGGGTAAATCTTCCGCTAACAAATCAGAGTTTTCGGCATCAATATCATCACCCCATTCGATTGTTCCACCCTTGCGCTGAATTGTTTCAATAGCGTCACAGTACGACAACCTCGGAAATGGAAGTTCCGGGACGATGACTTCGATTGGCTCTTCGTCTTGGGTGGTTCGGAATTCGTTGATGGTCGCAATGTGCTTTTGACATTCATGGTCATCAGCAATGGATTGCCACATGTGGTGGATCATACGTTCCAGAACGCCCATGACGTCGTCGTCGTTGGCCCATGAACATTCGATATCGAACGAAATGAATTCGTTAAGATGGCGGTAAGTATCGTGCTTTTCGGCACGGAAAGCCGGCCCGACCTCAAATACGCGTTCCAGTCCACCTGACATACACAACTGCTTGTAGAGTTGTGGAGACTGATTCAAGAAAGCAGGGGTGTCAAAATACATCATCGGAAACAAATCTGTCCCGCCTTCTGTCGCTGTTGCAACAATTTTCGGTGTGTGCGTTTCAAAGAATCCTTCTGCGATGAGTGCTTCTCGGCCATACTGAAGGACCTTTCCCCGAAGATGGAACATGGCATTGACGTGAGAACGGCGGAGGTCAAGGAATCGGTTGTCAAGTCGGGTGTCAAGTGCGACATGAACGGTATCTGTTACGCCCAGAGGCAGCGGAGCCTCTGCTCGTGCGATGACGTTGACCGACGAGGCAACGACTTCGTATGCGGGTGGTGGGGTTGGCTCACCCTCTTTGGTCTTAGGTGGACGCTTTTCAGACACAGTTCCAGTAAATTGAAGAGTTGATTCACGGGTCATTCTTTGAACCATGTCCAACGCTTCTTCTCCGACATTGTCCTGCTTGAGGAATACTTGAGTCGTTCCAGTTCCGTCACGGAGGTCCACGAAACAGATTGCACCTTTGCCTCTGTTTGCTTCCATAAACCCTGAAACGGTGACTTCTTTTCCGACTAATTCCGACCCTGTGCTTTGAATTTCTCCCAATGTGTGGGTTCGGTATGCGGTTGGTACCCATGTGCTCATAGACAGAGGGGTAGGTGTCAAGAACATCAACCATTCGTTCCAGCAAGCAGCGTAAACTGTATCGGAATGAATCCAAATTTTATGCCTTTAAGGAATAACAACTGCCCGTATTAAGCGTCTTATTCATATAGGCGGGCATTGGCGAAGGGCCATGAATGGCGGATTGTTCTCTTCTGAATCGGTGACCAGTGGGCATCCTGACAAGTTGTGTGACACTATTTCTGACGCAATCGTTGATGCATGTCTCGCTGTGGACCCGAATGCACGGGTTGCAGTTGAAACGTGTGTCAAAGGTAAGGAAGATGTTGGACTGATCGTTCTGGCAGGTGAGGTTTCCCTGAACGGTCCGTCACCTGATTACGAATCAGTTGCTCGAGCAGCAGCTACCAAGGTTGGATACACCTCGCACGCAATCGGTATGGATGCGACTTCTCCTGAACGGACCGACGTCCAGGTGCACATTACGACTCAATCGTCCTACATCGCCCAAGGTGTGAACAAAGATGTCCTGTTGCAGGGAGCAGGGGACCAAGGTCTGATGTTTGGATACGCTTGCACTGAAACTGAGGGTTTTTCAGGACTTGAAGGCAAGTATTTCCCACTTGCTGCTGCCCTTTCGCAACGCTTGACTCGACGCCTCACGGCCGTTCGAGAACAGGGGGTTTTGCCGTGGTCTCGGCCCGATGGAAAATCCCAGGTAACCGTAGAATACGACCAGAACGGAGAGGTCTCTCGAGTTCATACCGTCATCATTGCAATCCAGCACGATCACCATCTCAAAGACAAGTTTGGAGGTTCCGAAGAGGCCGAACTCGAACACGTACGAAATGAAATCCGAACGCACGTCGTTGAACACGCCATACCGTCAGAATTACTGGCTAACGGATACACCTTAATCGTCAACGGAACGGGACGATTTGCTGACCCAGGTGGTCCATATGCAGACGCTGGTTTGACCGGCCGAAAAATCATCGTTGATACCTACGGTGGCATGGGCCGTCATGGCGGTGGCGCCTTTTCCGGAAAAGACCCGTCGAAGGTCGACCGCTCGGCTGCATATGCTGCCCGTTGGGCGGCGAAGCACGTTGTTGCAGCGGGCCTAGCAAAACGCTGTGAGATTCAACTCGCCTACGTGATAGGAATTGCAGAACCAGTCAGCGTCCGTGTCGAAACATTTGGCTCCTCGGAAATGTCTGAACCTGAGATCACCCATCGAGTCAAATCCGTCTTTGATTTCCGACCAGGTGCTATTGCTCGAGACCTCAACCTCAACAAACCAATCTATGCTGTCACGGCATCTGGTGGGCATTTCGGTCGTGAAACGGGGTCCGATGGTACCTTCCCTTGGGAACGTCTGGACGATGACCGTCTCGCCCAGTTGAAGGCTTGACAAAAGGGTTAGTTTTACGGCCCGTAGGGCCGATTCACTCAAGAGGTATGTACGGGTGGCTTGTCTTGTTCTTATGTCGTCTCGCCCAGTTCGTGCCGTTGCTTTCGTCTTGGTTTTACTCTGCGCAAGTGTATCACCATTCGTTCTCACAGCACAAGCTCACGATGCCATTCTGCTCTCGACCGATACGTCGCATCTGGTGTTGATGGACGGTGACTCGGGAAACATAACTCTCACGATTGAAAACAACGGAAGTTCGATTGAATCCTACAATGTTTCTGTTAACCTCACCGGATTATCCTCGGTGTGGGATATTGTTCCAGCAGACACATCGGTCGACAATATCTTCCCTACGTGGACAAAAAATACAACCATCATTGTTCGACTTGGTGAAGGTGCGGTTCCTGCAGACAGTGGGTCTTTTTCGATTGAAGTCACGGAACCTGACGCCGGAATAACTTCATCCATCACCGTATTTGTGACGGTAGCGCCATCGTACCAAACCTCTCTTGACCTTTCAACGATGGGTGGGTCTCTCACCTCGATGGACTCGGGGGTCTCTGCCAATTACTCCATCATCGTGAACAACCTTGGTTCAGTTGAAGACACCGTACTTCTCGATGTTGAATACGAACCGGATTTAGCGGCATGGTGGGCCAACTACACGGCTTCGAACAACACCGGTGGTAACGGAACTGGCAACGGAACT
>DAME01000048.1:0-4811 GCA_002499545.1 Euryarchaeota archaeon UBA88
TGGGAGTTTAGATTTACCAATGCTTCGCCAACAACTCTTGTGAGTCCAATCCTTACGGAGTCAGTCTCTTTGAGCAGGGTGGTGGACGTAGTGGAGTCGTCCCTGCTTCCGAACACCAGGAAATCCTCATCGCTTTGGCATCCCTCATCCGCGTCCAGCGGTACGAAATGGCTTTGACAATTCTTGACAACGAACTCGGAGGTGGTTGTTAATGCCAGCCGAGAAAGGCATTCCTAAGCCAGAGGCCTCAGCACGACGGCTTGATGTGAGGAATTACGACTCAAGAGAAGCATGGGGCTGGCTGTCCGAGGACGAGCGGTTGATCATGAGTAAGGAAGGCGTAGCCTATGTCGATGTTGAATTGGTATGCCTGAAGTTTGACGAGTTTCTGAAGGAGTACAAACTCTCAATTCACCAGCTCGATGGAAAGCGACTACTCCGTTGGATGCGCCACATCAAAGACCATCAGGGCGAATGGGACATGAGTGAAATTGAACGATTAGAACAATAATCCTCGGAGACACGCATAGTTTATACCCCGTTGGCAGGCAGGAGCAATGTTGGTGAGATTATGAGCACGAAGACATTGTTTAGGTATCCAGGCGGGAAGTATTACGCATTGAAATATCTAAGAAAATTCGTCTCTACTCACCACACAGAATACAGAGAACCTTTTGTTGGAGGCGGAAGTGTATTTTTTGATAAGGCGAAGGTAAGACACAACTGGATCAATGATTTCGATGATGAACTAATCAAATGTTATCATGCGATTCAGAATCCAGTCACTCGTGAGAGTCTTACTGATAGATTTTCAGATGAAATCGCAAATAAAACACGGTACTCTGAGGTCAAATTGTTTACACCCACAAATGATTTTGAAATCGCATGGAAATATTACTACATGAATCGAACGAGCTTTAGTGGTAAAATGATTAGTCCTTCTTGGGGGTACAGAGAGAAGAGGAGTCTCCCTCCCTCCAGGTGGCACGAGAGAATCAATCCTTGTGGGGAGAAATTAGAAAATGTGAAGATTACATGTCTTGATTTTGAGGAGGTTATTGCAGCACCGTCGGACGATGAAGTGTTGATGTTTGTTGATCCACCTTACTTTAATCCACAGAAAAAGAAACATTACAGACATGGATTCACACATTCCGACCATGTCAGGCTATGTGAATCACTCAAGTCCACTACACATAAATTTGTGCTCACGTATGATGATTGTGAAGAAATCAGAGAACTCTATTCATGGGCAAACATACATGAATTGGAATTCTTTTACAGAGTTGGTGATTCTCAAACAAGTAATGCCCAAAGAAAGTTAGGATTCGAGCTCATTATCACCAACTTTGCAGAACATCAGGGGGATTAAAATGCCAATTATTAATCACTTTGAGATACCTAAGTATAAGCGGAGTAAGCAGCATAAGCAATCTCCTTTCAGATACCCTGGTGGCAAATATTACGGGCTGAAATTCATCCTACCCTTCATAATCAGCGAGGAGTTCATGGAGTATAGGGAGCCGTTTGTTGGAGGTGGATGTGTATTCTTTGCACTTCCGAAGGCGAAAAGGTCGATCATCAATGACAAACACCGTCAATTAATCGACGTTTATGAGGCACTATCAGACACGTCCATGAGATCTGAACTAATCAAGATGGTGTCTAGCGAAACTGTGACACAAGAGAGATTTGATGAAGTAGTGGCGATGGTACCACAAAACCTTCTAGACAGTGCGTTTCAGGCATTCTACCTCAATAGGACTGCTTACTCGGGAATTCTGAAAAATCCGAACATTGGCTATAACTCAATCAAGAGTTCCCCTCCAAAAAATTGGCATAAAAGGATGGAACCATGTGGTGAGAAACTACATGATGTCGAGATAATGTCAACGGACTTTGAAAACGTCATAAACATGGAACCGACATCTGGGACGGTTCTCATGTATCTTGATCCTCCGTATTTTGAGGCAGACCAGACCCGAGCTTACGTAGAATCATTTACACTAGAGGATCATGAGAGGTTAGCCCAAGTTCTGAAGAAAACAAAACATAAATTCTGTTTGTCTTATGACAACTGCGAATGGGTCAGGGAAGCCTACTCTGAGTTCTACATGTTCCCACTTGAGTGGAATTACAACACCGATAATATTTCGAACTCTGAACGGAAATTGGGGTCAGAACTGCTCATCACAAATTACAAACCGGCGTGGTTGGAGTGATATATATCCGAACGAATTCTGTCAGCCCTGCCACGCTCTCCACCATGTAGGAGGAATCTGATATCTCTTCAAATCCGCTTTTGAGAATTTTTGAATCGGCTTTATGCGATGGCCAAAACTCGGGTGCGACACCAAGTCCTTGGTAGGTATAGCGTGGAAGCTCCAATCACCGTGACCGAACAAGAGTCGTGATAGAGGCGGTTCAATTGCGATGATTAAAAAATCAAAATCAGGGCCTAGTTCCGGGTTGAAAGCAGGTGATGATTTGAGGTACATCCTCGACTGAGTCTCGTGGTCATTGATGCGACCTCGGCTTAGTTGCACTTCGATACCGACGTTACCTGTTTCAAAGTTGCAATTGTTGACCGAGAGGCCCTTCATCTGGAAGTACGCCCGCACCCCCCTAATATTGATCAAAAGACCATCCGTCTTATTTGACCTTGCACGTTTGAACAGCCCTGCAGGATGGACCCTTGACCCATTGTGGGTTAGACGGTCATGGAAGACCGTCTCTCGCATGAATCCGCGGACTGACATGTCCCAAATGCGAAAATTCTCTTCAGTGAGGATTGTCTCCAAGATGATATCAGGCCTCAGAGGGGCTCTAAGACCCAAACTATCGCCAACTACGGTTGCAGTCAACGGAAGAAAATCTGGGTTTTCAGATACGAGGATTTTCGTAGCATCAGGAGCGTTTTCGATACCCAATCTGGAGAAATTGTTCAAGCCAGGATGTTCAGAGAAGTTGACCTTGAATGGGCTCAGAAGCCTATCAGAAAAGATTTGGTGACGGGGGATTTCTTCATTCAACAAAACAAGAATGCGGAATGGGGATAGCGAAACAAGGCCAACAACAATGTCTGGATATTCACTCGCCAGTTCGTAGTATTCGGCCCCTTCGCGTTCTGACTTTGCCCCATGGGTTTTGTGGCACTTGTAGCTTGCAATACCTTTGTCGAGTTTCGTTCCAGCCACGTAAAGCGTCTTAATTTGAACGTCTCGTTCATTGATGATACGATCAACGTTGCTGTCGCCTCCGACAGGTTGAATGTCAGCCCCTGTCGAGTCGAAAACGTAATCCAAAGCAACCTCTGCTACGTGTCCCTTCACGGTTCGTAAAACCTCGGGATTATGGGCGATTGTTCGATCTAGCTGCGATTCCGTGATTGCAAAGTCCTTGCAAATCATGGACATTTTTTGCTTTGAAGAAAGATTCGAATGCTGGTGCAGCTTGTGCAGAAGTCCTCTAAGCCGACCGTCGTCTGAGACCATGATTCCATTACATTTCGTCTCGACCATAAGGTTTGGCCAATGTTTGACCACTGGTTGGCCAACGCTATACCAATGGTTGGTCAAAAAGCCGGATTTGGGTTCTCCGGTGATTCAGCCGTATCAAGGTTGCAGTGAAACTGTTCACACTCGGTTTCCCCCGTGCTGCTGCCACCTTCAAATGGCTGAGAACACTGCGATAATTCATGAAATGGAAAGCGGACAAAGCGAACCAACTGACGCCAGCATGGAGACAAGCACGGGAAGAGGCCATCCAGAGGTGCCAAGCCAAGAACAACTCAGACGGCACGTTGGCCAATGCACGCCGAAACACGGTCTATGTGGCTCTTGAATTCCAACGGCTTGCCATCAACGGCCCAGAAGACATCAGCCAGGAGGATTTCGTCTCATGGACAAAGGGACTGAAGGAGGGCACATTGGGAACAAAGCAACTTGGACCGATGACCATCAAAAAACGGGTTGAAACGCTTCGTGCGATTCTTCAGGCATGCAAACTTTCCGAACAACTGGATTTCGTTGACCTATGGAAACCAGACAAGGAGGTCAAGGAAATCACGTACTGGAGCGTCGAGGAATTGGATGCGATGGATGACCGAGCGTTGTTGATGTTCCAGGATGAAGATTTCCGTCCTCGAGCAATGGCCCACATCATCCACAGCATGATGGCTCCAAGAATCTCAGATGTAGCCGCTTTCCGGTGGGACTACTTTGACTTCCAAACCATGACGATTCAATACAGAGCGAAGAAGAACAAGAAGAGATGCTTCCAGTACATTCAGCCAAACCTTGTTCAGACCATTCAACAATACCAGTCTTGGGTATCGGAGTTCAAAGACGGCGAGGTGTACCTCTTCCCAACCAGCATCCTAAACGCTTCGGGAACCACGAAACACGACAACCTGCACGCAACGGACAAAACCATTCGCAAGTGGTTGAAGCAAGTCAGAGACTCAACGACGGTCCAAGGAGAACCCGTCCAGCCACTCTCCTCTCACAGTTATCGTCGCTCACTGGCCATGCGATACCTCGCCAGCGGAAGCACCTTCGAAAACATCGCCATGGTCCTTGGTGATGAAATCGGGACATTAGAGAAGTATTACGCCGAAATTTTACCCAACGATTCACAGCGAATGGCGTTTGAAAAAGCGTTCAAAAAGTCAGAATGGATCTCTTCGGAAGGCACCACTCAACCGGAGTGGTTGAAACGACCTCGGGGTTCAAACTCAAACCTTGCATTTACAAGCAGTGCTACGATTAAGGGGTTTGGACTCAAACAGGGTGGTGGACGTAGTGGGATTT
>DAME01000048.1:5187-8171 GCA_002499545.1 Euryarchaeota archaeon UBA88
GCCCCTATGCTCCGAGGGTTGAGCCTCCCCCTTTTGAGTTTTCACCTTGGTACGACTCGAATTAAACCGCATCGATTGTAGCATCACGGTCAGGTCCAACGCCAACACTGGTGCATGGCACGCCAACAATTGCCTCAACTTTCTTGATGTAGTTTTGAGCTGCTGCTGGCAAACCAGCAAATCCAATTCCGCTGTCGTTCGCATTCTTGGCAATAGCGAGCCATTCGGTGAGACTGTGACCGGGGAAACCTGGCATGGTGATGTAAACCGGCTTGCAGCGAGCAATGGCTGCAGCACTCACGGGGAACTCTCGGATTTCTTTTCCATCCAACTCATAGGCAACGCAGATTTTGATTTCATCTAATCCACCAAGCACATCCAGTTTGGTCAAAGCCAAACCGGTGAAACCGTTGATTCGCTGTGCGTGACGCATGACCACAGCGTCAAACCATCCACATCGTCGCTTGCGCCCTGTCGTGGTTCCAAATTCATGTCCGACCGTACCGAGGTGATCACCTGCTTCATCGTACAATTCAGTCGGCATTGCTCCGTGACCAACCCGAGTAATGTAGGCCTTTGTGATACCAATGACGTCTTCGATGTGACCGGGATGAATACCCGCCCCGTGGGAAGCGTTACCTCGCGATGTGACTGAAGAAGTGACAAACGGATATGTCCCTTGGTCGATGTCCAATAAGCAGCCTTGAGCGCCTTCAAGGATGACGTGCTCTCCGAGTCGAAGTGCGTTATCAAGCATGACTCCTGTGTTTCGAATCGCAGTATTGTATGCATCCCATATCCAGTCGATATCGCCCTGAAGGTCTGCTTCTGAAATGTGCTGCTCACAACCGGCAGCCTGCATGGCCGCATTCATACGGAGGGTTGTCGATGACAACCATTCGGCATCGGTACGAACTTCTGAAAGGTCGCCAAACCGAAGACCAACTCGGTTGATTTTGTCTGCATATGTGGGTCCAATTCCTCGACCAGTCGTACCTATTTTTTTATCCAAACCGTCTAGGTATCGATGGAATGGAAGAATGATGTGGGCTCGTTCGCTGATGAACAAACGCTCACCGCGAGGGTCTTCTCCAGAGGATTCTTTCCATCCAAGCAATTCTCCGTCCAAAACCCACGGGTCCACTACCATACCGTCCCCCAGCACGAGGTTGCACTCCTTACGAGTGATGCCAGAAGGAAGAAGATGAAACTTGAGTACCTGATCGCCGAGTACGACAGTGTGACCTGCGTTGTTACCGCCTTGGAATCGAGCAACCCACGTAGCCTGCTCTGCGATTCTATCGACAAGTTTGCCTTTTCCTTCATCTCCCCACTGGGCTCCAAGAACGACTGTTGCTGGCATAATCTACTCCTCAGTTGGTTTGCATTCGCGTCCCGTCTTTGAACTATGTGGACGAATCATTCGAAACCTCGTTCCTAAAATGTTCGTTTCTACGGTTCAAAATTAGAAACCCAACATTGTAAAACAACCTTTTATATCCAGTAGGTCAATCTTCTAGTACATAGCAGTCCTAGGACACCACAGTGTAAAACCGCTTTACGCAGTTTCAGCCACGGTGCGCACCATAACAAGTGCCTTATATACCATGGAATAGAACTATGTAACAAGAGGTTAACAAGATGAAAGGATATTCGGAAGGAAGTACGGGCGACGATAAAGACCAGATCAACAAATCAGGAATAATGGATTCCGATTCGCAAAGGGTTCGTCGCACACAAGAAGGACACACGCGCCCATGCGAAGACTGCGGCGCTACAGATTGGCAAATGGACGACACTCGAGGCGAGATTATCTGCAACAGTTGCGGTCTTGTCGTGGAAGAGAACGTTATCGACCCCGGTGCTGAATGGACAAACCGAGACCGAAGTCAAGACCGGTCTCGTGTTGGCCAACCACTGACTTATACACTTGCAGACAAGGGACTGAACACCACCATCGATGTTCGAGACCTCAATTCAGGTTCGGCAGGCCGCCACGGTATATCGTCCCAAGCACGACGGGACTGGCGTCGTCGTCGGGTCATTGACGAACGCTCGAAAACTCGCAAGAGCCGCGAGCGCAACCTCGTGCGCGCCAATCAATTCATACGCGACAGCAGTGGACTTCCAAAGCCTCTGCAGGAAGAAGCAGCTCGTCTCTACCGTCGACTCTCCTCAGAAGGCTTTGTCACCGGACGATCGATTGCCGGCGTTACCGCAGCCTGCGCTTACCTGGTCGCTCGACAGGAAAACCTTCCAAGGCAAATCGTCGAGGTATCTGAGGCATTTGACGTGAAAGAGAAAGAGCTCTCTCGCCTGATTCGCCAAGTATCACGAAAGTTGAACCTGCACAAGATTTCCTCTCCAGACCAGTACTTTGACAAATTCATCTCAGACCTGCAACTACCGCCAAACACGCTCACGCAAATTGGACACCTATGGTCGGTAATTCAACCTCATGAAGATGTTTGGCAGGGCAAAAAGCCAATGGGCGTTGCTGCGGCACTGATTTACAAGGTCGCAAGTGAATCGAGTTCTCCACGAACCCAATCGGAAGTCTGCCAGGTGGCCAACGTATCCGAGGTTACGCTGCGCGGATTGTTGCGCCTCATCGAAGGGCTACTCAGTCAACTTGGCGAAGTCTCAAAGCAATGAGGCATCCTGATTTGGAAGCGAAAGTTGATGAATCGCTGACGCTGCCGTGTGGGCATGGGATTCAAAGCGAAGGCTCGTAAACACAAGGCCGACTCCGGTGAAACAACCGATGCTCAGAAGTCATCTTCTGCAAAGGTTGGAGAAATTCCGTGCGGAATCAAGTCCTGTCAGCGCTTTGCGGATAAGAGCCTTGGTGGCAGATCACTCTCAATCGACAACGCTATTGACGTCTGGGGCGATGGTGGATACCAAGAACGCAAAGGACGAGTCCGAGTGTGCAAGAGTTGCTACCGCAAGTGGAAGAAAGACAACAAGGCTGAAGATACATA
>DAME01000048.1:8559-22982 GCA_002499545.1 Euryarchaeota archaeon UBA88
GTTGTATGAACAACAGAGTCGTGGTTCGCAGCCTAGTTACACCAGAAGGAAATCTTGTCGCAATGGATGATGGGACCATCGTCTGGCGTCCAACCAACGGCATCCGACGGCAAATCAAAATCGACGCTATTGCCACTGTACTGCTCGCCATCAAAGGTCCACACCACACCTATGACACCGTCGGAATTGGCGATTCAAACGGGGGTATCACCCTACTTTCACTACCGCTGCTTCAAGTAATCGAGCGTTTCTCGGTTCAAGGCGGTATTGTCCGCTCACTGTGCGTTGTGTCGTCTGCCGTTAGCAAATTTTTGGCTGCAACACAAGATGGAACCGTATGGCTGATTGGACCGGAGGTACCTTCACGGACCGTTCAGTTGTTTTGCCATAATGCTCCAATCACAAGCTTGCGCCTCGAAGAGGAAATGATTCATATTCAGAGTGGATGGAACCGTCGAACTTACGATTGGACTGGAACAACACAGTACGAATTCAACCATGCAGAAGAGTTCGAAGTTCGGGCTGAAAAAAGGGCCAACCGACGAGCGAGAATTCTCGAATCCCAACAACGCTCAAGCGATACAAAGCAACCATTAATGTTGGATTTACCCGCATTGGCTTAAGATGATTCTTGCTCATCCAAAGGCCAAGGTGGATGGGGAGAATACCACAAAGCAGTCGCGGCTGGTTTCGGTGTTGATGCTGGAACTTTAGCTTCATCTTCAACGCACTGCTCAAAGAACTTGAGATGTTGTGTGAGCACCTCTTTGACGTGCACAGCTCCTTTGATAGCGGGTCCTTGGAAAGGCAATACCGAGTGAGGCTTCAATGCTAGAATTCGTTGGAGGCTCGTCACGAGGTCGGGTAAACAACCGCTGGGTAAGTCCCACCGTGTTGGCCGGTCTGCCCGGGGAATCAGTGGCCCGACGATCATCATCTTTGACTCTGGAATCCAATAGCCCATTCCGTCAGATGAATGCCCGGGGAGATGAATCGATTCAACGTGTCCGTTACCGAGAACAAAAACCTCACCATCGTCGACGACTTCGGTTTGTACAGACGGCATATCCGAATCGTATCGGTTCGCCCAGGTCGTGAAAAAGTCGCCCGTTTCAAGCGCAGATTGTCCGTCTGCATGCACGTGAATTTTACATCCAGGAAAAGAGTCAGAAAGGTGACGAGCACCACCTGAACACGGGAAACGTTTGCTGGTTAACAGGACCCTATCAAGTGAGCCATCTTCTCCAATGATTCCTTTAATCCGCTCAACTTGCAAACCTTGGTACCATGATGTCCCTGCATCGATTACAATCGTTGACAGCGAACCTACGATGAGCACCAAATTGGCGTCATGGTGAATTGCTGGCAAGCGTAAGACACGCACGGTTCATGCTGGTGAAACCACTCTTTGAACCATCCTCTCATACGGGCTGATGTTGCACTGCCACGCATTCGTTGGCGAATCCCATTTTCATTCACTCGGTTTTGATTAAATAGGGGGAGTTATTCGCAGACCCATGGCACGATTCCCTGAGGCAGAAGCACGGATGCTTCACCGCAAGATTTGCATGAAGTGCAATGCACGCAATGCAGTCCGTGCAACGCGCTGTCGCAAGTGTGGTTACAAGGGACTTCGGGCCAAGAACATCGAGCGCAAGGGTGCTTGATCGGTTCGTCTTTTCATGGGGCTCAGAGCCCCAACATCGGCATCAATAGTGCCATAGGATCTCCGAGTAGTATCATCGGAAATATCGCAGGGAACAAGAACACCAACAAGGGCAACTTGTGACTCACCCACACTTTGTGGACACCAGCATTCTTCAATTCTTCTAACGATGCGAGAACCTGCTGTTCGGTTGGGGTTCTTCGGGGTGCACGCTTTCGATGGTACACTTTGGTTTCGCCATTCGGCATGTCAACAAGTGAAGTGAGCAACCACACATGGCGATTCATTACTTCTGTGCGGGGCATCTGAACAGCGTGCCAACCCAGTAACAAGTCACTCAGTGAAGTGATGTGTCCACGGAAGAGATTCAGTCCGAGTAAAATAAATGGAATGAAGAGGAAACTGAGTCCACCCCACATCAACAATGCGAACGTTGGAGGAAGAGCGACCAAAGCATCTGGAGTGGCTGAAGAAAACCACAGAGGCATCGTTGACCAACTTGGAATTAACAAAGCCACCCACATCAGCGCCTTGGCATCAGCACCACCGTGAATCATACGAAGTCGCCATGCACCGTCAATCAAGAACAAGGCAGGTAGAACTGCAAAGGTACTCCACCATAGCGCCCCGAGTCCAGATGCTTCGCCAAGAAGTACGTCAAGAGGATGTGTTGACTGATACAGAATTCCTCCACACACTAAACCCACAGCGCTTACCAGATACCACAGCGATACGGCGAGGTCCATCCTCGACCCTGACATCACATCTTTGAATGTGGGACGACCGAGAACCGAACCACTAGCGAATGCTACAGAAGCAGAGGCAGTCAAATAAATCGTCCAATCTGCTCCGTGAACCATCAAGTCCAAGACCCACAAAAACAGAGCTGGTTTGACCCAAACGAGCCAGTGCTCGTTTTTCACTCGTCGTTGTTTATGGTCCATCCAAGCGGCCCAACCCAAACCCAGAATCAAAGCAAAGACGCGAGAGTATCCTAAAACGTCGGATTCTGAGAGCGCCATATCCTGCGGATGATGGCAATGAACTTAAAGACGGCCTCCGACCACAGCGTAGTGCAACCAATGAGGCAGTGAACATGGAAATCGAATCTCGCCTACAACAAGTTGCCTCCGTCATCAACCAAATCGATGACCCCAAAGTTCCTCGAAATATCCGTCGACAAGCCAAAGAGGCCTGCGACCAGTGGTTACTGAACAAGTCAAAGAAACTGGACGTTCGTATCGCTATGGCACAATCCAAACTTGAAGAATTGTACGAAGACCCGAATATCCCTCCAGAATTTGGAACCCTCATCTTGATGATCAATACAGAACTTGAGAAGATTCTCACTGAAGTTCTATGAGTTCTCATCTTCAGCGAGTTGAGGCATCCGCAACGCCAGTAATGATGCGATGAGCATCACGAGTCCACACAGGTGAAATGCCGTATGGTAATCAAACGGCCAAGGCCGAGAAGCAGTGAGATACCATACAAAACCCCCAGTGATTGGTCCAAGAATCCGTGCGAGCGCACCTACAGATTCTTGAGCACCCATGACAACACCTAACTCATAACCTTCTTCCTTGGCAATACGAGTGAGAAATGAAGAGGTCGATGGCGTGAACAAACCGTTCCCCATGGCAATAAGGCCAGATACGAGCAATATTTGCACCCAACCATACTCATATTGGGTATACGGTATGAGAAACAATCCAATTCCAGTCATTGAACTCGCAATCGGTATCAAGTTTCGAGACCCGAATTTTCGTGTCAAAGGTCCGATGAAGGCAAGTTGGGTAATAATCCCAGTTATTCCAATCATAGCAAAGACCCGTCCGTTATCGGCCACTGAAAAGGCAAGACCACCGTCCTCAATCGGCATCTTCGTGTAAAAAATGAAGATTGCATGCATGATTGTAAAACCAAACGAAAAGAGTACCGAAATCCATATGACGATGGAAATGCGACTCGAATTGAGCATGGAAACGGTGTTGCGGAATATTTGATTCATCTCTCCTACCCATGATTTCTTTTCAGTTATGTTTCGGTCTTCCGGTGGTAAGGATTCAGGCAACATCCGCAAAGCAACAAATAACGAAAATACGGAGAGAAGGCTCGCTGCAATACATGGAAGGAGGTACGGATATGTTTCGAAAAGGGTATCTTGGAACATGCCCCAGCGCGTTGCAGGGTCCGAGAGTTCACCCCCAATGAACGGACCAAAGGTGAAGCCTAGGCCGAATGCAGCACCGATTAAGCCCATCCGAGTGGCAAGTTGCTGTGGTTCGCTCACGTCACCAATGTAGGCGCGAGCAACCGCGAGATTACCGTTGAAGACGCCAGCCAAAAATCGGGCACTGAACGCAATAAAGAGGGTGTTTGCTAATCCAAACAGTGTGAAAAAAACGGTGTTACCAATCAACCCGATTAGAAGAACTGGACGACGTCCGATGCGGTCGGAAAGTGAACCCCAAAACGGTGCGAAAAGAAACTGGGCGAGTGAATACGATGCCATCAGTAGCCCAACAAATATTCCAACATTTGCGCTCTGCGACGCAGGCGTGATATCTTCAACAAGATAGGTGATGAAGGGAATGACAATCCCAAACCCAATCATGTCGATGAAGGTCACCAAAAATAGGACGAACAGCGCACCCTTACTCGCATCGGAGGCAACCGATGACGCTGGTGGGCTATCAGTCATAGTGCGAGCCAATCCGGTCACCTTTTAGTATCACACGCTGAATCAATGTTGAACCAAGCAATCTTCCGACTTGAGCAAAAACTCAAGCTGAAGAAACCGTGTTGGTCACAGGAGTCAATCGATCAATAACCGCGCCCAAACGTTCGACAAGACCCGCCTTACCAGCGTGCTTGGTGAGCGCAGATTGCATGACTTCATCAAGGGTATCAACAGCGATCACTTCGACCATCTTCTCAAACTTCTCGTCCAGGAGTACGTCTTGCATGTTTGCCCGTGGAACAATGATTGTTTTGATGCCTGAACGAGCTGCAGCCTCAATCTTGGCAGTTACACCACCAATCGGCAACACTTCTCCACGAACCGACAGGGAGCCTGTCATGGCGAGATCTTGGCGGATTGGTATGTTTTCAAGAGCCGAAATTACGGCTGTTGCGATGGTAATTGAAGCAGAGTCTCCGTCGACGCCATGAGTGTTGACGAACTGAATGTGAATATCATAATCAGAAATGTCTTTTCCGGTCAATTTCTTGATCACTGCACTGACGTTCGTTACGCTTTCTTTGGCTAAGTCGGAAAGTCCACCCGTTGCGTGAATCTTGCCGCCTCCACCGAAGGATGGAGTAACCAATGCCTCAACAGGGAGCATGATGCCGCTGAAATCAGACAGGCCCGAATTAGCACCAAGTACTGCGAGGCCATTGACTCGACCTACACGCTCGCCACTGTTGACGACCATAGAATAATCCAGGCGTCGCTCAATCATTCGGTCCGCAACTTGTTGCTCAAGGGGCTTAGCGATGTTGCGAGCACCCAAGACGTGGGCGGCGGTCGTGACAGGAGCACCTTCTTCCATCGCCAAATCGCCTGCAATTCGAACCAAGCCTCCAAGTTCTCGCAATCGAAGCGATAATTTTCCTCGACGACCGGCTCGGCGTTGCGCCTCTCGTAGAATAATGGCCACAGCACTCTTGTCGAAGTGAGGAATCTCTCGGGAAGTCCCAATGTCTCGGCGAACTTCTTGTGCAATGAATCGAATCAGCCGTCGGCGATTTGGTGACGTGTCTGGCATTTCAGAGTTCACGTACACTTCATAGCCGTATCCACGAATTCTGCTACGAAGAGCGGGGTGCATACCCTGAATTGCGTCAAGGTTGCCCGCTGCAATGAGGATGAAGTCGCATGGAACCGGTTCGGTCTTTGTTAGCGCTCCGGAAGAGCGCTCCGAGCGACCCGAGATTGGGAATGCGCGCTCTTGCATTGCTGTCAACAAAGCCTGTTGCTCCTCCAATCGAAGAAGATTGACTTCGTCGATGTAGAGAACACCTTTGTGAGCACGGTGAATTGCGCCTGGTTCGACTCGGTCGTGTGCAGGAGTTTCCATACCACCTGACTGGAACGGGTCGTGACGTACATCACCAAGCAGCGAGCCTGAGAGGGTTGCTGTAGCGTCTACGAACGGCGGCAATTCTTTACCGTCGTGCTTGACAAGTACTTTTGGAATTCTACTTTCATCGGCAGAGCCCAAGCGTCCGCGAATAAACATGTAACCGAACATCAACAAAAACCCGCCGAACAAGAGGGTGATGATGTCCCCGTTTTGTAATGTAGCGATGACTAGCAAGAAACCAACTGCGGCAAATCCAATCATCAGCATTTTTTGCGAGCGTTCACGCTGAGTCCGAAGTGACTCTTTCTGTAACTTAACGATGCGTTCACCACGTCCAGCCGGGACCGAGCGAACTCGAGGTTCGTTTTCATCGTCTTCATTTGGATAGACCAACAAGTCCTCGAGTGAATCTCTCGGCAGTAAATCCGTCATTGAGCGAGCAAGCATTGACTTTCCAGTACCCGGGTCACCGATCATCAACATGTGACGGCGTTGTTCTGCCGCTTTTCGAATGACTACGGAACCTGCTTCTTGGCCGATAACCTGGTCAACAAGACGGTCAGGGATTGGTACATCATCGGTCGATTCAAAATCAACCGACTGAATCCAGTCATCGACACTTTCTTTGACGATAGAGTCAGCATCAGGACCGGGCTCTGGCGCCCAGATTGTTACTTCTTGAACATCTTCAGCACCTGTCGAAGTCCCGTCATCGACCTCATCAGGGGACAAGGTCGGGTCATCACTGTCTCCGCTCATGTCATACCCTCCGCGTCGCTCCCCTTTATGGGTTTACAATCATCCACAAAGACGATTGATACTCATCTCCGTTGAAATCAGTTCTCTCGGTCAAGGTATTGTTGGCCATAGTACGCCCATTGGTCCATTGTCCAACCAGCAGGAAGACCTCCGGGTGGAAGAGGAGGGCCAGTGTAGATTTGGGCAGGAGCGGCGGGTTGTGGAGCAACAGGTTGCGGCGCAACTGCTACCGGTTGTTGGAACAAGCCCTGACTTCCACCGTACATTGAGTTCGCAACGGAATCTTGGAATGGAACATTCGAATCATTCCATGGTTCATTCTCGTTTTTGCCTCCACGACGAGAGACCATCAAACCTAGCAGCGCAAGAACAATCACGATTCCAACGCCTGCAAGAATGAGTTGCATATCAATTCCGGATGAAAGGGTTTCAACATCCGAGTCGGATGAAGTTACAGAAATGCAATCTGCGCGAGAATCATCGCACGCTACTGCCAAATCTGCTTCAACTTCTTCCAGCTCAGAATCGAGCATGGTAGAATCACTGCCGGCTTCAAGGCTTTCAATCTGTTCAAGAATCAATGCCTTCTTAGCGTTCAGATCTTCAAGGTAATCCGAGAAGAACACGTCGTCCATGTCTGCGGGGGCAGGTAGATCTTCGGTGATGTCCCACTTCACTCCAACGAGCGTTTTGTAATCATCGCCATTTGTATCGGTGGCAAGAAGAGTCACCATGTAATAATCACTGAACTGCGATCCGTCAGGACGTGCATCGCCGCCAGCAGTCATCAATGAAGGGATGTTAAGAACTTCAGTCCAACTGGATTTGCCCATGTCAAGATCGTAAATGTAAATTCCATCGCAAGTGCCGGTCAGTGAGTTGCACACGTTCCACGTAGCCTGGACATAGTTGAACGCAGGGGCAGAGTCGGTTAGAGCCATAGAGACGGTCGGGATTTGAGAAATGTAGGTGTCTTCAAGTGCGATGTACATGTAACTTGAACCATCGTTGTCCTTGGAGAGGTAGAACGGCAGTGAGTCGTATACTGTAACGTCGAGGACCGTGATTCCTGATGCGTACTTGTCTGATGCAGTCACGGTGATGGTGTGCTCACCAGTCGTTTCGAACAACAGTGTGAGCGTACCGTCAATGAAACTGTAACGTGCTGCCCCTGGCTCGGATGAGGTGACGCTTACAAACGCCTCTTCAACTGGGTCATCGACATCGCTGACGAGACTTCGCAGGTCGATGACACGCTGGAAGTTTCGCTTGATGGTGATCGATTCGATTTCGCTTGAGTCAAGGCGAGGAGCGTCATTGACTTCCTGAATGTTGATGGTGAGGTTGGTATCGGATGATTTCTTGCCATCGCTCACACGGAGGTGAATGATCGCTTGACCGTTCACGTCGCTATCGACAGTCGAAAATGCGATTTCAGTACCGATGAGTTCAATGTCAATCGCTTCAGGGTTGGAATTGCCCATCACGACAACGGTAAGTGGTGGATTTTCAATCACTTCACCAGAGTCCGAAGTATCGGAGAGGTAGTTGGTTAGGTCGAGAAGACCAGACCCACCTTCAATCACTGTTTGTGCTGGAACTCCGCTCCATCGTGGGTCTCCATTTTCCACGACTTCGAACCACAATGTACCGTATGGCATGATTCCAGTTTCTGAGTAGTCTCCGCCGTCATCCATAGTAATCTCAAGGCTTTGTTGCCCAGTTGGGCATCCATTGTTTTCAGTGAGTCGGAATTTGACTTCAAGTTCCTTTTCGTTAGGGTGCCATGCCACGAACGCCTCATCGTCGGAGGTGATAACCAAGTTTTCGAGAGGTGTCTCAGGATCGTAAATGTGTCCGACCATAGAAATTCGTTCGCTTGTATCGCATCGAACTGATCCTACTGCATCGACTAAAACGGACGGAGCGCCATTCGCAAGTTTGAATCCGTCCGTACCAGAAGTGACTTTCCAGTCGCCGGTTTGTCCGCGCGAGTCTACTGCTTGAGAACGAATATCGTACCAGCCAGCAGCCATGGAAGAGTCAAGCATTGGGTCAACAAAGTACTCGCGCCCTTCGCTTGCAGTTCCTTCAAAGACAATCGTCTGACCGCCGGAAATTGCAGTTGAACTCCACTGGTTTGTACCAGTCGGTGACACTTCGATATTGAACGTCATCGTTTGGATGGTATCGACATAGTCATCGGCGTCTGCTTTTGCCAAGATTGTTGCCTTAGTATCACGCTCAATGGTGTTTTCACCCGAGATTTGGGCTTTTTTGGAGACAGGTGGACGGTCTTGGTTGATTTCTTCCATCCCGACATTGTTGCCGCCGTTACCGTCCCCGACCATTCCCGTGATACGTGCCCCGAAGGTCGTCTTCCATCCGGAAGGTACGGATGATGTATCGTAGGTAATCTGTGCGGTTTGGGTTGCTTGCGAAACCAAGTTGTTCAGGTTCGATGAACCGATAGAAACTTCATTCACGCCGTTCTTGTAAAAGAACTCAATTGTACCTCCGTCAGCATAATCCAAATCGCCAACGTTCCGGATGTTTGCATCAACGGTAACAGTATCCCCGACCATGAAGTTTCCAGATGATTCTGGGTTTGCAACCGTCACACCGGTTACTGCCACATCAAGAGCAGGTGCCATGGTAGAATCAGCTGCTGCAAACACGTCTGCATTGAACGAGGTCGTACTCCAGGTTGAGTAGAGGGCTGCGACAGTATTCATGTTGCTGGCTCCACCGTTCACCAAACTGGTTGGGACTGTCCAAGTGTTTGTGGCTTGACCAGAATTAAGATTGACTGTTTCGAACCCAGTTCCACTACCGACGTTTCCGCCATTGTGCGCATAGGCTCCGTTGTTGAGGAGCCATGCTTCCCAGCAGTTACCGCCTTTGGTGCCGTCTGCGTAAACGTGAGAATTACAAACTTTTTCTGTAACTGCAGCGTACATGGTAATGGTTGAAGGTGCAGTTCCTGAGCCGGTATAGCTTGCACTGACTGAGACATCGACGGTTCCATCACCGTTATCCGACTGAGAGACGAGTATTGAATAATCAGTTGCGGTACTGTGCATGTTACCGCCGCTGGAAATGTAGGAATCCCAGCATGTGTTTGAACCGCAACCCGTGTTTAGGGTTGCATCTCCGAACGAAGTCTTTGGAGCCCCGCCGGACTCACCCAAATGTTGGACTCCGTAAATAGGTGCAATGTTACCTGACTCTGCATCAGCAGTGTTGCCGTAGTTTGCGCTGTGGTAGGAGATGTAGACATATCGATCGGGCAGTGAGGTCTTCGCTTGGTCGTGAGCAGGACTGCCATAAGCATAGCAGTAGCCACAGTTATCAGAGGTGATGTATTGTGCAAATACACTGTGCCCAGGGTCGGTTGGAGCGCTCATAACAACAACTTCTTCCAGCTGGACTGGAGGGTTTTCTTCATTCATTCCGTTGGTGAAACCAAACATCAAACTGGTCACAAATAACAGCACGAGTGCTGGGCCGAGTATGCGGTTCGCATGCATCATGTTCTGAGCACCTACTGGGCAGTATATCAATCCCACCATTCAAAGTGCATGCAAAATCCGCTAAAATATATCATATTTGCACTTTTTAAGCAATTGTTTGTGACGGGAAAGTTTAGAGCAAACAGGTTGTCCCGAAAGTATGAACCAAGAGCAGTGGGGTGTTTTCGTCGAGGAAGCCGGAAAGGTACACGTCGTGGAATTGCTTCCTGAGGTTCGAAAAGTCAAAGGATTAGGTGTACTCGATGCACACAAACTCCTCTCACCCATCAATATTGGCGAGCAAGTCTTGGTCGGACAAAAAGTCCTCACTCGGCTGCCAATGCGTCTTCCTGAGATGAGCAAAGGGATGCTTCGTCGAGCCCAAACCATCAGCGCAAAGGATGCTGGATTCATCACTTCACGTCTCGGCATCGGGTCTGGTGACAGGATTTTGGAAGCGGGCATCGGCAGCGGCGGACTCTCCATGTACATCGCCCGCAGCCTCGGCACATCAGGAATTCATGTCACCGTTGAACCACGCAGTGAACATGCCGAGGTCGGTTTGGAAAACCTTCGAAGGGCCAAAGAGAGCTGGGTTGGATTTCCGTCACATCACCACATTGAGGGCACCATCGAAGAAACGGTCGAACAGATCACCGAGCACAGCGAAGCATATGAAGCGATAATTCTCGACTTACCCGAGCATCAAACTGCCATTGAAGCGGTTGCACATTTACTCTCACTAGGCGGTCGTATTGCGTGTTATTGCCCGGTGACCAGTCAATTGGAACATGCTTGGAAAGCATGCGAATCTCAAGGACTGGAAATAGAGTGGGCTGGAGAACTTATGGAACGTGAGTGGGGAATGGCATCGAAAGGCGGCGTTCGTCCCGTGAACGGTCCCTTCGGCCACACTGCATTTTTACTGGTCGCTCAACGAAAAGCGTGATTATTCAACAACACGAATCATTGTCGAACACTTTGGACAGGTGAATCTGAAAGGAGGCTGACTACCTCGAGGGACACCCAAGCGAGCCTGACACGAGGGGCAGGTGACCTTACCGTCTTCCATTGTGCACTCATTGAACCCGAGTGGCGTTGCTGTTTCTTCCTCAATCTCCTGCGGTTCATCGCTCTCAGTTATTTCAGTTTCAACCTCTTCTTCCAACAACGAGGGCTTCTTACTTCGGCGAAGATACATGACTGCAAGTAAAAGGAATGAAAACGCCCATCCTCCAATCATCGAGTTGAGGGTATCGGATTCTCCAAGTTTGAATCCAAATGGCAACTCGACTCCGTTCGGAGGCAATTCAGGCCCCTCAACCGTGACGGAAAATTCTTCAGAAACTTCCGATGATGTTGTGTCACCAACCGTGTAGGTAGCTCGTGTTTTGAGTACCACGGTATCCGATGAGGACACCAATGACGTAAGGGTCAATGAAAACTCTAGTGATGAGCCCGGAGTGAGGATAAATTCACCAGTAGGTTGGTTGTCAGAAAGACGAACCCATTCAGTAGAAGTTAATCCTATTCCCACACCTTGCCCCTCGATCGAAAGGTTGCCAGTAACCCGAGCATTGGCTAAGTTCGTCAAGGTGACAACTACCGTTGAACTGCCTGAAGAAGGCAGCGTCAGGGTGGAGACTGAATAACCAAGTTCAACCACTCCAGAATCGCCCCAAACAGGCTCGACGGTGTAAATCTCAACACTTTCAACAGAGAAGGAACTTCGAGAACTGCTGGTAACACGGAACCTGAGTTCCTCAAGGCCTGCTTCAGCGTTGTCTTGAAGAACGCACGACCACGGAATCGCTGACGAAGATGCGCCCGCATCAAGTGAAAGAACTGTAGAAACACCACAATCAATTCCAACGGTTGCAAGCAACAGTTGGTCAGAGCCGGTACCAGTATTTGTCACGACAACGGTGCCGTGAATCGTACCCGCTGGCGGTGCACTGTCGTCATCTGAAAGAACCAGGAGGGCTGCCCCAGCAACCGATGACTCAACAGAGAGATTGAGGGTTGCTGACACCGATGCATCGCTTGATGATGAAGCGGTGAGGGTGATACTGACACCGTTTGTGGGTGCCCCTTGGCTCGATTCACGAACCTCAAGCATGAGACTGCTTGAAATCCCTGCGGCCAGTGATACCGATGTGGAAGACAACTCAAAGTCAAACCAATCAGACGCTCCGTTGTCTGTCAGACTGAGCGAAATTGTATCGGTTGAAGAACCGAGATTTGTCACTTCAAATTCAAACGTCTCTGCGCTACTTGGACCGGCGACAATCTGACTTTCAGTCGAACTCATCGACACTGCAATTCGCTCTTGAATCTGAAGAGAAAGTGAGAGTGTGGCAGAAACCCCACTGCCGCCATAGGAGAGGGAAAGTGCGTGCGTTCCAGAAGAAGCAGCGCTCGTAGCGGTAAGAGAAACGTTCACTGTCTGTGATTCACCAAGTGCAAGATTCAATGAAGAGTGACTGAGCGTTGCTTCGACTTCCGAGGGAAGACCGAGCAAACTTGCAACTAAGGAAAGATTTGCAGTTCCAGTGTTCTCGAGTTCAAATGACGTGACGACAGTTTGTCCTGGTTTGACGAGGATTCGCCCGTCCAGCGGTCCGCTCAGTGTCAGTTCGCTGACGGTTAATACCTCAATTGAAACGCTGGTGTTGACCGTTTGTGAAGCGTGGGTGATGGAAAACATCTGCTCGAAATCACCGGAATTATCGGACGAAGCATCGGTGGATATTGTCCATGTGCCCACCTCACCCGCATCAACCGAAACTCCGGATTGCGATGTGAGTGTGGTCGTAAGACCGTCCACAGAACTGATATCAAGATAGAACGTTACTGTTTCGCTGCCGTTGTTTTGGACTCGCATCTCATAGGTAACCGGCGAACCGGGCGTGACTTCCAGTGTCGAGATTGGAGGAACCAAGGAAAAAGCAATGCGTTCATCAACATCGATGATAAATTCAAACATTGGCGTAGCGTGCTGCTCAGAATCCGAGGTGCCAGTTCCATGGAACTGGATGTTGCACTGATTGGTTTCTGTGGCTTCTTCATGTACGGAAACCTGTAGACCAACCGAGACCATTTGACCTGAAGCGACTGCTGGCGAGGTTGGTGTAGTAAGCATCACACTGCACGGCCCAGATGCCACATCGGCTTGCCAAGCGTAATCCACTTCGCCGTTCCCAGTATTGGTCACCTGAATTGAAGTATTGGTCGAACGACCGGGGATGAAATGGTTGGCTTGGTCGAGGAACGAGTAACTGATGTTGTGTTCTTGATCAACTTGAACCACGACTAAAGTTGAACTGGTTGTGTTCCCTTGGGTCGAGGCACTGTATAACCTGAAACCGTAATAATCCGGTGCCGCATTACTCGGGACAGAGATTTGAAGTGTCGCAGTTTGAGAACTTCCCGCAGGCATGTTGGTGAATTCATCGTCCATCCATTGGACGTTCCAACCACTCGGGATTCCGCCACCCAGTCCGCGGCTTGCGATTGAGAAAGAACTCACGTTCGTCGATGTAGTTTGCCAAGGATAGTCAAGATGAGATGTTTCATTGAATACTGTTGCAGCTGCTGCTTGTTGGAGTTCAAGTTTGACCGTTGCATTCAGTGCAACGGTATCATTGGAACCGACCGGTGATTCACCAGTCATCGTCGCATAAAGTACACATGCGGCAAGATAGCTTCCTGCCATAGAAGGATGGCTGCCATCGCTTGAATACAAGTCGTAGAATGTGCTTCCCGGCGAGGTAACATTCGCACCGAGAGTGAGCATGTTGGTGTCGTGGACATGCTTGAATGCAAGGCCGACTGGAGCAATCCAAGCGGTGTGACCAGCCGCTGTAATGTTGTCTCGGTAATCGAGATAGCCGTCTTCGAGACGGTCTTGCATGGTCGTGAAATTGTTGTACAATGTCGGATTCATCGGATCACCGTTACGGCGACCCCACGTCATCATGAGAATGGTTTGTGAACCCTCGTCCTCAATCGCCCCTGCAAGCAAAATTGAACCATTCTTACTGTCCGTCCATTCACTGTTAGATCGTTGAAAGCCGGGGATTTGACTTTGGTCTTGTAGAACAACATAATCCCAGTCAATGGTTGCATCACGAAGCGAGGCATTGGAAGCGTGTGCGGAGGTATTGACATCCGTCCAGTGACCGGAGAGTTTCTTTCCGCCCGGCGCTATAGCATCCACATTGAGCACGCCCATACTCTCGAGTAGCGCGCTCAAAGAATTCGCAGAAGTGTAACTGTTGCCGTACATGAGCAGGTTAGAAATCACGGTAATGTTGGTAGGGCCACCCGTATTGTTGCCGGTTCCGTTATCGGTCTCATTGCCAGTTCCATTGCCAGTTCCGTTGCCAGTTCCGT
>DAME01000004.1 GCA_002499545.1 Euryarchaeota archaeon UBA88
TCTAATTCATGCCAATTCGGCTTCCACAGAAAACCGCCTCCTCAGGGACGGTTCTCCTCTGCCCTTCCCCCGGCACATGGCGTGCTAGGGTGCTTAAGCAACCCCCCGACTTACAACCCGTATATCAACGAATCGGTTAGAGCGCAGGAGAATGAACGACTCCCGATTGATAAAAAGAGGGTATTGCTCTCCATTGCATTAGCGATGTTTTGCGTTCAAATCCATGGTTAAAATTACGAGACTTTTTACAAAATTTCGAGGGAAAATTGATCGAATTTTTCCAAAATCCAGCCGGTAATTAATCAGGATTGCGACAATTTTTCTAGGTTCGAGCGAATTGTTGCATCTTGGGATTGGGTTCGAAGCAGTGCTAAAGCTTGGCCACTTTCACCAAGACTGACCAAAGTGGCTGCTTGTAAATTGATGCTTTCCTCGGTTTGAGGGTTCGATTTTGCGAACATTTGGAGGAGGTTTTGTGCTTTTTCAGGCCGACCGCTTACAAGAAGTGCGTGGGAAAGGTTGAGCAGGACAATCGGATTGGTAGGCGCTGATTTTGCAGCCTCTCTCAAGGCGAGAATCGAGGATTGAAATTGGGTTGCTGCGAGCTGTTGGACGTCAATATCTGCACTCTTTGCCATCACCAGTGCTCGTTGCAAAAGGGCGAGACCGTAGTTGTTGAACACAGCGGTATCGCCGGGCATTTTAGCAGCCATCTTCTGAAAGGCAATAGCAGCATCTGCCCACGACTCTTTACCGATTGCGTCGAATCCCGCAGACAAGGTTGAGTCCAATTCCGGAAGGCCCGCGAGGTTCACTCCCATCGCCCTAGCAGGATGAAGGTCAAGGGAGATAATTGTCGTCTCTGGATGAAGGTCTGAAGCCTCACTTGTGTGGTTGAATGGTTCGTTGTGATCATCGGATGAATGAACGACCTCAACCACCGCCTCCTCCATTGAATATATCTGCTCCATATCAATGGGCGATGCATCAATTTTCCACATGCCAGGGATTTCTTCAAAGTCACTTGAGGTAACCGGTTCAGGCATAGCGGGTTGAACGACTTCGACAGCCTCAACACGTACGGCAGGGACTTCAAAAGAAGGTGATTCAACAACCGGTTCAGTGACGATTGGAGGCAACTCAACCATCGGTTCAGGAACATGTTGCAGCGGCTCAACGTAGGTTGGTGTTGCGGTTGGCATTGGAGGAAGAGCAACCGGTTCTTCAACAACAGAGACTGGCTCTTGCTGTACCGTAATCGCAGGTTCTGGCGGACTCATCGTTTGTTCAACTGGTGATGGTTCACTTTCTCGACTCACCAATGGCAAGGCTTCATTCGACTGGTCAAAGGGCATTCCTTGTGAGGAACTCCCAATTCCAAACGGTAGACGAGATACGTGTGTATTCGATTCTCCGGAAAAACCAAAAGGAAGGGTGCTGCTCTTCGATTCGGATACTTGCTTCTCGATTTCTTCGGGTGTGTCAGACTCAATGCCCTCGAGTTCCTTCCACGAAGCAACTGCTTCATCAAGGCCTGGAACTTCATTCAAATGGTGCTGGTCATCACCATCACTCAGCGCCAAATCAACCAGTATCTGGCTGCCGCATGCGGGGCAAGAGGTCCCACCAAGGGAAAGAAGCCCGCATATCTCGCATTCAAACATACACTGCCCCAGTTCAACTAACTGCCTCAAGCACTTCAATTCAACGCTTCGTCGATTCACTCTTCAGCATCAGATTGGCCTGGAATGTTACGCACAACGATGTCAACGAGATTGTCAACTGCTTCCATGAATTCTTCTGCATCATCATCGACAAGTGATTCTGAGAAACTCTTGCCTTTGGAGCGACCTCGTGAAACTTGCCAAACGATGCCAAAGGTAGTCAGACCCATGAGGACGAGTTTCCATGTGGTTGCGCCACCGTCAGCACCTACGACATATACAAGCATCATGTAGAACGAAATGATAGCGGTAGTGAGAATCATGATAGGGAACCCAGCCTTGAAAAATTCGTTGAACGAAATAGGGTATCCCGCTTCTTCCGACATGCCTGCTGTTACGACGTTGGCAGATGCCCCAATGAGCGTCCCATTACCACCCAAGCAGGCTCCAAATGCGAGTGCCCAAATCAGTGGGCTGAGGTCAATGTTCAATTCGTAAGCAATCTGCATCACGACGGGGATCATCGTTGCAGTGTATGGAATGTTGTCAATGAATGCAGATGCAACAGCCGAAACCCACAAAATAATCAGAATCGCTGCGGCGAGTCGTACAACGTCTCCTTCAGCATCAGAACCAAACATTTCAATTGCCTTGGTGACATATTCACCAATGAATGAGATCACTCCGAGGTACTGCAATGAATGTACGAGTACAAACAGACCTGCAAAGAACAGAAGAGTCGACCATTCGACGTGCTCAAGCGGTTTTTCAAGTTCATGTCTATCGGTGGCCAGCAGCATGACCACTGCACCAACCAACGCAATCCATGAGACAGCAATATGAGTCACTGGATGAAGGAAGAAATTGAGTACCACCAAGATAAGAATAGCACCGCTGACTTTGAGCATGGCAGCATCCTTGATTCCATATTTCGACTCAAGCTCTGCGATGTCTCGAACTCGACTACCAGAAAATTCTTCCGCATAGAACCACTTCAAAAACATGAAACTGGGAACGACCGTCATCAAAATACCTGGAGCCATCTCGATGATGAAGTCGTTGAACGTAACTCCTGAGCTCACCAAGTCAAGGTACCCTTCTTGAACGACCCCTTCCTTGCGCATGGCTGCTTCTTCAATTGCAGAAGAAGAGAGACCGGAACCAATCATGATGTTGGGAGGGTCACCAATCATGGTTGCCGCACCACCAATATTCGAAAACAAAACTTCCGAGATGAGGAGAGGAATTGGTTTGAGGTCCAAAACTTTCGCCAATTGAATCGTGACCGGAGTAAGAAGAAGCATCGTTGTAACATTGTCAAGGAAAGCAGAAAGAACTGCAGTAACTGAACACAAGATGACCACCAGCGTCCATACAGAACCACCGCTCTGCTTGTAGGCCTGCACTGCAAACCATTCAAATAAACCAGTATGAGATAGAATCCCTACCATCACCATCATACCAAGAAGCAGGCCAATGGTTTCCCAATCAATGAGAGTTGTCACTTCACCGAGGGTGAATGACTGTCCCGAATAATAGCACAAAGCGAGAATTGCCATTAGACCACCCACCGCCGCTGCAAGCGTGCGGTGGACAACTTCGGTGATAATCAAGGCATAGACACCCAAAAGGATACCCAAACCTACCCAGAGCGCCTGAGTGTTGTCAATATCAGAAAAAGGAGAACCGCCAGAAGGAGAACCTGCTGCAATGGAACTTGTCGTGAACATCATTGTACCTGTGAAAGCTAAGAGCCCGAGAGCGATGTATTGAGACGAATGTCGTCGTCGACCACCGAGTATCATACCTGCCTTCATGACTGTGCCATCGAAAGTCATCATTTGAGTATTTCCTTTACAGCGGTTGCTCAACGCCAAAGAACTGCGACATTTCCACGGGCGAAAACCAACACTGAATCGCTCGCATCGCTAAGATATTCCCACAATTGCTTGACTCCGTCGCGGTCAAAAATTCCGCGATTCACTTTGATTTTAACAACGTTTTTTTTGCGAAGTTGTACGCTGATTTCTTCCACCAGATTCTCAGTGACTCCCGATTTACCGATACGGATTGTCACGGGAAGGTCTCTCGACATTGCCTCGCGACGAATGCTGTCTGGAACCGCTTTCGACATTGGACTCACCCCTCCGAATTTCTTCTGGTTGAAGTAGTTACTTTCTCTTCAGAATCAACACCCTGATTTCGTCGGTGGAACTTTGGCCCTCCTCCGAACCTTCGCACTGTCGAACATTGTAGGCAAGTGACAATGCGTTGCCCTGCGACAATGCGTACGCGCGTCGTCTCGCCGAAACGGTGGATAACGTAACATTTCCGACAAAATAGAAGTCGAACTTGGGCCGGTATACGCAGCCGATGTCGTTGGGAAATTTTGACCAAATGGTGAACGGCTGTTTGACGAATAGAGACATCATACAGTTCCGAAGATTGTACGATTCGAATGAGACGGTCTTGATTGATGTGCGCAACTCGACGACGGTCGTGTTTGTTGCGAGACCCTCGCTTCCTTCTGCCAGTCATACATCTACCTCAGTGGCCTAAAGAACGGAGTATATCTGACGTGATTTCATCGATTGCTCGATCTCCGTCGATAGAATGGAAAATTCCTTTCTCACGGTACCAATTAGCTAACGGTGATGTTTGTTCATGGTAAGCCGATAAGCGTGACTTTACCGTCGATTCATTATCGTCTGCACGACGTTTCTCTTCCCATGAACCACACGGGCATCCGCCTTTCGGCGCTGGATTGAACAAATCATGGTACACATTACCGCACCCAGCACACGAATACCTGCCACAAATACGGTCGACGATACGCTCATCAGGAACTTCAATTGCGATTACGTGAGATACGGGAGTGATGGAAGAAAGTGCCTCGGCCTGAGGTACTGTACGCGGGAATCCATCGAACATCACGCCGTTAATTGCGTCTGGTTCTTGAATACGATCACGTATCAGGTCGATGATGACCGTATCTGGAACAAGTTGGCCTGCATCCATGAACTTCTTTGCCGCTAACCCGGTCTCAGTGCCCGCCTTCACTGCTGCTCGCAACATGTCACCAGTCGATACTTGCGGTAAACCCGTTGCGCCAAGGATACGCTCTGCTTGAGTTCCTTTTCCGGCACCTGGAGGGCCAAACAATACAATGCTGCTCATACCTATCCCTGAAGGTGACTTGTTTTAGAGATACGCCAGATTACTGGTTGTCAAGCCATTGTTGTCCATAGTGTTGCCATTGTTCCATGGTCCAGCCGACCGGAAGACCCGATGGAGGAAGAGGTGGCCCCGATAACACCGGGGCTTGCTTGACTACTGGAAGCGGTAAGGGTGTCGGTTGTGGGATTGGGGGCAAACTCAGAGGTGGAAGGCGTTTGGCATTCGATGCAGGCGGCATTCCTTGGGGGGGCATTCCAAGTGGAGGCAAACCAGGGAGCGGCATGGGCGGAAGGCCTGTTGGAACGGCTGCAGGCGCAATCGGCATGTTGAGAGATTGAGCGAGGGCAGCAGCGATTTCGTCAGATGAGACTTCGCCACCGGCCAGGTCGTCTGCGGCTAAACCAATGTCAAGGGCTTGCTCGCGACGCGTACCCTCTCGATCGGGATTGACAAAGGCATCAGGGGCAATTAGCCCCTCACTGTCTTCAACAACTTCACCACGCTTTTTGATTCGAAGAGCAACTACTGAAAGCGAAAGAATCACAAGTGCAAGAAGAGGAATCGAAAGATACAACGGAAGTGAAGAAAAGAATCCTCCCGAGCCACGAGCTGATTCAACCGTGGTCTCAATGACGATTTGACCGAGAATCACATCCCCTGAAGTGAGGTTCACCGTGGTATATTGAAGACCTTTTTCGGCATCTTCTGAAGGCGTTACTGAGAGATCTACGATTACACTCTCCCCGACTGCAATCGAATCGATTTCAGAGAGAGATGATGAAGCGGTCCACTCCGATGAGATGTTTCCTTCCGCATCGAGAACTTCACTCACCAAACTTCCCATAAGAGGGATGTTACCGTCGTTACGAATGACGAGGCTTTGAACAGCAGTTTCTCCACGGACAACTTGACTCAACGGCGTAACCAGTGGGTCACCTACAGAAATATTTGCGTATGCAGAATCCAACACAGCCACATCGATTTGTACAGACGATTGAATCATTCGCCCGTTGTTGAATCCTGACAGAGTCACGACTAATTCGAAGGCAGAGTCTGTTGAAGGGGCATTGATGGGTGGCAAAAACCCGAGGCGAACTGTTCGTTCCTCCCGCGGCTCGATGTACGTGCTTGGGTTAGCGAATCCAATCGTCCAGCCATCTGGAGCAAGTCCGTTGCTCCAATTCAGCGAAAGCGCAGCATTACCGGTGTTGGTGACGGTGAACTCACCAAAAGAGAGTTCCGAAGAGATGGTCGTATCGACGCGCCCGTTTGAAGGACCCAGTAATTCCATAGCGAGGTCATCTTTGACCACCAATACTGTGGAATTCGTGGTGAATTTCTGTGCGTTGTATTCGGTTCGAATAACAAAATTATTGCTTTCTCCTTCTTCAGCAACCAGCGGTACACCGAGAATGAATTGCACTGTTCTCACCTCTCCGCCGTCAAGCGAAAGCGTTACTTTACGATTGTCGGTTTGATCTTCGTATGAAACTTGAATTGGCCAGTTTGCGTTGGATGGTTGGATACTTACAGTGAGTTCGACAGGCGTGTTGCCCGTGTTTTCAATCGTGTGATTGAGGTTAACCTGTTGTCCTGAATCAACCATGACATTACGATTCGCAGCAGCTGGCCCAATAGGTCCGATATCATCGTATAAGTCAGTGTCAAACGATTGTTGTGCCAAAACCAAAACCTCGACAGACTGTGTGAAATTCATTGACGAGTCGGTTGGCGATGTCACCCAACACGTGACCGTGTCACTAGAATCAGCAGCAGGAAGACCTCCGGATACTGGAGGGACAAAAATCCGGATATACATCGGTAGAGATTCTTTAATGTTGAGGGGTTCAAATTCTAAGGTTGAGGAATTGGAAGAACCCAGCATCACTTGCCAGCGATTTTCAGAGGAGCACGACACGGTGTATTGCCCCGGTGAATTACCAATATTCATGACTGAAATAACGAAGCCAGTGGATTCCCCTGGAAGGGCCGACAAACCGCTGATACCTGCTGCACCTATGTTCACTGCCGTGACATCAGGAACAACGATGGTGATGCGTTGAGTGTGGGAAACCGTTGGTTGAGATTGATAGCGCGCAGTGATGTCAACAACGAAGGTACCCGCACGAGCGTACCTCGGCTCTTCAGGGTTCGACAGGTCCGCATATTCGTTTTCTAATCGTACCGTGAGTTGCTTGAAGTCACCTTCTTCACCTTGTCCTTGAACGACATATGGGCCGGGTTCCGAGACTGTCTTACTCCATACATCATCGGGGGCGAGGAGGAAGTCGGGTCGACCGGGCTGTGGCATCTGAACATTGGTAACCGATAGGGTCACGGCTTGTTGGCCAGTCCCCTCGTGAAGAATGTGAATTGGTATGTCGATTCCCGTTTCATTGAGTACGTCGAACTCGTTCATTGCTGATGCAGCACGATCTTCTGGGGTAACTGGAGCATCTCCAAGTTCGTCCAATGCGACAACTCTCACACCCAACGCTGTTACTTCAATATCTTGGAGCCAAATGTTGTTGTCAATTCCAGCATTCGCATCATTCATCTCAGAAACTTGGTCGTTGGTATCGATACTCAGTCGCATCGAGTGTATGCCAGTGGTTGTGAACTGATGCTGAAGAAGCAATGAATCAACAAGACCTGGTTGGAGACTTGGCCGGTCAACATCGAACAATATTTCGTTTGCAGTTAGGTCTTCTAAGATGACATGGAACGTTCCTGACGGCGATGTTCCTTGATTGACCCAACCAATCTGTAGAGAAATAATATCATCTTTCAGAGGCGTGAGTGATGAAGGAACAATGCTTCCATTGTAGGTTGCTAAATCAGTTTGAGCATTTGGGGTGGCATCAGCGACAACGACAAGAGCAAAGTTTTGCTCTATGCCGCTGCGGTGAAGCACTTTGACCAGCCATTGACCTGTCGAAGTGAGCGTCCCTGGAGCAACCTTGATTCGCTCTACATTGTTGACACTATCAGCTGTTCCAGTACTGGTCGAATACCCTCCAGAGAAATCATTTCCGAACCATTCTTGGCCGCTCGGGTCAACCAAAACGAGGTCGAGATCATTGACTAGTCGAACTTGCCCCTGACCAGCATTCGCACTGCCCTCGACATCCGACCATGCCAACGTAATATCGATACCGTGACTGGGGTCCATGTCAAACGCATACAGTAGCCCAAAACCTGCCTTGAGGGGTTTATAGTCATCGTAAAAAGTGGTAAGAGAAGTTGGACCGTCGGTGGGAATAATAGTACGTTGAAGGTCAAGTTGCCCCCAACCCTCTACCGCATTTGGAATGTCAGATGCGCCTAAATCTTTGGCTCCGTTGATGACAGCGGCTTTGATGAGCGATGCGGATGGGGAATTCAAACCCACTTGTTCTCGAAGGAACTCACGAACAAGTGCAGTGCTCCCTCCTGCGATTGATGTAGCGTGTGATGAACCAGATAATGTCATGTAAAGCGGACTTCCGTCTGAATGACTACCTGTTCCACATGAGAATCCAGCAGGAGATTTTGCCTCTTCAGCCAAGCCAGAGCAGATGTTTATTCCCGGTGCGACGATGTCGGGTTTGATTCGTCCGTCAAGGCTTGGCCCCAAACTGGAAATGTTCGCAACAGTTCCAGCGAGGCTTCCAGTTTGTGAAGTTCCTACTGCAAGTACATTTTTTGCAGTACCTGGAGCAGTGACTTGTGACGCACCCTGTGCACCTCGGTCTCCGACTGAAAAGAGTGGGAGAACCGTCTGCTTATCGTTCACTAGGAGATCGACAGAACGAGAGTCAGCAGTATAGTGACCGTAATTGCCGTTTGAACCCCATGCATTGATAGCAATCCGTGCCGTCTTTTGTTCCGCGTCATTGAGGAGGTCGTAAATTGAACCAATTCGTCCGAACACTCCGGTTGGATCGTGCTCCAGTGCATACATGACAACATTGGCCGATGGAGCAATGCCCTGAGCAGATGAGTCTCCGCTACCGTCACCCACAGCGGATAATGCGATGTGGGTCCCGTGCCCGGTATTGGTGTCCGATGGTGAAGGGTCAAGACCAAAGTTGGTGTAAACCCCTGCGATTCGTCCCAGAATATCGGGGTGGTCTTGGTCTAAACCCGTATCAGTGATTGCAAGAGTCTCCCCGGACCCGTCAAGAGAAAACGTCGCATTTGCAGCGACGTCATCCACACCAACAATCGCACCTGCTACTGCATTGTGGACAATGAAATCGGTTGTGGCCTCGACCCATATGAGCCGGCCGTCACGTGCGAGATTTTCAATGAAAATTGAATACAAATCCGGTGAAACTTTCGCTTCACAAAGCCCAACTCCACACCAAGCCTCTTCAGCCCCCATACGTACCATGTCGAGGCTGAGTAATTCCAATCCTGCAAGCGCTAAGTCAGATGCAGGTACTATCGCAAGGTGATCGAACGGTCCTTCGACGAGGAGAGATGGCTCGATTCGCCATCCGGGGTGTTCTGCTCCAATCCATCGCACTCGTTCATCGCCCTGTAATGCATCAAAAGCCGTCTGTGGGGGGTTGGGGAGTCGCACTAACCAACCTTCATCAGCCACATGATCCAGAACATCAAGGGCATAAGTGGAAGAGAGTTGTTCCAGTACTTCTCCGTCGCGGGTGTGGAGTTGAAGCAGACCTAATCCTGTTGAAAGATAGTCAGTTGGGTTCATGAGCGAATCAGGGACTGAAGGACCGAGTGATGCCAGTGGGTCAAACTCACCAGCAGCGATTCGTAAAATTCCCGTTGATACGGTTAATTCTACATCTTCTAACGATGAGGATTCAATGGATGACCAGTGAGAAGCAGCATGTTCGATATCAATTGCTTGGGATGCCAAGGGGACGTCCAAAATGGTGTCAGACGAAGTATTCTCAGGAGTTGTACAAATGAGTGGACTGAGGGCAGTTAGCATCAGCAAGGAGAGCACAAAAAATGAGCGGTTTAACCCTTGCATACACGGTCGAGACGCACTACCTTTTTGAAAACGCCCCTTCGATGTACCCCTGCGGGGTATGCTCAAAGGTTGTTGTAGACAGAAATTGCTGCATCAGTTTTAGCTACAGAAGCCATCCAGTCACTCTCCACACCCATCAATGCACGAACTGCATCGACGTTCTCAGGAATAACGTCTGACTCTTGATGAATCGCTTGGAAGTAATACAGCGTGTTACCTTCGAGCTTAACGCCGTCTTCCCAAATGAAGATTTCATGTAAATCGCCCCATTTCCGACCAATATCACGAGCAAATTCCATGACTTCAGCGGTAGTTGTAATACCGGTTTCCGCTCCATTCATGATGACCAATCTCGGTCGACTTGCCCACATGTCCAAAATGGATTCAGTGGTCAGACCGTGCCCGTCGGGAAGCGTGGCTGTAATCACGTGAACGTGCATGATGGTTGTAGGCACTGCTACAGCCATAGAGTTAATTTGAATCTCGGGCTTGACTGTCATGACGTCAGGACCGTGGTGTGAAGGAACCTTGAGAACCGGCTTGATGGCGTTAATTGGGCCCTTACTGGAATCGCCAGGGTCTGCTGCTCGACGAATCATCGTGCATTCGACCTTCAATTCTCCGCAATGTTCGTAGAGTGGAACAAGCGTTCGAGAAAGACCAGTGGTGTTACACGAAACGACTCGAGTGCCTTCGACGTTCATGTTTTGAGCGTGATTAGCGGAAGAAGTGTAGGACATCTCAGTCATTGCGTGCTTTTCGCCGCCTTGGAAAATCCACTTCACACCGTTGGATTGGTAGATCTCTTTGTTCGACGCACCAACTTTACCTGGTGAACAATCAATCACAATATCTGCGATTGCGAGCAAATCGCTGAGTCCGCCGTGGCACGTGTAGCCTGCAGCACCGAAGGCTGCAATGCGATCTGCATCGTCAAATGTACAGTAGATCGGATATCCCTTGCGCACGGCCAAATCACATCCAAACGCTGGACGAGTCTTCGTCACGCCAACAATTTCCATGTCATCTTGCGCATCGACTGCATCAGCGACGCGCTTACCGATTGTACCGTACCCGTTGATGGCTACCTTGATTGTCATAATCCTCAAAAAGAATGCTTAGGAAGAACCTCTATTAACACATCGCTGGGATTTTTTAAAATCCAACCGTGCATTTCAAAGATTTCTCAAATACCAAAAAATCAGCGTTCTTCACGGTAGGCTATTTGGACATGAAGGAACACCCGAGCATCATGGCCGAACCACGAGAGGTTGTTGAACGCTCATTCAACATCAACAAGAAACTGGGCCCACGGTTGATTGCGGCTGCGGAGCAAAATGCGATTCTTCGCATTGGGTGGACCAATGCTGGCGAACCCGTCCCAAAAAATGGGGAATTGGGTCTCTGTCCAAATCTCCCTACCGGCTCTCGTATACGTGCTCTGGGTCTGCTCGGTTCGTGGACTGCTGCTTTTGGAAGTGGCGGGAATTTCACGATTCAGGGTGATGCAAAGTCGTTTTTAGGTGCCGGAAACCGAGGGAATTCAATCTATTGTGAACAACTTGCCGAACAGTACACTGGATACGCCATGCACGACGGAAGAATCGTGGTGATGGACGGTACCGGCGATGATGCTGGAGCAATGATGTGTGGAGGATTGTTGATGATTCGTGGCGTGACTGGGGCACGCATCGGTGGCGGCATGAAAGGCGGCCTCATCGTTGTTCATGGCGATGTTGGAAGTGACCCGGGTGCAGGCATGACAGGTGGTAGAATCGTCATTAACGGACGGTGTCCAACACCACCTGTGGGAGTTTCATTGAGGCCACTCGAATCAAAAGAAGTCAAAGAAATCAATTCACTGCTCAACAACAAGGATATGGAGATACCCTCCGATGCAGTTTGTTTGGTTGCCGCTCCTGCACCTCTGGTTGAACCAATTGAACCACCCGTCTCAGCCTCTGATCTATCCAACATAGGGCTGGTCCCCGGTGAATTACACCAAACCAATCACTACCAAACTTGCGATACAATTTCGCTTTTGGCAGAACGTAACGGAGAAAACACACCTGTTGCACTTCCCCTACCGCTCCTTCCAATGATTCCAGACGGAGATTTACTCAAATCCTCTGAAGACATGGACGCACATGCAGCAAGCATCTTAGCAAATCAGCCCTTTATCACACGCTTGAATCCACGCCCCAATGACATGGTCATCATCGACCGCGACAATCTCAATAATGCGCCTGAATTATTGGAACAAGGCAACGGTGTTATTTTGGACATGGATTCGCTCCCTGCAATGAATTCCGAAGAAATCGATGGGTTTCTTGTGGCTATTCAAACCCTTCAAGGAAGAGATAAAACCGTTGCATTCCTCAACGCACTTGGAAGGGTAGAATCACTGCATGTTCGTTCATCGCATCACAACATCGACCTCGCCATAAGCAGAGTAGAAGACGGGTCAGGGGTAGCTGAGGCCGCCGCATTGCCAATGATTGGCCGCTCCTCAAAAGCACACCTTGAAGACGCACCGACTCAAACTGGAATGCTTCTCGGCCTTTCAGCAAGTGGCAAAGACCTCGCAGTCCTTCGTGCATCAGGTATGCACGTGGTTTGCTGTGAAGTACCGATGCAAGATGTCAATGACCTCGCCCACTGGTTGCAAAGTATTTCCAACGAATTCATTGAGATCCTCAAACGACTCGGTCTCGATTCCATCGACCAGTTACAGCGTCAGCACTTGCGGGCATTGGATTATGAAACGGCGGCAATCAGCGGATTACGACTGGTAGGCTACGACAGACCATTACCGCTCTGGTTTGCACGATAGGTGATGATATGCCAACAATTTCGGTCGAACAAAAATTGCTTCAAATGCTCCTTGCCAAACACGGTATAGAGCATGACATCGATCGCCTGGCGGATGAACTCCCGTTACTTGGAACGGATATTGATTCATGTGATGAATCATCGCTGAACATTGAAATTTTTCCGGACCGTCCGGATTTACTATCTGGTGAAACCCTCGCTAACGCAATTCGGCCTTTCCTCCATTCTGCTAAAAGCAAACCCCGCCTCGATGTCAAACAGGGTACTGTCACCATGACTGTCGCCCCTGAACTTGAACATGTTCGACCAGTAATTCTTGGTGCGATCGTACGAAACGTGGACACGGGCACCTCACCCGAAGAGAAAGAAGGCTTCATCAAATGCCTGATGGACCACCAAGAGAAATTGCATTTTGCACTTGGACGTGGTCGACGTCGAGCATCCATAGGTGTTCATGACCTATCGACCGTTACCGCACCGTTTCGTGTTGAGGCAGTCCCAGTATCCACACAATTCACGCCGCTCGGGATAAGTCATCCAATGTCGCTTGAACAAATCCTTTCCCAACATCCGAAAGGAATTGATTATGCTCACTTGCTTGATGGAATGGATGCATATCCAATCATATACGATGCTCATGGCGAAGTGTTATCGTTTCCACCAATCATCAACGGTGATCACACGACAGTTACCCATGCAACGACGGACTTCTTTATCGACGTTACGGGTTGGGACCGACGTGCATGCGAATCGAGTTTGATGTTGATGGCACTCCAACTCGCAGAGCGGGGTGGAAGTGTAGAATCAATCACAATCACCGGATGTGATTCAATTGTCGAACACCTACCGAATCCCGCACCAATCACGCATACTGTGACACAACGGCTGCTTGACGGACTACTCGGACGAAGCCTCACAGATGAAGAAATTTCGACAGCAGTGAATCGGATGGGGGGTGAATTCCTTGGTCGCCATCAGGTTGAAGATGCCCCGAACCGTTCACCAAAAAACATGGCAGATATTGTCGAAGGTGACGTCCTCCTCTCAGTCGATATGCCGCGGTGGAGATTCGACATTCTGCATCCGATTGATTTGGTAGAGGATATCGCCATTGGGCACGGTTATGAAGACCTTGGTAACGATGTCCCCAAAGCACCGCTTACAGCAGTACCACGCAAGGATGGTCACATTCGTCGAAGAATTCGAGACTCGCTACAGGGGCTTGGATTGATGCAAATTCAATCCCTCACCCTGTCAAACGACCACGACCAGTTTGAGGCCATGCGATGGCCCCCTATGGGTGAAGTTACCCGTATCACCAACCCCATCACCATTGAACACACGCTACTTCGACAGTATCTGCTGCCCGGCTTGTTCCGACTCATGGCGAGTAACCGCCACCATGATTTGCCTCAGGCTGTGTATGAATTGGGAACGGTTGTTCGCGACCACGCAAACAGTGAGCGATTTGCATTCCTCGTAGCAGAGCAGAGTGGCGGATTTGCAGCCATCCGTGGAAGGATTCAAGCGATATTACGAGATTTAGGTGCTGCGGAGTATGCCATCGAACCACTCTCTGGTTCGATGGGACCCTGGCTGACTGGACGAAGCGCCAAAGTTGTCATCGACGGAGTGCACGTTGGGTGCTTTGGTGAAATGGACCCTGCAGTCTCGCAACAGTACGAATTGCGAGTTCCTCTCAACGGCGCAGAGTTTGATATTTCGGCTTTGAGTTCAGTTCTCATCGACCCTGTTTGATGTTTCGCTGCTCTGCCTAGCATGAAAAAGGAAACACCGAATCCACAACTACCGACGCAAGGGTAGCGAGATGTTGAAGAGGAAGAGGAGGAGGACAGCACATGCGCAGCGTGTGGGTAGTCGCCATACTGCTGATTCAAATTTTGTCTCCTTTCGCAGTCGCTGAAACCAACAAGTCTACTGTAACTTCGAGAAGTGTTGAAGTTGATCTGATTGGTTTGGACTCCGAAGTAATTCATCGCGATGAATTGATTGAGGTGTTTTTCACCCTACACAACACGGGTACGACTGACACAAACTACGCTGTCCAACTCATGACGCCTCTTGAAGGAATCACTGAATCTGGGCTTCCGCTCAGCGTGTACCTTGAAGCGGGATACTTGAAGCAAGTGAAATTCAACCTCACTGCTGATATCAGTGCTAATTTTGGAATCCAAACCGCGACGCTGAACGTGACTTCAGTGACTGAACCCTCGTGGTCCCTTGAACATAATTTCTCAGTGAAAGTCGCTCCCTACTCTGACCTGAAATTTGGCCCGAGTGGAGTTTCGTCGTTCATCGTAACGCCGGGAATACGAACTTCTGTAGCCGTAAACCTCACGAATCAAGCATCGCTGACCGATAATGTCACCTTCAATTTGTACTCTCAAACCGGTTGGACTTGGGGCTGGGATATGGATGATGTTGATGGTGTGAATGCCTTTCAAACGATTGCTATTGATGAATTGACCTATGTTTACCTGTGGATTGAAGTTCCTGAGATAAGAGATGGTATGCCGCTTGAATATACGGGGCCTCGCTTCCAGTTGAAAGCTGTTTCAAGCATCGACGAAGCCATTGTGCAATGGTCGTTTGACCTGCTCGTGACAACCTACCGTAATGCCTCGATTGACCAATTCGGAGAAGATTTACTTCTTGAGCCTGGGGGGAACGGCCGCATCCCAGTTACCGTACGAAACAACGGAAATTCCCTGAATTCTTTGAACATCACCCTCGAAGCACTTGATTCAAACGGAATGCCTCTGGAAGGATTTTCTCCAAGTGACCGGATAGCTGCAAACGGCTGGACAATGGCCTTGTTTGGAGGATTGGAGGAAATCCAACTCCAACCAAATGAATCCCGAGTCATTGAAATCGGATTCCAATCACCGCTCGAATATTCGGGCTCAATCGATGTCCGAGTACGGGTTTTCGCAGATGGGGCACTTGTCCGACTACAAACAATTGACCTCAATTCACGTATTGAATGGGTACGCAGTGTTGAGGCAAGTCGAATCACAGAGGCATGCCAGAACCTCCTTCCAAACTCTTCGTGCACATCATCCATCACGATTCAAAACACCGGAAATGCAGCAGATGAGTTTGAATTTTCAATTCAAAGCAGTCCTATGCACCTCACTGCGACGCTTCTTACATCTTCTGTCGAATTGTCAGTTCAAGAAACCACGAATCTTGAAATTCTTCACGTTACGGCTCAATCAGACGCAAGAGCGTTCGTTAATGGGGACGTGGTAGTTGGAGTGTATCTCAAAGAGAGTTCGGTAGCCGTAATCGAATTGCGAATCCCGGTGAACATTGCACCCGTTGTTCAATGGGAATTTTCAGACCTTGTTGAAGAAATTGACACCCAAGGGCGTCTTTCAATTGCCATGACATTGCGAAATAGGGGGAACACAGATGACGGGTTGTTGGTCCAAATGCAATCTTCACATTCCACTGACATGTCGTTCATCCCACCAACCATCGCCGTATTCGAAGATGGCGTAGAATACCCGCGTTCGTTTGAGATAAGTAACATTTCAATTGGGGCAAACTTTACTCTACGTGCTTGGGTTGATTTACCTCAAGACCAGATTGCGAATGGAACTTTGTGGCTAAACATCACCGTTCGATCACAGTTTGAACCCGATAAAGAATTCATATCTACCTCAACTGCTGATTATCTTGGTACGCCGTGGCAGACTGAAGAACAACCCGATGGGTTCGATGTTCAAGCATTCCTTGTGACCGGTTGGGAACTGTTCAAGGCATGGGGGTTAATGCTGTTGGCAATTGCTGTATCTGTGGCCATCATTACCGCATCAGTGAAGGCCCGTAAACAGCGCTCACTTGAACAACGAGAACTTGAAGAAATGCGTCGTCCAGTGGAACCAGAAGAAGTCGGTGATTGGATGGAAAAATTTCAGCAAAAAGCACCACAAGTGATCGAAGAACCTCGTTTGAAAGTGAGTACTGAAGAGTTTCAGCAAGCGTTCCAATCTCGTGCTGGTGCGTACAAAACTGCGACCCAACCAGTCGATACACGGCTCACTCAGGCAGCCATCACGGTTCTTGATCATCACGATAAAAGTGAATTGAAATCAACTGCTGATTCCCTGCTAACTTCCATACAAGATCAGGGAATCTCAAAACCAGCACCTGAAAATCAAGTCCTCCATGCAGAAGATACTTCAACACAGCGAACGATTCGAAGCGATGAGCAGCCAATTGCATCAACTGCGCCAACCCAACAAGTATCGGTCCCCCTACCGATCGACTTGGATGATTTTGATGTATGAGGTTTCAGTATGTGGAATGCAGGTGTTGATGAAGCCGGAAGAGGACCTGTCTTGGGGCCTCTGGTGGTTGGAGCAGTAGCCATTCCTGCTGATGATGTCCACCTTCTGGAAGACCACGGAGTGAAAGATTCCAAGCACCTCACATTTAGCAAACGGCAGGCATTCGTCGAGTGGTTTCATGAACAAGCGGCGGAGCGTGGATGGAAATATTCGCTCATCGTGTGTCCACCTGAACGTATAGATCACGGCGTTCAAACCACTGGATTGAACGTACTTGAGGTCGAGTTATTTGCAGAGGCACTCAACGAACTACGTAGGTCAGTCGACAAGCCGATGACCATAATGAACGACGCTTGTGATGTCAATGAACAGCGATTCAGTGATCGCATTGCCGTGCGCTTAGAGCATTGGCCTTGGGAAAACTCCTCCATAGAATCACAGCATAAAGCCGATACCAATCACACCATCGTTGGAATGGCGAGTATTTTGGCAAAAGTTGAACGAGACCGCCATATCCATTCACTCATTCAACAATTGAACATTCCACTCGGATCAGGGTACCCAAGCGACCCAAAAACACAGGCATCGTTGCATTTACTGCTTAATGCGGATGAGCCACACACGTGTTTACGATGGTCGTGGAAAACCGTAAAACGGGCGTGGAAAGAAATGCATGGTGTTGATGCACCTGCTCGGACGTATGGAACTCAACAGCAACGTACGCTATTTTAGGAAAGTCAGCATTGTGAAGCGAGCAGTTGATGAGGAGACGCTGTCAGGGAAGTCTGAGTCACATGTCATGGACACCCGATGAAACAACGCTCTCCATGTTCCGACATCTTGCTATTCAAAACGCTATTGAGTATGAAGGAAAAGCAGCCCCTGGCTCAGTTATCGGTCGGCTCATGGCGACTCGAAGTGATTTACGCCCCCACGGGAAAGTCATTTCTCCACTCATCGCAAAGGCGGTCGCAGAAGCCAACGCATTGGCTGCCAGCGATGGACTCGAATCGCTTCAAAACATCTTGCAAATGGAAGCACCACACCTGCTTGAAAAACGAGAAAAGAAGGAACGACGGGAAGGTTTACCAGAATTGAAAAACGCAACCAAAGGAAAAGTCGTTCTACGATTTGCACCCAACCCAAATGGCCCAATGTCGTTTGGCCATGCTCGCGGAATGGTCATCAACGGCAGTTATGCGAAAGAGTGGGATGGTGAAATCATACTTCGATTCGATGACACCGATGCGGTAGTCAAGCCTCCGCTACCGAGTGCCTATGAGCAAATTGAACGTGAAGCAGAATGGCTCTTAGGTTTCAAACCCCATCGCATCGTTATTGCAAGCGAACGAATTCCACAGTATTACCAGCATGCAGAGGATATGCTTCAGCGAGGTTTCGGTTATGTGTGCCAATGCAGTGGAGAGGTATTTAGAGAATTCAGAGTGAGTAAAACAGAATGTCCGTGCAGAAACAATTCCGAGCGTTTGAACATCGAATTGTGGAACAACATGTTGGATGGAACATTCAAACCCGGAGATGCAGTTGTACGGGTGAAGACTGCAATGGACCTGAAAAACCCAGCACTTCGCGATTGGCCTGCGCTTCGGATGCAAGATACCGTACAACATCCGCACCCGCGTCCGGGTATCGGTTCGAAATACCGTGTATGGCCGCTTCTAGATTTCCAAAGTGCTGTCGAGGATCACCTGCAAGGTGTCACACATATCATCCGTGGAAAGGACCTCATGGATTCTACACGCAAGCAAACACTTCTGTATCAGCACTTTGGGTGGTCGTATCCGGAAACCATCTACTGGGGGAGAGTCAAAGTTCACGAATGGGGTGGATTTTCCACCTCACAAATGCGACGCGATATCGAATCAGGTGAATTCAGTGGATGGGATGATCCACGGCTACCAACCTTGAGTGCACTGAAAAAGCGCGGAATTACTGCATCCGCATTACGAAATTTTTGGATTGAACTTGGCGTGACTCAAAAAGACATTTCCGTTCCCATTTCGTCACTGTTCGCTCACAACATCAAGTGCATTGATGACGATGCACCTCGTCTTGCATTCATTCGCGAACCTTGTAAGGTTCAGTTGGTTGGTGAACACGATGGTACGGTTGATGTCGATGTTCACCCCAACCATCCAACACGAGGAGTACGAACGTTCACCATGGACCAAGGCCCTTTATGGATTGAACGTGAGGACTTCGAAAAACAATCAATTCGATTGAAGGGTTTTGCTGACGTTTCTACGACCGGAGAAATACTCACCATCGATTCCTTCCCACGCTCTGACCGTCGCCCAATCGTTCATTGGGCACCCGATGTCAATACAAAGGATGCGACTTTAATCGTAGCTGAAGATGGCGAAATTCATCGTATTCAAGGACGGATGGAATCGCACGAATATCCTGTTGGCACCATGGTCCAACTTGAACGAATCGGCTATGGTCGGGTCTTAGACGATTCAACCGTCGTCTTCACCCATGCTTGACATCTCGGCAACACTGATATGATGCCACATACAGCGCATGCCGGTGCGATATGGTAAAGACGGTAGCAGATTTGAATCTCGACGATGAACACATCACCATCGGAATGGATGATTCAATGGCTGAAGCTGCACGACGGCTCCTCTCAATATCTGGTGGAATACTGATCGTACTCGATAATGATTCAAAAACCAAAGGGATTCTTGGAAATCGTCAATTAATTAAGGCTCTCGCTGAAAACATCGATGCAACTTCTGTCAAATGTTCTGACTGGATGGAAATGGATTTTTTCGAAGCAGAAATGGATATGACGATTAAAAAATTGATGTCAGAAGTACAACAACGCTCACCTCAAGCCGTCGTTGCAATCGACGATGAGGGCGAATTCTGTGGATATTTTTCGCCATCAGATTACCAAGAAGCGGCAGAAATGCTGAATTCACTCAAAGAACTGAATCTTTGATTAAGCTACGATTTTAATCACCCGACTGCAGCCAAGACATGCAAATCGAAGTGGGCGCTCATCGCTCGGTACAGGGTTTGGAGTCGAACAGGCAGGGCACGGTATTACAGGGGTAGTAACCGACATCGCCTCTTGAAGTACCTCTGTACGCGAACGCGGGCTTGTCACTGAAGTCACCCACCAAATCAGAATCGTGGTTCCTACTGATGCCCCGACAAAAAGAGGCGGGTAGGCTAAGAAATGAATGCCAGCAACCAATGGAACCAACACAAGCTCGACATAGAGAATTCCACGCTGACGTGTTTTAGTCAAACGAAGCGATGTGAAAAAGCCAATTACTAATCCAAACAGTACAATTAACGAAAGAGGGATTGGGCTGTGAACTGGTGAACTGGTAGGGGAGACCATTAATCGGAATTGGTCATCTTGGTCAATCCCCTGACCTTCAATTGTCAACGACTCGCCCCAGGGTAATCGTGAGTGAGAAAGTATGATTGACGATGTGCCGTCACCTGATAATGCTGCTCCGGAAAAGGAAGTTAAGCCAGATGTTGAACCTGTCAACATCAGTGAATAATCTGACCAAAGAGGGGATGGTTGAGCAATGATAAAACTACCCATCAGTGGAATTCGTTCGCCGTCAGCAACCACTTTGGTCGTTGAAATAACCAAGGTTATCGGATGGTTAACGACGTCAGATTCACCGTTCAAATCGACATTTATCGATAGCGTCTCAAATTCTTTGGTTTGATAGCCCAGTAGTTCTTCGACATCAAGCCCAAGACCAACACTCAGATAATACGCACACAATCCCGAGCCAGTGGCGCTCAACATTTGGCGTTCAAACTCTGTCACCTCAATCGATTCGAGGGTACGACTAACACGGTCGTCATCACTCACGCTTCCGGCATCAAAACTTTTCAAAACAGGGGAAAGTGATGTTACTTCGTCCCCGATGTGATCCATTCCCCACCGCATCCAAAATGCCATTTCTCCACTGACTTTGATACTGGTTTCACGCTCGATTTTCAGCTCGCCACCACTGGAAGCAAGTGAAAAAGTCCCCGTGATTTGCAGAGGGCTTCCATCACCATTGGTCTTCAAAGGTTCATCTGGCGGATAGTACGTACCGGTCCCACCACTGGAATCAAAGGTTTCAATTTCGAACGATGTGGAACCCGTGAGAGCAGCGGAGCCAGTCTGCAGAACGACTCGAATTTCGGCCTCTACCGATTCCACACCACCCTTAGCACCTTGCCAAGTCCACGTGACTCGAACTCCTTCACCTTGCGTGGTTTCTATCGGGTCACCGGTTAGAGCGGTACCAGCAATCCTCATTTCCAAAACATCTGATTTGGAAAGTATGTCCATCCCCCAATTGGAGTCAATGACAACTGAGAAGTAGACATCAGAACCCTCGACTTCAGGTTCAAGAAGCGTTAAATCCATCAGGGGAATTTCTGCTTCAATGTTGGAATCACTGTCTTCAGAACCCCACTGGAACTCAATTTTCGCTTCGCCTGTTGGCAGCGTGAAGACAATAGAACGAGCAGTCAATGTCAGTTCAATCAATCCGTTATCAGAGATTGAAGCAGCATCAATATCGATATCGAAGACGAGTGTACCCGTACCTTGTGCCAAAAATGAACTACCCGGATCTGTGGAGGCACTGAACGTTTGAGCACCGATTTTCAGTGTTGCAGTGGCGTTGACTTGAGCACCGGCAGCATCACTCACCTCGTACGACATCGAAACCTTCCAAGTGTTCGCAGGTATCGTGCCAGGCCATACATTCGGTAAGGTCCACTTACCGACAGTTTCCTCCGACGTCACCGCACTTGCGATTGTAGCAGACATTGTTGAATCACCGAGATCCTGTGTAAATGGCGACATACTTCCAGCCGATGCTGAACCGAGAAGATAGAGGTCAACGGGTACTGAATCGCAGCAAACCAGCGTATCTTCAGCCGAAGCATCCCCTACATAGAGGTCCGCAAAAGGCGAAAACATCGAGAGAAGGAAGACCATCACAAATACAGTACAACGCGTAGACATGACTTCACCCAAAACCTACGCAGCGCGCATGGCACATAATAGAAGCGATGATTCGGGATACAAATACATCAGAGTGCTTTCTCGAGCAGTGCGCCAAGTTCTTTCTCAAACAGAGAAACAACCGCTTCACCGACCTCGCCCTGTAAATCATCGGGTAGGAGACGAAGACCGAGTCGAGTTGCGGCTCGAGTCGCCTTCAACTCAGCGTAAACGGTTCGTGCTTTGGTATGGAAGTAGTAGGCCACTGCCTCTTTGATTTCTGCTTTGAGTTCAGGGTCTTCCTCAACCTTGCTGCGTATGTGTGACTTGAGCTCATCTTTCACTAAGTCCCTGAATGCTTCAATGACCAAATCTTCAGTCGACATCAATTCTTGAACTTGGTCACGTATGCTTCCTGTCAGTAAACGCTCGATGGCCATATCAACCGCAGGAGGTTATGAGGTTTCAACCCGTCGATGGGTCGTCGGGCACAAGATGGCCCGTTGAGAGGAAGATATCTGCCAATTTGGAAGCGTATATTTTAGAGGATGCTGCATCGTCTGGCCAGTCTTGTTGTGCAAGGAAAACATGGCTCATGACATCGATGTTCGAGGTACCAATCACTAACCTGTGCCAGACCAATTCTTCGAGGCGAGGCGTTGACAGTCCCGGTTGAGTGAGTGTGGGTAAGACCAATTCACTCAGGGCCAGTGTACGCTCATCAACATCCATTGACGACCAGCCTTTTTGCAATCGCATCAGCATCCTTTGTGAAAGTCCAGGTACCATGTTGGGAGCAGGCTGCGGGACTTCTGGGAGTGGAACAATTCGAAGGGAACCCTCTTCTCGTAAGTGGTCACGAATCGAGGTATGAATCGGGTCGAACGTTGTGTCGAGCGCTTCACGGAGCCAAAGACCTGAGCCGGTGAACGGGCGTAAGAGTCGTACTTTCGAACCGTTGGGTACGAGTTGTGCGGCCATAGCAGCGCATTGCGCTACAACATCAAGAGCCCCCCTGCGCTGATGCTGTTTTGAACCGAGTCGAACACTAACTGAAAGTGGTGTTATGTGGATATAGTCGGTTGATGGTAATTCTTCAAGCGACCACGTATCTTCGAACGGGTCGATGAAGACCAGAAGTCCCTCCTTCACTGGCTCGGGTTCAATCCTCTCATCGCGAGGGATGAATTTCCGTGATGGAAGAAAGCGGCGCCGATACTTGACCCCAAGGTCAAGACATGCAGCCTCAACCATGGATAAAGCGAGTAATCCTTCTAGGTCTGAAGGTGCATGAATATGAACCATTGATGAAGATTGAATCATTTCCGTATATTGAATGATGCGCTGCTTGATATCAGCAAATGGTGCGGTTAACAGCAAGTCGTTCATCAGCGCACCTACCCTGACCACGAGGTCACCGTAGAAGAAGTCTACAGTTCAGGGACTATCACTCGACCATCAAGCGTAATTCTTCACGCTTGTATCGCCATTCAGATGGCAAACGTCCTTCAGATTTGTAGTAGTTAGCAAGACGACGAATTTTAGATTCCGTGATTTCAAGAGCACGCTTGTTGTGCAAATCCTTGTGGTTTCCGCTTCCAATGTGGTTGATGATTCCGACAGCTTGTCGCATTAAATTCATCATGTCTTCTGGATATGTACCGCCGATGTTGTTCTCAAGAAGAACACTACCGATGCGCTTTCCAAGGACCAATCGGGCGTTGGGAACTGCGTGTTGATCACGAAGAATAGTACCGATTGCCGCGGAGGTGTGACCTGCTTTTCCAAGGTCGATAACGAGTTGTGTCACTTCGCTCTTATCGGTGTTTGACCACTCTGGTGCTTCACTGACGAAGGGCTTACTTGACCCGCTCTTTCCTTTGCGTGACTTGTACATACGTGCCATACGAACATCTCCAAGGAAAACGGCGACTTGTCACCCCTTCTTAACCGCTCCGCTTCATCAACGGTCGGGGGGAATGGGCTCAATGATGTAGTGCGGCGCCAAAGACCGGTATATCACAGCCTCTGATGAGATTTAGCAAGACGGCCGGGAGTCCCCGGCCATTCCCAGCCGGGAGCGTGGGCACGAGCCAATCCGATGACGGTTTGGTCCTGATAAACGAGTAAATCACTGCCAGCTCGAATATTTTCATCGAACGATTCAACAAGTGCCCCAAAAATGTCACCCTTCCATTGAACTCCGGTACGCAAATGAACTTCAGGAAGTGCCTTGAGTTCTGCGAGCTGGGGAATCACTGCTTTTGGAAGTGAAAAACCACAGCGATCGGTTGACCAAAGTGCCATTTGATTTCCGTCACGCTCAAGCCGATATCTCGGTGGCTTTCCTCGCACTTTAAGACCATCAATCCACGCATCAGATTTCATTTGCTTTCGAGCAACGCTGGAGAAGTTATCCAGTAGAATCCGTTCGGTTTTTCTGCCACGTGCACTGAATTCATCCACTGCTTCTTTGACTGCTTGTGAGAGGCGTTCTAACGCCTCGTGCGAGCCAGCAGAATCACCTTCACGGGTATTGATTATATCGATAGAAGAATGCGTAAATTCAATGCCGGAATGGTTGATAATGCGCTGATAGGAATGCCGACTGACAAGTGCATCAAACATTCTGGTGATACGGCTTAATTCATCGCCAGTCCAATCTCCGGTCACCGGTACATCGTATTGTGCCGCAGGCCACACCTCTTCGAGATCTCGAGGTACGAGACCTAGGGGTGAAGTGACCATCACTTCGTGGCAAGCACTGGTGCCAATGGCACGGATGAATCGTCCGTGAGATTTTGAAAGCCTGTACGGTTTACGAGCAGAACACGGAAGAAGAATCAAAATAGTGTCGAGACCTTGCGGTGCACGGTACTGTGTGGAAAGGAATGACTCCCAATCAGTGATAATTGGGTCCGACTGTATCGAAACCGAATGGCACGGGAACGTGAATCCACGCTCGACGTGCGATGAGAGGAGTCCCGGTATGGTCTTGCAGTGGAGATCGTGACGACGAAGATGTTCTACCAAACGTGGGCTGTTCAGTGATTGACGATCAACCAGTGAACGAAGTTGATCGTCGGCCAGTGCTGCACGAACCGAAGCAATGGCAAGTTCCCAATGCTTCACTTGTTGCTCCATTGAAACTCCTTCCTCCATTGATTCAACAGGGTATCTGGGCCCCTGCTCAGTTAACAAGGCACCAGCAGCGTTGGCTTGCCGAGAGCGTGCGAGGTCGAATAAATCAACCCCGAACCATGCCAAAACTGCTACGTTATCAGGACCGCCTAGCCCGGGTGTCCAAAGCAGTGCACCAGGAAATCGGCGCTTCAATGTCGTGATTGCTTCGATCAGGCGACCTGGTTGTGCTGCCAACTGAACCGCATCAACCAAGACGACAACATCTGGACTCAAATCCGGGTCGGTCAAGGCTGCATCGTGATTCAATCGTTGCCAAGAAACGGGGAGAAGTTGCCCAGTACCTGCTGGTTCGCCTGCATCTGCCTCATCAAGTGATGGTGGGAGGACGTGGCCAATCGACACTTCCCATCGGGGGGAAGGCGATGAAAAGTCAGGTGGAGAAAGAGGAAGTCGGGATTCGAATTGGAGCGTTGCTGGAATGGCATCGTCGGTCGATGATCGGAACGGAGCAAGACGAGCGTCTATGTCCTCATCTCCATCGAGTAGGACCAGAGCAGGCGTTGCTGCGATAGGGGATTTTCGGTCGCCCAGCGCCCATTGCCTGGCAAAGCGAAATCGCGCAGAAACGCTGCGACCAAGTCCATCCACCATGTACCGTCCACACACCATCGCTTCTTCAAGCATTGGACACATCCGAGGGCCTAAGTTCAAATCGAATTCGTTACAGGCAACACTATGGTCGGAGACAGAAGCAGTCAACCGTCCATGCTGATGGCTTTCTTCTTGGTCGTTATGATGGCATGTCTCCTCTTACCTCTTTCCGCCGCACAGAGTGACGAAATGCAGGAGGAACAGACGCTTGATGGGCGGGTCACAGGTATTCTGATTGAGCCAAACACAACCTATCACAAAAACTGGACAATCGTGGAAGATGCTTGGGTGAGTTTCTCAATCTCATGCAATCAGTGCACGGCTGAACTTTCTCTCGATGGAACCGTGCATTCAACTTCAACAGACTTGACCGTCCAAGCACAATCTACCGGCGAAGTAGTGTTGAATGTCACCTCGCTGGAAACCGAGCATGTATCGCTATCGCTTGTTGAATCGATTGATGAAAACTATTCTTCCGTTCGCCCTGCTCCATCGCAGGCTACTGAATCTGTCACGATCGAATCGTGCACTTCTGAAAACCGTTGCATCGACCCGAGCCGGAACCACCTTGATGGAATAGTCAACGGCGATTTCACATCAACTGGTTACCTTCGCGGCATCATTGAACAGAGCAATGCCGAATACATCCCCTTGGCAGTGACGGATGGGGACACACTTGAACTTCAATTACGCCACGCCATTCACGATTTGAAAATCTCAGCCTACTTCCAAAATTCTACCAGTGAAACGTTGCTGGAATCAACGGTTGAAGCACCAACGGGATTGACAACAAATGCCGACAGTGATGCCATGTATGTTCACGTCGAAGAAGATGGACGTATTCTTCTCAAAGTTGAAAGCGAGGTCGTGAATGCTGCGTGGGTCATCAAAGCTATACGCTACCAACAACTCATTCCGACTCCGCTTGTTGAAGACCAGAACAACATCAGTATTCGTGGACATCATCAAACCAGTTCCACACTTGAACTCACCGAGAGTCAGGCACTCAATTTCCTCGCATTGGTAAAACCAGTGGAACTCCGGATTGAGCAACTGAGTTCAGGGTCGTGGATCATGGGTGACTTGATTCAACTCGAAGCGGAAGTTCCCATCACTGCATACCCCTTGCCAAACATCAGTGCGGTTCGAATACACCTACACTCTTCTGTTCATTGGGTCGAAGTGAGCATTGCCAACTTCTCAGATTTTGGCTCCGGTCATGAAGCGCCATCTGTCCGCCCCTCGACATCAGCGGTGGACAATTCATCATGGCCGGATTTACCTCAAGTGAGTAGCCAACTTGTGGGACAATTAACCCTCCCTATTTTTGACACTGCAGACGTTTACCGATTGAATATCACTGGATGGGAGGATTCTCGTCACATGATTCAAGTCACTGTAGAAGGCAGTGAAATCGAAAATTTAACCGTCGAATTTTGGAGTATGGAGCAATCCACATGGGAAGTTTTGGAGACAAAAACCTCCGTCTTCCGAAACGGGAAAATTCAACTCGCTATGGAAGTCGACCCCGGAACACATTTTGTGCGCATATCACTACCTGTAACCACCAACTTCACCGGCCATTCTTGGGGTGAGAATGTACCGAGTATCGAATACTTTGTCTCATCAGCCTATACGCTTACTGATGAAGGATATGAACCGTATTTCCCACCTGATGAACATGCTGAAAAGTGGGGTGTACGATCACGCTTCATCCTCGGTGTTCTTTTTTTAGCACCGGTCATCTACTTTGCAGTCAGTCTTTCACGTCAAAAGAAAGCAGCGGAATTGTTTGCCAATAAATCAGAACAGCTCGAATGGTTCCGTAAACAAATGGATTCAGGAGAAGTGACGCCTACTCAATCACGTAAGAACCTCATTCGAGCACTCCAATCCATCACGCTACTTGATTGGGATCAAGCGAGTCGAGCATGGGGGAAGGCAAACCTCGAGCATCGAACCACGGATGCAGCCTTGGCAGTTTGGGCTCTTGATCGCCGACTCGCAACAACAGAAGGAAGCATTCCATTGATGGTTGGCATTCACGTCATCAAGGGTAACTGGGACCTTGCTGCACTGCGCTTCGATGCACCCGAGGGGAAGGGGTGGACGGTTGAAAACGTTCAACCCCGCTTCTTACATCGTGGTGAAGAAGTTTTCATCGATACCATGGCAGAAGGAAACAGGACGTTTGTCATGGTCGAATTAACCGGAACTGCTACCGCAGTCGATGTTGAACTAAATGGCCGCGTCGACGGGACTGCGACCGCCTCACGAATTCCAAAGACCCTCGCAGTTGAAGTATTCGAAGAAGAATGAGGTGAACTTCAGATCAGCTTCTTCGCTCTTGAGCATCATCTATGATTCGTTCGATAAGGTCGTCAGGACCGAGGTCACCTTTCAATTCTTGAAGAGACTTCTTGACTTTCTTGCTCACCTTTTTGGGCATGTGTAGCTTCAGCAAAACAATCACATCACCACGTCCACTGCCGCGGGTTCGAGGCAAACCTCGCTTCTTGATTTCAATCGTATCTCCAGAGTTCGAATACGCTGGAACTTTGATGGTCAAGTCTTTTCCATCGATGTGCTTCAAAGTCACGGTTGTTCCCAAAACTAACTCTGCATACCCAAGCGGCATTGACATGATCAAATCCGTCGTCGAACGTTCATACCACGGGTGTGGTTCGATTTCAATCTCAATAAACAAATCTCCGGGTTCACCCTTGCCTTGCGGGGCCGGTTCACCCTTACCACGCATGCGAAGACGGGTTCCTGCTTCGCAACCAGCAGGAACTGCAAATCGCAAAGTCGACGATTTCAAGCTTTTACCGGTTCCGCGGCAAGAACCGCATCGCTCTTCAATCGAAGTTCCTCGTCCTTGGCACGAAGGACAATCACGAACGACGTCCTGTACAAAAGGTCCTACTTGTTGACGCATACGGACTCGTCCTTGACCACTGCAGTCCTTACAGGTGACGACTTTACCGTCTTTAGCCCCCGTTCCATTGCAGTCACTGCATGGGACTGGAAGATCGAGTTCCATCTCTTCGCTGCTTCCCGAATAAATTTGTTCCAGATTCACCGTATGGTAGGTGCGAATATCACTACCTCGACGGCTGTTGGAGCGAGCACGCCCCCCACCGCCACCAAAAATGTTGGAGAAAAAATCTCCTCCCAGAATGTCCTCAAGGTTGATGTTAAAGTTACCACTTCCAAATCCACCAAACGGTGATCCGCCCGGACCTGAATGTCCGAATCGGTCGTATTGAGCACGCTTTTCATCATCAGAAAGAACAGCATATGCTTCCTGTATATCCTTAAACATCTCTTCGGCATTCTCTTCAGTGCTGCGGTCAGGATGGTACTTTCGGGCGAGACTTCGGAACGCATTCTTTAGTTCCGAGGACGTGGCTGATTTTTCAACTCCGAGAACTTCGTAATAATCTCGTTTATCAGCCATATGGATTCACCTCTGTGCCAACGGGTTGCTAGGACCTCTTTCAATATCTCGGATGATTACAGCATTTAGGCATCGAGTCCACACGATAAGCAGAACGGCTCACCTTGAGGGATTATCGCATTGCATCCACGGCACATTGTGCCAGTTGGAGTTACGGTGACTTGTTGTGGTTGAGGATTCGTGGCGTTAAGTGGTGAAAGCATTGCCATTGCTTCAATGCTCTCGTCTGCGGTATTCGAGGTGGGGGTCGTTGGCGTATCCCAGGCATAGACTTTGGCCGTCTCCGGGTCCATAGCAGCGCTCTTACTCAGAGGGGGAAGGTCGTTCGAGACGACTGATTCAATCATCCCGTCATCACTCAGCGTAGCAATTTTGAGTTCTGAATCGGACGCGGAAGCCATCTTGCGTATCGGTGCAACGGGTCGCTGAGCAACCACAGGAGCAGCCTTTGAGGCTGCCAAAAGGGCAGCTTGTCGCTGCTCGAGACGGCGTTCTTTGGCATCGCCACGGCCGAAAAGGCCGGTAACCATGTCAAGGAACGAATCCATAGGACTTTTCCGACGAGTTGAACCGATGGTTGAATCAACTCGTTCGTCATAGTTTACATCACTTGAACGACCACGATTGGACTTACGGATTCGTTCTGATTCCAAAAGCAGGTCGACTTCGACTTTCTCATCTTCATGGAGTTCCATTTCAGGGGATTCGTTATCGATTGCAGACACGTTTTGAGAAAGAATGACTTCGCCTTCAGGGCCTAAGTCAGAACCGAGAGGGACGTTCGTTTGCCAAACACCTGCTTCTTCCGCATCGTACACTTTCTTCATCGACTTCATAATTTTCGAACGGTGAAATTCATGATCTTTGACCGTCTTGGTTTTTCGGAAAAGGATAATTCCAAGCACTACGGCGATAAGATACCACACATATGCAAGCCTCGGCTCCACCTCAAACATTTGTCGAAGAGGCGTCACTGTCATGTGCACAGTAGCCATCAACAACAGCGGAAGAGCGGCAACACCACGAGCCGTTGCTTGCCTCTCTCGTGCCATAGTACCACCTTTCCCTCATACTCTTCACTCAAGTATGTTGTTACTTGTTGCTGTTGAATCAACGGTCACTCGGGGCCCTACCGTCCCGAAGAAGTCCGTCAAGTAAGCCGATAGAAAAACTGCTGTGGAGCATGAGTAGGCAAAGAGGTACTCCAAGAATATTCGTCATTCGCCGTGTTTGGAATGTCGAACGTATGCCCTCTAGTATCAACACTGCACCATACATTGTTGGCAGCACCCAGCCAAATGAAGGAAGGGTGACGGCCATTATCAAACTTAACAACGCACCAATCCACGGGAGAAATTCGATAGCACTTGCACGTTGGGGGTGGCGGCGTACGACCTTCATCCGCCAAAATCCGTACCTATGTCCCATCCGCCACCATTTCACAATGCCAGTCCGTTTGGTCATTGAAACCGATGTGGACGGAGTCCTGTGCAGGCGGTATCCCTGTTCAATCAATCGCATCGATAAATCACTGTCTTGGCTTGTGATAAACGAAGTATCCCAACCACCGACTGCTTCCAAAGCGGTTCGCAAATGCATAGCAAACGCTGGTGTCTGGGTAGCGCCGTCTTCCTTGAAAGAAGAGAATTGACCGCTGCCGCTGCCAAACGGTGAACTCAAGCATGCCTCAACCCATCCTTCTACAAAACCGTGCTCCCCCTTGCGAGGCTCGACACGAACCCCAAGTGCTGCAAGAGGACTAGAATCAATCGCTTCGACCCGTTTCCACTCTGCAATTCGTAGTTCGAGATGATTGGCTTCAACCGTAGAATGGCCAATCAATTCCACACAATAACGAACCGATGGGGGGAGGAGTGTAAGAGCGAGGTTACGGGCCTCAGCGACGTACTTGCCGGGATTGTCATGCAACTCAATATGGGGTCCGCCACGTTCTTTACTGCGTGAAATCGCGTCCCTCACCAACGTGGCAGTGCTATCGGTTGAACCGCCATCAAGAACCAGAATCATGTGGTCCGACGAATCAATTGATTGATCCATCAGAGAATCAAGGCACGCAACGATGTATTCTGCTTCATTGAGAACTGGAAGAACCGTGCAAATCGACGGTCCATCACCACTCATGGTAGAACCAGTCGTAACTTGACTTTCACCCCTTCGCCTTGAAATGTCCAAAAAGGCATGTTCATGAGTGCGGCACGATAGGAGGCATCATGCAAGAACCAATGCTCCGCCTCAACGGAGTGAATGAAAACCTCAAGATTCGCGTGGAAACCACGCTGCAAGGTCCAGATTCACCCGGAAAAGTGGCGAAGGCACTCCACGCTTTGTTTCCAGAATTTGCGATACCGCACCCCATTATTGAGCCTGAATTAGGCAGTGCAAACGACCAGCATTGGGCGTGTGATCAGGTGCCCCTTGACCACTTTATCCAACAGCTCCACCGCCAACAAATATTGGATACTGCTTTGGATTACATGTCGACTCACTATGCTGATGGATCAACAATGTTCACCCTCTCACGGCAGGCTGCACTGGCAGGGAAAGTCGCTTTTCCGTTACCGACAGAGGTCCCACTTGGGGGGGTTATTACCGTTCACTTAGAAGGTGAAACACTTGCAGATTGGTTGGAAGCTGCAACCTGGCATCGCGGGCGTGATTCAGTTCCAAAATCAATACACGATGACCGCACTATGTCTGGAGATGGTGAAGCAGTCACGTGGATTTGACCAGATAACCCGTCTTCCTCATCCACGCTACGATTGCTTCATCGTTTCCCAACCAATCCAGAGGAGAATCGTCGAGGATGTTTCGCCATTGAATCGATTGATGTGATGTCCAGTGCTGTGAGTCCTCGAAAACGGGTGATGTGTCAACCCGGGTGCAAGGTATTGCATGGAGTGCAATGTCCGTATGTGAAAGGCTGTGGAAAAAGGTACCAATGGATTGATGGGCCTCTACTATCCAACCGAATTCCTCTCCAATTTCCCTTACAATCGCCGTTTGTTTTGATTCACCAGGCTCCACCTTGCCACCGGGAAACTCCCATTTTGCACCGTGTACTGCGTCCGGAATTCGCTGTGCAACGAGGTACGAATCTTCGTTGGTTATCAAAGCACAAACAACATTGAGAACAGGCCGGTACATCATCCGTTCAAGTATGTCTTCAACCAATGCCGTTCCGTCTTCAACACTGTATTGATCAGGGCCTGGGAGGTGAAGAAAAAAACATGGAATTGATGATCCAGATTGTGAATCAGGGCTTTGAAGCGTTGAGAGTGTGCGATACATGGTTTCATTGCAGAGAAAAGTCCCCGCATCCTCTGATAATTCCCATTCTGCTTTCCAATCAATGTTTTGCCATGCCTTGAGGGGGGCGCTGGACCAAACATCGCCGTTACCCGTAAGAGGACTGTCCACGATACGCCGACCATCATTATCCGGGATTCGCATGGCGAGACGATCTTGTGCACGAGTTTCAAAACGTGGGATTGAGCATGAGTCGCATTGCCCAATGTGAAGAATTGCATCCCAATGTTCACCATTCAGCAACCTGTGGGCAATTTCTACTGAACCTGTAGCGTCAACTGACAGAACTTTGGTCTCGATTTGGATGTTGATTGGCACCTCACTATGCTGGCGTAAATCCTGCCAGGGGTCGATACATTCGAGTTGTTTGGGAAGTGATTCAACGACATCCTGCGAAATATTCCTTTCATGGGAGCCAAAGGGTTCGAAACCAGTTACCAGAACCCGAGCCATGGACATGCGTAGGTTCACCAGTTTTTGATACCTTGACATGAGGAACAGGGGGCATATTGACAAATGCAGTACACCAGCGCGTGTCATGGCGCCCGAAGATTCGCAATCAGAGATGGTTGTAGAGGATGAGGCAAAAACCGTTTCCGACACGCGACCGGTGCGGTTGTTCCGTGAAATTTGGAAAGAATTCACATTTGGAGTTGGTGCTTGGGGGACGTTACGACCACTTTTCACTGCGCTGTTAGCAGCCGTGCCATTTTTATTCTTAGGACAACACGTTAATCGACGTCATCAAAAAGCCATAGATTGGTCACTGTTACAGATTCCATTGGCTCTCACAATTGTACTGTGGTTTGGCTTATGGCTCTACTCAATTTTTGACGCTTGGCGTGAGGCGACTCAATTGATTTCACAATCGAGCGACTAAGGTCGCCATAATTGGTTTTCAGCCTCAATTGCACCGCTTGCTAGTCCGGTCAAGTCATTGAGGTCGTCTTGGTCAAATTCGGTCGGGATTTCATTATCAAAGAAATTTCCAATGGTTCTGGATTCAATAGCCCAGTACATCACGGATTCTTCATTGTTTGAGTGGTTAGGATGGTCGCTGTCTTCATGGTCAGCAGGCGAGGTGTAGACAGTATTCACAAGGCCAAGAAGATGCCCAAACTCGTGAATAACAACACTGTTCTCAACTTTTTCAGCAGACGGACGATTCAGAAAGCCACGTGCTTCTTGAACAGAATCCCCAAAAATCGCTACAGTGGAGGCATCCACCGCAACACCCAAGACGCTGTCATCGTCGTAGGTTCCAGCAGGGAGAATCATTTGCCAATACAGAGTAGAGCCATCCAGAGGATCGTGTGATTTCAACTCCCACCCAGCATCGCGAACGTCTTGTGCACTCCACGAACCGTCACCCGGGAGTTGGGATTCTGTGAGGAGGATTTGAATCCCATTCGGCTTATCACACACCGATTCCAATCGTTGTTTGAGAAGATCTGTGGTCGAGGATTCGGGCTCATATCCAGGATGGTAATCGATTTCCACGATCATCGACGTATACTTGGAACCATCCAAACATGCAAGTGTCAGGCTGCCCGGGATTCCGTGATCTTCACCCAGATCAAGGAGATTGTCCGTCCCCATGCAGCCGCTGAGAGCAGGACAAATGAAGAGGATGAACAGTACGCTCCACGCTTGCTTCTGTTGCGCCATGGTGTAACGAAGCGGTCTTCATTTTCAAACCATTGTTACCATTCTTCTGGGATTTCCAGAGGAGAGAAAAGTTGACCCGGACCTTTGGCCTTGGATAGCTGTTGGCGGGAAAGTGCCTCCCAGGGTCGCAATGCGAGCAAACCCTCGGCTACCGAAGCATCGATTTCGACCAGCGTAACGCGTATCAATGTCGCTAAGATGTCCATGCGATCTTCATCGATAATGTTGAATATTTTTTCGAGTTCAAAGGAAAATCCTGTGTCACCTTGATCGGCTAATTCAATATCCCAAGGGTGGGTCACAGTTTCAGGGAATTCTTGGCCAGTTGCACGTATGTGCTCGTCAAGCGACCGTGAGAGACCTGCAATGTGCTTGCTGAGGACCAAACTCACTTCGATGAGTGGCATGTTCAATTGGTTGATGAGGTTGACAACTCGTTCCTGTAGGGTCACCATACCTTCGACCGCAGAATCTTCTCCGCTTGACATGGACACAACTCACTTTTTCAAAGCCTCAACATACTGCCAGCCGAAGTGTTCCCACTGGTGTTGAGTCCAACCAGCTGGAAGTCCTGTTGGAGGAAGCGGTGGTGGTGCACGGGGCGCTGCTGCCACTGCCTGAACCGGTGCAGGTTGCTGCACAGTTGGCACAGGGTCTGCTTGGATTGGTGGTTGTGACAAGGTTAGACCGGCTGGAGGGGGAACGTTGCTCATATCCAATTCGGGGATGGTTTTACCACCGTCGAGTTCTTCCAACACTTCGGCGGTTTGGTCTTCAGCAGCCACTTCAAAGGCTTCGGAACGGATACGTCTGTTCATGACGAGCATCCACATGGCCATACTCAACGAAAGAAGCGCAATCAAATACAGAACGATGCTGAAACGACCTTCTTGAGCCTGCTGAGCAAGAGCATCTCCATCACGAATTGTTTCTTCCTTGATGAGTAACGGTGTCAGTGTTTTACGATCCATTTCCACTTCATCGACAAGCACAAGGAGGCGGAATTCAAGTGCATCACTGGAAGATCCATCTGCGACGGTGGAAAGCGTTCCAGTGACTGACTGACCGGCAGTTGCCACCGCATCATATCGAGCTACATCTTGCCAGAAACCACCTTCGACAGCGCGCTGCAGCACGAAAGCAACATCGCCCTTACCACCATCGTTCTTTACTTCAAAGTTCATACCAACCTCTTGATTTTCAACCGGACTAGGGTCGTCCCACGAAAAGGAACTCATGTCACTATCAAGGTCAATACTTGGTCCAAGAAGTGCCAAGGACCACGAAGCAATAGGCTCCGAGATTGAATTGCCAATCGTATCGAATGGATTACCCGCTGAATCCGAACCTGAAACCCATACTTCGACGGTGTAGGAAGGTAGCAAAGTTGTCGCACCGGTATCAGTCAAGTCAAGACTCCCCGTCCAGAAAAATTGACCTCCGAACGGTGTCGTATCAGGAAGAGGGACACTTCCTCGTGAAATTTCTGCTTCACCAGCACGAACTCGGTAGTGAAGGACCGCAGGCTCGTCGAGATCAAACCCGTAATCATCGAGCGTTTCCAACATGACCAAAAGGTCACCGCATGCTCCGATTGAGAGTGGTGAACTCGATGAAACATCGTTGAGTGAAATGGCTGAAATAGTTGGCCTCGAGTTGTCGACTGCCAAACGAACGCGTGGAATAACAGATGTTTCATCAAGTGCAAAACCGGGTAAATCATCCAACCCAAGTCGTAGATCAAGATGGCCCGATGGGACCGAAGGAATCAACAAGTCAAGGCTGAATTCACCGTCATCTCGTGTCGATGTGGTCCAAACATTATCGTAGTCACCAAAGGTAACGTCGAAAGCCCCAGCAGGTGCTGGCGTCTCATCTTCGGAAAACAGTACGCGACCGTTCACTCGAAGTGCTTGACCCGCACCAATGAGAGTTTCATCAAATTCCGTGTTGTAGTGGTTGGTTCCGTCACGTAACTCTACGGCGCGTATGTGACCGTCCATTGTGTCAAATCTGAAATCATTATCCAAACTCCAAGCATCGTTGCCAAAACCGGCTGTCGATTCGAAACACGGAGTCACCTCTCCAACATTACACGGTAAATCAGTCACGCTAATCTTCGGAATTATCAAGGATGCTCCGTCGGTATCAAAAGATTCAGGGAATGTCCAGGTTAACTGGAATCGTGCTGAAATCTTGATGATGCTGTTGTTTTCTTCTGCAAGACTCACCGATGAATAAAGATTGGACACAGCAATATTGGATGATCCGGATTCCATGGAAGCAACAGGAGCATCATCCAACCCTTTTGATAGGGTGATGTAAATGGACGATTCATCGTCATCAAAGTCTCCACCAAGGGCGAGTTGAATGTACTGAATATCTTGCCAACCGTTGCGGTCTGAAAGAACGATTTGGGCAGTGTAGGGTATGCCGGGGTGCAATGGTGCTCCATCATCGTGTCCGAGGATGGTTGAGTTGTCGAGATCGAGTTGAGGTTCAAATTCAACTCGGATTTGATAGGTCCCAAGATCGTTGTCCCAGTTGGGTGCTGTTTCGCCCGGCACATAGCCACAAGGGAGGGAACTGTCGGGGCATACTGGACCCCCGCCCATTGCAATGGCGTTTTGTTGAGGATCTGATCCGGTCACAAAGTAGGATACTTTCTGTCCGTGCTGGAGCATGGAGTCATCGATTAGACCATCGAAAATGTTGAGACCACCCGATTGAGTATCGGGCGAAGAGAGGGTCTTGAGTTCGTATTCGTCACTGTTGGGAAGACCGTCAAAGTTGTAATCACTGCATCCAATGGCTTCACTTGCTTTGCATCCAATCCAATAATTGAGCGTCAATTGCGTTGGAGGGTCGACTGAATCCTGAACGATAACACTGACTGCTTGTCCGCCCGGAGCAGGTGGTCCTGCATGGCGTTCAGAGCCATCAGACGGAGTTGACGAGAGTACCAGAGGCGAGTTTCCATCAAGGATTAGTCGAATGGTATTGTATCCTGCATTGGTGTAGGTTGAGCCGTTAGGTGTGTCAACGGCTTCAACATAGAACACCATTCCACCAGGCTCCGATTGAATTGGTGACTTGAAGGTAATGTTGTACTCTCCAAATGCTGGATTTTGCTCCTGAGCAAGCACCATAGGCTCGCCAATTGGATCGCCATCATAGGTCACGTTCTGACCCAAAACTCGCAATGAAAATTGCCCTGCAAGAGGTGAAAGTTGGGAATTTTGGAAGTGGATTCCTCCGGTGAATGAAAGATTGAAACCGCCTCTTACCCAGTCCAAAGAATACAACTCTCTACCGGTCTCTTCAAAGACACGAAGACCGTCTAATTGTATGTCGTTTTCAATCACGAGGTCCAAGCTTTCAGTTTCCCAAGCCGTAACGGCCAGCCCGAGGTCATCTTCAACAGAAACGAGTGCTTGGGTGCCCGATTCGTCATCCCACGACCAGTTTACCGTCATCGGAATACGTATTGCAACCATTCCGAATGAATCAGTGGTCGATGTACAATTGGCCACATCAAACTGAATGATTCCATCACCATCGCTTACCACAGAGCATGCATCGCCGCGCTCCCAGTCGAAAGCTGGGTTTTCGCCGTACGAGTTATTGAGCGCAATGAGGACTTTCGTTACTCTGTCTACTTCATCACTTGGAGCAACTCGAACCTCGAGATTTCGAGCAATACCATCTGGGGCGAGCATGCCACCCTCCATGCTAGCATCGATCACCCGTGTCTGCATCTTGTACGAGATGTCAATGTTTGAAATCTTAACACGGCCGGAAGTAGCTGCTTTAACTGCGATTGGAATCAAGACATCACCCTCGCCGTTCTCAGGAATAATGGAATTGAAAGAATCGACCAAGGTCGGTGCATTCTTTACATCTACCGAAACAACCGAATCGTCGCTGGCTATGACTGCTGATTCATTGAGGAAAAGCAGTGACTCCCAATCCCAAACCAAATCGTTACCGACATCCAACATAGGTCGGTCGGGGTAGCCTTCTTCATAATCAAGGGTGAATGAATCAACAAGCGGTGTCAGTAGTGGGTCAGTGCTCGACATAGTTACCGCATATCGTATTGTGTCACCTGCTTCGGTCGACGGGAAACTGACCTCTTGATTGTTCGTTGCCGGAAGCCAGCTGGAACCATTATCGTTTGAGACTTGAACCAAAACAGAAGTTCCAACGGGAACATCCGCCACCCACGAAGGACGAACTTTACCGACTTTGGTTCCAGTAGTCAACGGGCTAGAAGTCCAACTTCCGGATTGAAGATATTCAGTTGAGTATTCGACATCAACCCACCAAGATACAGCCGTGGATCCAATCAGTTGGGCTTTCCATACCAATTCTGTCCCCGGATAATCGAAGTGGATTGTCGAATTCGAAGTCACAGACTCCCAATGCGTGCCGTTGTCTGCAGAAACCCAGTAATCAACTCGGTCGCCGACAGAAGCGGCTGACCAATATGTTTCAACGTTAACGCCGAGTACGGGGTCATCTGAATGAGTAACTGGGCCGTACCACGTTGTTGTTCCAGGTGCTGGTGTCGTTTTGTATTGCCAACCGGTTCCATACTCTCGGTAGTACAACGTTGAAGATGCCCAAGTAGAGTAGCCGCAATCAACGGTCACAAATCGGTTACCATCGTACTGCAAACCGTATCCGAGAGAAGACAGCAAACGTGTACCGGTTTGGGGGACTAGAGAAGTTGATGAACCTGAAACGGCCCATGCTTCCAAATTGTCTTTATCGTTGCTCGAAGTTCCCTTTTGGCAGCGCATGAAAAAGGTTGTTTCGTTGACTTCAAGCCCACGGACTTGCTGTCCAGTTTTCCCGCATTCCCATGAACTACCAGACGATGAAGAGTAGGAATACATGTCTTCGCCGCGAGTATATTGTCCGTCGGCTTGGTCACCGAAAGTATAGGGTACGATTCGTCGTTGAGCGTTGTGAACAATCCACACCTGGTCACTGGAACGGTCGTATGCAATTGCGGTATAATCCGAATACTGTGGTGAAACGTCGTACGAATCGATGCATGTCCAAGTATCATCACGTGAAATGTCGAGTTCTAACACACGATGATACTGCGTAGGTGCAGACGATGAGTAGTGATAGCGATAACCAGAAAGAATTGCAAACATTCGTTCATCGTCGGTGATGGTCCAATCTCGGAATCCATAGCTTCCGTAGTAGGAACTAGGGTGCAAACTTGCAATCGTACACTCACCTTGGTCCAGAGTAATAACCGATTCTTTGGTTGCATTGTTCGGATACAAACGATGAACGATGTTGCTGAATGTAGAGGTGCTCCATGTCGACATGAACAACCAGTCATGGTGCTTGAGAATAGCACCCTGACTCTGCTTCATCAAATTGGTTGATGTTTTGAGTACTTGTTGTGAAAATCGACTCTCAGTTGCGTTCGAGGTGTGCGGTTGGCGTATGGCGTACGATCCATTGTCCAGCCAAGCATCAGATTCGTTGTTGACAACTTCATCGTATCCGTGGGCAAAAAATTCGTTTGAAGTGTTAGAAAACGCCAAACTGAGGTCACCACTACGAGCATCAACAGAGGAAGAGGTCCCTTCAATCCAGTCATCTCTTTCATCGGCCATCGTCTGACTCCACCCAGTTGCGGAGGCACCTGATAAGGTCATGGAAACATCGGTAACCAAAGCACCCTTTGGAACTGAAACCATGGCACCAGAGTCAGGATTAGCACCTTGGTAGAGCGCCACGTATTCACTGGAACCATCGTGAAGAGTGTAAATGTGACGCGATACACCCGTCGCTTCAGCAGGAGTAATTACGTGGTCAGCAAGGGGGCTCATCGGTGCTAAAACCATGACTAAAAAGAGCAGCAACATTACGCCGCGCCCGTCTTCTCGCTTCATTTGTTTGACCCCCCTTCATTCGACCATGCGGTGCGAGGGATTTGAAACATACCCCTGCACATGACGGTGCATCATCCTGTTTGACGTGAATCATAACGGATTGGAGAGGAGTCCCCTCGAATTCCATCTTCCTCATCATCATGGACTTCAAACCAGTCAACAAGCCAGTCTCCATCGGAATCCCAATTCGTTGGATCGGTACCTTCTGCGATATGGTCATCGTCCAAATCCAGCAGATACCAACCGTATTCATGTTCTCCAACATCACGGACAGGAGCCGAATTTGGTGAACCGGTGTAGTAAATTTCCCAAGCATCGGTACGGTTACCTGCAAGATGAACAACATCATTGCTCGAGTCAATAACGAGGAAATTGGTATCACGATCATCCACAATGTAGGCGAACCGAATATCGTTGGAAGAAGATTGATCCATTTTTAGGTAATTTTCGCTGCTAGCACCGGTGTCGTCAAGTTTGAGAAGTGATGCCCTCAATTGCCACCATTCGGTTACGATTTGTCCATCGTGAATCAATCCACTCAACCGAACTGCATTGGGTGATGAGAGGTCGGAATCGGTAATTGCATAAAATTCTTGGAAATTCGTGTACGGTTCGTAAACACACCCCGCCCCGGAACAGTCCCAATTTCCGTCTTCATCGGGGTCATAGTTTGCATCGATTGGATCAGCAGGGTTCATTGTGAACCAGGTGAAAGCAAGGTCGGGGCGAGATAGAATCCCTTCGGAGCCTTGCTGGGAAAGCGGCAAGCAGGAATTGGTTGCAGTCGTACATGCACCGCCAGTCGACGCATCAATCCACACGACTTTGATTTGCAGGAATGAACTGAAATTATCATTCGATTCATTCCAAGCCTTCGCATATTCAAACCAGTCAGGAAGCATGTCACCGTCTGTATCATTATCACTCGGATTGATTCCGTACTTGAAGACCTCACGCCCATCGGATAAATTGAAATCTTGAGTGTGAGAGGTTACCAATCCGTTTGATACGGTGGTAACATACGACACGCTATCGGCATCTGAGTCATTTAGGTCCGGGCGTGTTTGATTATCCCACTCCATCCAATTGGTGAAAGGTAGATCGCCAATTCCAGGTTGAATTACAGCAGTACTTTGGGAGAATTCACGTCCGTCCCACGTACCTTGGACCGCAGGGATATCGAACGAAGTTCGGTCGTACCAACCATCGTGGTCACCGTCATAATTGACATCCCAAGGATTCAACGGATTGGCAGCCCAATGGTTCTCAGTAGTCACATCGTCCATTCCGAATGTCGCATAGCAGTATTCCCAGCCATCCTCGATACCATCGGAATCTGAATCCACGCTTGTGGGGTCGGCCACGCCAAGTAGAGTGCTGTTGAAGTTGTTCTCGTCGAATTCGTTAATCATGTCCATTCGATCGGCGCTTGCCTGACTCTTCGAAACAAAATCATTGTACAGTGACTGACGAGCTTCAATATAACTGAGGCCCTGTTCTTCAACATAAGCTTCAATAGCATCGGTTCCGAAATCCATGATTCCAATCGATGTTGGTACTGAAAAACGGTCGAGATACTTACCCCACGTTCGTGATTCCCATTCACGAAGATTCGTGAATCGTTCATCCATTGAGAGATTTCCATCACCGTCGCAATCAAAACTATCGCCATCGGTATCGAGGTTGACGTCGCTGTCAATGAGTGGGTTCATACTCCAGCGATTCTCTTCAAGATCCCACACCGTGAACCAGTATTCAAATCCGTCATACATTCCATCGTCATCGGTATCTGGATTGGTCGGGTCTGTCATTCCAAGCAGCATTGACAAAATGGGGTTCGGCGGGACGCCTGCCTGCCAGTCATTGAAATCTGCCAGCAAGCGCTTGCCACGGGTTTCCTTCGTGATGAGAATATTGAACACACGTTGAGCTTTCTCAGTCGGTTGCTGAACGTCGCCGTCGATGTGCAACAACGGAGCATCACTGGGGTGGTCGATTCCGTTTTCAGGACTTGAATTAGCTAGTGCAAACTCTTTGCTGTCAATCAAACCATCTCCATCGCCGTCAAAGTTCCCGTCACCTGCCACAAGAGGGTTCAGCGTCCACGTTTGTGCAGTGAGGTTCCAGGAAGTGAACAACTGTTCGATACCGTCGATCATTCCGTCGCCATCTGAATCGACGTTGTTTGGGTCAGCAGTCCATCCCGAGCGATTAATCTGGTCACTCGTGATGAATGAGCCAAAGGAGGATTCGACTGCATTTCCTGGCCACTGTTGGAGGGCGAAGGCCGAACCTACAGTCGTAACAAACCATTGTGGAGCTGAACGGTTCGCATTCGTTTCCGAATATTCTGGAGCAATGGCATTGTATTCTTCCCAATTCGCCATTCCATCATCATCAGCATCTTGCCAACGATCAACAGGGTCAAGGGGGTTCAAAGTCCACTCGTCAGCCAGCACATCCCAGCGAGCAAACCAAATTTCCCAGCCGTCTGGCATTCCGTCGTTATCCGAATCTGCATTGAGCGGATCTGATGCACCCACACTGGTGACGCTCTGGAGAGCCGTAACTGCTCCGGATGCGCGTTCACCAAATGTCGCTTCAGGTTCACCTTGCAAACTAATGTTGTCAAACAGGTCGGTTGTGAAACCGTTTGGAAGTGTTTCGCCGGAGAGAGTCTGGTTGTTCAAAAACAAATTCGAGCGAACGTGGAATTCCAAGTAGTTCACGAATGCTTCTGAATCTTGCAAAATTCCGTCGTGGTTGATATCGTATCCGTCTCCATCTGGATTTTCAAATGCGTCCGACGCATTCAGTGGATTCACACCTGTTCGAGAGGGGTCCCATGTGCAAGAACCACCTGATTCCCAGCCATCAGGGAGAGAATCCCCGTCAGAATCAATGTTGTTCGGATCAGCTTCAAACCATTCGAGGCTTGAATTGACAGATTCGCCGTGAGATTCAAACAGCAGGCCTTCCGTTGCAGCACCTCGGACCAGTGACCACTGGTATTCACAGAGATTCGCTAAGCCGTCCCGATCAGCGTCCCAATTAGCATCTTCGGCACGATTCGGGTCCAACGTCCAGTTATTTCCTCCAGTAAAACTCGAACCGACCCATCGCCGATGTTCGATTTCCCAACCATCCGGCATTCCATCCCCGTCACTGTCAGCGTTGGTGGGGTCAGTCCCCATGTCAGGACTGGAAAGAGCAAGGTACGTACTGTTCGCAGTCAATGTAGCGTCGTCGTCGCAAATGTATTCCATTTGCACTGAATAGTGACACCAGAGAGTAGTTGATTCGTAAAAGAATCCGAAGTACTCTTCACCGTCACCAAGCCCATCACCGTCTGTATCACCAGCAGAAGGGTTGGTAGAATTGTATCCGTTTTCGGTCGTTGAAGTATAACGGAATTCATCGAGGTTCGTCCAAAGGCGTTCCAAAAATCCGTCATCGAGTTGATCAAGATCGAGTCCGTCGCCATCGGGGTCAAACAATGCGTCCCAAGGATCGGTAGGATCCAGGCCATTCGCCACTTCCCAACCATCGGGCATTCCATCATTATCCGAGTCGTTTGCTCCGGGGTTCATGAGCTCTAAATTTGCATAACGACCAGGCGATGAACCAGCATACACAGTCGTATTACCGTCAAGCAACATCGTATTCAGCGCCACAATCTGCCCGTAAATTGGTGCTTCATCTTGCATCCCATAAACGGCAGAATAATCACCGTCAATGGCCCATGTACCTCGTTGACTTCCGACCAAGATTTCATCACCAGTTGGATACAATGAATGGATGTTGTTGTACTCGCGAAGGTACTTCCCCTCGATACCAGGATGCTCCAAGAGACCGCTGTGGGAGATAGAATCGTCAATGATATTCAGCATGTGCACTCCGGAGGGTGTGCCGAACCACAACACTTGGGCGTTCGAGGAAGACGGGCCATCGAGTACCAGCGTTCGCACCTCAGCAGGATTAGCAACCATTCCAAACGACAAAGAACGTAGTTGGTCGATTTCTGTTGGATACGGGGTAATCTCAGTCGAGTAATAGAATCGCCATGACGGCTCAAATTCACCGCGTGCAGTGGATGTTTCGCCGATGAGAAGACCGTGATTTGTACCTACATATAGGGTATTTGCACCACCACCTGCAGGACCATGAGCGAGAGAGGAGACAGTGGAATTTGAAAGCCTCAAAGCCGACTCAAGACCTGTCGCTATCGAATAGATTTGGGAGATATCCGTGGAGGAAGTGACGTCAAACACCGCCCCTTCACCTGCAGAACCTAAGCCGAGAATCTGCGTGCTCTGACCCTCGACATTGAGTTCAGTGATGGAAAAAATTTCTTCAGTCATCGACCAGTCCCATGTAGAAAGTTCTCCAAAGTCACCATTCGCTTGTATTGGAGCCGTAATCAGTCCGACATTGGATGCGAACGCCATGGCGAACATTGAGCCGTCAATTGAAAGAGGAATCCCCTGATGGAGTTCAACGCCTTGTGGCATCCAGTGGTCATAACTCGACATCGCAACATGGTCAATGACGGTTAATCCGTACCGAGTTGTAACGTACATCATCGATTCATCGACATCGATGTCTCGAACATCATGATGTATGAGACTCACCGTGTCTGAGTCCGCAATAAATGAAAGAGGCATCGAACTCGAGAGTGCGTCAATGTCTCCGAGGGGAACCGTTTTCAAACCTGGAATCACAGAATTACCGTTGTCTTCATGCACGAAGTATTCCTGAAGAGTGGACAAAGCCTCTCCGAAATCAAGAGCAGTGAGAGTTCGACTCACGTCCGGCGAGATACCCCCATCCCTATTGGCGTCCCATCCATCGAGGTCCGGGTCAAGCAAAGCGTTGGTCCGGTTCAAAGGTTCAAGTCCAAAATGAACTTCCCATCCATCCGGAATTCCATCACCAAAGGAAGGGAAAAGACGACGCACGGAGAATCCATCCCAGTGATATCGGTCTGAATCTTCCAAAAGCGGGTCAGTTCCCAGCCATAGGTCTTCATCGAGCACGTTGGTTGCATTCGTTGTACAAGCGGCAAGAAGATTCTGGAACGTTGCATTCGGTCCAGTAGGAATGTACGGCCAATTCTCGAACACTGAGCCGTCAGGGAGTGAGGCAGAACACCACAGACCGTCAAGTTCAGTGGTATGGTACGACGGAGCACCTTGGATATACTCTTCAGGCGAAGAGTAACGTTCAGTTGTCGATAATACACCATCTCGATTTACGTCAAACCCGTCTTCGTCGGGGTCATCGTACAAATCCGAAGCGTTTAATGGATTGAATTGTGGACAATCGTATCGTAGAGTGATAGAGTCATACCCTCCAATTCGCTCACACATGTAGACTTCATAACCATCGGGCATGCCGTCACCATCGGTGTCTGAATTGCGTGGGTCAAGATAGGATCTTTCACCTTCACTGTCCACAATACCTGTCAAACCACGCGGAAATCCAGGAGCGGTACAATTTGCCGGATAGGGCCAACAATACTCTTCGGTAGAATTCAAGCCATCTCGATCGTTGTCTACAAGTGCGTCGGAGGCGTCGTCATTATTCATGCCGGGGATGATGACTTCTCTGCCGTCAACACTCGTCCAATTCATCCATTCTTCGAACAGGTTTTCATGGACGTCAGGGATTTTGTCCCCGTCGGTATCCGTCGAAGGCGGCTTGGAACCATCGGTCGTATCTGGGTGGAGGTTTGAGACGGGTGAAACTGCTGGGAATTGAGACATAAACAGTAAACTTGCAACGACTGCAAGTGTTGTTAGAAGAGTGGTTAAACTTCGTCGCATTCCATGACCTGCCCACAAAGCGTACGCTTCGCAATACATCATCCCTCTCACACCACTTATGAGGATGATGGAGCGATGTTCGTACACGCCTTCATTGATTCACTCCTAAAATACGGATTTTTCTTTGACCTACGATGGATGGTGATGACCCACCCCCTCCCAAATGCAACTTCTCCAAGCGAACCAAGCGGTGTCTTCAAAGGCCTCTCGCGACCGCTGTGACATCGATACCATGGGCATGACGCTAACGCATCTCGGAACTGGAAGTCGTGGAAATGCGACGCTCCTTGAAACCGAACATGCCAAAGTCATCATCGACCAGGGTTTTAGTGGAGTTCAATTTGAAAAGCGGCTCGGAAGAATGAACCTTGAACCCACCGATATTGACGCGATTTTCATCACACATCACCACGGAGACCACGGCGGAGGCGCAGCACTGGCACAGAAACGCTGGAGCATTCCCGTATGGGCCAATAAACGGACTGCTGAAGCCCTTGACCTCGACACTCAACTAACGAACTATTTTGAGGCCTTGGACATGATTGAAGCTGGAAAAGATTTGCAACTTCTTCCAGTACCCGTACCGCACGCCGATTCAGATAACGTTGCGTTTGTAGCGAGCCATCATGGTCGTCGAGCAGCGGTCATCACTGACCTGGGTTCTTGGACCGATGAATTGGTGACACATGTGCGGGGTTGTGAGCACATTTCAATCGAAGCCAATTACGATGAAAAACGGTTGATGAACGGTCCGTATCCGTACTCGCTCAAAGAACGAATCAGTGGCAGAGGAGGTCACCTTTCAAACGATCAGACGGGTCAATTTTTGTCACTGGTCTGCACACCTGAGACAAAGAGCATAAGCTTAACTCACCTGTCTGGAAAAAACAATCTTCCACACCTCGCAGAATCGACTGTTTTGTATTATATCGAGGAAGTGTTTGGCGGCGATATATGGATTTGTGGTCAGGACGGGCCGGAACAGTCTCATTACATCGCCCATGATGAATTGAAAGTAGAATTCAACGATAAAATCGCAGATCTTGGATGAATACGATTTCCAATGAATCACCCCCCTATGGGGGGGTGTCAAGGTGAATGGCTAAATGATACCCAGCCGTGAGGTGTCTGTGAACGCACAGCGCAAGCATTCCTCGAGCCCATCCCTTCGCAGGGATACACGGGCAGTGAGCGAAGTGCTTGGCGTAGTGATGATGCTTGCAATGGTTGTCACCATTATGGGCGGGGTTTGGATTTTCCTAAACCCCTACATTTCAGATTTCGAAGACAATACAAATTGGAACAGCGCAACAGGTATTGCTGAACGGTTTGAAGACCGAATTGACGTAGCAGGTGGTGCTCCGGAGGGGACAGGTATCCGCCACACTCTTGCACTCCAATCAACAATGATACGGCCAATCGAAAAAGTAGAAACCTGGACAATAGCTGCTGATTTAGTTCCAAACGAACGCGTGACTGTCCGACATCTCAACACCTCAGTGGTAGGAATTTACGCCATGAATGAAACGGCTCGAAGTATCACCATCGAGACTCCGACACAAACAGAACACTTCGAGTTCAACAGTTCGCATCAAGAAGTTACCATCAACCATACTTCATCACGCCAGCATTGGATGACGATCACCGTCTTCAACCACGAGGGGGAGCCACTTCATCGAAGCGTATCTTACATTGTTTCCGGAATACAAATCACGACGATGCTCGGTCTTGGAGAGCATCAAATCGCCCTCATGAACGATGCACGAGTTGAACGCTTTCCAAACGAACCGTGGTCGGTAACACAGTTTCCGAACATTGAACTCGATACGTTGGTCAACGGTGAACACAGACTTTCTATGGTGCTCAATGATGTCACCATCAACGGCACACTCGGATCTGGAAACAACATAGGAATGAACATGATTTCTCAAGGACCAATGACGCTTTTCACCGGACCTGCTTACGACGTCACCTTCACTGTCACAAACGCACTGAACGATGTCATCACACCCCAATACCACGACTATCTCCTGAACGATTATACCCTTCATCGAGCATCTGGAACGCTCGACACCTATGTTGGATACGCGCCGTATTTACGCGCCAGCGGAGCAGATGGTTTCACCGTCGAAACCCATGGAGCTCCGCTATACCTTGAAGTCGATGTGCAACGAGTGGAGGTTTCACGATGAACATCAACCTTCAACGCGATGAAGACGCAGTCTCCGCAGCTGTTGCAACGGTACTTCTGTTTGGTGGTGTTATCTCCATCATTGGTCTGATGATGGTCTCAATGATTCCGGTCATTGAAGAATTGGAAGGTTCCATTGAGCGGCACGACATGTCGTCGCAAATGTCGTTACTCGCCCACCAAACCGCTGCACTGAGTGAAACTGGCATGCCAGGAGACTCCACAGAAATTGAACTCATTCCGGTCGATGGACAATTGAAATGGAACATGATGCAGAGCAGCATGTGGTATTCTGCAACCTGGGCAGACGATACCACATTCAGAGTCCAAGGTGCCCTCGATTATGATGATGAATTGAGTATTCGCCATCCTGAATCAATGAACACTGCCGTGTGCATTGACGATTTACGATTGGGTCCTGCTAATCCGTATATCTTCACCGTGCCCAATTGGGTCGAAGGAGCAATCATGACTGCATCACCAGGACTGGCACTTCCGCTTGGACCAATTGAAATCGAAGTCTGGAACGAATTTGGCCGCCTATCACAACACGAACTCATGGTGGACGGCGTCCTTTCATTGGACCTCGAAACATTCGACAATATCTCAATCCAGTCATCGCACATGCTCCACATGCTATACTCGCAAGGCACGGGTGGAACCGCTCTGATGACACCGAATGACCCAAGTCCAATCGACAGCACTGGCCGATCATGGTCGATTCCACTTCCTGCAGGATCCAGCCAAATCCACGTTATCAGCGAACAAGCAAATCAGATTGTCATCTCAAATGAATCAAACACTGCCTACTTCGCACTCCCTAGTTCACAAAACCAAGTCGGTGTGGCGTTCTCTCACCAGTTTGAAACTGCCGTACAGAGCGTTGTTCACATCACTACCAGCACGGATGCGAGGATTTTACTCCAAACAAATCTCGACCTCGAATCTGGAAAAATGGCCTGGCCGAGTACAGACGGTCACTATCTTGGCCATTCGTTCATCACCCCACCACTCGAAGGGGAAATGACATTCACAAACCCCGGAGCAGAAAGCGTGACCATCACGTGGAGAGGAGGAGGTTTGTCTGTCGCAGCAAATCAAAGCATTGGATTTTCATGGCCTCCAGCAGGAATTAACGGAGCACCAATGCTTGACGCAAACGGAGATATTTCCGTTACATGGCAAGCAAACACCAATGGTTCTGGCGTGATGTTGCAGTCCGCAGATGATACTGGAGCGTCATCAGGAAAGCAGCACACATTCCACATCCAAGGCGAACAAGACCATCATGCGGAGTTGTTTCGTTCCGGCACCAATGCTGAGTGGAACCTCTCGGGTATAACAAACGCTAACGGAACACTGATCGATTCGACATCAACAACAGCAATCAATCTCTCTCAAGGCTCAAGCCAACTGAGAGTCGAAGACGGTCACCCCTTGCGCATTCACCTACGTGCAGGAACAAACGGGCTCATTCAGGCAATGCATGACGGAGCGCAACGTTGCGTGGCCATCAATGTTCAAGCCAGTGGCTGGATCTTAGCAGAACTACCCTGGCTGTCAATGAGTGGTAGAAGTGAAGTTGACCTCAAACGAGCGTGGGCTTCAGGAACACACCCAGCCAGCATGCAAATCTCCCTTCTTGGTGTCAGTGGTGCATCAAACTACGCAACGCTCGGTACTGTTTGGGGATTCCATCTCTCACGCCTCAGTTACGAGTTTTCCTCATCGATCATGGGGATGGAAGTGGCATTCGTTGGCGGTGCTGTCGTGACGAACCATCCAGAGTTTGAACCCTACATCGTGGAGGCACCATTGGATAGGGGTGGGCCCGGCCCTCGCTTTGCTGCTACCGTTCCATCACTCCATCCAACTGCGGATAGTGTTCAAGGAGCCGGTACCATGAATGTCGATATTGAACTAGTTGACCGGTCGTCATTGGCCTCAGCTGTCGCATATGAGGTTCGACGAGGCTGGTCAAGTCCGTACGGCGTTGCAATAGCCGACGCTTCTGCGGATGGATTAGAGTCAAGTGAAGATTGGACCATCTACCCCGGTCGAATTGACTTACTCACCGATTATGTTGGATGGGTTCCTGACCCTTCGTACGCCACATCAGAAGCCATTTGGCATACCAACGGCGAACCGATTCAATTCACTTTGCAAATGGCAGCTCTCAACGCCCACATGACGGAGGCAATATCGTGATCAATGGAAAACTGAAACGCGACGAGGTGGCTGCTGCAACCGAATTAGGTTACATTTTCACATTCCTGCTCGGTGTTCTACTCCTCACAATGTTCAGCTTATGGGCGTATGAAATTGAAACTGCAACCCGTGAACGATGGAATGTGAATGCGATTCAGTCGAATTTGGACGACCTTGCTGCGGCAGTAGAGCGAGCGGATGAAGCAAGCCGGATTGGATCAATCGAATATGCGGAAAAAGTCACGTGGAGACTTACAGAAGCTGATGAAAGTCGCTTAACGCTCACCCTCACGGATACGACGATTGAACTCTATCATGAAGGAGGGGACCTGGACACCAATGTTTCGATTTCTGGAACGGGAGCTGGAACTCACCAAGGAAGTGTTTTGCTTGCTGGAGCGACATCGATTTGGGTCGTCCACTCCGATGGCGTGACTTCGATTCAATACGACCGTCCGCAGTCTGAAAAACAAGCCTAGCGGCCCATGACCGCAGCGTGCACTTGAGCCTGAACTTCACGCATGCGAGACTTTGCTCCGAGTTCTCGGAAGACGGCAAGAGCGCGTTGAAGGTATTCCATTCGACGTGGCTTGTCCGGTGCAACGCCACCTAGGCGTGACAGAAGTTCGCCCATTTGCATTCGTAAGTCGTTAGCCTCAGCGATGACCAAGGCTTCACGGTAATGCTCCATTGCATCCTCCGCACGGCCCGCATCCTGCAGTACTTCCCCAAGTAGAATCGTTATCTCGACCAGTGAAAGTAAATCTCCTGCTTGGCCCATGGTTTCTAATGCGCTGGAATAGTGGTGAGAGGCGACATCTGCATCACCAACCTTCGCGTAATAGCGACCAAGAACTGCTTGAGCACGAGCGTGAAGCAAAACATCGTTTTCGTTATCTGTTCGCTCAAAAGCAGCTAATGCATGGTCACGAGCACGGTCAATTTCGCCGAGTTCAATAAAGGCCCGCGCCAGAGTAAGTTGTGTACTAATCAGCGAAATATCGTCGGATTGTTGGAGAATCTTTTCTACTTCTCCATAGGCTTCAAGCGCCTTATTGCGATCATTCTTTCGACGGAGCAAGTACCCCATGTTGTTGTATGAACGGGCTGCACCACGCTCGTCGCCAAATTCAATGAATTTTTCAAGAGCATCCCGGTGCATAGAGAGAGCTTTGTCTGCATCCCCTTGCTTCAATGCGATGTCCGCTAACGCTGCCAACACTTCAGCACCGAGCTTTGTTGCCTTGCCTGATTCAAGGTTTTGAGTGGAACGCAAAATCTCTTCAGCTTCAGAAAATCGACCCAAGAGAACGAGTAACTCACCTTGCTGCTGAAGAATTTGTGCTTTAATCGATACTTGGAGAGAATCCAGTGCGAGGTTTTCCATGAGACCGAGGAGTTCCATGTGACCCTGGACAATCAAATCTCTACCTTCACCTGCTATCAGCAATGCGGCATTTTCGTGCTCATCGCTGCAAATCAGGTGGTAGATATGCTCAATGATAATTTCAGCATTCTTGGATTGCTTCTGGTACCAAGTGCTGCATTTGGAGTGAAACTCTTTCTTCGTTTTTTCATCCAAGCTCCGCAAGAGAAATTCCCGAATGAGGTCGTGCACATCGTATGTATCAGTATCTGCGTGGCGTGCTAATCCCTGTTCAACTAGCGAATCAAGCTCATCGGTGTCCAAACCCTGTTCGGCCAATGCCGGCAACATTACTGGTTCACGGTAAATTGAAAGTGCGGAAAGAACGCGTTTCTGTTCAGCAGATAACTTCGAAAAAATCTCAACTGTAACATAGTTTTCCAACGTTTCATGAAATGCGCCTGCAGATGCACCCCGATTAATTAATTCCAATACCAAAGGATGTCCACGGGAAAGTCCGTGGATGTGGAGCCACTGCTGATCACCGAGGTCCTCGAAACTGCTGAGGAGGTGACGTCCCGCATCAGAATCGAGACCGTCGAGCGGTAGCACAAGACTCGCAATTCGTCCTTCAGCGTCTTTTGCAGGCACAACGGGTTTGAATGAACGAGAGAAAATGACCAGCCCAATCTCTTCTTCACTTCCAAGCAAACCCAAGGTCATCGCTTGAAAGGTCTGGTGCAAGGTGACATCAGCCACTTTGTGGAAGTCATCGATGACGATGAGCGTAGGAGTACCTTCGAGTGCATCGATTAACAACCGAGCAGCGTCGGCAGGTTTCGGGACGGGAGTTGCTGCAAGATAATCTGCAAAACTCGAATCACCAATATTCGCAAGCCAATCTGCTACTGCTTCAAAAAACGAGCGTGAACCTTCCCAGTCTTGGCAGCGGTGATAGAGAAGATTACGACGATGCATGAAGCGCTCAATGAGTTTCGAAGCAATCGTTGTTTTCCCAATACCGGCAATACCGGGAACCAGGAGCGTGGTTGCACGCGCCTCAATCAAATTCGCCATATTATCAAGTTCTTTTTCTCGACCATAGAAGTGACGAAGTCGTGGGAGGTCACCAAGAGAGGTGACTAACTGTTTCTCCACATGCTTGGACAAATCTCGCTCGACCAAGTCAGCAGTCAGGGTACGGGTGTCGAGGACGCAATTATCATCCATGTAGCGTATCACGTCAACAGGCCGCATGGAAAACGGGAGATGTTCGTTGAGTTCACCCAGCGTTGAAGTGATGATGGAACCGTCACTCATGATACTGCGGAGATTAAATTCTCGCAGACGGTTCCAAGTATCTTCTGACAGGTGAATTCCTGAATCAGTAAGGAAGTAGGCCTTGCGTTTGCGCGACACACCCGTGACGTGGGCTTGGCGTTCAATGAGAAGGCCTTGGTCTTTCAACCCTGCAATAGCACGTGGTACGTTGGAGCGAGCAATCGCCACGGCGTTTGCAATCCCCATTTGAGAGAGCGCAAAAGGGACTTCAACACTGTTTTTGAAATCCGAATAATCCAGCAAATGAAGTAAGATCCTCTCTTGAACTCCAGGTTTGGGCTGAACAATCATGATTCCGCACCTACCTCAATACTCTTCAATACTTTCGCTGGATTGCGCTTTCCACACATCACTGATCAGGAGTGTAATTTGGGTCTGGAACCCAAGTATTTGCTTCTGAATCCCATAGCCAGCCCGGATGTTGAGCGGTTTGAGCGGCAGGAGCTGCTGCTTGAACAGCAGCAGGTGTGCTCACAGTGGCCTTGGGTTGGGCTTGTGCCAGTGATTCTTGTCGAGCTTTGGCCCACGCATACGGGTCTGCAGTTTCTTGGCTTTCAGTAGCGAGAAGTTCTTCTTCAAAATCTTCGTATTCTACTTGGAGGAAGAACATTCCAACGCCAACCAGTGCCAAGATAGCCACGATTACACCAACGATGAGTAAAACGTTACTGCTTGAATCATCACCAGAACTGAGACTCATTTGGAACAATGCATCGCCTGGCTCGTTTGGTGTAGAATACACTTGGTCATCCATTTCGAAGATCACATCGCGAACTCCAGTGATTCCAGAAAGTTGAGCACTGGTAATTTCCATCGACCAAGTCGAATCTGAATTGACACGAGTCTGGTTAATTCTAAAGCCGTTGATGTTATCGAAACGAGCTTCAATGAGACTGTCTGGAAGTCCCGTACCGGTAAACTTGGCCGGAGAGGAAGCAGTAATCGGACCTGAACCGTCACGGGAAACCGTGAAGGAAACTTCGATTACCAAAATATTCACTTTGTAGGAATATGCAACTGAGTCGTACGCATCTCTGGCTTCAAACATTAATCCCATGAGTGACCACTCCGAGATAGAATCGGGCAAACCTGTGACGAATGCCGGGTCGTATTTGGCAACACCGTTTGGAGAAAGTGTGATGAAATCAGCGTAATTGTCGTCGTCGAGGTTGGTCGCATCATCGAAGATGTCAAAGGTTAATCCATTGGTTTCTCCTTCACCACCGTCAGCGTCAGAAAAGAAATCCATGAGATCGATTGACTTACCACCATTGCATCGGTCAAACTTGGTTGGGTTTGAGTCACAGTACAGCGTAATGGTGTTACTCCAGCCAGTGGAATTAAAGACAGGAACGATGTTATCAGCATCTGTTGGATTGTCGATGGTGATACGAATCCGTTCTTCGGTTGAAAAGTTGCTTCCATCCCATGCTTTAACCACAAGTTCGTATTGTTGGTCGTGGATGAGGTCAGACGTATCCCATGTTGTGTACCATGCACCGTTTGGAGCAAAGTTTGTCACTGGATTTGGACCGTTGTTGACGACCGAGCCACTGGCGAGGTCAAAGATGTCAATTTCCACACGGGTCACGATTCCATCGTTGTCCAAAGCGACTCCCTGGATGATTTGGTCTTCTGCTGCACGTAGGACATCAGAGTTCAGTGGTTCTGAAAGCTGGACAAACGGAATTGCGTTATCGGTATTGATTGTGAGGGTGCGGGATTCATAGTTGCAATCAGTCCATCCTGTCTTAACATCACAAAAGTCACTGTCTGCAGCCCATATTTTGAACGAGTATTCACCCGAAGGCAAATCTTGGAAGTTCCACTCATAGGCCCAAACAATGGAACCTGAAATGTCGAAGTTTGCGTTGTATCCGTTCGGGCCGTTGACATCGAACCAAATGGACGTGATGTCGCTTCCCCAAGTCCCGGAATACGGGTCACTGGCAGTTCCGGTGAATGTCAGCTTACCGTTGTCGTGCAGGGAACCGTCGTTGGGTGTTTCAACCAGAATACTTGGAGCAACGAGGTTTAACTTGTATTTGCGAACTTCAATCGGCGAGTAGTCCAATCCATCATAAGAACGGACACGGAACGTCACGTCACCCTCACCTTCTGGATGAGCGGAAAGATCCCAGTTAAAACTCCATGTTTTGAACGGATGGTTTGATTTCGTGATTTCGCCGTTAGCGCCCGATGTGTCGACGGCTGAATACCAGTCGGTTGAACCCGGTGGCTGAACTTCAACTCGCTTGATGAGACCAAATTGGTTTTGATACGATACAATGTCAAGTGGGTATGGTCCAGAAATTCCATCCCATGAACTACCGGTCAACTGGACAGTTGTTGCAAAGGAAAAACCGTCGTTTTGTGATACTGTGACGCTCGGCTTGAGATTATCGAGATTGATTACATCGTCAATTGAACCACTCAGGACAAAGTCAAACTCTTTCTGACCTTTGCTGAATTTGAAAGCCTCGACGCTGTAGAATGGAAGCTCCCGGCCATTGAGGCAGTCTGCATCGTCTTCGTCAGTTGTGGCATCACCATCGTTATCGTAGCCATCTGAGCAGGTGTTTTCGGTGATGATAATTGGATTCCCAGTACCGTCATTGGTTCCCGGTATCGGTACTGCAATGTCACCAACAAGATGATTCCAATTTCGGTCTAGAAGGAAATCCGAAGGTAGAGAAACCTCCGGAGTAAAGCCGAATGCATCGGTTTGCATGGTGTACAATGGAAGACCAGTTGCATCCCGGATAATTACGGTAGCGTCGGCAACGTTACTGTTCTTAGCCTTCACTTGGTAACGCACAAGTTCACCTTCTCGAACTTGTGAACCCCAAGCAGAGTTTTGATTTTGAACGTGAATCTTAGACGAATCGAAATTTTGCAGGTCTGCGTATGAGAAGACGGTCGAATTTTCAACAACCTCGAGCGCCATTGGCATGAAAGCAGGTGGCATGATTGCAGTACTAGGAACAAGCAAGCATTCATCCAAAACGAATGGGCATTCTGGTCCCAGCCAGCTCAGGTGAACAGGATACAGTTCCCCATCCCCTGGGTCTGGAATGTATTCAGATTGAACAATCACTCGAGATTCAGTGATGTTGTACACTTGTGAAGCATTCGAGTAAGTGTTACCAGAAAAGTATCCAATTGATCCGTACTTACTTCCATAATTGTCATCGTACAGTGAAATATTTGCACCAAAACCACCGACTTCAATCGTGTTTCGCTGCGCATTGACGATACTGCCTTTCATTCGAATTCCGTCACCGGCATTGTTAACGATGGTGTTGTCGTAAATTGTTGCAGACGACATGAAGACGTGAACTGCTGGGCAAAGGAAGTCTCCGTCATACATTTGGGAGTTGCAGGTACCGGTGTTGTTCGAAATCTGATTGTTTGCAAGGTACAATCGTGCAGCAACTGGAGTGGGCACGTTCCAACCTTGGTCGTTGAAGTGGTACTCACCAATGAGCACGGCTTCTTTAGCAGTGTCTTGAATCGTGTTGTTTTCCGCAATGACGTCAGAGGTACCGTAAATCCACAGACCGTTCCAACCACCAATCGGTCCAATCACGTTGTTGTGAGCTTGAACCATCGAAGAACGAATACCGAAACCTGAACCTCCGCTTGCACCAGAAATCGTGTTTCGGCTTGCTTGAACAATAGCTCCATCGTACGCAGTGATGCCTGTGCCTTCGTCTGTAGTGATTTCATTGTCGTTAAGATACAGGGTGTGATTGATTGTACCGGTCACTTTGTGAGAGTTTGTGTCAATACCACTGCACTTCGTAACAACGGATGAGTTTGAAAATGATCCTGAGCTCTCCTTCATGAACAGGCCATAGGCATTGTCTTTCAAATCCAGATTTGTCATGTCGATATAAGTTCCTTCCATGTAGATGAGAGAACGACCGCCGCCCTGTGTACCACATTCTGCTTGTGTATTACCGGTAAATTCTGAGTCACGAATTTGCATTGTCGCCAATATTCCAGCGCCAGCATTGTAAGCGAGAATCGCAGCAGCATCATAGCCGTTGCCGTCTGTACCCAAGACAAAAGTCGAATCGGTGATAATCGGGGCTGCAAAGTCGATTGCAAGAACGTTTGAAGTGTTAATATCTTGGAATGAAAGACCGGTGGCGGTGGTGGTTGAACCATCGAAAACGAGCACACCGTACTGCTTTCCTGACGATTGTGAAGTTTCGAATGGGATGCCGTATGCGTTTTCGAAGTGAGCGTACTGGATTGAAGTTACAGCTTGATTGATTGTTGAACGAATAATCATACCGGAACCGCATGATGTATCAGCATTGTAATTTGGATTGTTGGTGTTGTTGGAATAGCAACGACCGATAATGCTCGTGTCGCTTGGGTCTGACCAAACGAATCGTGCTTGGTTTGAGGATGAACCTTGGCTTGATCCACAGGATGTATCACCAATACAGATTGCACCTTCAACGTCGATATAGGTTCCATAAGGAATATTGACGGTCGTACCTGCATTCACGATGAGTTTAGCACCCTCTGCAACAACAACGTCGCCGTTGAGGTTCATTGTACCGGTCCAGGTTTCCGTACCGGTAATCGTACCCGCTTTGGTTTCGTTCACTGCAGAGACGGTTGGTATGGCCATAAGGCCGGTTAATGTCGATAACAGAAAAATTGTGACCAACGATATGCTTTTTGCCGAAGTACTGTTCATAGATTGTACACCTCTTAGTTTGTCCATCACAATGACGGATATAATACTGCGCCTCATATGTCGGCCTTGAAGTATCAAATAACGATAAATGTATCAATAATATCTCCCTTAGAGTATCAGAACGGGCTATTCGTATCGTATTTCCGTGCAGATTTAGGCCTTCGAAATCGTCAGCAACTCGAATCAATCAGTCCTAATTCATTGTACCAAGAAAGCGCTTGCAACTGACCGTAGCCCCAACGATTGTCATGCGCAACTTCTGAACTGTATGCATAGGCAGAATTCATCAAAGCAGTTTTGACCACATCAATACATGACCCGTTTGATGTCGAACTTGGCCTATATTCGGGATATGCTTCCAACAAAAGAGCCAGCGCACCGGTTACAAATACCGTAGAATCAGATGTACCACTGCTGGAAAACCAGGTATCGTCTGAACCAGTGCTGACGATGTATTGACCTGGTGCGATGATTTCTGGTTTGAGATGTGGCGATGACCGCAACGAACCATCTGGTAAGATTTGCGATCCAGCTGACGAATTCACCCACACCGATTGACTTTCAGTAGATGCTCCGACCGTGATGACTCGGGGTACATTCCCCGGTACTGAAACCAATCCATCATCTTCTGCACCTCCGTCGTTACCGGCTGCGGCCACGACGTAGATGCCGGAATCAAGTGCTCGTCGCACAGAAGATACACTGGCACCCTCCGTTCGCATGTCGACGCTCTGTTCACCTCCCAGTGAGAGTGAGATAATATCTGCATTGAATGCGTCTTGACACCATTGAATTGCATCAGCGACGGTTTCTTCGGTGCCACTGTTGAGATCGTTTTCATCAGCTCCAAGGGCCGCAGCCATTGCCAGGGTTACGTTCGGAGCGATCCCAATCTGGTGCTCCTGTGACACTAAAATTCCGGCCATCAGCGTTCCATGAGCGATAAAACCGTAGTCCACAGGTGCATTCGACGATCCGAGAAAATCTTTGAATCGAACATCTACCTGTGAAAGCGCAGAATGGCTCAAGTCGATACCAGTATCGACCATGCACACTCGAATGCCCTCGCCGCTGAGACCAAAATCTGCCAACTCATCGAGTTCTGACTGCTCTACAGCCCACTCTGATTTGGGCGGGTTCAATTCAATGAAGAGCAGTCCTGAATCCCACACGACCAGCAATACACCAACCAACAAAGCGAACAAGACCCCGTTAGCGATGACGCTCTTACGCCGTCGAAGAGTCGGCAATGGCTCTGCGCTTCGAGGGGCCCATCCCGTTACTTCAGAGCGCCATTCGTTCTGAAAGCCAACAGCAGATGGGTCAATGGCTGACATGATCCTTGAGTCTTCAGGTTCGGGGAGGAGTTCGAACTTGTCTATTCCTTCCATCCAAGGCACCTCAATACTGCTACCAACTGCCGCTCAGCAGTTCAGGGTATAATGTATTGTACTTCATCAGAATCGAGTTGTGTTACGTCCATTACGTGCGAGTTTAACACCGCCATAGACAACCAAGAATCCGAGAAGTAGAATTCCAAATGTCAGCAGAGGAGAATCATCACTTTCGACGAAAACCTCGTACTTGATTGAAAAGTCGATGACCTTTTCTCCATCTTCACCGATTTGTTGGGTGACATAATCACTTTCCTCACCGACAACTTCGACCTTGACTTCGTAACGGACTGTGGCAGATGCATCTTCCGCACTGATAGCAAAGACGACTTGTTCGGTACTCTTTGCACCGATACTGACCGTCTGGCTACCCAAATCAATATCCGTTCCTTGTATACTTGCAGATACAACAAGGTTCGAAGTGCTGAGATATCCATCATTGTACACCGGAATCACAAGGTCGCCAGCTTCTCCATCTCGCTTGTCGGAAAGGAGAATGATTTGAGATTGGTCAACCGATAATCGAATGTCGGACTTTGTGAATTCAACGTCGAACGACTCACTTGTCACGCCATCTTCACTGGTTACTGTAACAGTTAGCGTAGGTGTTCCAGTGAAGTTCTCTGCAGCATAAGCGGTGAACAGTTGCGATCGTACACCGTCCTTTGGAATGGTGACATTTGAGATTGGTGGAGTGACTTCCCATCCATCAGGTATGTTATCAGCAAGCGTTATCGAAAATGTATCGTCGCCGTTACCCGTGTTCGTAAGCGTAAATCCAAACGTGTTGCTTCCGCCGTCAGCGATTCCAACTTCAGACTCCACATCGGAAATTTCGAGACCGTGTTGCTTTGGAACCTGAACAGTGAAGGCAAGTTCGCTTGATGCAACACCGTCAGAGTTCAAAATGAGCTTCAACTTGTGTGCTTCTTCCAAGTGCCAAACTTCTGATTGGTTGGCAACCAGTACACGAACTCGAAGAACCATCGAATCTTGGACGCTGTCATCAGCGCTATTGTTTCCAATTCCGAGTGTGACATCCTGACTGCTTTCAAATCCAGTACCGTTCCAGAACTCAACAGACCAATCTGCTTCATCAGGAGAGGACAGAACCTGACCGGACATGGTGAACAGATCAGAAACTTCTGTTCCGTCATACTTGATGTCAACACTGAACTCGACAGCATCGTAGCTTTCACCACTTTCAACAGCCATGAAGTCGAGCATGGAACCATTGACGAGCGTCGCATTGACAACCGTATCACTCACCATCGACAAAGATGTGTCGGAGTTGATTGAACGACTGTATGATAGATTCACGGCAATTCGACCTTCAGCGATGTTGGCCACCGATCCACCAATGTAATCCATTTCAAGCAGTAAATCATGTTGCAATGTAGTGAAAGATGAATCCATCGTAACTTCTTGTGAAGGCAGTAGAATGCTAATTTCACCATCGGCATCTACTGGCATATCCCATTCGATGCCCTCTCCAATTCCAAACGTGACTGAAACGGTCTCGTTCAGATAGGATGCGCCATCACTTGCGGAACCAGCATGATGCTGAGCCACAGGGTATTCCGAGGTCCATACTGTGGTCAAATCAACCCAACCACCGAGGGACATCTCGAGGTCCAAAATAGCACCTTCTGAGATACTTGCATCGAGAAGACCGACCGCAACACCTCCGCCATTGACACTAGGATTGGCTTGGGTTACCACGACAATCCACTCACCTGGTGAAATAACTGCAGACCAAGAGAGTTGGTCGTTTTCAAAGGTAGAGTCGACAGAAATCGCCTCACCGGACATTCCCGAAGAAGGATACAGAACAACACTGGCACCGTCGAGGCGCATTGCATCATTGATATCGGTAACATTACCCGAGACCGGAACGTTACCTGCCATCATTTCCAAGTCGTGAGAAACTGGTTCTGAGTAGACTGGATAAGCGCTTGAGTTCGAAATGTTGTACACTTCAGTAGCAAACCCTTCCTTTGAGACTGAGACTTGGTATTCATCTTGAATTGGCACAAACAAGGTCCAAACACCGTATTCATCGGTCGTTACAATAGACTCGAATTCAGTATTATTCATTCCAATGACTTGAACGGTCGTGTTCGCGATACCTTCAGTTCCGTCAGGAATATCGTCAGCATCAAGGTCCCAGAATACTTTACCACCAATTTCAACTTCAAGTTCGGCTGTTTGCAATGGTAGAACGAGTGTTCCGTTGTCTGCATCGTCGGTTGTGAACGGCGAACCTGATGTATCGAGCGACCACTGCTTTTGTGGATTCGATTCATTCAAGAACAAACTCCAGTTTCCTGGCATCAATTGATCGGTGATGTTACCTGATGTGTCACTCTTTGCGAGCGTCACATTGCCGAGTCCGTCATGGCTCACTGCGGTCACTCGAATACTCGACATGTTAGCTTCAGTCCCGTATTCTTGTAGCTGGAATTCGACTGTTACAACGTCCACAGTTCGTAGAGGAACACCGGTACGTAGCGACGAATCTGCACCGACTGTGAGAGAATATCGAAGGGTTTCGGTGCTCTCGTTGTCAGCGATGAACGGTGCCACGATTGCAATCCAATCGCCTGCAGAGACGTATGCGGAGAACGAACCGTTCTCATCAGATTCAATGTTAAACCACTCATCGGCAACATCGTTACGAAGCAAGAATTGCTTGGCAATGCCGTCACCTGAGTTATTGGTTAGAACCCCCGTCACGAGGTATTCATTGCGCATTGGAACCGCAATTGGTTCGTCATAGGTTTCCAAACCAATCAAAATTGGGTCTTGAGCAGAGGTCGTGATGAGAGGTGAATCTGTAGCATTTTCATCAGTAGCAGTTGTTGCGTTGAACACTATGTTGTAAATTCCTGGCTCAAGAGTTAGCGTAAGAATTCCGTCAGACGTGTAGTCATCAGCAGTTACATTCACTTGGCTGCCGTGTGTATTGAGAGGAACTAAACTGAAAGCAGGTGATACCTTGGTTCCGTTTTCGAAGGCTCCGTCGTCACCCGAATCCATGAACACATTGAGCGTAACGTCCGTGAACGCTGGGTTCACGAACAGTTCGACAGGCGTAGGCATTCCATCGGTTTCTACTAAGATGTTGTAGTCCTCAACCGTTGTCGAATTCAAGACAGCGTCTTCAACTGTGAAGTCCCAGGCACCTTCTTGCAGACTAAACATGAACATTCCAGAATCAGTGATCGTAGTGCGAAGTTCAAGTCCATCTGAATTGGTTGCAACGACTGTTTGCGCGTCGAAACCTGGCACTATACCTTCCCACAATGATTCGTTGTCATAGAGATACACAAATCCATTGGTACTCACACTGGGTTCAAGGTATTGCAATCCCGAATCAAATTCAGGCAGTCCTTCGAGAACGATGACCTGTCCAGTGACCCATTGTGAGGTTGTACTGAATGCCGACATGTGGAAGGTGTTTCCACTCGGAAGTTGAATGCTGTAATTACCGTTCGAATCAGTGGTTGCTGGGAAATGAAGTTCAGAGGATGTGAAGTCTATTGTTAGACTCGGAACCGGAACGCTTTCCATTAGTTTCAGGTCTTCAGACTTTTCAGACCATTGGGAATACGTTTCGTCGAGACCACTGTTCATGACCCGAATCGTACCGTTAACCCAAGTTGCAATTGCATAGCTGCTGGTCATCGAGAGGTCTTCCTGTGCTAATGAGAAGGAATCAAACAGGATGTAATCTTCAGCAGTTTGATCAGATATCGTGTAGTCTCCCATTGGAAGTTCGATTTCAACACCACCAGTTTCATTGGATACCGCATCGATTGCAGGGAACGTTGGGTCGTCATTGGTGAACGTCACAGTGCGCATGGAAATGTTCGCATACGGTTCCTGCGTGAGTGGATCAACCGGTGAAGCCAGTTGGAGGGTCACATCATGCATTTCAGGAACGCTCATCAATAATGAGAAATTTTCAGACGTATCACGGACGATCAGTGTTTGGTTCAACTCATACCATCCATCGCCGTCGATGTCGACTCGATAGAAGTATTCGCCTGATGCGAGAGGCCCGAAACTAAAGTTCCCTTCCTCGTCAGTGGTTTCAAACATTGATTGTTCTGTACCGAGTGCAATATCGACCAATTCAATTTTCTGACCTACGAATGGTATTTCGAAAAAGTCGTCGAGTGTATCTTGGAAGATAGAACCAGGCATCGTCATAGCGAGGTCATAGGTTGGTTCGACACCAACATTCACCGGATCTGGTAGAAGTACTTCCTTACCGTTCTCGAGTTGAGCGATCATGTGGTATATACCAGGTGTAAGACCCGTGATGTAGAACGAACCAGGTTGGACCATTGGCCCAGAGAAAGAACCAACGCCGACAAACAGTCCGGTTCCGTTGAATGTCCCGGTACCTGCGTATGAACCCGAGGCTTCGAAAGAGTCACCTTCGTGCTCAGTTACAAGCGTCGAAACTCCATCGGATGTGAGCCGTCCATTTGCTTCGATTACACCGTCCAGCAAGTACATCATTTCATCAGCATCTTGCAGACAAAGCGTTTCATTCTCCGGCATCGGTGCAGTACTGTTATCGAGACAGGATGCGACCGTATCTTGTCCAACCCATGAGGCGATCAAGGTACCCTTGCCGCTCCAAGTACCGTTGCTGGTGTAAACACGCTGATCACCGATGGAGCGAGTGAATGTTCCGGTGAAGTCCCGGACAAATGCCACTCCGTCGCTGTCGAATGTTCCGTTCTCGGTGAACGTTACTTCACCAGAACCCTGTAAGATTCTGCTATCGGTAGAGGTGAACGAACCGTTGGTTGTTGTCAAAGTATAGTTCTCAGTCATCGACCAAATGTTGCGTAGAATGAAATCTGTAGAGATAAGAGCATCACCGTCAAACGATTCATCGCCTGACCAAGTGACAAGTCCAGATACGCCGCTGCTTTGCACGGCGATATCGAAGGTAGAAGTCACTGGTTCAAGGCGGTCAGCCTGTGCACCAGAAACATTGTACTGAGTTTCACCAAGCCAGCTCATGTTAGCAACTTCACCGAGAATAGCGGTGATGTCATTGATTTGGCGGTCTTCATTGGTAGGACTCAAAATGTCTCCAAGAATTTGTTCAATGTAGCCTTGAGTTTGGCCGTTTGAGCGCAGACTGTCTTGAGCGACTGTTGGGTCGTAAACACCCGCAAAGGCGCTCACGCGGATGCTACCAGCAGGTGCATCAAACGACCAGTGTCCGTTCTCATCTGAATCGACCATTCCGATTGGAATCCAATAGGTATCAGGATCCAAATCTTCGCTGTCTTCGCCAGAGAACGCGTCACGCTCGATGAGCAGTCGAACATTTGGTAGTCCCTCGCCGTTATCGCTCATGGTAACTTGACCGCTGATTTCAGCTCCCGAGTAGTACTTCAGAATCTTTACGTCCGTGTTTGCGTTCCAAAGGTTGGCTTGTTGTTCCTGCATCGTCACGGATGAATTTGCTTCAGCACTGTACCAGTTAGCGATTACAAAGTGATTGGTCATTGCACCCGGGAGTGCCGGAGCACGAGCCAAGACGCTTCCTGGACTACCGTAATCACCAGCATACTGAGCCTGTCCAGCAATCCATCGAAGAGTGGATGAGGGTTGTGGATTGGATGAACCTGAATCGATTCCGAGGGTCGATGCGCCGTATCCAACATAGTTTCGGGCAAGCATGGTGTCAAAGAACTCAGGGTTGTGGTCGACGCGGATATCTTGAACCTGAAGTGGCTCAACGTCGGCGCCTGATTGCTGATTGAGATAATCTTGCGTAATGGCCGCATCGACTTCCTCTCGAGTCATTTCATCTTGGAATTCACCGCGAGTTGTTTCGTAAACCTCAGTCATGTACGTTGCCATGTCTTGACCGCTGAGAATTGTAGGTGCTCCGAAGATACCGGTTGGTTGGCCGCTGTTGTAGTTGTAGTCCGCAGTGTTACGACCTGCCTTAGGGTACAAGCGGTTGTCGACAGCAAAGTATCGGATTTCGTGATTTCGGTCAATCATATCGCCTGGAGCCCCGTCATAGTTTTGAACGCTGTAGATTTCGAGCTGCATCAATTCATGGTACATGTCGAAGATTTCATCGCTTGTCAAAGCGTTATCAAAGAGTTGTACCGTTAGAGCAAGGCGAGCATTCTTTCGATGAATGTTGGTTGCCACGGAATCATATTCATCAACGAGGTCAGCAGTGTACCAGTAGTCACCGATAATGTAGTGAGTCGTATCGAGTGTGGTGTCTTGACCAGATCGAATGTTGTTGGTGAAGGTTCGGTCTGCTTCGGACTTCTCAGACCATTCGCCGTCAACACAGCTAGCAGAAAGGGAGTCGGTGCACACAATAGGCTCGCCACCCTTGTAGATTCTCCAGTACGGTGTCGAATCGTCATATATTCCGTCGACTTGGTGGTGCCCTACCGCCATTACGACATCAGAATTGGTTTCGATAACTGCATAACTGCTCGCTTCAATCAAGTCGATCATTTGCTCGTTGTTGGTGTTCATGGTGATGTCGTTGAACAATTCCATCTGCGATGATTCGACCAAGAAATTGTCGACGACGCCTGAGAAACCGTTCGTGAATTGTTCTGTGCCGGTTTTCTCAGCCATGTACGAGATGTCACCTTGAGCAAGTTGCCAGATAAACATCGAAGTCAAATCTTCCTGAGTGCGTGCGAGTAGCATGTTACCAGTTGCAGGAATTCCAGATTGGAAGTTGTCTGAGACTGACGGGTGTTCACCACTTTCAAGAGCAGCGAATCCATAGTCCCACCACGATACGAAAGCGGGTTTGTCAGAGTACTGCATGAGACAGGCAGCTGTAGCCGCATCCCAGATACCATCAACATCGATACAGGATGCTTGGTCAGTAATGCCGTCATGGAGTACGTCTTGTTCTGACAGCCATTGATGCGCATAGTTCCAACCTTGTGATTCGAAGGTTGAGCCGAAGTATCCGAGGTAACTGTTACCGGCATAGGCAGCATCATCGAGAAGTGAAAATCCACCAATTTCCCAACGCATGATGTCAGGGATGATGTTGTAGATGGTCTCATCAAGGTTTGATTCGTCGTTGCTTCGTGGCATTGCAGCATCCAGTCCATATGTGGCTTGCTGACCAAAGAGCATGACCATAATCAAAAGAATTGCAGAGAACGATGGTGTGCGCCAAACGGCAATTCGCGCTCCGCGAATACGGTCTTCTGGTGCACGTACACCCAGTTTCTTCCACGTGCGTACCAAACCATCCCAGTTCGCCCACTTCCACAGCGATACGATACCCCAAGCGCCAAGTACGGCGATTGCTGGAGTTGCGTTGAAACTGAAACGAGCGGCGGTCCACGCCATGAATGAGGCAGTGATAATCCACACACCGAAAACAAGTTTGATCTGCTTTCTTTCACGCAGTGCTGACCAAAGACAAAGGACACCCATGATCAGCGAAAGGAGGAACGTGATCGGACCAAACTCCGCAAACATTCGCCCACGAGGAGGGGCATTTGCTTCCGCAACAGTTCCAAAAATCTTGGTTTTGGTGAAGTAACCGCTACCAGTGAACAGAACATCCCACGCATTGGAGAGGTTTGCTTGCTTGAGCAGCCAAAGAACCGTAAAGAAAAGCAAACCTGCTCCAGCAAGAACACCAAGAATTAGCAACCATGGCTTATCTCGGAATCCAGTTGTCACGAAGCTGATAGCAATCGTGAAGAAGAAGATAAACAAGAATGGTTGAAGTCCAGTTCCGTCAAGAACCAAGTCGATTTGCGGATGGGCAAACCACGGTAGAGCCATCATGAGGTTCACGCTTAACATGGTGAGGAACAAGACATTCAACGTGGTCGAATCACGGCGACGGAACATGTTCAGAGCCACTTGGGCAGCGTATGCTAAGAACAGAATCGATGGACCTACAACGAATCCTTTCCATCCCAGAGAAACTACACCGAACGATACACCTGCGAGCACTGCCGCTGCCATTGCAGCCTGACGTTGCTGTACTACAGCGGAGAAAGATGCGAGGAACGAACGCAGTGACGGCGAGGATTGCTTGAGCAAGCGTTCTGAGCCAGCGTATTTGACTGCGCGCAACCAAAACAGGAATCCGAGAGAGATGAACAGCATGATGAATGCATCGTGGTCAGCTAATCCCCACGTGGTGTGACTCACGTGAGCAGGCATGAATGCAATGAGCCAAGCAGCAACAACTGCGGCTTTTTCGTTGATGTGTTCCTTGGCGATGAGAGCGACTGGATAAATGGTCAAAGCTCCGTAAATTGCAGGCAGGGATAGGATAGCCCACCAAACTGCATCGCCGTTGTCAAAGAACGGTCCAAGAAGCGTTGCAAGGATTGCAATCGACCAGGTGAACAACGGAGGTCGAGGGTTGATACCGCCGATTGGATAGTAGCGATCAGCATCGTAAATCATGTGAGCATTGTTCGCTAGGATATAGTCGACGACTCGCTTCATGTACCAGGGGTCAGAACCTCCTGTCATGTCCCACTCGCCTGTTCCAGTCGAGTTCATGGAGGGCACGATGTACCACTGCATGCGGATGATAAGACCGAACATGAAAGCAAGACCAATCATGATACCTGCCCAGTGTTGATTCCAAAACAGACGTGCACCGGAGTACTCGTGGTCATCTCGGTTCGACCATCCGCCCCAGCGATCGTGTGTTGAGATTGAATAGATTCCAACACCGAGGAAGAACGTGACGCCAACCCAAATCAGGCTGCCCCAGTTTCCTTCGAGCATCGAAGAAGTGAACAATCCAGCATCGTACCACGTCGAAACGAGGTAAAGCATCCACATTGAGCCAAGCGTCATGGCACGAGTATGCCAACGCTCAGCAAACATTCCTGCAACGATAAGCGAGACCATGCCAGTGAACAATGCAGGCCAAAAACCGAAGTAACCGTGGTATCCTTCAATCACTGAAACTCCAAGTTGGTCCGCTTCAGAGACTTGGCCAAAGTGCCAAAGGCTTGCGGATTGAGCAAAAATCCAAACAAATAGAGCTGCTTGAAGAGGTAGGTTGTGCTTGTTCATCAAGGAACCTTTTTGATCGTTTAGGAAACTAAACCATCCAGACTCGCTTGCAGGAGTGATTCGTCCACGAGCAAATGTTGCCAACAATGTTCCGATTAAGAGGAAGATGACGACGTATGAAAAGAACACATAACCAACGGCTTGGTTGCGCAAGTTGATGGTTGATGCATAGCTCACCTGTTCGCCGTCTGCAGCGACATTGATGATGTTTGGAAGAGTACCAAGAGCCTCAGTTGCAGCAACGATACCGACGTTGATACCCATTGTGGCGAAGACCAAAATGGTTGCAAACTCATAGCGCCCACGTGATGACATGAAGTGAACTCCGAACATCACTACAGCGAACTGCAATGCAGTGAATGCACTGTAGTCAAGCCCAGTGATAATTTGTGAACCAATCAAGGCAAAGACCAATGTAGAGAGGGAGAGAGTGGTCGGTGACAAGGAATTGGGAGAGGAACGAGTGAGCACCATTGGAGCGAGCCCCAACAGGCCGGCAATCCCGACGATGAACATCGGTGCCAAGTTCTCAGTGTTCAACCCGTCTTCGATGCCGACGAGTTGGATGGCTGCGAGTGCTAGCAAGACTGCAAGTGGGGCAATAAGCCATCCAAGAGCAGGTGCCGGCGCAGTGCTTTGTGTGCCAGTTTTTTTATCCATTTTTTTTCCCTCAAAGGTGTTTACGCGACAGCAGCAAGGCTGAAGCGTCTTCGCCACTGAAGACCCTCTTTTAATGATGACGCATCGAGGGTAACGCTCAATTTAGCGCAGTACCCCATTTTTAAACGCCATTGAGTGGAGAAAAATACGGTTTAATCTCGAGCCGTTAAAGCGCGAAATCCTATGTCTTTTCGATAGTGTGCGCCTTCCAGAGAAAGAGAAGTAATTAGAGCGTAGGCTTGCCCTACTGCTACCTCAAGCGACGCTGCTTGAGCAGTGCACGAGAGTACCCGCCCTCCGGTGGAAATTAGATTGCCTTCTTCATCAAAACCAGTACCAGCATGATTCACCCACGCGCCGGTATTAGAGGCTGGATGATGAGCAGGAACTCCGTGAATTCTACGCCCTTTTTTAGGCGATTGCGGGTAGCCTTCAGCAGCCAAAACCACGGTGACTGCATGCGATGTATTGAATTCTATATCGAGTGATGAAAGGCGATCTTGGGATGTCGCTAAGAGAAGATCAAATACATCGCTCTTCACCAATGGAAGCGTGATTTGACACTCTGGATCTCCAAATCGTACGTTGAATTCTACAACGCTGGGCATTCCAGAATCTGGAATCATTAATCCGACATACAGAACTCCTCTGTAGGGAGTCGAAAGGTCCGACAGATAGTCGTGCATCGGCTGGACAATCGTGTCGATGGTCGTTTGGCGAACCAGTTCAGTCACGACTGGTGCGGGACAATAGGCACCCATACCACCCGTATTTGGACCTAAATCACCGTCGAAGGCACGCTTGTGATCTTGACTTGCAGGGAGACAAACAAATCCGGAACCATCCATGACCACCAACATGCTTGCTTCTTCACCAACGAGGAATTCTTCGAGTAACACCTGCCCATCAGATTCTATTGATTCGAGAATGAAGGCTCTTGCCTCAGAACGTTGCTCGGTCACTACTACGCCCTTTCCCCCTGCAAGTACATCGCGCTTCACGACCCACGGTTTTCCAGAAAAATCATCCAGTGCTGCCTCAATATCGGAATTCGAATTGAGTACGTGATAGTCAGCTGTCGGAACATTCGCGGCACGCATGATGCTCTTGGCGTACAGTTTCGAACCCTCTAAATGTGCAAGCGCTTGAACCGGACCGAAACATGGAATCTTTGCATCTGCGAGCCGATCAGCAAGTCCTTGACACAGCGGTGCTTCAGGCCCAACGACAACCAAATCAGCGTCGATCGATTGTGCAAGGCTAATCAGTCCTTCTACGTCAGAAGCAGAAACCGAATGATTGGTGACGAACGAAGCAGTCCCAGCATTGCCAGGAGTGCAGTGAATGGTCTTCACACGGGGTGACTCGTGCATGCTCATGCAGAGTGCGTGCTCCCTACCGCCACCGCCAACGACTAAAACTGTGGAGTCTGCCATGGAACTCTTGCAGCACACGCACCACATAATCCCATCGCGACACACGGCTGCCAAATCGTTCACATCTGCGGTTCGGTAGGGGATGATTCAAAGGCCGTCCGATAAGGGAGACAAGCACGCACGTTGGTGATACTATGGAATTCCTACCCCTCTGCCTCCTTACGCTCTGGCTCTATCTGCCAGGTTTCTTAGCCAATACTTTTGCAATGATGTGGGGCAAATGGCTCCCTAAGACGGGGTACGGGCCGTGGCCAATTGATGGAGGACGTACCCTTTCTGACGGAAATCGTATGCTGGGTGATGGTAAAACGTGGAATGGACTCATTGGCGGTTCACTTACCTCTGGACTGTTGTGCATGCTAATTGTGGTTTCAATGGGTGATGTGCCTGGGGTTGGTACGCCTATTGGTGAGGGAGGAATTTTCACCCACCCGCTTCAAGGTGCATCAGGTGCATGGTTTTCGATTGGAGGAGATTTAGGCACTGCGTTTATACTCGGAACATTCCTCGGCTTTTTCTGTTTGGTCGGCGACAGTACTGGTTCGTTTGTTAAGCGTCGTCGAGGTCTCAAGCGGGAAGGAAATATCTCTTCAAAAGCACCCCTGCTTGACACTCTACCGTTCGCAATCATGGTCTTCCTTGCAGGTCAACTCTTCCTCGGAACTTCGGTTCTGGCTGACAGTGAGCTTCGTTTACCAATGCTTGCCTTGGTGCTTTTCACACCTGTATTACACAGGTCATTCAATCTCTTCGGCTACAAGATTGGATGGAAAGACGTACCGTACTAAACTGGCGTAAAACTTTAACCGGTTTTCGATAACGTGAATTCATGCGAACTACCCTATCCATCACCCTGCTGCTCCTCCTCTCGTCGCTTAGCGGACTGGCAGTCGTTCACGCTCAACCACCCAGCGACGGAATGTCAGTGACCGTTTCAGCAGATGAAACTTGGAGCAATCCAGCATCGATGGACGGAAATCTCATTGTCGCCAGTGGAGCGACGCTCACCATTGAAGATGAACTTTCAATTTCCAAAGACAGCACCATCACTGTTGACGAAGGTGGAACCCTGGTCTTAACCGGTGAACTCACTGGTGCAGATTTGGACGCTGGAATTGCAACTGGTTTTGGCATGACTGAATTACACTTGAATTTCGGAGACCTCGCTGATACAGGCCAAGTCCGAATCAACTTTGACCAAACAATTCCTGACACTGCAATGCTCAACGTAACTGTTGGAGATTCGACTATTGACGCTGTAGGAAGCGACCACGTATCCATTGACGCATCGCTCAACGGCAGTGATATCGTCGTGGAATTACACACCTATTACGTGTTCCAAATTCAAGTCACATCGGTTCAGGCATTGCATTCGGGAAGTTCAGGACCAGCCATTATTCAAGCAGAAAATATCAACCACTCCAACGGAACCTTGGTGTGGAACAGTGCCTCATTCGACATGAATATCCAAGGAAGTTTCGAGGCATCCGGTGCCGTTATTTATGGCGCTGATATTGTGTGTGGAGGCTCGTGTGAGTTCACTACAAGTTCACTGATTGGGAGTGCTCCAGTCAACGTTGAAAATGGAACTTCCATCACCGTTGAACAATCCTTGATTCAAGGAAGTCGAAGTGATGAAGACATCATAGTGCACGACCTTGCAGAAATTACCTACACCAACACGACCGGTACGGGTGGGTTCACCGATGGATGGATTCGACTTCTCTCTCAACGAGTGATTAACAGCAATGCTGGAAACATGACCGTACATCAAACCGGAATCGGTTACGGTGGATATGACCGTGACGACATTACCAGTGAAGATGGAAGTGTTGATATCGGCGGCAGTGAATTCAGTCGAATCGTCGAATGGCTTGACCCAAATGGCGTATATCACAGCGAAGATGCTGAAATTACGTTCACGCTCAGTTCAGGATGGGGTGATTTCGCACTTACCATCGACGCTCCAATGACGCCTATCGCGGAAGTCACGGTCCCACTCCCATACATCGAAGTTGTATCCATTGACTTAGAAGATACCACTGCTGATGTAGGACGGAGTATTGGTGGAATGGTGAAGGTTCGGAACACTGGTGGAGCGTCCGCTATCGTGAACATCTGGTGTTACATTGACGGAAACCTCACTTCGACCACATCACTCACAACGACGCTTGAACCCAATCAAGAAAAGGAGTTACCGGTCTCATGGTGGGCGAACTCTGCCGGGCCACAAATCCTCACGTGCAAGACCCTGATTCCCGATATTCTTGATTCAGTTGCCGAAGAAATCACCAACCTTCAAGGTGGCAACTCTGGCGAAGTAGGATGGATTGATGTTGAAGAAAGTGAAGACGTACCCATCCTCGTATTCGCACTGATTGCAGTCATGGTGATCGTTGCCACCATGCTCTTGGTACGGAACATCAACAGAACCGAAGAAAAGCAATACATCGAGAATGTAGAAACTCCTGAAACTATTTGGGACAAGACATCTTCAGAAGAAGAGTGAGTTCAAACAATGATTCGATGGGGTATGTATCAGCAGGTTTCCATCGTTCGTTGGGCCTTGTCGGAATCAAAATCAAGTTCCCACGAATTGCTGCTAACATAAATGCCAGTTGCTGAAGAATCTTGATCAGTCATACCTTCATAGAACTCGTTGGAAATGATGATTTCAAACGTATAACAACCAGCGCCTTCATAGAACGAATCTTTCTGTAAGTATTCCGTGTTGAGCGAGTCCGTAGCAGTTCCAGGAAGCCCAAGCCAGCCGTTGGTCTTGCCGCTCTTTGAGCCTCCAACACTGCTGGACCACGTTGCATCTAATCCATCCACGGAAATGAGTGGAGAAGTGTACCGAGTGGTTGTCCCCTCCTTGACAGCGAGTTGAACGGTATAGTCTGATGCCAGAGCAAGAAGTTTCAGGTTGGTCATGGAATGCTCGCCACCCTCCAGTGTACCCTCGTCTGGATTGAACAGTCCAAAGATTGATTCGACGATGAGGCCGTCGACTTCAGTCGTGGTTGTACTCCCCGATGTTTGGGTCTTGAGAACCTCACTAATTCGTGCACCTGAATTGAGTACTTCACGGTTCATTATCGAATCGGTGATGGTAGCAGACGCGGTTTGGTCGTCATCAGAGACAACATCAATCACGTATGATTTGAGTGATGCTACTGTATAGTCTTGGGCATTGCCCTCAAAGAAGGCGCTGAAGGGTGCTTTGAATTTCACTCGATCGTTCGAGAGTTCCTTGGTATCCGACCACACCTCTGCCCCATCAACGCTAATGGTAGCAGTTGCTGAGTCAAACGTACCTCGTACATAGAAAGTGACTTCATTGCTTTCTTCACTCATCCCAATTTCTGTGAGAGCCATTGATGAATCGGATGGTACCATGACAAGTGCAACATATGGACCTGCAGCGACCAGAAGGGCGATAACGACTGAAATGCCGATCTTAACGGTGTTCAGTTCACCTCCCAGCAAGCGGTCTGACTGTACCAGCAAGCCGATTCCGACAAGGAGAACGACACAGACAATCAAGAGACCAGCCGCACCACCTTGGAGGGCTAAAATACCACCAAGTAAGATTCCAACCCATCCTGCAATGTTGAGCTTTTGCGACAAGTCTGGATTTGCCTCGGAAGCGACTTGTGACGGAACTTTAGAGTTCTTCGATACCGAGTCGCCCGTGGAGACTGCGACTGGTTTAGGTTTCGTGGCTACAACTTTTGTTGCCTCATCTTCAGTCTTGCTCGCATTAGCTTTGTCAAGTAATCCACCCATCGTCAATCCCCTGTATACCGCCGTTTAGCGAAGGGGATTATCAAGGCGACCCCTCTTGGAGTCAAGAATCGTTGATTCAACGGGCAGGTACGGTAAGCCGTTACAGCCCGGGTGCGGATTCATACCACACGCCTTCCTCTTCTTCCCTGTCATCCGCCAGTCGCCGTCCGGCAACTGCCGCTGCAAGAGCGAGCATTGAGAGGGCAGGAACTACTTCGAAACCTGGCAGATAGACACCACGGACGTAGACGGTGATCATTTGAGATTCACGAAGGCATCCACCGTTGTTGCATGCGAATTCAGATTCTGCGTAGAAGTCGAGAACGTGGTATGCATCGCTCCAGCCTTGGGTTTTCGGTGTTCGTGCCATGACTCGAACTTTGGTTGCGGTTGGGATAGCGTCAATTTGCACCTTCACAGCTGGCAAGTTAATGGTGAAACCTGCTTCTTCGAGTGATTCACGGCTTGATTCGGAAATACCGACCTTCATGAAATCAATCTGGTTTCCAAGATTGTACACTTTGAACTCAAAGTTCTTGTCTTTCTTGGGCATGAGTTGAACGAAAGGTTCGACTGCTTCGACCTGAACCAGTGAATACTGCATGATGTTGACAATCATGTTGTTCTGAGACGAAGCGGTATTTGGTGGAGGCAAGCTGTTGATTTCTTGAACTTGAGCAGACACGGAAAGAGTACGACTTTGCATGACCATGTACGGAGTTGCACGGACTGAAATCTGGAAATCGACTTCAGAACCTGCGCCAATGTACATGTCACCAGGCGCTGCAGTCGCTAATCCGTCGCTTGTGACAAGAATACTGATCTTTTCTTGCCAGGTGGTAGGATTGCTAGCGGTACAGGTGGTAAATCCGTTGTACGTCGAACCTGGCTTTACTTCAATGTTAATCGAAATGGGTGCACAGGAAAGTGATACTGCGGCGGTCGGAGCCTGAGCGGATGCGGGAACTGCAACGAGCATCACTGAACAGAGGTAAAGGGCAATTAGAAACAGAGCACGCTTTAGCATATTGGCCACCTATCAATCAAGCCCAGTGATGAGACCCTCATAACCGTTGTGCCAAGATGGCTCGTAAAAACACCGAGGTTGGTGGTTGAGAAGTGGGCCTGAAGGGATTTGAACCCTTGGCCGCCCGGTTATGAGCCGGGTGCTCTAACCAACTAAGCTACAGGCCCCAATCTAAAGCGGGAGACCACAATCTCAAGAACTTACCTCTCCGTCACTCAAACTGTGAAAGGGAAGACTGAGAGGGTTTAATCCATTCTCGTACACTGACTTCAATTTCATCTCGGACTGACTCAGGAACAAATACCAAGGCTCGTTCCTGTGGTTGTGTTAACGAACGGATAAGAGGCGAATGGTCCGCTGCATCTCGACCGTCCTCAAGCATGATGCCTTGTTCATAGGGCATGTATCCACGCTTGGAGATTCGCGCCGTAATCACGTCCATCGAAGACGAGTACCCAAGCCGTTCAATAAGTTCGTTCAATCGAGAAAGAACGACGCTGACCATTTCGGTCGTCAGACCCTCAATCCGTAATGACTTATGGAAATCCCGTCGCGATAAAAGACGCTTCGCATAGTGAGACAGTTCCGTATCGGGATGCTCGGCCCAATCAGGTAGGGCAACCCGAATGTGCGAGTCATTCAATGCTGCGTAGCCTTTTGCATCCAGCGACGTATTCATCAGCATGTTGTGCAGTGAAGGCGTAAGTTCGAGTGTTTGATGCCCAGCAAGATAGCGGGCCCGAGCCAACATTCGCACCAAATAATTTTGAGTCAGCATGTTGACTTTGTGGAAATAGACTTGATGGTACATGTGGTACCGAGTTACGAGGTATGCTTCAATAGCCGGAAGACCCCAGGACTTGACGTAAAAATGACCGTCTTCTCCAACTCGCAATGCTCGAATGACTCGTGCCACATCAAATCCACCAATTTGAGCCCCCGTATTGGCTTGGTCGCGAATCATGTAATCCATTCTGTCAACGTCCAATTGACTGGCAACGATTTCTTTCATGAATGCGGGAATTGGGACCCCTGCATGTTCACTTTGACCGTCTAGAAGCGCAAATAATCGGTCTCGACGGCTTGAACCGAGAACATCAACCAATGCTTGGCCTACTTCTGTTTCATCGGAAGCGAGTAAGACCCGACCCCAGTGTTCGTGTGAATGATAGGTCGCAAATACATCGGGTGTTTCTAAAAGATGGGAAAAAGGCGGATGGCCAATATCATGGAGCAAGGCTGCTAACTGAATCAATTCTGCATCGTCTTTGGAAACGAGGTCTGGTTGCGCTTCGCCAAGTGATTGTAACAGTTGCCCTGCAAGGTGATAAGCACCCAATGAATGAGAAAAGCGGCTGTGGTTTGCTGCCGGAAACACATACTCGCATGTCGACAGTTGCTGTATAGATCGAAGACGCTGGAATTCGCGAGTATCAATAATTTTCGCGTGGTTCGCAGGGACGAGAATATCTTTGTGAATCTCATCACGAATCACTCGGTCACGCATGGCCATCCCCACAATGCCGTCTGCTTTTCCGTTAAAAAGAACCCGCTTTGTTCTGCGATTACGGTAAGTGAAACCGTTATTGCGAAGCACAAGGCCTAAACATCGAACAGCAGTGACCCACACATGGCAGATGCTCTCAAGGACATAATGCTAAAAATAACGGATGAAAATCCCGCAACACGTGGCCAGAAACTCTGGGTCATGTTCGCTCTTGCAATGTTCTTGGTAGCATCGCTGAACTGGTATGCCATGGTCCGTGAACCCAAAGTTGTCGATATCGAAGATTTGATTGAGCACACCAACACCGTTGTCATCGTCGAGGGGAAGGTCATTTCTTGGATTGAAGACAGGTACGGCAACGGTGAAGACCGAGTCGATCTTGTTCTTGAAGATGAAACTGGTGTCATTCAAGTGCGATGGTTTTCGACTGGAACCATACCGCCAATCGGCACCAACGTCACAGTGATGGGCGATGTCGTGGATTATAACGGCCGATTTTTCCTTCAATCAACCGGTTCAGGCGCCATGTGGTGGGAAGCAAGCGACCTTCCAGTACTTGAACGAGTCTCGCTTTCTGACCTCGCAGTTGCCCCAACCGATTACATCGATCAAATCGTCACTGTAACCGGGTTTATCGGAGAATCGATTAGCCCCGATGCTATCTACACCTCAGCCTATCTCACCGACCATCCAGGAAACGCTGCCCATCAAATGCAATTGTTGATTCAATCTGCAACTGGTCGGTGGATTGAAAGCGACTCAAAAGTCGAAATTAGCGGCATACTCACCTACCAAGAAACAAGTCTGCGCTGGGCACTGCTCACTCAAGGACCCAACATTCTCATCGACAACAGTTACCAGCCACCCGTCAATCGACTCGATTGGTCGATGGAGTCTACTTGGAGCTATGATTCTGGATCTATGGTCAACATCGCCGGAACGCTCATCATCGAAGGAGGAGAATGGACCCTGTTTGGGCCCAGCGGAAATTCCGTATGCGTGATTCCAACGCAGGCTGACACGACTGCATCGCTGAACGGCTCCTACAACGGTACTGTGTTCGATGCACTTGGGCGTTTGATGTGGAGCGATGACAGAAATACATGGTGCATTGATGCGAATGAAGGTGGAGGTGAAAACCTCGTCAACCCAATGAGTGCGCTGACCATGCAAGCACTTCTGTCCGCAGACCCCGCCTCAATGCTTGTGACTCCAGATAAAACATACACCATCAACACGTACATGAAGTATGCATTTGAGCCTCTCGACACTGAAGGATACTTCGTAGATACCCAAACCTACACCTTTGGACAAACAACCATTGCGATGACATTCCCCGGCGCCCGGACTGAATGGATTGAAGCAGGTCAAGGTATCGTAGCGAACGTTACCGTCGCATGGGATGACAGCGACATGCGGATGCGCCTCATGGTCAGTTCATACAACCTCACCGGCAGCCCACCTTCCCCTTCGACGCTGTTGTGGGATGACGGTGCTACGCAGTGGGGTTATTCAAAAAATCAATTCGTTCTGTTGGATGGAAAAGCCGTTCAACGCGACGATGGATGGTACCTCGAACGACCAGGTTCTGAACAATCGGTCAAGTTGAACGTTCAGCTCAATGCCATTGGCACCGATTCACTGCACGAAAATCAATCACTTACTTGGACTGGTCGACTGCGTGAAATCGAACATCCTACGCAACTCGCCATCGTGTTTTCACTCGATGAGGCTGACGCATTGGACACCGACGGCGACCGATTAGGCAACAGCCTCGAGGATGCAACTGGATACAACCCCTATGCCGCAGATTCTGACGGTGATGGTGTCGATGACCGACAAGAACTCATCGATAGCCAAGAGGCTGCGAACGCTTGAGGTGACACCATGCTTGAAGCCTACTTTCATGAACTGAGTTGGATGCTTGCAGCTCTGTTCTTCGGAGTTGGAATGGGTACATTGACTGGGATCATTCCGGGATTCCACGTCAACAATGTTGCGCTGATTTTACTCGCTTTGGCGCCTGCTCTGCTCGATTTGGGAATTCCTCTTTCAGCTGTTGCGGGAATCATTGTTTCAACAGGTACAGTGCACACATTCCTCAACTACATTCCATCCGCTTTAATCGGCGCCCCAGATGCAGATCAAGCACTCTCTCTACTACCGGGTCACCGCATGCTGATTTCCGGAAACGCTGCACGTGGAGTTGCGTACTCTGCCAGAGGTTCTCAACTTGGTTTATTCCTTTCACTACCATTGATTGTGCTGGCACGCATCGCCTTTGGCCCTGAACTTGGATGGTATGACCAACTTCGATCGGTTCTTCCATTCATTTTGCTGACGATTTCAATCCTACTTCTCGCCACTGAAACAACACGACTCGATTGGCCAAAGTGGATTCAAACAATCACTCGTGGGAGACTTGGAACCGATTCACGCGTCGCTGGTTTCGTCTCCGCAACTGCCTTCTTCTTGCTCTCGGGCTTCTTTGGATGGACCGTGCTGGGTGACTCATCACTTCCCGCATCTTCCCCAGTTGGAATGCCGGGGGCTAGTTTACTACTGCCAAGTCTCGCTGGGCTGTTCGGAATTGCGAACCTGCTCGACATCTATGCAACGACTTCTCACCTCCCTCCACAGAAAGAAAACTGGGATTTACCACCGGTCAAACCTCTGATTATGCCGTGCTTTTGGTCGGGTGTTGCAGGTGCATCGATGGGAGTTTTGCCCGGCATGACCGCATCGCAAGCTACGGTTCTGGTGATGGGTGGTCGAAACGTCGCTGCAAAACTTCAGGGTAAGCAAGGGTTTGGAATGGATTGGGAAACACGAAGGCTCACCGACATGACTGATGACGAACTCTTGGAAGTCGCTAAAGCTGAAGCTGAAGAAGGCGTCGAAGGGCCACAAACTCGTCAAGATTTAGAAATCATATCGATCTTATCCGCCGTCAACACAGCGGTAACCGTGTGTGTGTTGGGTTTCCTGTACATCATCGGCCGCTCTCGCTCAGGAGCTACATTGGCTCTCAAAGCCATGTACCCAGTTGACACTTGGTCAAGTCTTGAACCGACTGCTGATTTCATCCGACTGCTCGCCATCACGTTGGCAGCAGGGCTGATGGCTATGCCGATTATGCGCTATGTTGGAAAGGGTATGCTTCGACTGCACGCTGCTATCCCGCTGCAGCAGATGGTCATGGCCGTCATTATTTTTGTTGGTAGTCTTGTTTTTGTCAGTACTGGATTTGTCGGCCTGGCCGTTCTTATCGTTGGGACGATGATTGGTTTACTTCCTCCTCGACTTGGAATTCGACGAAGTCATGCAATGGGTGTCATCTTGGTCCCTATCATGATTTTGATGTTCCGAAACATGGTTGACAGTGCAGGATTCTTGTGAATCTGTCAACCAATTCGTCAGGAAGACATATGCCCCTTGACTCTGCCCCTTAAACCGAAGTGGACTCATGAAGACGATGTTTCGCCCCCTCTGCCTCGCTCTGTTGATGTTGCTCTGGTCAACCGCACCAATAGGAATGTCATTGGCCCCTGATCACCAAACTCTTCAGCCAACCTCTGGCCGTTCGACAGCGTGTATGGGGGATATCTGTCTAAATGAAGCACTGCCCAACCCCAACGGATACGATAACGCGACATGGACTGGTGGCGAATGGGTCGAAGTCCATAACAGCGGGAATTCGTCGGTTGACCTATCGGGGTGGTACATCACCAATAAAGCAGCGAAAACGCTCTATTTTAACGCAACCTCGATCGTTGGATTTGATGCAAATGATGCAAACAGTACGCACATCGCAGCAGGCGGATACACGGTCATCGCCCGAAATGGCCTTCCAACATCTGTCTTTTACTTAGCCAATACAAATGACATCATCACGATGTACAACAGTACCGGTACGCAAGTCGACCAGGCGACGTGGACCTTTGGATCATCTGGCGCACCTTCTGGAACGAGTCTTGAGGAAGATTCAGCCAGTCCGACCAATGACTGGGTTGCAACCAACGGCCCTTCACCGGGAGACGTCAACACCGGCGGGAACAATGGCGGACCTACTGTATTCCCTTCGGATTTAGTCATCAATGAAGTGATGCCAAATCCATGGCCTAGCGATGATAATGCGACGTGGCCCGATGGCGAATGGATTGAAATCCGTAACACCGGAGTAACCGACATGGATTTGACCGGCTGGTCACTTCAAGATGCAGCAGGCAACATCATTTCCGTTGATGAATCGCACCTCATCGGTTCGAATGCATCAGCAAGTTCGTACATAATTGCACCTGACGCTACCCGAATTGTAGCAATCAACGGCATGAGTTACTCTGGTGTCCTGAACAACGGTGTGGAAACACTCTCACTGTATTGGCCCAACGGAACAATGTCTCAGCAAGTAACCTGGACGAATACAGTGGCTGGATTTTCGCTTGTAGAGTCAACCACTTCTCAGTATTGGCAATACGCTGCATACCCAACCCCTGGTTTGTCGAATCCATTGGATTTCTCCGTCATTGCAACCAGTTCGTCATCCGTCCAATTCGCAGAGATGCTCACGAACAGCTCCGCTGATGGAAGTGAATTCCCCGATGGTGAGTGGATTGAACTTCACAACACTGGGACGACTTCTGTCGACCTCACAGGCTGGTCAATCATCGACGGAATTGGCAACGTGACGTATCTCGACCCGGGAACTCTCGTATTCAACCAATCTCAAGGCTCGAACACCATCGACGCAGATGAACGACGCTTGGTTCAGTTTGGTGGTGACACTGAACTTTGGGATTATTACAATCAAATTATGCTGCGCGACTCAACCGGAGCCATCGTTGACTCCGCATGGTATACCACCAACTATGGACAAAACGTCTCGCTCATTGCAGCTGAAATGGAATCAGACCCCTGGGTTCCTTCGGCTTGGCTAACACCCGGTCAGCCTGATCCGGGCCAAACCCCATCAACAGGCATCGTACTGTTCAGCGAAGTATTGCCCGATGGTGTCGGTAGTGATTCAAGTCAATGGCCGCTTGGAGAGTGGATTGAAGTATACAACAACGGTACCAGCGCATTGGATGTGGGTGGATGGAAACTACAGGCCGCTAACGGTCGCTCACTCACCCTACACCAGTACAACATGCCTCTTCAAGAAACGTCAATCATCCAAGCTGGTGAAGTTGCAGTGATTGCGCTCAACGGCACGAGCAGTTTCTACCTCAAACACACAACACCTGACTCTATTGCCTTAGTTGACACCAGTGGTGCACTTGTTGATTCGATTGCGTGGAGTTCCACGGTCGAAGGTGAATCTTTGATTGCAGCGAACAGCACGCATGCTGGAGCCGGTCCATTAGGAACTGCTGCTTCAAACAATTCCGAATGGGTCCAATCTGCATGGGCAACTCCGGGGGTAATCAACCCTGTGTGGCCTTCCTACGCCGGCACACACGACCTAGCCATGACTGAAATTTTGGCGTATTGCAACGACGATTCAATCGAACCGCTCGAAGACTGGATAGAGGTGATGAACACAGGAAGTGAGGACCTCAACTTAAGCCGCTGGCGAATTGATTCCGGAGACGGAGACCGACGCTTTTTCAGAAGCACTTCGATGTGGAACCTGACTGAAGCAGCGGATTCGATGGTGCTTGAACCTCAAGAGCGCATGGTACTGCTGATGGAAAACAACATCATTTCGGGATTAGGCGACCAACTGCAACTTTCCGACCCTGACGGCACTCCTGTCCAAACGGCACAATGGAACATCGTGAGTGATTGTCAAACCATGGGGCCTGGTGAAACTGAAATCGATGGATGGCAACATCTGCTATGGCCAACGCCTGGAGCCGAAGAGCCGGACCCGAGCCTCTTTGCCGAAGCCGACGATATTGTGTTCAGCCGCTTCATGCCCGAGGGCTCCACTACGCTTTCCTCGAACACTGAGTTCATCGAAGTCACCAACAAAGGAGACAGCCTTGCGTACATGACCGGATGGACCCTTACACTAATCTCTTCTGCGAATGAAGCAACAGATTACGTGTTTGATGAAGTAAGTATTCCATCAAACGGTTCAGTCATCATGGGCACGGATTCGAGTGCCCTCTCGGTGTATGAGGATGGAACGATTGTCAACTTCAATGCAGCATTCACCAGCAGCGGATTCACCCTACCAGATTCAGGTGCTGCACTCCATATCTCGACCCCTTCAGGCGTCTTAGCGGATACTGTCGTGTATGGGAACGGACCCGTTGACGTCGAAGGATGGAGCGGAATCAGTCTGGTTGAACCGGTTTCAAGCCTCTCATTGTTGGTCTACCATCGTGGCGATGGATGCGGAAACCTTCCCGACACTGATGTGGCCATGGACTGGCAGCATCGCTGGGGACGCTTGGGGGCCAGTACCTTCTGTGGCCCAACACTGTTTTCCGGTTCAAGTTCCGTCACGCCACTTATCGGGCCTCAAGACGGGTTGATGGACCTGCTGGCATGGATTGATGATGCGTCCGAATCATTGCATGTTCACCTGTATCAAATCGAGCAACCAAACCTTGTCCAGTCACTGATTGAAGCACACAACCGCGGCGTAGAAGTCACCGTTGTGATCAACGTGGCAGAATACTGGTGGAATTCGTACGACAAGAACAACCAGTTAGGGGTCGCAAATTTACTTGCAAGTGCAGGAGTTAACACGCTCTGGTTTGGCGGGCAGAGCGACGAACCATATACCTACATTCACAGCAAAGTTGCGGTTAAAGACAACGAGAGCGTCTGGATCGGCTCTGGAAACTGGAAAAGTTCCTCACAGCCTGCTCCTCACGACCGAGGTAATTCGGAATGGGGCGTACTTGTTGACAACACCGACCTTGCCCTGAAGGTATTGAATCAACTTGAATTCGATGAATCTACGAGTCGAACCTACATCGAGCAAGTCTATCCTAGTTCGGCTCCGACAGGGTGGACCTTGGATTCACTCAAATCGTTGACCAATGGCACCTATGCTCAACCCATCAATACGGATATTTCCGGTCGCCTCATCACATGCCCCGACACCTGTGTCGACGGTCTTGTTTGGATGATTGAGCAGGCGGAAGAAGAAATTCTTCTGTCGCTGCAGTATCTCGACGTCGACTGGAGTTGGGGTTGGGGAGACAATCCTATTGTCGAAGCAATGGAAGGTGCCGCCAAAGACGGTGTTCGCATCCGGTTAATTCTCAACGGAGCATACCTCGATAAAGACATTCAAGAAGTCGTAGATACCTTCAACGAAGAATGGAATTCCACACTGGGCTACGATATCAGCGCCATTGTCATGAGCGAAGATGATGAAGTTTCAAAGCTTCACAACAAAGGAATGATTGTTGATTCAGAACACGTACTCATTTCCTCGATCAACTGGGGTGATTCGGCCCCAACTCGCAACAGAGAGATGGGGTTAATCATCACCAGTCAAGAGGTCGCAGCACCATTCGTGGAAGGATGGAACCGTGATTGGATTCGAACCGATAACGTCACTGACACCGACAACGACGGGATGCCAGACTACTGGGAGGTCGCCAATGGACTGAACCGAACCGTTCGTACGCTTCCCGCATTCAATATCTTGGAAGGATTGCATGATTCCGACGGTGATGGTCTGTCGAACGAACTCGAATACAACCTTGGGAGTCATGCTAACAACGTCGATACTGATGGCGATTGTATTCTGGATGCTTTGGAAGTGTCATGGGCCCAATCTACGGCAATGAACGAAACCGTTGTGGATGTTTCACCAACAGATGCGTTGACGCTCGCTGACGCTGACGGTGATGGCGTCAATGAATCCGACGCACTAGGCTGCGACCTTGGAGGAATCGAACTTGAAGATACGATTGACGAAATTGACAACGGCTCTCTCGACGACGACATGGACCAAGTCATCAATCGAGATGATGTATGTCCTGACACAACAGCCAATGTACCGGTTGACCTCAAAGGGTGTTCGACAGAACAACGAAACCTGATTGCCACGCCAAGCAGTGGGTCAGATGACAGTTTTGTCACTGGAATTATGCTGTTCTTCATGCTAGCAGGCGTAGTATTAGCTGCAGGTGCATACTTCTTACTGAGGAACATTGAATCCGAAGATGAAGACCTGAAAAACTTGGTTACTTTGGAAGAGGAGAATTTAGCGTCTTTTGAGAGTGCAGTGACTGAGGGAGAAGGCTGGTCTGCTCCTGTACTCGACGGAAGTTCGTCCGAGACCGAATCCAGTTCGCTTTCTCCTGAACAGCTGGCACGTTGCCCCGGCTGGAGTGAAGAAACCATCCAATCCTACCTTGACCAAGGTTGGTCGATGGACCAGTTGGCCGATTATTACCGAGAACAAGTCGAACAACACGGTTCATCATCGCAAGATTGACAAAGGACTGGTCCGTGGTAGGATTGATAGCATGGCATATTCAAACAGCAACCCAGTAATGTCTCAAAACTTTTGGAGCAACATTCAAGGATACGAAACAATGTCCTATACCGGGGCAATGCAAAAGATTGGAATCCTCGGTGGGATCTGTGTTGCATCCTCAATCGCATCAGCCGTCGTTGCTGCTGACGCCATTGAGGCCGGTAATGGAGGCATCGTTTTCGGCTTGATGGCTCTGGGATTCCTCGGTGGTTTGGTCTCGTTGCTGGTCCTCTTATTCACACGCCCGAAAAACCCAGTTCCGTTGATGAGCGCATATGCTGTGCTCGAAGGAATGCTGGTCGGGTCGGTTTCATTGATGTACAGTTCAGCATATGATGGCATTGTGCTGCAAGCGGGATTAGGAACTTTGGCTATTTTTGTTGTGATGTATGGGTTGTACGCTGCTCGAATACTCAAGGCAACTCCCATGTTCACTCGCATCGTAATCTCGCTAACAGGTGGAATCTTCATCCTTTACATGATGACGATTTTACTCAATCTGTTCACCGGAATGACCCTGCCCTTCCTTCATTCAACTGGTCCACTGGGAATCGGAATTTCCGTGTTTATTCTTGGTGTTGCATCGCTAAACCTCATTCTTGATTTTGGCTTCATTGAACGAGGCGTAGAAAACAAGTCTCCGAAAGTAGGCGAATGGTGGGCTGCGTTAGGGCTGTTGGTTACTCTCATCTGGATTTACTTTGAAGTTCTGCGATTGCTTTCCAAGATTCGAAGTAACATGGATTAGGTGTGAAAGATGACTCGAACAATTCCTGTCATCGATTTCTCTGATTTCCAAAGCACTGATTCCCAACGGAATGCTGCCTTTATCCAGGCAGTAGGAGATTCACTCAAGGATATCGGTTTTTTTGCCCTCAAAAACCACGGAATTCCTCTTACGCTCATCGAACAATCCTATGAGCAGGGCGACGTTTTCTTCTCATTGGATGAAGAAGCGAAGCGCCACTATCTGAAACCGGGGATTGCCCATCAGCGTGGTTACACTGCATTTGGAATCGAGCATGCGAAAGATAACCCCGCTCCTGATTTGAAGGAGTTCTGGCAAACTGGCCGAAGCCACCCATCGACTGGCGAAGTACCAACGTACGTCGAGAACGTGTGGCCGAATAAACACGCACCAGAGTTTCGAGACGTCATCGACGACTTGTACACGCGCATGGAAACACTTTCCAACGACCTACTCTCTGCATGCAGTGAATACCTTGAGAAGCCGAGTTCTTGGTTGAGTTCAATGGCAGCGGACGGAAATACGATCATGCGAATCATTCACTATCCACCACTGGCAGACGATGTACAAGAAGGCGCTGTTCGATCTGCTGCTCATGAAGATATCAATTTCATCACACTCTTGGTGACTGCTACCGCAGACGGTCTTGAGGTCCAAGACCATGACGGCAGTTGGATCAAGGTCGAAGGCGATGCAGAATGTATCATCGTTGATTCCGGCGACATGCTGCAAAATCTCACCAACGGTTTGTTCAAGTCGACAACGCACAGAGTGGTTAATCCATCGAATGGGAATGAGCGCCGCTTTTCCATGCCGATGTTCGTCCATCCTCGCAATGAAATCGACTTAACTCCTCGACCAGAATTTGTAGAGATGACTGGTGGGGAACTCCAATTCCAATCAATCACCGCTGGAGCCTATTTACATCAACGTCTGGTAGAAATCGGGCTGGCAGAAGATTAGGGGATTGCATGAAACACCAATTGGTCAAGCGGCTCTGCACTGCAGTTGAGCACGGAGTTCCGATGGATGCGGCTGACTTATCAGAATTCATTCAGTCAGTAGCCCAACGAACCATCTCTGTCGAAGACATCACTACGTGGTTGAAGGTCGTGCATTCAAACGGTATTTCCACTGAAGAAACCACCGTTCTCACCGAAGGGATGATGCGTTCAGGGGCTGTGTTACAGTGGGAAGGTCCACAAAACGTTGTCGACAAACACAGCACGGGTGGCGTTGGCGACAAAATGTCACTGATTCTCGCTCCTGCACTGGTTGCGTGCGGCATGCAAGTTCCAATGCTTGCCGGTAGGGGCCTTGGTCACACCGGAGGTACAATCGATAAATTAGAATCCATTCCGGGATTCAAGTGCGAACTCTCGCCTCTGGAAATGCGTGATGCGGTCAAGGATGTCGGCTGTTGCATTGCAGCACAAAACGACGCTATTGCACCAGCAGACGGATTGCTCTATGCAATTCGTGATGTCACCAATACTGTTGACAGTATTCCCCTTATCACCGCTTCAATCGTTTCCAAAAAGGCTGCAGAAGGACTCAACGCACTGGTATTGGACGTCAAATGTGGCTCGGCTGCGTTCATGAAAAACGAACGTGACGCACTCGCTCTTGCTGAGTCTATGGTTGCTACCGCCAAGGGTTTGGGAATTGATACAGTGGCGCAGATCACCGACATGAATGAACCAATTGGCAACTATGTTGGTAATTCCTTGGAGGTACTGGGCAGCCTATTGGTTCTCCAAGGGAAAGGTTCGTCAGATACACGAGAACTGGTATGCATGCAGGGCGGTCAACTTCTCGAGCTGACCGGATACGCAGATTCACTTGAAAGTGGTTGGTCAGCAATTGCCGACGCATTGGATAATGGAAGTGCATTGGATGTGTTCGCACAGATGTGTATTCGCCAAGGTTGCGACCAAACAGTTGTTCAACGCCTTATACAGGAACCGCAGCAGATCTTGCCCAAGCCAGCAAGAATCACTGCTTTGTCCCCACGACACAATGGATGCGTGCAGTCCATTGACGCTATGGCGTTAGCAGAGGTTGCACGTGAACTCGGTGCAGGGCGGTTTGCATTGGACGATGTCATCGAACCTGCGGTTGGTTATGTGCTGAATGTTCACAAGGGTGACAATGTTTCAATAGATGAACCGTGGATTGAAGTTCACCATAACCGAACTATTCTTCCCGATCAGATGGAGAAAATACACCGTGCATTGCATGTTACCGACCAACCAGCAGCACCTCTCAAGCGATTGATACGAACCGTTCGTTAATCTCAATCCTACGAAGCCGTCATAAAGGTGAGGCTTTTGGCCCATGTTGCCGATTTAGCTTAGCTGGTGGAGCGTGGGACTGTTAATCCCAAGGTCGTGGGTTCGAGCCCCACAATCGGCGTAATTATTTCTTCTGCTTTCGTTGTACAGCAGACGGTTACTCCCATTCAATGGTGCCCGGTGGCTTGTGCGTGATGTCGTACACCACACGATTGACTGCACCCTTGACAGTGTTGGTGATTTTCGTACTTATTTTTTGAAGAACGGCGTGAGGGATTTCCGAATACCGCGCTGACATACCGTCCATCGATTGAACGGCCCGAACGACGATGGTTTCTCCATACGCTCGAACGTCTCCGTGAACTCCGACGCTACGCACCGGAAGGAGAGCCGCAAAGTATTGCCACGGCAATTCCATGGTACCTTCAGCAGCGGCATGCTCGAATTCTTCTTCGACAATGGCGCATGCTTCTCGAACGACTGCAACACGAGCAGGAGTGAGTTCACCCAAGGTACGTACAGCAAGACCCGGACCGGGGAAGGGTTGACGCTCAGCGACATTAATCTCGAGGTGACGAGCAAGTTCTCGAACTTCGTCTTTGTACAAATCTCGCAGCGGTTCAACCACTTCTAGCGTCATGTCTTCAGGTAAACCGCCAACGTTGTGATGGGATTTGATGGTATCACGAACACCGCCACCTGATTCAATCCAGTCTGGAGCAATGGTTCCCTGTACCAGATACTTTGCACCACACTTCTTTTGTTCGTCCTCAAAAATACGAATGAAGAGTTCACCGATTACCTTACGCTTTTGTTCAGGTTCAGTGACACCCTGTAAAGCCTCAAAGTACCGATCTGCTGCTTTAACAGTAACCAAATTCTTGATTCCCTGTTCAGCAAGTAATGCTTCGATTTGTTCGGTTTCACCCTTTCGCATGAATCCAGTATCGACGTATACACAATGCAAAAGGTTCCCAACTGCTTGATTGGCAATGACTGCAGCTACCGTTGAATCGACGCCACCGGAACATGCAATGATTGCAATGTCATCAATGGTGGATTTGAGCGTTTCAATGGATTCTGCAACGAACTCTTTTGCATCAAACACTTCACTGGCCCCCGTTGACATCACGGTCTTGGGCCTTTACACGTTCAATTTGGTCGAGTTTGTTTTGCTTAAGAGCGGCGGCGTAGGTTTCATTGCCCAATGCCAAAATCTGTGTCGCGAGGTAACCAGCGTTATCTCCGCGGTCCACTCCAACGGTTGCTGCAGGGACACCTGGAGGAAGTTGTGCGATAGAAAGCAGAGAATCGAAAGGAACTCGTCCACCGCATGGAACGCCGATAACTGGTTTGGTGGTCAAAGCAGCAACAGCGCCAGGTAAAGCAGCAGCAAGGCCGGCCATTGCAACAAAGACTTGGCAGCCGTCAGTTTCTGCTTTGCGAACGATTTCTTCAACGAAGACCGGTGAGCGATGTGCACTAGCAACACGCAATTGGTAACTCACGTCAAAGTGTTCGAGTATTTTGGTACATTTTTCAGCGACAGGCATGTCCGATGAGGACCCGAGAAGTATGGTTACATCCATGAGGATACGCCGGCGCGGGTGGTTCATCAAGATGTCTCTTCATCTCAACGAGAATTTTGAACACGAATCACTCTTCTTCCTTGAGAGCAAGCTGTTGAAAAGTCGCCAGGTCAAGACCGAAATGAAGTGAACGAAGTTCCGTACGATTCAGGCATCCAAACACGTCAATTCGAAGCCAAGATTCCTCACCTTTCACCACGCCGTACACTTGGACAAATTGATTGCTACCGAAGCGCTTCATGGCCATCGTGGTCTGAGAAAACCTCGTTGTTTTCACACCCCAATCCTCCAACGCATCGGCAGGAAGGCGAACCTTTGGGTCCCAAGGCAATTCAAATACATAGCCACCGTCTTTGAAAATAAGGTCGAGGCTCTTGAAGAGTAGATAGATGGATACGGTCGTATAGGCCAAACCAAAACCAACTGAGACCGTTTGTTCGGCAACCAGACCCCAGACTAAAACGCCAAAGCAAATGGTTCCTAGTCCAATACCGACCCTCGAAGCATTGAGTGTTCCAACACGGCTTGAGACCCCTGCAAGACCACCAATCAACATGAAAAAGAGCGAGGCAGCACCCAGCCAAGGAATGAGATCGTTGTAGGCTTCAGTGAACCACATCACCCATGCAAAACCAAGCGGAAGCATCCCCCAAGCCATTGGAAAAAGGGCGATGTGAGCTCGGGATTCCAAGGTGACCTCTTGCCATCCGTGCGAGCGAAGCGTACGGACATCCATGAACGCACCAGTTACTGGTGCTATTTACGCATTTGCTTCACTCGTCGAAGGGATGACGGAGACAGAGATTTCGGGCAGCATAGACTTCGTCGACGCGACGAACAGGTGTTGTTATTGGAGCAGCGTGCAAGGTCTCAGCATCAACCTGTAGCACTTCAGCGAAATGTGTCGCAAAAGTGTCCAGCGTGTCTAAACTCTCGGTTTCTGTTGGCTCTATCATCATGCATTCGGGAACGACCAGAGGGAAATAGACCGTTGGGGCCATGTAGCCCATGTCCAGCAATCCTTTGGCTACGTCCATTGCTGATATTCCAAATGCTTCCTTGGCGGGACCAAGCGAAAGTGTGAATTCGTGCTTGGCCACTACCGCTTCGGCACCGTCGACGACCATGTGGTCAACACCTGCTTTCTTGGTGGCTTTATGGATTGCATGACGCAGATAGTTGGCGTTTAACACTGCATGCTCTGACATCGTTCGCAGGCCGCTGCCATATCGCCGATAGTAGGCCCAACATCGGATGATTGCTCCAGCGTTACCGTGCCACTGCTGGACTTTTCCAATGCTGTGCTCAGGTTCGTACCAACCGTACCATGCACCATCGATGGCATGCTTAGATTCATCGCCTACCGGTGTACGCTTTTCCACAAGTGGACCGGGTAGGAATTCAGCGAGATGAGCCTTTACCCCAATTGGTCCGGAACCTGGTCCACCACCGCCGTGAGGTTGGCTGAAGGTTTTGTGTAAATTGAAGTGGACTGCATCAAAGCCCATGAGACCGGGAGAAGTGATTCCAAGGATAGCGTTGAAGTTCGCACCATCATAGTACATTTGTCCACCAACTGAGTGAACGATGGACGATGCTTCGAGGATGTCTTTCTCAAACAGACCGAGGGTGTTCGGGTTGGTGATCATCATCACTGCAATGGTATCATCTGCAACTGCTCGAAGTGCATCGAGGTCAATTCGACCATCGACCCGACTTGGAATTTCAACTATCTCAAATCCGCACATTGCAGCGCTTGCAGGGTTTGTGCCGTGGGCAGAATCTGGAACAATGACCTTCGTCCGCTGCGTTTCACCACGCAGACGGAAGTATTCTTGAATACAGCGAACAGCGGTAAATTCACCTTGCGCACCTGCAACAGGTTGCAAGGTAACTTGGTCCATACCAGCACACACTTCCAGCATGTACTGCATTTCGTGATAAATTGACAAAAGCCCTTGCAGATGGTGTTCAGGTTGGTGCGGGTGAATATCCGCAATTCCCGGAAGTTGTGCAATCACTTCATTGACGCGGGGGTTGTGCTTCATTGTGCACGAACCGAGAGGATAGAATCCCGTATCAATTCCGAAGTTGCGCCGCGACAGCCACGTGTAATGCCGAACCATTTCTGGTTCTGAAAGACGTGGCCAGCGAGGCAAATCTTTGCGCAAAAGTGCAGTGGGAAGAGGGATATCAGCCGCTTTCATGACTGGAGCCGGTTGCGAGTAACCCTGTCCGGGCGCACCATGATGTTCGAACAAGTGGCTCATGCAACCACCTCTTGGGAAGATGCCCAATGAGCTAAGTGCTCTACGAGAAGTCCAATGTGATGTGCAGAAGTCTGATCGGTGAAAGTAGCAAGCATCCAATTATCGTGCTCTGGATACCATGTCGAGAGGTCAAAACCTCCAACGATACCGACCGAATCAAGGAACGCCAAGCATTCACTGGCTTTACCGGGAAGTTCGATAACAAATTCATTGAAGTGGTGACTCGCGCTGTGGGGTAACGAAATGGAGGCGACCCCTGCCAATTGCTGTTTGGCGAGTGTACATGCTGCCATGTTGCGCATGGCCAGTGCTTGAAGACCTTCGGGGCCCAACAGTGCCATGTGCATGGCGCCCATCAGCGCAATCAAGGTCTCGTTGGTACAAATGTTCGACGTTGCTCTATGACGGCGAATATGCTGTTCACGAGTCGACAAGGTGAGGCAGTAAGCGACCTTGCCATCGACGTCAATACTTCGCCCAACGATTCGACCTGGCATCAAGCGGAGGTAGGGTTTGGAGCAGGCAAAGATTCCGTAAATAGGTCCGCCGCCAGTGATTGGACTTCCAAGTGGTTGCCCTTCACCCACAACGATATCTGCACCGTAATGCCCGGGTGCTTCAATCATGCCGAGTGAAATCGGCTGCGCCGCTACAATGAGCGCAGTGTGTTCTCCGATGATGGATTTGAGTTGCGGGATTGTTTGGTCAAGAATGCCCAATGGGTTGGGCTGTTCGACATAGATGCCGCAACTTCCAGCAGCCTCTTCGACAGATTTCAAGTCAAGTGTTCCGTCTGAGTGATGACGTAAAAATCGGATGTCGATTTCCGCACCTTGACAGTAATTTCGCATGACTGAAAGACGGTCTGGTGGGGTGAGTTCTGATACATAGACGGTGTTCTTTTGTGTTGCTTTACGGTTGTGGACACGCACACAACATGTCAGTGCCTCAGCAGCAGCGCTCGAGCCATCGTACAGCGACAGGTTCGAGACAGGTAGGCCGAAGAGTTCCGAAATCAACGTCTGAAATTCCCACATTGCTTGTAGCATGCCTTGGCTAACCTCGGGCTGGTAAGGAGTGTATGATGTAAGGAATTCGCCACGGGTAACCAACTGGAATACGGATGCTGGAACATAATTTCGGTATAATCCTGCACCGAGGAACGAAACTCGCTCACCAAGTGCCACATTTGAGCCGAGTAGACGGCGAGCATCTGCCAAAATTTCTTCTTCAGACTGTGGAGGCGGGAGCGGAAGAGGTTCATTCATACGAACTTCAGCAGGAATATCTGCGAATAAATCTTCGATGGAAGACATCCCCATCGATGCAAGCATTTCGGCTTCTCGGCCCAAATTCGGTAATTGGTCGACCATAACATCACTTACGCCGCTGGGGTGTGACTTAAACCAAACGCGAGACGCCCTTAATTATCGCTCTTTGAATCAATGAA
>DAME01000009.1:0-23330 GCA_002499545.1 Euryarchaeota archaeon UBA88
CGTCTTCCTCTTTTACCTCGACAACCTCTTCCTCATCGGTTCCAAACTCCCAGAGAAGATTTTCCATTCGCTCATCACGAACGAGGTAGGCAGCTCCAATCATAGCCATGGACATGAGCACACCGAGGATGAGCAAAGGTATGGCCCAATCTGTCAGAAGAGCATCAGCGAGACCACTGGTGGTCGGATGGTCGGAACTGCTGTTCGCCCAAACCGTTTCATCACTGAGAACAGACACCAAGACAACTCCCAGTGAGAGCAACCCCATGCGGGTGAAGAGCGAGACCAATTTCATTCAAAGTCCTCCTCGAGAATTTGACGGCGTGTTAACATGATTCCGAACAGGACGACCAGTCCGACACTTGCGAGGTAGACAAGAATCTGAATGGCAGCGAGAAATTCAGCACCGAGGAGGATGAAAATGCCTGATACGGCCATGAATGAAAAAATCAGAGAAAGCATCGAGTGCGCAACCCGCTGTGCGAGAACTAATCCAAGTGCTCCAAGAATCGCAATGGTAGCAAAGAGGAAGAAAACTCCCGTTTCTGCTATGCTTGCGATGTCCATTTCAAGCACCTTCATCTGCGACCTTGTTGTCTTTTGCAGCACGAGCTGCCTTCTTTGCACGCTTGTTGCGTTCTTTTGTCGCACGCTTAGCAAGTTCAGTATCAACCGCTTCTTGGTGAAGTGATGGTATGACACGAGTTCGGCTTGCATCAAACCATAATTCTTGACGAGTGAATCCGGACATTCCATCGTATTCATTGGTCATGAAGAATGAAGTAAATCCACAGGCTTCCATGCAGAGTCCGCAGAACATGCAGCGGCCTAGATCGATTCGTCCAGATACAATCTGGTCATCGGCGACACGCAGCTCATCTTGTTCAAGTATGGTTTCTTCGCCAGAATCGTTCCATCGAACTGTAGCAGTACTTCCGCTGAGGTCGAGAACCTCTCCAAAGCGCCATTCGTTTGGAGTGTCCGTGTGAGCAGTGACGTGGTTGAAGGTTTCAAGACTCTCAGCAACTTCTGGAAGGAGGACTGCTGCGTGCCCGCCAACTTCGAGTTCACTGCCCATTCCTTCGTGCTCTCCTTCTGCTCCATCGAGAACGTCGACTCGAAGTTCAGTCGTCATGTGAAGGCAGTCATTTGGACAAGCGGTGACGCACAACTTACAGGCAGTACAGGTTTCCCATATGACGCCGATTCGTCCGTTGTAGTTTCCTGGGACAAACAGCCAAGGTTCCATTTCTTCAAGGCGTTCATACGGGTATTGAACTGTCTGAGGCTTCCAAAGAGTCGGGAACAGGTCGGAAGTTACTCGGTCTGGAGCGAATGTCTGCACGGTGATGTCGTTGAATTCCGAGGTTTTTCCTGCTCGGACTTTGCTTCCATCATCCAAAAATTCAGGGTGTTCTGAATTGTGATATCCCCAATCTAAACGCTTCCCGAACAACTTACCAAAGAATGGGAAGGTCCGTAAAGCGGTGATGAGAGTTACCTTAAACGGGTACCAAAATAAGTTCCTAAAGCTCGGTTTTGCGTGTGGATGCATTGGCATTCATAATCACCTCATTTTTTCCCTGGCGTGTGTGTACCCGCCGGTTGTAATGTGTACACGTGGTACATTCTGTCTGACGATGCGTCTTTATCTTCGTCGTTGAGTAGTATAATGAACACGCCAATCCAAAGCAGTGTGGTCACAATTGGTATGAGCATCGGAATACCGAACGCACTCCATGCACTTCCGCCTGCTGCAGTGTAGGACATCTCATCAGGATTGAACAAGTAGAGTCGGTAGACGACCGAGAGAATAACTTGGAACACGGAAAGCGGGAGAAGCATTCGCCATCCGAATTCTAAAATTTGGTCCGTGCGGATTCGTGCAAGAGAGAATCGCGCCCACACAAAAACAACGAGGAACACGAGCCATGTTTTGAGCAACACGACGATAGCACCGGGAATCAAGACGTAGGCGTCACCAAGAACCGGGATTTGACTGATTGTTCCTTGGAACGGTAGGTGCCAGCCACCCAAGAAGAAATGGGTGAACAAGAAACATGCAGCATAGGTTCGAATGTATTCTGCCATGAACAGCATTCCGAATCGCATACCGCCGTATTCAGTCCACCAGCCCTCGACCAGTTCGGCTTCAGCCTCTGGCATGTCAAACGGTACTCGTTCGACTTCTGCGATCATGGTGACCAAGAAAAGAGCGGCACCCAGGGGCATCAAGAACAGATTCCATGAACCTGCAGCGTGCTGGAAATGGATGCTATCGATGATGTTGAAGGTGCCTGAAAGAATCGCTACGGAGAGCAACGTGAGGAGGAGTGGGATTTCATATGCCGTCAATTGAGCAGCAGAGCGAATGCCTCCAATCAGGGTGTATTTGTTGTTCGAAGACCAACCGGCAAAGAAAACACCAATTGGCGCGATACCAAAAATGGCAATAGCATAGAGAATGGAGAGGTCTGGATTGGTTGCATATATGCCGCTTGAAAGTGGAATGATACCAAGGATGAGCAGCGTTGAAGATACGATGAGGAACGGCGACACTTCAAAAATGAGTTTGTCTGCACGGCGGGGTACCATGTGCTCTTTGAGAAGGAACTTCATTCCGTCTGCAACATTTTGGAAGAAACCCGGGAGAATCGAATACCCCATCCATGAACGGTTGTTGACGCGGTCAACGGTTGCGTGCTTTTCGTCACGGTTGCCGAAACGCTTGTTGAGGAATTTATTGATCGCTCCAACAATGCCACCACCAAACGGTAACATTTTCCACCATTCACCAGCGGTCACGCCGTTTTCTCCGACCCAAAGCGAGCGAAGAGCGGTCGTTGCACCGCGGCGGTCATTCATACGCGCTACTGCTTTGCGTTCGATCCAGAGGATGGCGAATTGGCTGAAAAACAGCATCAAGAATACAATATTAACTACGGCAAACGTTCCAAGTCCGAAAGCGATATCAGTGGCACTTTCTTCCAAAGGAGTTCCTTCAAGGTTGTTGGTGACCAGTGAATAGACGAGACTGTCTTTTCCGAGGAAGAGACTTCGAAGGTCGTACACGTCATCCATCACGAATCACCTCAACGGTCGGTTTCTCCGATGCACGGGTCGAAACTACCCATGATTGCTGGAATGTCTGCAATCTTGTAGCCAATCATCGTCTTTGCAACGTAAGGAATAGTGATGAACATGGGCGAACGGATTGAAACTCTGTACGGATTCTTTCCGCGTCCATCGCCACCGCCTTGGATATAGAACTGTGAGTGGCCTCGTGTGCATTCATAATTGCTGAAGCCGGTTGCACCTTCTGGAGCACGGGTAGGCGCCTTGGTGAGAATCATGGCATCGCCGTTTGCGTAGTTGGTGTTTCGGCCGCCAGGGATTTTATCAAGAGCGTCGAGGACCATGCGGCACGATTGTCGCATCTCTTCCATTCGAACACGGTATCGGTCATAACAATCTGCGCCCTTTACTGAAGTCGGCTTTTCGACTGCGGGTTCCCAATCGACTTCATCGTAAACCGAGTATGGGTGCGCCCAGCGAACGTCGTAGTTAACGCCTGCAGCACGCACGTTTGGACCCGAAACTCCTGCTTCGACCATGTCTTGAGCGTTTGCGTAGCCGACACCCTGGAGCCGAACCAACCAGATGGTGGACTCGTCGAGCATCATTTCGTATTCATCAAGGCGCTTTTCGAACAACTTTGTCTTAGCAACAACGCGGTCAGCGAAGCCAATTGGCATGTCTCGCTTGACGCCACCGATGCGTGGATAGTTGTAGTGCATTCGAGAGCCTCCAAGTTCCTGGAGCAAGTCGAGGAACATCTCTCGGTCTCGCATACACCACGTCATGAGCGTGAGGTTTCCAATATCTGGGCCAAAAGCACCCAGCCACATCAAGTGTGATGCAAGCCGCTGAAGTTCTGCTGATATGAGGCGGATGTATTCTGCGCGTTCTGGCACATCAGCTTCCAGCAAATCCTCTGCTGCATAAATGTAGGAATTCGCCCAAGTCATTGCACTCACGTAGCACAGACGGTCACAGTATGGTGTGACTTGGGTAAAGTCACGTGCTTCACATATTTTTTCAACGCCACGATGGATGTAGCCAAGTTCGGCCTCGGTATCGACGACCGTCTCGCCATCGACCTTGACACGCAATGTCCAGAGTCCGTGCGTCATAGGGTGCTGTGGCCCCATTGTAATCCACATTTGTGCCATAGTATCTCCTCACTTAACACGGCCCTCGTCCGCTGGCTTACGCAGGAATCCCTGTGCGTCGTCGTACATTTCATTGTGATCGTGATATCGAAGCTTGTGTTGCTTCTGCAACGGGTGAAAACCGTCAGGGCTGTCGTGAGGATTGAGGACTCTGTGCATGTTTTCATGCCCTTCGAACCTGATTCCGACCAAGTCCCAGGTCTCTTTCTCATTCCAGTCTGCCCCAACCCAAATGCTCTGGATTGAAGGGACGGTCGGAGTATCTGATTGCGGGAGGGGGATGAAAACTTCAAACTCCACCGGGATATCGTTGCCCGAAAGTTGTTCAACATCGTGCACAGTGCACGTGTTTGGCTTTTGGTCGACAATCGGTTGGCGTAGAAAATGGTAGGCTACTTCCCATCCACGGTTTTCAGGTCCATCGGGGAAATGTGTACCCGTGACCATGGAACAGTAGTTTACATCAAGTTCGAATTTCAACCACTTTGCGAGTGCAATCCAGTGCTGGGGAGGAGTGGTCATTCGAACGAAAGCGTATTTCTTGTGATTGGAATGTCGTTCCACCGATACTTCGATTCCGCTTCCACCGAACCGCCCACTGATAGCGGCTGCGCAAGATTCAGCTGCACTGAGGTTTTGTTCAGGAGTGATTGAGCCGACCATCTCAGTCCTCTCCTACGATGACCGGTTTGTCGCTGTTTCTCTCAAGACTTGGAGCACCGCCGATACGGATGATTTTTTCTCTGAGCAGGCCAAAACCATCGATGAGTGCTTCAGGGCGAGGTGGGCAACCGGGGATGTAGACATCGACAGGAATGACCGTGTCAACGCCTTCAAGAATATTGTACGATTGGAAATACGGTCCGCCTGAAATAGCACATTCCCCCATTGCGATACAATACTTTGGCTCCGGCATTTGCTCCCATAGTCGAACGACTTTGTCAGCGAACTTTTTGGAAATTGGACCGTTGATGAGGAGTACATCGGATTGGCGGGGCGAAGAGCGGAACAGTACGCCAAATCTGTCGCCGTCAAAACGAGGGGTTGCTGCGGCAGCCATCTCGATAGCACAGCATTTGATACCCAAGTGGAGTGTGAACAGAGATTTGCGTCCAGCCCAGTTGAAGTATCGCCCTGCGAGGACTCCGAGGAACTTTTTGATTCGTGTTGCTTTCAGTGCTTCATCAGTCACACCGCCGACCATTTCAACCAGTGCGCGGCTGTTGAAGGCTGCGAAATTCTCTCCTGCATCCGACATAGAATCACCTCAAATGTAAATTCGTCCGCGCTTGCGGAACACGTACCATACGCCCAACGACATCGTTGCAAAGAAGACTGCAAGAATCGCTAAAGCGCTCTTGGCTTCGTCCACTGCGCCAGCTGCGGCGCCTTGGGCAGTTGCATCTGATGCGACCATGCCACCCAGAACGAGGAACATGAAAGCAACATCAAACACGAGGAAAATGATGGCGTACCAGTAGTACTGGAAGTGGAACTGAATCATCGCATCTCCTACAGGTTCACTACCACACTCGAACGTTGTTAATCGACGGGGGTAGAGGCTGTGATCACGTTCGTATCCCTCAAGAAGATAGGAGCGGGTGATGTGGGGGCGAGCAGGATCGACACGAGGGCGAACCACCCACGTAATGAGAAAATTGGTTAGAGGCATAATAATTCCCAGAACGGTCAAAAAGCCTATCGAAAGATAAGCGCTCGGAACCGATTCAAGCCCTGACATTTGTTCACCCTGTTGCAAAGCATACGCTCTGCATTCAATCCGACTTGTGGGACTCTCATAAGTATTCCCAAAACATAGGGTGCTACATACGACTTCGAGAGTCAATCAAAGAAGGGCACTGAGAAGCATTTCGACCGGAGAAGCCCGATGGTTGATTTTACGACCGCCGAGAGAAGGTTCTGAAGGCGATGACAAGCACGCCAAGCAGGACAATAGCATAGATTCCATTGGTCAATTGCTGTGAATCGAGACCGAGGCCAAAGTATCCGGAATCCGGCGTCCCTTTGACGGTAAATTCGATGTTTTCACGGTCGACCACGCCCGTCTCAACAGGTTCTGAAGAAAGAGTGAATTTGAACGTGTCAGCAATCTCAGCACCGTTTGGTGCGCGGACCGTGATGAGAAGTTCAATCGATTCGTCGACATCCACCCAGCAGACGTAGTCTGAACCTTCAAGACCACAATAGTTCGATGTGCTGTCAATGAGAACGTTCCAGCCTCTGAAACTTTCTGAGGTGAATACGAGAACTTCTGCACGAATATTCCCGGTATTGGTAAGGTTGACTGAGAACTCTTCTTTCGAAGGATACACCACTGAAATTTCCCTGTCATCTACACTTGAATCAAACTCAAACTGATAGATAATTTGTACATCGAGAGTTATATCAAAGCTGCCCGAACGGTTGGCGGCGTTTTTCGTACTGAGGGCAACGACGTTGAGTACTCCACCATCACCAGTATTTGCACCAGGGTTGACTTCGATCGAGATTTCGAAATACAATTTGAATGGTCGAGCGTCATAGCCTCCAGAACACAAATCTAAACCGCACATTTGGGTTTCAGCAGCATCTTTGGTCGAACCAATGATTGGATTACCGAAAGTATCAACCAGGAACATGCTCTGGTTTTGGTCCCAGATTCCGAACCCTACTGGAATGTCAACAGGTCCATCGACGGGGAGGCCGTACAACGTAATTTGTCGTGTTGCAAGCCCTTGAAGACCGGTGACATCGAAAATTACCTTGTCATTTCCGTCTCCAGTATTGGTTACCCAGAAACCATAGGTCTGGGCGCCTGATGGTGGAAGCACAGCAGTACCTGAGCGTTGGTCAAGTCCGCCGTCGACCAGTTGCGCATCCATTGCGAAGATTCGGTCCGACAAGATAGCCAAAAACACGAATTCCCGCTGGTTGTCAGGAATGCCATCGTTGTCTTCATCTCCCGAATTTGTCGAGTCATCTTTGTTGATGATTCGAACGGTGACGCGTGTCGAAGAGAGTTCTTCCTCGCCATCGACGGTTACTACAACAAAGATATCCACGATGGTTTGTGGAGCAATTGGAATGCCCTGGGATGGCGAAATGATGTTGCCGATGCTATCTTCGCAGTGAACCGCCCATTTTGGAGAGGCGGTCTGCGACATCTCTACGCAACGATAGTTGTCTTCGATATTGCCCGTATTCTGAATGCTGACTGGGAACTTGACAAGTGAACTTGAGCGACCCGTTTGTTCCAATGCGTTGGCTTCTGCTTCAATACCGTGAACGGCCATCACAGAGACTGAAAGGGTGACTTCTGCATAAGCAGCCCCTCCGCCAGCAGGCAGCACCGAGAACGCAATGTCGATGCTTTCGGTTGCAAGCGCTGAAAGTGGCACGTTGACTACGACCTCGACGTTCGAACTCTTCTCCGAACCGTGCTTGGAGCCAACTGATACGGTTGTTGATTCAAGTTGAACATTCCACCCCGATGGCGGTGATGACGATGAGATTCGTAGGTTGTCTGCTCCGTTTCCTTGATTGGTAACAGTTAACGTGACCGTCCCGTTGGTACCTGGTTCGATATCAGAGAGCGAGGAGGATGAAAGCGAAAGACTGGCACCAAACGACTGCCCAACAATCACTCGAAGTTCTTGTGAACACTTGACGGTGTTTCCGTCTTTGGCTTGAATTTGAATGAGGGATTCTTGACCTGCAGTCACCGAATCGTCGGGGGAGACCAGAATATCGAACGATTTGGTTCCCTCACCGTTATCGTACGGCAACAATCCTGACGATGCCCCGTCGTAAGTGACCCATCCCGACCGGCTACCTGACTTTGACATGGACACCGACCAATCGCTGTTCCCATCATTGGTGAGCGTCACACTCAGCGTACCTTCTTCATCAGGGTCTACGGTCAAACTTGTCCTCGAGAGTGCCATCGTACACTCGTGGAGTTCTGGAACGGTCAAATCGAATTCTTCAATGTCCTTCGCTTCTTGTGAAGGGTCGCTTGTGACGGTTCCAGTAATCTCCCAGCAATACTTGTTTGCTTCTTGACCGTCGGGGACCTCAACAGATACGGTCACGGTCTGAGTCTCGTTCTGATCCAGATTGACTGAATCGTCGCTCAGCGACACATCGAGGTCGTCAGCATTCTGGCATGACGAACCAGTGGTATCTTCCACCGATAGAGCAACAGTTTCGTTGGTTTGCCCGGTGTTCTCAACGACGACGTCGAATTCCATAACCGACTCCCCACCCCATGTTTGACTTCGCTGAGATTCTGATTCCATGTAGAGGTCAACTCCGAACAATGCTGAACCAGAGCCATCGCCCGCTGTGGTCGTCACTGTCTTTGTCTCCTGAGCTGGCTGACCGCCGACATCAGGTGGAGTGGCTGCTTCATTGGCATTGGCCGTGATAGTGGTGTCACAGGTTCCTTCTGCGGTTTGGGTCAATGTAACGTTCATGCTGGCCTCACCGTAATCACCGGACTCGACGGCTAAGGTAGGAGGTGAGATGGTTGATGAGTAGGCGCCACATTCTTGCGTTGCTTCTTCACTGGTCGAGAGAGAAACCGTGACCGGATTGGAACCGGTGTTGTAGATGCGGACCGTGTATTCGCCTGATTCTCCGGGATTGACTTCAAGGCCGTTCGATGGCGATGTTTGGATGGAGATGCTTGCATCCCGTGCACCATCTGCCATGGCGGTTGGAGCCATCAAAGGTACAACGGATAGGAGAAGAATCCCTACAAGAAAGAGTGCACGTTGAGAAGCGTGCTTATTCATTTTTACTCGGGGGTCCATGACCCCCGGTGGAAGCCTTAGTATCAAAAGGCTGCGCACACTTGTATCGACCTTGACATAACTGCTTATCAATTTCATGCTTCGACGAAGGTAGAACGGTCTGCCTGACAATTGAGGCAGGTAGTGACTTCTGAAGCGTTGCAATTCGGATGTCCTGGGCGGTGATAGCGCGCCCCACATCCGGGACATCCAAGCAACAAACCAGTGATTTGAGAACGGCACGACCAACACACTACAGACGGTTGTTCCGAATTGTGAATTGGAACTGGGGCTATTGGTTGAGTTGATGGAAGGTTGACGCTCTTCATGGGGAGTATCGGTGGATTTTTCCTGCGCTGGGATACGATTGCAACGACCAAGAATACGACGACAAGAATGACTGCCCACAAGGCGAGAGTGGTAAGCGAAAGTGATTCTCCAGAGGTCCCAACTGGCTCTCCAATCGAGCTAACCGTGAGTTCAACGGAAGGATTGGACATGCCCTCCGCTCCTTGAAGTGCAAGCGTGATGACTCCTTCTCCGGGCCGGTCTGCACGAACCAGAAGGCGAACAAGCATCGATTCACCCGGCTCAAGGTCGGCAATATCATTGCCGTCAACTGAAACAACCCAATTCGACGGAGCATTGGCGACGAGTTTGTGAGAGTACACTGAATTGCCAGTGTTGGTCAGTGTCACTTCTAAAAGGTCTTCAGAGCCGGTTGAAAATGGCGTAGTTCGCTCTTGTACCCACGATGACTCAACCACGGTTGCAACCAACAGTCCGAGTGTTTGAGAAGCCGTCACACCGCCAGCATCCAAGTTTAGGGAAAATGACGGTTCGCTGGAAGGAGGCAAATTCGATGATACAATAATTGTACAAGTGATCGGAGAAAGTTCGTCTTTACTGATTGGAGCAAGTTCACCGCAGTCACCGAAAAGCCCCGAATCCAGCGAAAGAGATGCGGTTGGTTGCCATTCAACATCAGCAGAATTGCCAATTAACCACGTGAAATTGAGCGGTACGCCGGCAGGATGCGAGCCTGAGCCAAACGGCGTGTCCCAAGGGTCACCGCCGTCAACAACTAAACTCACGAAATTGATACTCGGCTCTGCAAGTACTTCTACATCGAATTGACCAGACCAAGTGATTCGATCTGAACCGTTATCGAGGTAGAATTTGACCGCACCAGAAACCGCATTACCGTCCCCTGATATACCAAACAAGAGATTCTTCGATGAAGCCCAAGGAAGTTCAAATGTTTCAACGTCAGACGTAACCGACCAACCTGAGGGAAGTTCGAACGAAGGCGTGAATGAAAGGTCCACATTACCTCGGTGTTCCAATGAGAACAGGAGACTAAAATACGAATCAGGCCGGAGAACTCCGAGGTTGGTTTCGAGGTCAACTTCAACGGTCTTGACGGTTTCAATCTTGATTGGGATGTCAAAAATCCACGTTTCAGTGAGTTCTGTTTGAGATTGGATGGTCAATCGCACCAGCCGTTCTGCCCCAGCCGCAGTCATAACCTGAGGTGGAGTGAACGTCATTCCTACTTCACGATATGTATCTTTGTCAATCAGTCCACTCGAACCAGAACTCGCCCCCGGAACACTGGACAAGGTATCAAACCCTGCTCGCCAGCCCGCAGGCGCTTCGACAAATAAGTCGTAACCGATGTTAGCGTTTCCAAGATTGAACAGCCTAACATCCAAACTGGTTGGTTCTGATGGAGATACCGGAACAATTTGATAATCGTATTCAACGCGAACCTTTGGTAGTTCAGGAACGGTGAAATAGACCATGTAAGGGTAGTTAACGCCATTATCGACATCAATTCCAAGAAGGTCAACTCGGTATTCACCGGGTGAAGGAGGGGTAGGATGTACGAGGGTCACAGATATGTTGGCAGTAGCCTGTCCATCAAGCGTGAAATTAGATTCGTTGCTACCGACATACCAGGGAAGATTTTCACCCGTAATCATGTTGAAAACCGACTGGGTTACGATGCTAGCATTCGTTGAAATCAGGGCCGTATTGGTAAGAACAACATCCCACGAAGTCGTGGATTGAGAGGTGTTGGTCAAAAGTAATGTCTGAGGGCTGGCAGAAAGTTTGACTCCTGGTGCGGTGACATCGACCTGTATGTCATGACGATTGTTGTTTTCAAGAATCTCTTCGATTTCATCTGTCGGGTCGATGATGAACGAAAGAGTCGATTGCCCAGAAACTTGTGGTGTCCAATACCATACTTGTGTTTTCGAAGCGCCCGGACCGATGTCGAAGTTCTTGGTTTCAATTTCGACACCGTCGACTTCAAATCGCATATCAAAGAAGTCTGCTCGAACATTGCCCACATTGAATACCTTCGAAACGAGTTGAATCTGGTCACCGACTTGTGGTATGGTCACCGACATCTGGAATTCGTCGTGCATGACTGTTGGGTCGGGTCGTAAATCATTCACGCCGTGCCCAGTAACTGCAATTGCATAGGGCTGCGCTTTGCTGCCTCCATGCATACCGTCTTTCACAACCACGGTCCAAACACCGATTTCTGCACTGTCAATCAGTACAACCTCGACGTTGTTGAGGCTATCAGTTGAACCGCCTTGGGTCGAACGCCCGTTCGCAAAATCATTGCCGAGGTAAACATTGCCGCTCGGGTCGGTAACCTCAAGGTCAAGATTGTTGACAAGTTGTGTGTTGGAGAAAGAGGACCCTCGCTCATCCGACCAGGCTAAAACTGTCTTGAAACCGCCATTACCTTGAGATATATTGAACGAGTAAGTTTTCGAATTACCAGTACCTGACAGCACTGAACGGTCGTCAACCCAGATTCCCTGCCCGGAATTAGGAGCGAGTGTGTTGCGTAAATTCAGGCGACCCCAGCCCTCATCGTTGTTCGGTATGTCACGCGAACCAATGTCTTGAGCTCCAAGAATCAAGAGGGCTTTGACAAGTGCTCCTTGGGGAGAGGGGCGTTGAGCGATTTCTTCGAGATATTCACGAACCATCGCCGCAGCCCCAGCCGCATTCGGAGCAGCCATCGATGTTCCAGTGTATTCAAGATAGTACGTGTTCGACCATGTTGCAGAGTCTGTATCGGTGGCTTCTTGGGCCCTGCAGGAACGAACATATCCCCCTGGTGCGAGAATATCCGGTTTGATTCGACCGTCATCGGTCGGGCCACGAGATGAACTTGACATGATGTTGTCAGGAGCGCCTGAATACCTGTTTTGATGATTCCCCACTGTGATGGTGTTTTTTGCAGTTGATGGAGAACCGACAGTACCTGAATTAGGTCCGTCATTTCCTGCTGCAAAGAGAATGGTCAAACCGTTTCGACCGTTGTAGTAACGATCATAGTAATTTGCTCGGTCGTCGACATCTTCGCTCTCGGAGGTATATTTGCCCTGGTCGCTTGATCTCGCTGAGCCCCATGAATTGGTATGCGTGTACGCACCGGCTGAATACGCAGAGTTCAGCAGATTGTTCAATGACGGCGAAAGCAGGTTACCGGAATTGTCATTCTCCATCGCTTGGAAATACAATTCTGCAGATGGCGCGACTCCAGCATAACCACCCTGAGCACCGTCGCCAAGGACCGAACACGCAACGTGAGTGCCGTGACCAGAATGCTTGTCTGCAGGCGATCCGTCGCCGATGACATCGTTGTTGGCAACAACTCGTGTGCCAAAATCACCGTGGTCGGCATCAAGTCCGGTATCCGCTACGGCGACAATTTGGCCTGAGCCGTCCAGATCAGTCGTGAAGTAACCGGAGACCTGAGATGTTTTCATGTTCGTCTTGGCCTGATTATTCTCAATAGTGAATTCCGGTTCAAACCGTAGCGTCCTAAGCGAAGGCTGGGAGACCACGCCAAACAGTTCACTGGTCGCAAGAATACCTTGGTATCTCCCGTCATCCCAGCGATGAGATTCTGAGAATGCAAATGGAACGATTTGAGATACCTCTTGGAGAATTGTTCCACCGAGAGAATCTGTAAAATCAATCCCTTCTTGAGGGCCTTCATCGGTCCGCCATCCCTCAATTCGCATCGAAGTGCCTTGAAGAGATTCTAAACCGTCTTCCAGCATCAAGATGTCGAGGACAGTACCATCAACCAACAACGCATGAGGAACTGGATGATTGGAATCGATGCCTGCTACTGTGCTGGCTTGCTCAAGCGCGTGAACGGTTCCCTGAACGATAAGCCCTGAAGGAGCGATAAACTCACGAACGCTAAGACCTTCAATCTCGGCAAGAAGGTGCCGAGTATCGAGGAGTTGCACCTCGTTAGAGACGATGAGAAGTTGCAAGTCAATTCTTGGAGCCAGCCACTCGCCTGGAATCGGCCGTGTTAGTTGAAGGCCGTTGATATCGAACGTACCGATACGACTTGATGCGGTCGGTGAACGGTATTCGAGTTGTTCGGTGTAGGACTCGTACCCCTCGGCATCACCGTAGACACCGTCAATCAAGTCGAAACGCACCCATTCGACTTCTCCGCCTTCATCCATCTCAGTGGGTTGAGATTCCGTCGGCTGAAGCAGTGGTGTTGCACCCTGTAAAAGGAAAAGTAACGCCAAAGCCAAGGCTCCAGCCATTGAGCGTTTGACAGACACAATCACGGGTTCAACTCCCTCGCTTTATCCGTTGGGGTGCTGTGCGTTTCTTCGACTGCATTATGAAATTGGCCAAGTGCTTCTCTCTGCTTTATCCATGAAGTATTCGATTGTCCAATCACCAACACCATGCCTCCACTCCTCTATCTGAACAACGCCCCGATGATCTGTGTATTGTAAATTGATAACTACAACATATTGGTCCCACACTGTATGTCCTACAACCATCATTTCCAAATCGTCTCCAGCCACAGAAGCATGGGCTTCAATGCGTTGAACTTCAATGGACATTGATTCGAGAATTTCGCCATCGAGTGATTGGAATTGAACATCCAGCGTAACATCGGTGATTTCCCGGCTTCCAGTGTTATGGATTTCAGACATAATGAGGTGTCCACCGCGCTGCAAGTACTGCGTCTCTACGTTCACCGCATCTCGGGGAAGTGCCCAGTACCATCCACTGGCGAACACACCGACCAAGAGAAGAAAAACAATACCGGCTAAAGCCACACGAGCAGGACTCACTTTTCGCCGAATCGTATCAATCGCCTTGCTGACCCTTTGCATGTCTTCATAGGTTTCAATTCCCTCTTCATCCAATGAATAGCCGAGTTTCTCCATGTTCTGAATTCGTGCTACATCGAGCAAACCAGCCGATTCAATATCGTCCTCATGTACCAGCATATCGCCGTTCTCGTCGTAGAGAATTGAATCATTGTCCCCACTCATACAATCACCAAATCATAGCCAACAGGCTTGCAATGCCGCTTGAAATCGGCTCAACCAAAAGAACGTGGCGGGTCTCAACACTGTCACCGGTTAACGACCCGATCAGCGAAAGGTCAGTCACCATTCCGTTGACACCAATCGACGAAGCAGTCGGTAAAATTCCCGTGAACTGCGCATCGAGAAGAACCGCTCGACCGTCAAAGGTTTGGCCCTCGAGAATACCCAGTTCGTAATACGGTTCCACGGTTGCTTCAGCACTTGCAACGATTCGGCCGTTAGTGATGTCTTCCAGAACAATCACCGGGTATTGGAAAGGACCAGTGTAGATGTTAATGGTGGCTGATTTGAGGTCTTGACCGATAACTTCGACTCGGTCAAGTACGACACCGGGAGTCGATGGGACGTCAGTCTGCTTGACATACAGGCGCTCAACACCCTGGCCTGAAGAAGCAATTCGCATCCCCCAGTCTTCTGTTGCTTCAAGAACGAAGGTCTTGGGAAGGTCTTCAGCCAGTAGAAGAACGTCGCCCTTGAAATCAACTGAACGTCCTGATGCCTCGAGGTACAAATCCATGTCTTCGGTATTGGAACTGTAATCCAGCTCCATCATGCCTTGGAACGAAACTTCCGACCGTATGTCAAAGTCCTTGTTAGGCTGTGCAGACAAGTGCATTTCTCCTGGCAAGTCGCGCATGAAAGCGGTGGCAGGCCACCAAAATCCATCGACGTATCGCATTTGCTGAATCATCAGTGAGTCAGCAGAATGACCGTCAATTTGGTACTGTGGCGGCACAGACACGTCGATGAGGAATATATCACCAACCGTTGACGAAAAATCAGTCGATTGCGGAACGTTCACAATCAGCGCTTCAACACGACTCAACGCCCGTCTGTCGATGAAAATAGCGTGAGCAGAGTCCAATCTAGCCCCGAGGTCGTACCGCATGTCTACCGAAACGCGGGGAATAGTGAGGTTATCCTGAGTTGAAAACACCGCGTTGGCTTGCACATCATTGGGGCCAGTCGTATCGAGTCCTGAAACGATGAACTCAACATCACGCCCTTCCAAACCATTCACGATGATGCTGAATTGTTGTCGTTCAGGCGTCCATTGTTCTAAAAACAAGTCAAGTTCATAGACTGGAATCTCGTTTATCATTCTGAAATCATACTCCAGCATTATTCTTCCAACAGGTAGACTGGGCAGCCAAGAACGAAGATGCCAAGAACGCCGCAACTCAAATGTGATGCCGTTTTCTTCCAAAACTGAGAGATTGACGCCCTCGATTTCAGAATCGAGAATGATACCGTCTTCAAGCGCGAGTAAAATTTGTTCAATCGATGCGAGATTGCTGATATTGGCATCGGTGAAAGCCTGCAGCAAGACATCCGCCTCACTTGAAGTGACGACATAGTCGCTGAGAATTTCCGTGGCAATCGAACGGGTGCTCAAGGTAAACGTCGGCATTCGAGAGAGATTGAACGACACCACGCTTGCTTCAAACACTTCCATTCCTAAGCCGTGTGACCAAGCAGGCTGTTCACCAACGTTACGCCCCTTGCGAACATCAGCAGTAACGTCGAACGATTCACCGGTCACCAAATCAATGCCGAGCGCCATATCCTCTTCAGTGGTTTCAATTCCACCTAAGTCAACAATCGTCGAATAGACAAAGTCGTTAACTAATGAGCCAAAATTCACCAAATCTCCAAGGAAAAATGACAGGGCTTGAACGCCATCGCCTTCATCAAACGTCGGTAGTTCAAGACCCCCTGAATCAACACCGCTCGGGTAGGCCACAGTGATGTTTGCGGGAAGTGGATTGATGGCGATTTTCCCATTCATCCCTTTGAATTCGTCATCGTACTGCGTATCATCTTCAAGTAGAATATTCATGGGTGAAGAATCTCCACGAATCATCTCGATTCGAGAATTACCCTCTGGTCCTGAAGCACCCGGGTCTAAAGGAGAAAGACGACGTAAACTCGTCACGTCAGAGATTTTAGCGCTCAAACTGGCTTCACCGAGGTCTTCATCCACCCAGAAACGGAAATGATCTCCGTCCATTGAGAGTGGTTGCGATGAATTGGTTAGCTGAATTTCAATCGATTCCATTGGGGTTGAAGCAACGTAACCGACCGTGTCACCAAGAATCAAATCGAAAGTTGCTGGAAGACCGTTGAGACGGATCGCGTTGCTCTGGCCGTCACCGTTTCCACCGTAAGTGATGGTTCCAATCGGAGCCGAGGCAGCGTAAATCAGCGCTTCTGCAGTTTGCGTGATATTGAACGTACTGGGTCGGTTTGAAAGCGTTGCTGATTGCTGATTGGCAGAGTCTAATGCTCCATCGTTGTGAAGAATGTGTCCAATCAACAACGGACCGCTTGGAATACCTTGCAGTTCCATTTGCCGAATATCGTTAATCGGGTCGTAAGAATGCCGGACACTCGAGAGACCTCCGATACGGGCACTCATCGCAACTGGAACCAGCGGCTCTTGTTGTCCAAGTCGTCCATTTACTGATTCAATGTTGGTGTCTTCAGAAAGAAGGATGTGATCAATGTCTGGCAACCACGGCTGGTCGCTGCTGGAAATAGCAATTGAAACAGATCCAATTTCCATCGGACTGCGGGTTGATTGTGGGAGATTTTGCCGAACTTGGTTGTAGCAGTGCAGGCCCACATCACCGCCAGATGATCCCGCAGTTCCAACAATTGCTTCGGGAAGCCCGTTGACAATGTCCCCAACATCTAAAATTACTTCAACGATGGTGAGCAGTGCATTATCGAATACTTGAGCGATGGTGTTGAGATTTGGATTGTCATACGATACCCTGCTCAAGCCGCTTTCGGGAATAAGAAAACTCCCTTCAATGATGATCACTTTCGGAACGTTGGTAATCTGCAGAACAATCGAAGATGAATCGGATGCGTATCCGCCGCGCATGAACGTCGATTTATAATCCAATAAATCGATTGATTCGGTGGCGACAATCGCCACCAAAGTATTGGGAGGAGATGCTGGGTTAATCGGCAAGGATGGGTCGTTGATGTTGTTGATGTTGTCAGCAGAGAAGTTCTTGATGGTGATAATCATCGAGAGGCGGTCTGGAATTTCTCCCGGTAAGTCCGTACCCCCTGGCTCTTCTCCAATCATCGTAAAAATGGCTGCAATTTCATCGGGATGGAGGCTTCCAGACGGCAGTCCGCGTATCCAAGAACGGGAATCGGTAACGTTGCCAAAGGGCGAATCTCCTTCCGTCACGTTCGAGCGGTCTTCAAAATAATGCAGGAAAAGGTCCGCACCAATGTCTGAAAAAATTTCAACATTATCGAAGCTGTTTTGTCCCAAATTATCGTTTCTCAACGTGATGTCAACTTCGCTTGGAATTTCGGTTTGGCCTTGTTCCGGATGGAATCCTGCATCGATGTAGGCAGTTTCCAAAACTGGAGCAGTTGTCCCGCCCCCGTAGCCGTCAAATCGAATGAAACCAACACCCAGACCGAAACCGCACTTGTGGTCATGGCTTTCGGCCAAATGGTCCACTTCAGGATCGTAATACCCCGACCCATCATCGCAATTCGTCTGCCGGTTCGAACTGTCGGCGTTTGGATTTGAGGCCCGAATTGCGTAGGGTGCTGAAATTGAAGTCAGGCTCAGACTGGTGGAATTGATTCCACCTGCTGCCAGTGAAGCCAGAAATTGAAGTGCGTTTGCAAAGACTGCATTGACGCTGAAGGTGATTCGCTGCAAGCCAACACCAAGAGTGAAGTCGTGAGGGGGTTGTGTAAAACGGGTGTCGATGACAATGGCGTAGGATTCCGAGTCGTCAAGCGTGACATCAAACGCTAAACCTTTCATCAAACTGACTTCGAGGTGTGACATGTTATCCCACAATAAATCGTCTTGATTGAGTGCTGTAACTTTCCATTGAAATGTCGGGCGAATCCAAAATTCTTCAATGCAAGGAACGGTGACCGGCGGAATGCCACAATCACCAAATTCAAAGCCAAAACCATCGTTCTGGTTGATTAGACCTTCAATGGTTAACCCAACAGAAAGGTCGTCTACAGAATCACCATCAATATCGATGTAGTTGTTGAACAGTACGATGTCTGTCCCAACCAGTAGCTCACCGGTGAAGGTACCTTCCACCCACGCCTCATGTGAAGGGCCGTTGTTCCTTGAGGTGAAATTGACGTACACCGCATAGGTATTGATTCCAATACCGAGAATGTTGTCCAATCCGAGAGATTGAACTGAAAACAGCGTTTCAAACAGATTGTATGGCCATCCGTCAGGTTGCGTTGACGTATCCATCAGGAATTCGTAAGGACGAGGGTGGTCTGCGACAAATGGAGATGCGTCACGCAACTCAATGCCGTCGAGATAGGCACTTGCTTGAGAGAGTGGGTCGGTCGAATCAACCGGTCGTTGTGCGACGTCAATAGCGTTGAGTGCATCGATAGCACCGAGGGTAGCAATGCTTTCTTCATTGTTCTCGGTTCGCTTGGAAAGGATATCATCCAACTCATCGAGAACGCCGAAGTCATCTCGTGAAACCGAAATATCTGCACTGACGGGACTGGCCATCGAAAACAGCATCAGCACGACCATGGCGACCGCCATTCTTCGAGGATCAGTTCCTTGTGGTAGACCTATACGAAGAAGACGCGTTCCTTCCTCTACCATAACCGAAGCACTCCGTACCACTATGAGAACCCATCCCTAAGATGTTTGAAATTTGGCCGTATTCTGTACACCGCCCTACGGGCGGAGATTCAAACGGTAACGACGGAATCAAAAGCACACGATGGGCATGCAACTACGACTTCTTTGGTACCGGCTGGGATGCGGATGGCAAAAACAGTCGGGCATTGTTCACAGGCCACTTGAACCGTTGAAACCAGAGGTTGGACTTCTTCAGGCGCTTCTGAAGTGACGGGCTGCTTTGCAGGTACGACATTGTCTGGCAGCGAAATACCTCCACTTTGGACAACCGTTTGAAGCGTGGGAGAGGTTTCCATTTCATTCAGTAAATCCGGAGAAGAAAGATTCGATTGAACGGCAGGCTGCGCAACGGAAGCCGGCGTGACGTCGTTGAATAAAGCCAAGGCATCTGCCGCAGCTGCTTGGCTGCCTTGCGACATGGTCTGCTGCTGGTATTGAGGTGGTGCAAAACTCTGCTGCGCATTCATTTGGCTCTCATTCGATGAGCCGTAGATGGCCGCCATTTCTGCAGCCTTTCGTTCTTCGGCAAGGACGCTGGATGGTTTTACCTCACCGGTATCGAGCCCTGCTAGGACGGTTGCTTGAGCGAACAGTGGGACCTTTCTCGTACCCGCTAGCGATGACAGATGCGCTTTGGCCTCGGCTTCTGAAAGGCCTCGTCCGATGAGTAAATCCATTGCAATACCCCGTTGCCATCGACGATGACCGACCAATGCAACCCCCATCGTGAGCGCTCCGATGAACAAGACCATTGCCAATATACCGACTATTCCTCCTTCGCTTGGAGAGGCCTCAATCGTCAAAGAAAAGGCGTGACTGTCAGAATTGTTCGATTGGTCAAAGACCGTCAAAACGATGTCGTAGCGACCCGCAGATGAAAACTCAAGTTCAGTGGTCGAACCGGTCTGGTCTGCATCATCTCGAGCATTTCCATTTCCGTCACTGTCCTCATCAGGATTCATGTCCCAATGATATCGCAATGAAGATGAATTATCGTACGAATCCGTAGCTTGCGCCGCACACGTGATGGCTTCATCAACAACGCCAACACTTGGAAGAAGGTTCAAACTGGCTTGTTCCAAGACGGGGAGAGACGTATCGGTTACCCGTACAGTTGTCGTTGCAGTATCAGAATTACCTGCAGCATCCGTCACCTCAAGGACGACGGTATGCAAACCAATATCGTCCCACGACAGGGAGAGTGACTGGCTTGGGTTTTGGTAGGGAGTACCGTCCAAGGTCCACCTGCAGAACTCGACTTCAAAATCATCGGAACTGCTGTAGCAATCTAGCGAAAGAGAACCACCTGTGGAGATTTTCCACCCTCCGCTGATGGGTTGGCCGTCGCCTCCTACACGAGCAACTGGAGCGACTACATCCAAAACAGATATCGTAGTGGTTGTCGAAGCAGATTCACCGGTTGGGGAGGTCACTGTGAGCGTGACCACGCGATCACCTGGCGTTGACCAAACAGCAACTGCTTCCCAACCGGTTGCATCGACATCGTTAGCAGGATTGCCGTCATTATCTCCATCGAGATTCGAGTCAAAATCCCACGACGCTGAGGCAATTTGGTTCAGGCGGTTCGGAGTTGAAGAAGCATCCAGAGTAATACCATTCGACAAGACTGTTGAGGCATTTCCATCATCGGTTATGATTGGATTGAGTTGTGGTGCAAGTTCGACTCGAACAGTCATGCGAACCGGTTCACTGCCGTCCCCACCTCCAACTGGTGTATCGGTGTTGTCAGCTACGACAACCAATTCTTCACCGTCAAGTTCGTTGGGAACAACCCAAGAAAAGGAAGCGGAATCATCGACAGCTTGCAGTGAAGCGCCGGTGATGTACAATGAACCAACGCCTTGAGAAACGTAGAGGTCGTTCATCGAACGAGTCTGAAGATACACGTCACCCTCGTCTTCAAGCGACCAGGCGGTGACAACCACGGTCGTACCCGCGTCCAGACGGAGTTCGTCACCTGACAGAAGTGTTTGGAATGAACCACTTTCAACTTTTATGACGTCGTGAAATGGCGTCCAATACGATTCCGAGATGGGTGACGCACTCAAGCTTGCTCGGCTTTGGTTACCGCCTTGATCTCCCATTCCTTGGTCGCCTGAATGAGCCGTATTGTCGAGTACGATATACCACGTTTTTTGGTTGATTGAAGCGGGCACTTTCCAATGGAATTTCAATTCGCCAAACGCCGATTCAGTCGAAGGGATTTGCTCGTAGCTGGTGCGATAGGATTGCCCTAGGTCGTAAGGAAGAATTGTGTTTTGATCAAAGACAAGTACGTCCATTGGGTCTGAAATGATGGTCAATGAAATGTCGAACACGTCGCCAGGCGTTAGAACACCGAGACTTATTTTGACGCATTCACCCGATTCAATGGCGGTGGCACTGCTGAATGATGCGGCATTGACTTCTTGGCAATTTGGCTCTGCCCGCCCATCAGTTGCCGCTATCGAAAGAGGAATCACCATTATGCAGAGGAGAAAAACGACCGCAAGTGATGAACGCATGATGTGCTGTACGGCCCAATCCACTTCAATGATGTGGCGAGATGTTCAAGCCTTCCAGCCGTTTTCTGCCCAGAAACGATGCGTGATTGAACCCGAATTTGAGATGTGGATTCTGTCCCCATCCATTGCGGCAGTGACTTGAATACCCGATTCAGCAAGCACACCCTTGGCCTCTGCAACGGGAAGATTCGCATCGTTAATTCGAGCGCTAAAATGCGTCAGGACCAGATGCTTCGCTTTGGCAGCCAAGGCAGTTCGCGCAGCACCAGTTGATGTGGAATGTTGAAATTGGTCAGCCCACTGTTGAGCATCGTCCATAAACGTCGCTTCATGGACAAGTACGTCCACGCCCCCAACCGTCGACAAAGATTCTGCCATCTCTGATGTATCGCCCGAGACGATTAGACGGGTGCCGGGACGGTCCTCACCTCGGAAATCAGTGGCTTTGAGCAAGGAACCGTCCACTCGCTTGATATCCTCGCCAGAGGAGAGCCGTAATTTCTCCTCATCGGACAAGCGCAATTCTGCAGACATCAGCCGATTGAATTTACCGAGACTTCCTTTAGATTCAAGCATCCACGAGCAAGACGGTACGGAATGATTGCTCGGCAGTGGGTGGAGTTTGTTTCGCTTCCACCCCTCTGGTTGCGGCATGGATGAAAGAAGACTTGTCGAGCCGTCGTCGTTGAGTTCCATCCAGCGGTCGTTCACCACGTCTCCAAGAACCCAGCGAACCGAATAACCCAGTTCTGCTGAAGTGCCTCCTAATGATTGCCAACCGGTAATTTGTCGAGCGAGTTCTGCACTCGCAGACGAGTCAGGTACGCCAGTACCAGCACATAACGAATCGAAGGCTTCTGGAGACGTTGGACCGAGAACCAACAATGGAACTTCGCGTTTATCCAGCGACATCGTGTGCATCCAAGGTAAAAGCCCCCACGTATGATCCAAATGACCGTGCGTCAAGCAGACCACGTGAACTCTTGCTGCTCGAAGAGAGGTCCCCTTATCGAACAGTTTCAATCGCTTGCGCTGCGCAGCATATCGCGTTTGGAACCCCTCGCCTGCATCGATCACTGCGATACCATCTTCGCACTGAACAAGACTTCCGCTCACCTGTCGCTTCGAGGTCGGACGGGCCGAAGAGGTCCCCAAAATATGCAATTCAATACCCATGAATGAACTCAACCCTGCAATGGAATCGGCGTTGGAGGGAACCAACGCAAGAGCACGATGCTATCGATGGCTCGAACCCATCTCCATGGAACTGCGACATGGACTGAACCTTCAACCAATTCTTCATCTGTATCTCGAACAAAAAGATGGGTGCAGTTCAATCCATTCGCATCCACAACCGCATCATGAACAACCCCGAGTCGGCGCCCGTCTGGCAAGAATACTTCCAGCCCAGTGAGCCGAGTCACGGAATCTTCACCTTGAGCCATCCGTATCCCTAACCAATGCGACACATCGTGAGGAAATAAAACAACCCCGCAGATTGATAGATTGGTGTTGATTCAAGAAGCGCTTTTATCCACTGAATCGAACGCAATCATGGACCCAGACATTACCGTGATTCTTGTCGGAGTTGTGAGTTGCGCCATCAGCCTTTTTGACCACCATCGTATCTGCAAAACTGCGAATCTTCACCGAAGATGTTCCCCTACCACCGGCAATCATACTTCCAGTGATGA
>DAME01000009.1:23731-32791 GCA_002499545.1 Euryarchaeota archaeon UBA88
CATGGCACTGGAATGTAACATTGATGCAGAGGGAAAAGCGGCTCGACTGAGAGTAGGTATTCTTGCAGTAGCAGGTGGTATCGGAATGGCTGTCCTGGTAGGAACCGGTCTTGCCCCATCCATCGGTTGGTGGGCAGTTGCAGGAAGCATTGTAGGTGGCTCATTTGCAATGTGGGAAGCACGAGCCGGTTGGTGCGTCGTGCGCGCACTTGGAATCAAGACTCCCATGTGATCACTCTTCTTGCTTGAGTGGCAGGTGTTTAACACCGCGTACAGCAGTAGATATTTGGGGCAGTTCTGCGAGTTTCTTCTGAGTGCCTTCGGTCACTTTCAGCGTCTCGAGTTTCTTTCCGGATGGCACCAGTCGCGCATCGTACGATGCCACGGCATCGTTGTACGCCCCAACTACAGTGTTGAGATTTTTACCCATCTTGGCCAGGTCATGACTGAACTTTGCTGCTCGACCGTAAAATTCTCGAGCGTGAGCGTGAATCTCTTTCGCATTCTGCGCCATTGATTGTTGTTGCCAATACAGTCCAACGGTTCGTAGTAGAGCGATGAGCGTCACCGGTGTTACGATGAGTACGTGCTTGCCAAACGCATATTCCTGCAGACTCGGTTCGTATTCAAACGCAGTAGAGAGAATCGGTTCCGCGGGAATGAACATGACTGTGAAATCGGTACCTTCAAGCATACGAGGATAGTCACGTTCCGCTAAATCATCGATGTGTTTCTTCACGGACTTGGCGTGCTCCTTCATCTTGAGCGCGCGAGCATCACCATCCTCGTGGTCAAGCCCATCCCAATACGCCGCAAGCGGTACTTTGGAATCAACGGGAATATGACCTCCATCTGGAATTTTGGCGAGCAGGTCGACTCGCCCTCCGCCAGCACCTGATTTGAGCGTAACCTCAATATCGAAATCACAGTGCTCAAGCATGCCTGCTGCTTCAGCGATGTTTTTCAGAGCAACTTGGCCCCATGCTCCACGCGCTTTGATTGAGCCACGTAGAGCCGTTGAGAGTTTGACACTCGTATCTCGAAGATTGGTTGTTTGTTGCTCTAATCCTTCAACGGTCCGCTTGAGTCCTTGGTAAGCCCCCTCGCGATTTTTTTCCATTGCAATAGTCGCAAGTTCAAGTTTCTTGAGTTCGTCCTTGATAGGGGTCACCAGAGAATCAACTTCTTTCTTACGGAGATCGTAGTCCTTTTCTGCTTCGGAATGGACCTTACTCAATCGCTCCTCTGCTAGTCGAAGAAAATCTTCGGAGTTCTGCCGGGCGACAGTTGATGCAACGCTCTCCATTTCTGCCAACATTGACTGTTTACTCTGTTGAATCGCTGCTACCTGAGCTTCGGCTCTAACTATGTCGCCGGTGAATCTGTTTTTGGCCATGAGCCAACCAATTCCAATACCCAGTGCAGCCCCAAGCACCATTAATCCATACTCTGCAATACCCGCCATAGTGACAAAAGAGCGTCGACACTTCTTGAAGACTGGGGCAGAAATCGGCCAAAGGCCTCAATCACTTTCCACGGTTGAGGTTTGCTTTGAGTGAAGGTCGCAGCTTCTCTGCTCCCTTACCCTTGTTGTGCAATCCACGACCTCGCTTACCAGCAGAGGTCTTACCACGGTATGCTCGTCCACGGTGGGACTTGTTACCGTTTGCACCACTGAAAACACCGAGTTGCTTGTCTGCGATGATTGCTGGGTGATGCGTGTCAATGAGGATAACTTCGTAGAACTTGTGCTTACCATCTTGGCCAACCCAATACGAATTGAGGACCTCGAGGTTTGGGAAGTGACGGGCAACACGCTCTTCAGCCATTCGCTGAGTGTTCTTTGCCATGGTGATCTTCTTGATACCTGCCTTACTTGGCTTGCGCTTCATGTGAATCTTACCCTTTCGAAGTCCACCACGGCGGATTCGAGTGCGGATTACGACAACGCCTTGCTTGGCTTTGTATCCAAGGCTGCGTGCTGCATCGAGACGGGTCGGGCGGTCGATTTTACAATTGACCGGTTCACGTCGCCATTGAGCCATACGAGCTTGGCGGAACATGTGAGGCATGGCCTCTTTGGGTTGCTTCCAAGTTTCACGAACATGTTGGTACAATCCTCGAGCCATATGAACACCTGCGCTTCTCAGCATCCTGCCGACTTAACTCCCCTTTATGAGTCTGCCCACGCGACCGATGACCGAGTTCAATGAGGTAAAGCGCGTACTGCTGTGGTATTCTCCATGTAAACTACGGTGCAAGTGGGAGTCCCTCTGCTTGGATAGCCCGCCATCCACCCCAGAGCGAATATGCGTTACTGTACCCCATTTCTTGGAGAGATTTAGCGGCAATTGCACTTCGAAATCCGCCACCACAGTACAGCACCATGCGGTCGCCTTCACCAACATCATGCTTCTCAATGTCGCGTTCTAACACACCTTTGCCAACGTGAATCGCACCCAGCAAATGGCCTGCTTCAAATTCATGGCGTTCCCGTACGTCAAGAATCAGCAACGCATCTCCGTCCTCCAGCATGGCCCGTAAATCGACAGCATCGCATTCAGGTATTGCAGACCTGGCAGATTCGACGATGGCGAGAAATTTCGGACTGTGTTTTTTGCCCATGGCCGTGCCAGTGCGGATAGCCTCATGAGGACTGCGGCCTACGGCGTTGTATGGCAGGACAAATCACCGGACGTGATGCAGTCCTAGCGGCATTGAACAACGGTGAACGCATCGAGATGGTGCTGGTCGACCGTGAAAAGGACACTGCGGAGATTAGAAGGCTCTGTCAAGAGCAACATATTCCACTTGAAGAAGGTTCAACAAACGACCTTTGGCGAATGTCAGCTGATGGGTTCACCGATGCGTTAGCCTTGGTTGGACGAATACCTTCAGGAACGTTGGAAGAGGTCCTCTCACGAGGTGGTACCGTGTGGTTTTTTGACGGCGTCACGTACTCGACAAATCTTGGATTTGCCATCCGTACTGCCGAGGTTTCTGGTGCCGATGCAGTTGTCTTGAATGTCCCCAAAACTCATGAAGAGCGTCGAACAATTCGACGTTCAAGCATGCGAGCTGACCGTTTCATCCCCGTCGTATACAGCACGACTGAAGCAATTTTAACAGCAGTAAAGTCACACGGAATGCGCCTCATTGCAGTCGAAGATGTTGGCACGCACGGTCCTTGGGACGAAGATTTGACTGGCGATGTGATGCTGGTTGTTGGGGCAGAAAAGGAAGGTATCAGCCAAGAAGTCCTCGATGCGGCTGACGCATGCGTCTTGCTGCCTATGGATGGGTTTGTTCCCTCGTACAACCTCCAAGTTGCGGTGAGCGTAGTTGCGCTTGAGGCCCTTCGCCAAAGGAACCTGACCCGTGTTGGATAGTGAATTACACAATGGCATCTGCAGCTTTATCGAGCAATACTGCTCCAAAAACACGTTCTTCTGGGCAGCAAACAATGAGTATTGAAAATCCGCTTTGATTGTATTTGAATCGTTTTGAGCGACGGCCATGTTTCCGAGATTGTTTCACGCTCTTGGACATCTTAGTCGCAACAAAATTTCCGGCTTTAACGGTCTTAAATTCGATAGGGATTCTCTCACCATCGAGCAGGAACCACCCGTCGGGATGGAAATTAAATTCATAATGATCTGGATTTATTCGAGCCGGACAACGTTCGAACTCATCCATTAAATCCATCATTCGAAGAAATGCCCCTTCATACAGTGCACCTCTGACAGAGCCAAATTTAGTCGACCGCTGACCGCTTCGATTGCCCTTTTGACGGCTTTTTTTACCAGTTGAACGCTCATAATCCTGCATGAAATGTGGAAATATTCCATCGATAATGTCACGATGTTGTGAAAAGGTCTTGAACAACTTCTTGACAGTCTTCTTGATTATTTTCGAACTATTCGAGTCGGCAGAATGGTGCTTGAACATCTTGTCAAGAGTAGAATCCCATCGCCAATCAGGGCCTGCTTCTTCAATTCGAATCCACCTTTTCCGAGAGCCCGATTGGATGTGTCGAGCAATTGGGCAATCTTCATGTTTACACATTGAGCAGACGATTGGGTGAATCGAAATAGTGCCAATATAATCACAATTCGGGCAAATATATGAATTATCAAAGTCAGACATCGCAATCGGCTTTTCCTGGTCAAGTGAGGTGTTAAAACCTCCCACAGATTAAAATTCAAAATTGAAATTATTTAAAGAATCAAATCTCGACTTAATTATTCGTCGCTTTCAGCCGCTTCGACTTCAATATCGCTTTCCGGCGAACGACGAACGAGCAACAGGGCAAAGAGAAGTACCGACGCAATTCCGGTTGAGATGGCAACATAGAGCAGAAGTTGTTCTGCTGAAAGCGGGTCATCTTCAATCTCGTCATCAGCAGAATCATCGTTTTGTTGAACGCCAAAACTGCTGCCGATGACCGGTCCGGATGAATTCATGTGACTTTCCTCATCTGCAAACAGTCGAATTGTACCGTTCAAAACACTCCCATCAGAACGAATATCTTGGTAATCATAATCGCCAGCTGTCCAATTCGTATCGAACACCACCATGAAGCTGGTCGAACAATCCGGATCGATTTTGGTATTGTTCTCGTCGGTTTCGCAGTAGGCGTGCAGCTCGCCGGAATCCCATTCAAAGGTTCCATTGTAGAGCCCGTCACCATCTGCATCGAACACCAGTCGGTGAGTGAGGTTTGATGAATTGTCGGTGTTAAACCAGATTATTGAGTCGTTTTGAATAATCTCAGGTGACTGTTGCGAAAAACTGTTTTCCTGGACCAAGACCGTGAATGCGCTGGCGGTGTGTGCCTGTGCTGGGACCAGCATAGGCGAAGCGAGTGCCATCAACAGAACAACCAGAATCGAGCAAGAAATGTTTCGTCGCATACACCAAGGTCACAAGGGTGCTACATAAACAATGTCGAAACAGCAACTCGTGTACACAAAATGGGCCAATTAAAATAGAACCTGTATGTGGAATCTGCTATGCAACAACGACTTCTGGTCAAAGACAGCGGAGCCGCAGACCAAGTGATTACCTATGCATTTGTGGGACTGGTTATCGTCAGCCTTCTTTCAGCAACCGCCTATTTCGCATTGGGTGGAGATGATAACGAAGAAGCTGACTCGGTTGAAGCAGCGTGGGTCGACCCCGTTGTTGAGATTGAAGACGATCAGCACAGTCACTCCGATTTGTTAGCTCATCGTTTGCAGACCGATAATATGCAACTCATCGATTATCACAACCTCAATTGCGACGGGAATGTTGCCCCTCCTGCCGAACTTGACAACGTTGCTGGCCGACCATGCTACCCTGAATACAAGAACGTTGGACCAACACCAGGCGACTCTTCAGAGATTTCGATTGAAGGTAATTTCATGGAAGATTGTGTCAAACACCCTGACGGAACCGGCGGCTGCTACGCATATGTTTCATCCTACAACCAATTCGAAATCTTGGATATTTCCAAGCCCAACAACATCACTCTGCTCTCTACATACTACGCAGAGGTTGGTCGAATGATCGACATCAAGGTGACACCAGACAACAACTGGGTTCTTGTCAATCACGAACTGACAAACAGCGATTTAGATCCAATTCCACAAGACGATGATGCGAACAGTGGTGCAAACCGCTTAGACGTTATTTCCGTCGTCAATAAGAACGAACCAATCAAGGTTGCAGAATGGAACAATCCGCCCGCAGGTTTCCACAACCAAGACATGCATGTTGACTGTGACTGGGAGCCAGCCAACCCCTTGTGGGCTGCTGAAGAATGCCACCTCTTCTTGTACGGCGCTGACCCGTATCCTGAAATGGTCGAAGGCGATTCTGGGACTTTCTACAAAGGAACTCAAATTTTCTACGTTCCTCTCGGATTTGAATCCTGGAACCCTATGTCAACTGATGAACAGCAAAATGACAGTCGGCAAATTCTACGCTGGGGTGGATACTCTCCCGAACCCGATACCACCTGTGGCGGTTCAATATTCAATCACGACAACGTCTTCCACATCCACCCAATTACTGGACAGAAACTCCTCTATGTCTCATATTGGGACGCAGGACTACGAATTGTGGATGTTTCAAATCCACCAAACATACCTGACCCAGAAGGTGTTTCTTGGCCTCAAAACAACGAGGTTGGACGATGGCTTGGATGTCCAAGTGCAAGCGATGGATGGTACGGACCTGACGGTGGCGGCCATGCAAACATGACTTCTGAAGAATGGGGTGGAAGCAGTGGCGCACTCAACGGTAACGGATGGATTCACTATGCTGTTCCTTACGACCACTTGTTGTGCAACGGTGCCAAAGACACTGATCCAATGGAAACATGGGATGCAGAATGTGGAACGGGACCTGAAGACGCGGAATTTGGAATTAACTGGCGGCATCTCACCATGATTGCTCCAGAATATGGTACGAACACAAACCATACCGGATACATTTGGACCATCGATACGACCGACCCTGCTAAGCCGTTCTTGCTCAGCAAGTGGAAGCTCCCTGGTTCAAGCATTCTTCCTGACGGAACCGAACACCCACACCACTACATCCCTGGCGGTTACATCTACAGTCCTCACAACGGTGACACCGGTACCAACGGAAACGTCTACTGGACGCACTACCATGCAGGAAACTGGGTTACCGACCACAGCCAAATCTGGAACGATATTCAGTGGGTTGACGGCGTCGTAGCACCTGAAATTGGCTATCCAGCCATCGAACAATTGGCTGAAACCAAGACCATGGGCTACTTCTTGCCTTCCGGTCCAACATGGATGGAAGACCCTAAGGAAACCCTTGGCTATGATATGGCCGACTGCTGGGCATCGTGTATGATTCCATTCGATTGGGGATTACAGTACGACCCTCGAGGTTACCTGTTCATTTCCGAAATGGTCTCCGGAGTGTATGTCGTCCAAATGGATGAAGACAAGAACCCGAACTTTGTCTATCCGCCACTCTACCCGGCAACAGATGAATGAGGTCAAACTGCATTCTTCTACGGCGTTTGCGTATCCTCAAAATACGTGACACCGGTGAGTTCGCAGCTGACAGCCCAAAGTTTCTGAGCGGTCTGCTCGTTTCGAGCACGGGACGTCATCTTGGCCCGTCCAGTCCACCCGTGCATTTCTCCGCGCTTGGTAACCCCCCAATATCCGTAGGTCAGTGCTTCTTCTTCAGTCGCTGCATAGAGACAAGGTGCGGCTCCTTTCTTCGCATTCATTCCCAAAAAAAGATCGAAGAACCGAACGACCAGTGAATGACGCTGCAAGTCGGTCGAAGACCAACCCGGATGACAACCGAGAGAAGAAACGCTTGATTTTCGAGCCTTGAGACGGCGCTCAAGTTCCAAAGCAAACATCAGATTGGCAAGCTTACTCTGTGAATAGGAAGCCCAACGAACGTAACGTTTCCTCTCACTGTGAAGATCATCAAAATCAATTTTACCGCTCTTGTGGGCGATACTTGCCATCGTGAGAATCCGAGCCTTTGGGGCCGCCTCAAGAAGAGGAAGTAGACGGCCGGTGAGGGCGAAGTGACCGAGATGATTGGTCCCGAATTGAAGTTCAAAGCCGTCTTTCGTGGTTGACTTAGGAGGAATCATCACACCGGCATTGTTGATCAAAAGGTCGAGGTGTTGGTAGGTGGAGTGCATGCGCTCACTGAACTCTTTCACGCACTGTAAGTCTGCTAAATCAAGGTGTTCGACAGCGACTTTTGCATTAGGGATGTCTGCGAGAATTCGGTCTTTAGCAGCCGTCGCTTTCTCGAGGTTGCGACACGCTAAAATCACGTGCGCACCCTTTGCAGCCAGCCCGTGCGCAATGTGGTAACCAGTGCCGGTGTTAGAACCAGTGACAACGGCGATTTTACCCGATTGATTCGACATATGTTCAGCTTCCCATTTCACGTACGCCACCTACACCAGTGCTTACTCCTGTTCCAATTGACATATAATTTCAAGGTCGAAAAAGGTAAACAACATTCGTGAACACAAGCAATGTATCATTTGGGAAACCTCATATGATTCCAGTGAATGGAATTTTCATGAGCAAAAAATATTTTGTCAACTTTGTATCCGAACCGAAAAATGACACCTTGAAGACAATTGTGGGCATAGCGTGTGCCGCACGTGCCATCGCTGATGGGCACCAACTCAGTGTGTTCTTTGCTGCGGCTGGAACTCGATTACTGGAGCCAGCATACATCGAAGAACTCAACCAAGAAATGGGCCCTGATTCAAAGGCTGTCTCAGAAATGATGGGAGCCATTATCGCAAATGCAACCCTTTTCTGCTCGTTTGCCTCGGTAAAGGCAACCCTTGGCCACAGTGAAGGGGACGGTGCGCTCATTGTCCCAGACGATCAAATCACGTGGAGTGGCCCGCCTGGTGTCATCGAACTGAGCGCTGCATCTGACGTTCAACTCGTGTACTGACCCGACATCGCATCAGTAACCGCCCGGCTCTGCTGGAGAGCAGATCACCAAAGTTAGTTTGACAAACGAGATGTTATAGGTGGAAAGCCACAGAGGTCTTTGTGGACATTTACGATTACTCATTTTTTGCCTCGACGATGTGGATAGGCCCTTTTTGGTTCGCAATGCTGGTGTATCCAGAACACGAAATGACCAAGAAAGTCATGCAGGGACCGTGGTTCTTCCTTGGACCAATCCTCATTTGGTGGGCTGTAACCATCGCTGACCCTCAGGGATTGATTGATCTGGCTAAAGACTCGACCAATCCTGCTGGTATCCTTGAGGGCCTTGCCGCCATTATGGGCTCGAAACCGGGCGCATCAGCCGCTTGGGCACACATGGTTGCAGGCGACATCTTCGTGACCCGATGGATGTGGCAGCGGTGCATGGAGCACAACAGTCCGCGATGGGTCGCTGCAACAACCGTCTTCTTTGGCGTAATGCTGATGCCTGTAGGACTTGCACTGCACATGGCGCTTGTTCGACCGACAATTCAGCAATGAAGTTCTTCCAACCTCACGGACACTTTCAGACATCTCTTGATGC